>NZ_CP109567.1:0-536142 GCF_045040005.1 Nocardia sp. NBC_01377
TGTCCGTTCCGAGTTTTGTTGGTGTGCGAGTTGCTCGTGAGCTGCGGTTCGCCATCTTGGTCTGGACGATGTTTGATGGTGGTGTCCAGGTCTAGTTGGCGGATTGTGGCTGCCTGAACCGCTTGTCAGTTCGTTGGCTGTTCCAAATCGCGCCGCGGAACTCCTGCATGTCGGGTGACCATTCTCGGATGATCACGGGGCGAAGTGTGACGTGGTGCAGGACGGCGTCACCCATCCCGCGGCGGTCTTTCAGCGCGAACCATGCCGCGGATCGGATGGTCCGTTCTGCGCTGGGTAGTTTCATTCGTCCGACCTGGCTGGGTTTGCGGTTTCCTCGTGCGGTGGCGAAGGTGTTCGGCGGCGTGGTCGGTGGTCGCCAGCAGTCGGTCGCGATCCAGTGCGCAATGGCGTCTTGTTCTGCCTGTGGCTGGTAGTCGTGGTCACGCAGTCTCCGACGAACCTCGGCAACGAACCGCGTGAGTTGGTCCCCGCCGCTTGCGGCGAATTGTCGCCAGCGGGGCGCGGCGATCAGCGGGGCGAGATCGACCGCTTCGGGATAGAGGCAGGCGAATAGTTTCGACGCGGTGAAACTCGACAGTTCAGCGCCCGCGGGCATGAACTGGAAGCTGCGTTCTCTCCAGATCTGTTGTTGCCGGTGTAGTCCGCTGGTGGGGCGGAATATTTCCCATCGATGGGCGCAGATCATGAAGGCGGTCAGCACGGCGTCGTAGGTCGCGCCCGGGCCGAAGTGTTGGACGAGGCGCAGGTGTTTGCGCTGGGCCGCGATCACCTCCCGGTTTCCCCGCAGCGAGGGACCGTGACTGTCGTTGTCGGGTGGGCCGATCCAATAGTGGTGCCGGGTGCAGACGTAGCGATGATGCGGCAGGATCCGCCAGACCGGTCCGCCCGGGTGGCGTGCGTCGCAGCGTGGGCAGCCCGGTTGCGGACGATGCCGAAACAGCGGCCAGTGCTCCGCGGTGGCCCGAAGCTCGGGCAATGCTCCCGCCAGATGCTCGGCTGGTCGGCCGGTCAGTGCCGACATTCGTTCGGCGGTCACGATCCGCCGGGCCGCTGTCGGGCCGGGAACGCTCACGCTTTTCCAGAGTTCGTCGCCGTCGAGGTGGTTCAGCGCAGCCAAGCGCGCCAGGTAGGAGGCGACGATCTCATGATGGGCGGGGGCGGCGGTGCGCGGCAGGCGCCGCGGAAGCGCGCGCCTCACCGGGGCGCTGCCGCAGACGTCCTCGATGTCGATGCCGCGATCGGTAGGTTGCTGCGTTGTGCGGCGTAGTCGACCGGGACCAGGTCGAGCAGGTTGCTGGTGATCTTCTCGGTGCCGTCCTCGATCGCGAGGATCGCTGCGCCGCGGATGATTTGGGAAAGGCTGCCGATCATGCCACCGCTGCGGCGGTAGAGCTGCTCGGCCATCGAGGCCAGCGTTCCCGGGATGTGGTCGCGCAACCGCAGCGTCGACTCGACCGCCGCGACCAGGGCTTGCCATTGCGTGCGTTGCTCGGCGGTGCCGTAGGCGAACGACGTGGCCGGGACGACGGTGAACCGCCCAGCGATCTGACGGCCGCGGGGACCGGCGAACAATCCTTGTGCTTCGACTTCGACCCCGGCGTAGATGAACGTCGCCGGAAGTCGTTCGGCGAAATATTTGAGTTGATCGGAGGCTTCCGCGCCGGAGCGGCTGGTCAGGGAGATGTTGTGGATCTCGTCGACCAGGACCAGGTCGACGTGAGTGTGCGCGGCGACCGAGCAGACGGCATCGGTGATGTCGGTGACGTTGGCGCGGGTCGGGAAGTCCAGGCCGAGGAAGCGCGCGAACTCGACGGCCAGCATCCGCGGTGTGGCCGCCGGTGGAACGGTGACGTAGATGATCGGCAACCGCTCACCTTGGCCGGGATAGCGTCGGCGGACCGCGATTTCGTGTGCGCGTCCGAGTTGAGTGAGCGCGGTGGTCTTGCCGGTTCCCGACATGCCGCTGATCACCATCCCGCGTCGGGCCGAGATCTGACGGCGGTTGAGTTGGACCAGCAGCCGTCCCGCCGAGATCACTTCCTGGATCGTCGGAGTGTTCACCAACGGGAGATCCGCGTGGTAGTCCAACAATCGGTCCTCGTGTGCGGCGCGATCCTGCGGTGTCATGCCCAGCAGTTGCGCGGCAGTGAGCAACGGTGGCGGCGCGGGGGTGTGCCCGACGAAACGGCCCCATCCTTCCTTGGTCGTCAACGGGCTGTCAGGCGGGATCGCAGTGATGGTCTTCGCGGACGACGCCGGGGTGTAGGCGGACTCGCGTCGGCGGACCGGTTTGCGGGTTCTGCTCGTCATCTCCACTTCTCGGCTTCAGTGGCGGCGTCGAAAATCCCGAACGGGATCACCGTCGCCTCAACAGATTCGATCGAGGTCGGTTCGACCGGTTCAGCATCGGATGTCGGTGGGCGATGTGTCGCGGCAGCGACCCTGCCGCGGGCAGCGGCTCTGCGGCCGGCGCGCTCGTTCGGCCGAACCGGTCCGTTCTCGCTGCGGGTCAGCAGATCATCGAGGGCGCGAGCGATGTTGGTCTCGTCGGTGTCGTCGACGCCGCGTTGGGCGAGCAGTCGGCGAGCTTCGCGCCAGGTGAAGTCAGCGAACGGTGCACTCACCATCGGCTTGTGCGTCCACTCGGCGGTGACCCAGCCGTTGGGGGTGCGGACGAACACCTGCGACAGATCGTAGGGGTCGTAGTGCACCTCCCAGAGATCCCTCTTCGCGGCGTTGCCCGAGGGCTGACGTCGGTGTGGCTCCAGCGCTTTCGCGTCGTAGGTGCGGTAGTCGAGGCGGATGCCGTAGTCGTTGATCGCCCGCCAGGTCACCGGCAGCAACTCGAGGTAATCGAGCCCGGTCAGCATCACCGGCAGATAGCCCGCCGCCGCGACCATCGCCGCATAGGCGTCGTTGGGCGACAACGCTCTGCGCGGGAAGTCCGGATCCCGCAGGCTGTCGTGCGGGCGCGGCTGCCAGCCCGCGATCACCCATTCGTCCAGCAATTCCTGCAACTCCGGGATCGTCCAGACCGCCTGCTCGTCGACGCGTTCCCCGCGGCGGCTGGTGTTGGCGCCGGTATAACCGGGCAGGTGCTGACACCACAGAGTGTTGATCGATCCGAACGTCGCTTCGACGATCGCCTTGTCGGTCGGGGTGCGTTTGCGTGCGCGCTGGATCGAGATGCCCAAGCGTTCGCAGGCCCGGGTGAAAGTCTCGGAGATGAAGACGTTCCCGCCGTCGATCGTGATCGTGTCCGCCACGATCACCGGCTTGGCTGCCGCGCGCGCCATCCGCTCATCGACCGACATCAGCCGATCGTGGGGCAGCCGTGACGCCGACATCGCCAACGTCGCCGACCATCCCGGTCGCATCGGCTCGGGAACCAGCATCCGCGCCAGCAGCAGCGCCGCATCGACCGCCTTCGTTCCGACCGGTCGCAGCACCGCCGCGCAGATCGTGCGGGTCGCGACGTCGACCGCGATCGTCAGGTCCGCGCGCGAGAGGACCCCGGGCTCCAACACCACCATCACATCCAGCGGTGTCGAATCGATCTGGATCTGCTCACCAGGCCGAGCCGCCAACGTCGGAGTAAACGGCCGCGCCGGACGATTCGCTGCCTGCCGCCGCGTCACCGCCGAGGCGAAGCTGTGCCGCCCCGTCGATAACGCCTCGATCAACGCATAGAAGGTGCTGCGGCCCGGCAACGGGACCACGTCTGGACCGTGCTCTTCCTCCAGAGCCTTGCTCACCCGCCGGATCACCCGCGACCGCGTGCCTGTCGAAGCACCGGTCTGCGCGTCCAACTCTCGGCGGACCGCAGTGACGACTCGCTCATCGACCCGACCGACCGCCGTCGACTCGCGCAGCACCCGTTGGTCGACCAGTCCCCAGAGTCCTTGCTCTGCATAGTTGGCGCGCAGCCGCTGGAGTGTCCGGACACCGACCCGCCGACCCGCGTCGGTCAGCTCGGCCGCCTTTGCCGTGTCCCGCTCATGCTGTGTCCGCGTCAGCGGATCGTAGGTCGCGCGGCGAGCCCCGTCCGGCGCGACGCCGGTGGTGATCTCGATGATGTGTTGTTCCCACTCACGGGCCGTAGCCAGGGCCGATTCGGGTAGCGAGTCCAGGATCCCGAATGGTGTCATCGGCTGCCGCGGTTCGGATCCGACGACTTCGAAGTCCGCCGAACCCATCAGATAGGCGGCGAGCACGACGGTCTCGACGCCGTCACCGGCCCGCAGCCGGACCGAGGTCCCGCTCACAGCGACTACTTGATGCTCGGTGTTGTCGAACACTATCCAGTCACCGACCCGGAGCACCGAATCCCTCTGGGCCATCATCGCATCGCCGTCACGATCGTCTCCCCGCGCAGCGGCAGGGAAAGGTCTGCGTTCAGTTCGTGTTGCCAGATCAGATGAAAGAGCACCGGCAACACCGCGATGCGATCCCCCACCGCCGTCGCGCCGTCCATCAGTGTCAGCGGATCAGCGAACGCAGCACGAAGTCGCTCGGCGATCTCGGAGATCCGATGACGAGGATGCCGATACCCGCTCAGCCATCGAAGGTTCGCGGTGACGATCGGGTCCGGGGCACCCAACAGCCGATACTCCCACCCGACGAGCTCGCAAGCACGGCGAGTCGATTCGAACGCCGCCAAGTCACGCGGCCCGCGCCGATCCACCGGTCGACAGTCGATCACCACCCCGGTCCCGTCGACCTTGCGGACAAAATAGTCCGGGGCGTGTGACCGCGGCCGAGGAGCCGGTTCCTCGGCCGACCAGAACAGCCAGAACGGTTGCGAGGCAATACCCACCACCGCCGGGTCGAAGTCCAGCGCCACCAGCTGGTCACGTTCCAGCCAGGACTCGAACCCCACGTGCCGCCCCGTCGTTGCCGACCACCACTGACCAGATAAATGCCTCTGGCCCCGATAAGAACGGAACCGACGCACCGGCCGCAGCGATTCCAACCGCAGCGACCACGCCTCCGCCAACGGAACCCGCACCTCGCCGACCGCATCGGCCGAGTAGGACAACTCGAACACCGACAGCGCGTATCGCGCGCCCCCTTCAACCACGTTCAGCCCCGCCGACGTCACGGGCTGTGATTCTCAACCACCCAGCAGCACAGCGCAACGCGTACCACCCAGCTCGCCCACGAACCTCCGAACACCGCCGACCTCCGGTCGGCGAAGCGAAGCGACGCGGTGGACCGAAAATCGCACCGACTCCTGTACCGGTCAGCCGATCACTTCGCGTACTCTGCTCGCCAACAAAACCTGGACTTCGCCACTCACTCGCCAACTACATCTGGACTTCGCCAACTAAAACTGTAACGGACACGTGCCGCCTCATCATCGCGCCGCCTTTCGTTTTTCCTCTGGTTACGTGCAGACCTCTTGCACCCGGGATAACGAAACGATGACAAACTACTGATGCTGGCGCGCATCTGTACAAGCTGCATCGGTAAGTTCGCTGGCGCCGAGCATGTTCGGGTTGTCAGATGGAGTGGTGACGGCGACCCTGCACAAGGTCACCGCAGGCGATGGCTATGAGTACTTCACCCGGCAAGTCGCAGCCCACGATTCCTCCGAGCGGGGGCACTCGGCGCTGGCCGACTACTACTCCGCACGCGGTGAAACACCTGGAACATGGCTCGGCTCAGGGCTGCCCGGACTCACTGTCACCTATCGAGACCGCAGCGTCGATCCCGAACAGCAACCCGAAGCCCCAGCAACCGACAACGAGGTCAAGAAGCACCCTGCCCCGCCGCTCGATCCGGACCGCGATCGGTACCCGGTCCGTGAAGTCGATGCCTCCCGTGTGAACGCCGGCGACATCGTCACCGAAGAACAGATGCACGCGCTGTTCGGATTGGGAATGCATCCCCAGGCCGCGGCGATCACCGGCGAGATCGTCGCCCTCGAGGTCGCGCTCGGCGCCACCCGCGCAAACGCGGAACGCGCTGCGGCCAAAGCATCCCGGCTCGGTCGCCCGTTCCAGGTCCACAACGCCGACAACCCGTTTCGTCAGCAGTGTGCGCGTGCGTTCTCCGAGTACAACACCGCCCACGGCCTCGCGGCCACCGACCCTTTGCCTGAGGAAGTCCGAGCGCGGATCCGCACCGCGGTCGCACGTGGCATGTTCCGATACGAACTGGGACGGGACCCGTTCAACGAACGCGAACTGTCGGGGTGGGTGGCACGCAACAGCCGCCAGCGCACGACCGCTGTCGCCGGGTACGGATGGTGTTTCTCCCCGCCCAAAAGTGTGTCGGTGCTGTGGGCGCTAGCACCACGCCAGGTTTCGGAGGTGATCGAACAGGCGCAGCGTGCGGCGGTCCAGGACGCGATCGACTACCTCGAAGCCAACGCCACCTACACCCGGCTCGGGCGGCACGGGGTGCGTCAGGTCGATGCCGAGGGGCTGATCGCCACCAGTTTCGAACACCGCGACTCCCGCAGCGGCGACCCCGATTTCCACACCCACATCGTCGTCGCCAACCGGGTGCGCGCCATCGAGGACGGTCAGTGGCGCACCCTGGACGGGACGATGTTCTACAAGTCCGTTGTCACCGCCAGCGAGATCTACAACACCCGCCTCGAACATCACCTCGAGACGAAGCTCGGCCTCGGATTCGCGCCCCGGCCGGGCACCGACCCGAGCAAACGCCCGATCCGCGAGATCATCGGCCTGGACCTGGCGTTGATCGAATACTTCTCCCGCCGTGACGCGCGCATTACCGCGCGTTTGGGGGAACTGACCGTGCGGTTCCAACGCGAACTCGGCCGCGATCCGACCACCCGAGAAATGTACGGGCTGATGCAGCGGGCGACCTTGGAGACCCGCCCGCGCAAACACGCTCCCCGCTCACTGGCCGAGCAGCGCGCCACCTGGCTCGAACAGGCCATCGAGGTCTTGGGAAGCCTCGAGGCGGTCACGGCGATGGTTACTCGAGTCCTGGAACCGATTCGAGTGTCACGCCCGCACATCGACGAACGTTGGATCACCGCGCAAGCCGATCAGGTGCTCGCCACGATCGCCGGTGAACGATCGGTGTGGCAGGCGACCCATGTGCGCAGCGAAGCCGAACGTGTCATCCGTGGCCGGGTCCCACCGCCGGACTGGGCACGGGTCGTCGACGCGCTCGTCGCCGAAGCACTCGCGCCGACCAGGTCTGTCGCCCGCGGTGACCCGGACCGGCGCGCCGAACCGGCGCTGCGTACACCGCCGCAGGCGTTGCGTCGCGCGAACGGGATGAGCGTGTTCACCACCGCCGGTAGTCAGCTCTACACCTCGGTGGAGACACTTTCCACCGAGGCGCAACTGATCTCGATGATCACCGAATCCCGCGGCCGAGCGGTGCCGACACCGGTCGTCGAGGCGGCGATCGCGGCCTACAACCTCCATCCCGATCACCGTGACCGTCAGCTCAACGAGGGGCAAGAAGCCGTCGTGCGGGCGTTCGCGACCTCGGGTCGCGGTATCCAGATCACCGATGCCCCCGCCGGAACCGGCAAAACGACCGCGATGATGGTTCTGGCGAGCGCATGGCTCGCGTCCGGTGGCAGGGTGTGCGGGCTGGCGCCGACGGCGAAAGCGGCCGGGGAGTTGAGCGCGGAGATCTCCGCGCCGGTCAACACCGTCGACAAACTCCTGCACGTGATCGACAGCCACACACCCACCCTCGAGTCGGTGATCTTCGACTCCGACGCACCCCCACCCCCGTTGCCGCAATGGATCCTCGACATCGACGACACCACCCTGGTCATCATCGACGAACACGTCCAGATCCCCGACCTATCCCGTTTACGGATCCTGATCTTCCTGCTCGATCGCGGTGCCACCGTGCGCCTGCTGGGCGACCAGTGGCAACTGCAAGCCATCGACGCGGGCGGCGCGGCACGCGACATGATCCACGTCGCCGGCCTCGACGCGTTGACTCTGACCCACGTCGTGCGCTTCAACGAAAAGGCCGAGGCCACCGCCAGTCTCGCCGTGCGTGAGGGCGATCCGGCCGGGTTGGGTTTCTACCTGGATCGCGATCGGATCCATGTCGGCAGTCCCGCCTCGGTTGTCGACGGGGCCTTCCACGCTTGGATCGCCGACCACACCGGCGGGCGTGAGAGCATCATGCTGGCCGCCACCCACGTCGTGGTCGACGAGCTCAATACCCTCGCCCGTGACTACCGGCTCTCCGGTCTCGAGAACCCGGGGCCCGAGGTCGAACTGGCCAACGATCAACGCGCTTCGGTCGGTGACACGATCCGTACCACGCTCAACGACCGGCGCTTGCCGGTCGGTGAGGACGATTTCGTGCGCAACGGCTACCAGTGGACGGTCACCGCGGTCCATCCCGACGGCTCGATCACCGCGGTCCGGCAACTCCCGCGCCGACGGCACGGTGAATCGGTGTACCTGCCCGCCGACTACGTCGTCGCCCACACCCGACTCGGTTACGCGGCCACCATCGGCTCCGTCCAAGGCGTCACCGTCGATACCAGCCACACCGTGCTCACCGGAACAGAGAACCGCTACCAGCTCTACGTCGCCCTCACCCGCGGGCGCCTCGCCAATCACCTGTACGTCACCACCGCCCTGGACGGCACTCCCGAGGAATCGTTCTGGACCGAACGCGCCGTGCTACCGCGCACCGCCACCGACATCCTCGTCGCGATCCTTGGCCGCACCGAAACGACCGCATCCGCGCACACCGAACTCCGCGAAGCTCTCGACCCCCTGCAACGCATGGGACGCGCCGTCGATGTCTACCTCGAGTCGCTCGGGGTAGCGACCGTGCAGGCGCTGGGACCCGACGCGATGGCCCGGTTGGATGCCGACGCAGAAGCCCTGCTGCCGACGTTGACCTCCGGTGCGGGATGGCCGGTACTGCGCCAAAACCTCGCCACCCTCGCCCTGTCCGGACGTAACCCCATCTCCGCGCTACGCGCGGCCGCCACAGGGCGTGAACTGTCCACCGCGCACAACATCGCCGCAGTGCTGGACTGGCGATTGGACACCACCGGCCACCATTCCAGCACCCCTGGCCCACTGCCGTGGCTCCCAGGGATCCCCGCCGGACTCGCCGAACATCCCGAGTTCGGCGACTACCTGGCCGCGCACGCCCGCATCGTCACCGACCTCGCCCATAAACTCCGCGATACCGCAGCGGGTTTCACAGTCTCCACTGCGCCGGTGTGGGCACGACCGTTGGTCGGCTCTGCCCCTGAGCTCCTCGCCGATCTGCTGGTGTGGCGTGCCGCCACCCGGGTAGCGTCCCAGGACCTGCGCCCGGCCGGGCCCGCCCGTCACACCGTGGCCGAACATCGCTACCACCATCGGCTCGCGCTGCTCGCCAACGAAGCCATCGGTGACGCCAACCTCGCGGCCACACACTGGGCGGCTGTGGTGAAGGAACTCGACGAGCGAATCACCGATGACCCGTTCTG
The DNA here is from genome assembly GCF_045040005.1 of Nocardia sp. NBC_01377. NCBI lineage: Bacteria > Bacillati > Actinomycetota > Actinomycetes > Mycobacteriales > Nocardiaceae > Nocardia > Nocardia sp. NBC_01377. The sequence continues at coordinate 9,473 of NZ_CP109567.1, forward strand.
GCCGATCCTTGCCGAGCGGCTCGACACCGCCCACCGCGCCGGAATCGACGTCACTGCCCTGCTCACCGAAGCCGCCGGCCGACGACCGCTGCCCGACGACATGCCCGCCGCCGCACTGTGGTCGCGCCTGGACCTCGACCCCGGTGCCCTTTCCAGCACCAGCGGTCCCGACGGTGGACTACGGCCGCCGTGGACCCCCGATGTCGTCGCCGCCCTCGGCGAGGAGACAGCCGCCAGGATCCTCGCCGACCCCGCCTGGACCTCGGTCGTCGCCGCCGTCGAACACGCCCTCACCACCACGGCTGCCGACGATGGACACGACACCGAGCAGCGTCCATGGACGGCGCTGGAACTTCTCACCCTGGCCGGTGACCTGCTACTCGACGGCCGCGGATCCGACCGCGACCGGCTCCGCCCCGATCAACTCGCCACCGCGTTGGCTTGGCGGATTGACGCCATCGCACACCATCGCCCCACCTACTCCCCCGACGACTCCGACGAACCACCGCCGGATCCCGCGTTCGAACCGGAAGAGGACCCGGTCCCCGAAGACGTCGCCGAATTCCTCACCACCGCAGCGGAGCACACCATGGCCGAGCCCACGAACGCCACCGGGGATTCCGACACCGATCCCACCGCAACAGACGACGAGCCCGACACCCGAGACACCGGCCAGAACAACGAATACGCCGCGATCGCCGCGCAGATCCGAGAGGTCGCCACCCGATTCGCCGCTGGCAATCCCGACCAAGCCTATGAACTGTTGACGGCGCTACCGCTGACCGAGTCCGACCGCAGCATCATCCGCCGCGTCGCCAAAACCCTGCGCCAGTACGCCTTTCCTGTCGCAAAGGCACGGCTCCTACACGCCGCCACTGTCGATGACAGCCTGAAACCGATCATCGTGGCCTGCATTCCCGACACCGACCCCGGCCTATACCGACGTGAACAAGGCCCGCGGTGGGAACCGCCCCGCGACAACCAGCGACGCCGCGACCGCACCCAGATCCGCGACCGCGACGAACAACGGCAACGCGGACGAGCCGCCACCGACCGGCACCGCCAGATACTCGGAACCGACCACGATGACACCATCCGCCCCGCAGGTATAGACCGCACCTTCGTTCTCGACGACGTCATCCATCCTGCGGGCGACGAACGTACCCACCGCGATCCGGTATATGGCAGCGGCGAAGGCCCCGACTACACCGACACGAGTGCCCGCAACTTTCCGTGCGTGGCTTGTGAACTCGATCTGCCGGTGCAGGACCGAGCCCGCTTCAATCCGAACACGCGGCGCATGGATCACCCCGACGGACTGTGCTCGGACTGCCGCGAACAAGGCGAGCCAGGCATCCCACCGCACGACCCCGCGCACTACCTCGAAGCCCGCTGCGCTTTCATCACCGAAACCCGTACACCCGCAGCCGCGATCGCTCTCCTGCGCAGAGACTTCCACCGAGCGCCACTCAGTGCCCGATTGATCATCAGACAATGGGTAGAAGACCACGACCTGTCCGCGAGAGCCGAGGCCGACTCCCATCCCGCCGTCGCCGACGAACCGGCATCCCCCGTGGAGCCGACACCGCAGCAGCTCACCGATGCCGAACTGGCCCGCGAGATCATCGAACTGACACAGCACATCGCCTCGCTCCGCGCGATCGACGCCGCTGTCTCCGCGCCCTCGCAGCCGCCGACACAAGAGCAGCGCAATAACGACATCGCCGCGATCGACGCCATCAACCACGCCCGCGCCACCACCGCCGAAGTCGACGCCATTACGGCGCGAGTCCGAGACGTATCAGGACAAATGGCTGCCGCACGAACCGAGCGAGTCGGCGCACGACGCAAACAGCAGAAAGACATCGATGCCACGCTGACGGCGCTACGCACCACCAAACAGGCACTACTCGTCGAACTCGACCGTGCACGCGGCGAACAACACGGCGCCCGCCGCCACGCCGAATTCTTCGCCGGACCCGCCGACCAGTGGGACGCGATCCTGGCCAAACCCAGCATCCGCCCGGACGCTGTTCCGGCGCCTCAGTCCCGCACGGTCCAACCCGCGACAGACCTCAGCGCCCTCACAGAACAGCTCACCCTCCTGCACACAGAACAAGACCGACGCCGAGACCTCGACATTCGAGACGTCCCGACCCGGCCGACCGTGCGCACCGACCAACCAGCCCTCGACACTGATCCGACCCCACGGCAACAACCCGATCCAACCATCGACTACGGGATCGACCTGTGACACCGAAGGGGTAAGGTTCGCACCGAAGTACCGTGCCTCGGACAGATCCACCCATTCGGAGAACGAACCAGTGGACCCAGGACCGCAGCGCGGTGGGGTAGCGAACTACTCGATCGAACGAACTGCGACCCGACACACAATCGGGATGTGTCCGATGAGCTGAGCGACCGCGAGCAGGCCATGCGTCTGTTGCCATTGCCTTACTCGCTGGCGTTGCGTCTGCGTGAGGGCGGGATGGACTCCGCGCTGATTTGCGAGTATGTCGGGGTCGAGCCCGAGTCGCTGGAAGGCGTACTTCGGTTGGCCGAGACGAAACTCGCCGCCCTGATCGACTTGTCGGCCGAACCGGCCGGCGACGAGACCGGGCCCGGTGTGGACACGGTTTAGCGGTGCTGTGGCGCGCGGTGGGTCGGGTCATTCTCGTGCGGTTGCCGACGTTGCGGACCTCGTGAGCGCGCATCGAGGTATTGGCCGCAATGCCTGAGCGCGCAGGCTGTTTCCGCACAGGACCGAGACGGGGTTTGTAGCATCTGTGACTGTGAGGCACGAGTGGCCGCTGATAGGCCGCGCGGAGGAGCTGGCGGTCATCGACGCGGCGATGCAGCGGCGTGACAGGTCCGGTGGGGTCGTGCTCGCAGGCGCCGCGGGGGTAGGAAAAACTCGTCTTGCGCGCGAAGCGGGCGAGTTACAGAGGCGTCGAGGCGCACGGGTGTGGTGGGTCACCGCGACCGAATGCGCGCGAGCGGTGCCGCTGGGCACGTTCGCGCAGTTCGTCCCCGAGACCGGTGATCCGCGCACGTTGGTGCGCCGGGTCGTGGATCGGATCGTGGGTGAGCCCGGCCGGGTCGTAGTCGCTGTCGACGACGCGCATTTGCTCGACGATCTGTCGGCGCTGGTGGTGAATCATCTCGTGCTGCAGGAACGTGCGACGGTGGTGGTGACGGTGCGCACCGGTGAGCGGGTTCCGGACGCGATCGCGGCGGTTTGGAAGGAAGAGCATCTCGAACGGCTCGAGATCCAGCCGTTGTCGCGACGCGAAACCGAGGTTCTGGTGGCGGCCGCGCTCGGTGGTCATGTGGAGGCTGCCACGATGCGGCGGTTGTGGCAGCTCAGTCGAGGCAATGCGCTGTTTCTGCGTCAACTCGTCGTCCCGGGCTCACTTCGCTGGGACGCGGGTGTGTGGCGGTCTGCTGAGGTGGTCGAAGTGCCACCTTTGCTGACCGACATGGTCAATTCCCGGATCCTGACGCTTCCGCAGCAGGTGCGCGCGGTGATCGATGTGCTGGCATTGAGTGAGCCACTTCCGGTCGGACTGGTCGACGACGCGGTCGAGCCCGGCGCGGTGGAACAAGCCGAGGACTGCGCGGTCGTGACGATCGAGTCCGGCCAAATCCCGTGCAACGTGCGGCTGGCTCACCCGCTGTTCGGAGAGGTCCGCCGCGCCGGGATGGGCGTATTACGTGCACGACGATTGCGAGGCGAGATCGCGACGGCGTTGGCGGACAAGGGTTCCTGGCACATCGACGCACCGGAGCGCCGCGCGATCCTGCTTCTCGAGTCCGATCTCGCCGCCGACGTGGCACTGTTCGTGCAGGTCGGTGAACGGGCGCTGGCGTTGTCCGATTTCCGGCTCGCCGAACGCCTCGGCCGCGCGGCCACCGCCGACGGCGGTGGATTCCCCGCGCAAGCGATCGTGGCCTTTGCGGCGCTGTGGTCGGGCCGGCCCGAGAATACCGACACCGAGCTCGCCATGTTGACCGAACTCGCCGTTGACGACGACCAGTTCGTGCGGGCCACCGTGACACGAGCGACGAATCTGGCCTACATGCTCGGTTACCCCGACCGGGCCCGCGCGATCCTGGACCAGGAAACCGCCCGGGTCTCGGCGCCGGGCCCGCGCGACACTCTGCGTGCCCTGCACGCGATGATCGACACCTCGAGCGGCGCACAGGAGGCGGGACGGGACGTCGCAACCGAGATCCTGGCCTCACCCACCGCCGACGACGCGGCGATACTACTGGCGTCGGTGGCCATGGTCATGTGGGCGGCGACCACCGGCCGGGACGAGCTGGCCGACCACATGACCCGAGGAACGATCGCCAGCGAACGAGTCGCCGAGTTCGCGAACTTCCGGGCGCCGTTGACCGTCACGTATGTCAGTGGTCTCGTCTGGGCCGGTTACCTCGATCGCGCCGCCGCAGCGGCCGTGCAGTATCGGGAGTCGGTCGCGGACTCGCCCTATGCGCAGGGTGGATACCTGGTAGGCATCACTCGGCTCGCGTGCGGGGACCTCGAGACCGCCCAGCGTGAATTGGAGCAGGAGTGCCGACGATTGGCACCGCTGGGCCGTTCCGGCGGTGGCGCGTACCGCGGTGCCTTGACAGCCTTGACGCCGTGCATGGCAATCCTCGGCAATCTGGACGCTGCGCACGTCAGCCAAGCCCGAACCCGGCGTCACCCCAATCCCACCACTGCGTTCCATGAACCGTTCGAACACCTCGCCGACGCCTGGGTTGCCGCAGCCGAGGGCAATGTCAGCGCGGCCATCGCCTGCGCACACTGTGCCGCTGCGATCGCGCGGCGGCTGGGCCAGCACATGCACACGGTCATCGCGTTACACACCGCCGCCCGGTTCGGGGACCGGACCGTCGCAGCGGAACTGGCCGAGTTGGCCACCCATGTGCGGGGCCCCAGAGCCCGTGCCGCAGCCGCACACGCCGCAGCCCTGGCCGCTGATGACGCTGCCGCGCTGAACGCCGCTGCGGCAGCATTCGAAGACATGGGAGACCGACTCTGCGCCGCGGATGCCGCCTCGCATGCCGCGGACTCGTTTACTCGCCACGGCCGGCGTGGTTCGGCGAACCTCGCCGCGGCGCGGGCTCTGCGGCTGGCCGCCGCGTGCGGCGGCGCACGCAGCCCGGCACTGTTGTTGGTGGCCAATCCGCTACCGCTCTCGCAGCGTGAACGCGAGATAATCACCCTGGCGGCCCAGGGCCTGACCAACCGGGAGATCGCCGCGCGGTTGACGCTGTCACCGCGCACCGTCGAAGGGCATCTCTACCGGGTCAGCAGGAAACTCGGTGTCGCCGGCCGCCACGAGTTCGCCGCGCTGCTCGGCCTCCACAGCGAGTAGACGCCCACCCATCCATGACCAGGAAGAAACGGTCGTCGTCGCGCATCGAGTAGGTGTCGTGGTGGCGGCCTCCGATTTCGAGTGTCGACATACTCGCACGGCCCGTCCGCGTCGGTCCGAAACTGTCTAGGAACGACCGCTCGAGACAGTTGAAGCAAACATCGTTGGATGCCAGGCGAGGAAGACATGGGACATTCATTCGGCAACTCCGACAACGAAGACGGCATCACCGGCACCAGCAGCACCGCAGTCGGCGTCCACGGCAAAAGCACGACCTGGAACGGCGTCAAAGGCGACAGCCAAGACAACGCCGGAGTCTCGGGCACCAGTGAGAAGTTCGTCGGGGTCTGGGCAGAAAGCAAGGTGCGCGAACACGCGGGCATCTTCGCCAAAGGCCCCAAAATCGCCGGATTCTTGGTCGCCGTATCGGCATGGCGCCGAATCAGCGACATCACTTACTCCCGACCATAGCGGTCTATTGGTATCAGAAAGAAACGAGGTTACCCCCATGGATGTATTTTTTCCCAATCAGAACATCCCTCCGACGCCTCCACTCTGCGGCGTATTGCAGATTGGCGGGTTCCGGACATTTCGCAGTCTGAAGCAGATGAGGTTCGATGATCAGCGGAACACGCTCATCACCGAGCTGACCAACCGAACCAATCAGTCCGTGAGCCACTACCAGTCGCTCAATGACGACGACCTCGCCGGTGCCGGTGCCGTACTTGTGTTCATCCGTCAAGCGGGTATCCGCACGGACCTGGAAATCGAGAGCATGAGCGATGACGATCTTCGCAACACACTGATTGTCGAGGTGAACTTACAGACAGGTGTCTCCGTCCCGCAACTTCAGGGTCTGACGAATTCGGAACTGGTACTCGTGGGGTTGGGGAAACGGAAAACCTATATTCGCGGTGCCCTGCAAATCGGACGGTTCCGGACCTACCGGCAGCTGAACACCATGAAGCGCGAAGACCAGCGGAACACGCTCATCACCGAGCTGACCAACCGAACCGATCAGTCCGTGAGTCACTACCAGTCGCTCAATGACGACGACCTCGCCGGTGCCGGTGCCGTACTTGTGTTCATCCGCCAGGCGGGTATCCGCGATGATGCCGCCATCGGGAAAATGAGCGACGACGACCTTCGCAACACACTGATCGTGGAACTTGCGGAGTTCGGCGGCGGGCAGGCCCACACCAACTTGGAACTGGTTCGCGTGGGCCTCACCAACGTCGCGTTCATCGACCCGGTGAACTAGCTGAACTTGACGCGGTGAACGATCCCCGGGCGCAGACTCGCGGGAACACCACCCCCTTTCCCCACGAGTCACAGCCGAGTTCGGAAATCCGTCCGTTCGGATGCACCTACCTGCACATCGCACTCGAATGACCACTCACGGTTGGCCTACGCCGAGGCCCTCGGCGACGAGCAGTCCACGATAACGCTGGTCTGCTCGTCACGCAGGTGACCGGTCCTCGATAAAGGGACCAGACCATCAGGTGGTCCCATTTACCGGACATGCCACAAGTGGCCGGTCCAGCTGCGTCGGTCGCGATAGGGGCGCTGTCGGTAGCGTCGGCCGCGTCGCTAACTGGAAACCGCTTCGTTTCGTCGCATAGTAGGACCAGGACTGCCATTATTCAGTCGGTGCTCGTCAGACAGTTACGGTTGATGCGGCTGAGGAGATCACGATGACGACGGGAGGCGTGCCGCCCAGGCGGCCGACCAGTCCAGCGCGGCGCCGTGGCCGTTCGATGAGGCCACCGGCTCCGCCCGACCGGCCACAACCCCCACCGGTGTCGGATCCCCCCGCAGCGACTGGGCGGTTCGGGCGACTACTGCACTGGCCGGGGTGGGTGAAGGTCGCGGCACTGGCGACGATTGTGGGCACACTCGGGGCGTCGGGCGCGGCGATCGGTGCTCTGTGGTTCACCGGGCAGTCGCTACGAGCGACCAACAGCCAGATCAGTCTGGCTCAACAGACCGCGGTCACCGACCGGTTCCGGCTGGCCGCCGATCAGTTGGCCTCGGACAAGATCAGTGTCCGGATCTCGGGCATCTACCTGTTCGAACGGCTCGCCAAGGACTCACCCGCCGACCATCCGACGGTGTTCGCGGTACTTGCGGCGTTCCTGCGCACCCAAACCACCGCATCCGCGTGCGGAACCCCCCAATCACCGGCTGACGAACCACCGGCCGACATCCAAACCGCGCTGACGGTTATCGGCCGTCGCGAAGTCGTCCACGACACCGTCGACCGAACGCTGGTACCGCTGGACCTGCGCAGGACCTGCTTGTCCGGCGCGGATCTCGACAACGCGCACCTGGCCGTCGCGTTCCTCCACCGTGCATCCCTCATCGGCGCCAACCTGATTCACGCAGATCTCACCAACGCGAGGCTCACCGACGCGAACCTCACCGGCGTCGACCTGCGCTACGCGGATATGACCTACGCTCACCTCATCGGCGCCGACCTCACGGGCGCGACCCTCACCGGCGCGACCCTCATCAACACGAAGCTCACCGGCGCGAACCTCGCCGGCGTCGACCTGCGTTATACGAATATGACCGACGCGAACCTCACCGACGCGAACCTCACCGGCACGATGTACGACAACGACACTCGGTGGCCCGAAGGGTTCACGCCCCCGCCCAGTCGATGAGGTAGGGACCGCGTAACTTTCCTTCGCTCCTCAACCGACAACCCGGCGCGTGCTACGCCGCACCGCCCGACACCGGTGAACTCAGCATGGGACTGTCTCGATACTTGTTCAGGTGCGGCGCAGTCGCGGGTTCATGGCGCGGAAGTCGGGGCCGAAACCCAGGTCCTCGACCGGTGTTTCGGTGTCGGGGAGCCCGAACCAAGCCGGAGGGATCACGGCGTGGGGCAAACCGTTCAGTTCGACGTGGGTCTCGGTGGTGCAGCGGTGCAGGGGTCCGTTGGCGGCGTCGAGGATGTGCTGCATCTGTGGGTCGATGTGGGAGGTGAACAGGCTGCTCATCGCCAATCCGTCTTCGCTCAGGCGTGAGGCTTCGAAGACGGTGTGTAGGGCGGCGAAGCGCATTGCGACGCCGCGGTGGCGCCACCATTGGCGACACCAGGTGTAGGTCTGTTCGCGGTTCTTGCCGACCAGTCGCACCGAGATCACGGGCAGCAGCCATTGTTCGACGAAGTCGAAGAAGACAGGGAACCGCATCGGCGGAGGGGGCGGCGTGTCTGCGTTTTCGGCTTCGGTGGCGCGGGGTTTTGTCCTGCTGATTTCGGGGCCGAACCATCCGAGTGGAACGGGATCGAATGGTAGTGACGCCAACGCGACGTGCTGGGCGCGGGTGCAGGCGTGCAGGGGCCCGTTGGCGGCGTCGAGGATTCGTCGGAAGTGGGCATCGACGTGGTGGAGCAGGTAGGAGTTGACTGCGGCGCCGTCCTTGCGGATCCGGGCGGCTTCGAACGCTCGGTGTAGGTGCGCGACGCGGACCGTGACCGCGCGGTGTCGCCACCATTGGGTGCACCAGGTGAAGGTGTTCTCGCGGCGGTTCTCGGCCAGCCGCACGGTCACGACGGGCAGCAGCCAGTTCTCGGCGAAGGTGACGAAGTCGGCGTACTTCGGTGCCTCGGTGCCCTGTTGCGGTGCTGATGCGGGTGCGTTCATAGTGTGAATCCTTTGACCGCCAGGGTTTCTGACGGGTCGTCGTTGTCGTCGAATTCGGCGAGGGAGGCCCGGACGTGGTCGGCGTATTCGGTTTCGGACCAGGTGACCTTGCGGATCAGGATCGGTTTGTGTCCTGGTAGGCGCACCACGGCGCGGGATTTGGGTAGGGCGGCGAGGTCTGCGACGGACAGGTTCGGTTCGGCGCGCCAGTTCACGGTGCGGTTACGGCCGCCCGGGCCGATGCTGTAGGAGTGGTCGGCGACGTCGTGTTCGTCGGCGATGCGTGACCATTGCTGTAGGAATTCGGTTTCGCCGATGCCGCCGCCGTAGACCTCGATGGCTTGGGCGCGAATGGTTTTCAATCCGTTGGCGCCCCACAGGTCTTCGCCTTGTTCGAGTACTTGCAGGAATGTCATCAGGATGACGCCGTGTCCGCCTGCGTAGGTGTAGTAGTTGGGCAGTGCGGCGATCGGGCAGCAGTTGGCGGCCTCGTCGAGTACGGCCAGCATCGGGACCGTCAGCCTCCCGTCCGGGCGGGCTCTCGCCACGGCCAGCGATGCTTCCAACAGTTGCCCTACCAGCGCGGCGGTCAAGGGTGCGGCCGAGTCGGGTCCGGCCATGCTCAACGCATACAGGGTGTCGGTAGAGGTGACGAAGGCTCGGGGATCGAACTCAGGCAGGTCGTGCATGGTCTCGTGTTGCAGGGTTGCCTTGACCACGACCTTTTCGCCGGACTCGTAGGCGCTGATGGTGCGTCGCCTGGGTGGGATGACCATGCAGGCGTACACCTCGTCGGACAGTACGTTGAGGAACCGTCGCGCCATGTCGTAGAGGCCGTCACGTTGGCGCGCGTAGAGGGCCTGGTATTCGGTGACGCGGCGGGCGGCCCGATATTTCTTGGCGTGGCGCAGGATCAATGCCGGGGTTTGGTCCTGGTCGGATCCCAGCCAGTCCGCGACGTGCAGCAGGTCTCCCTTCGCGCAGGCCGCGGCCAGCATGTAGGTCGCCAGCAGGTCTTGGGCGCCGCCGTCGAAGTACGCGTCGATCTTCGCGTCTTTCTCTTTCGACGCCGACACGAAGAACGACGCCAACTTCCGTGCCGCGGACAAGGAATCGACATGGCGGAGATGGTCGACCCAGAACCCGATCTCGACGCGGCCGGTGACGGCTTGGGGGTCCGACAGCCACACCTGCCCGCGTTCGCGTCGTGCCGCGCAGGTGTGCCGGTACAGGTCCGGGCGGTTCGAGGTCGCGACGACCGGCCCCCACCCTGCCAGTACGGCGGGGATGGCCCACACCATGGTCTTGCCGGTGCGGGTACCGGCCTCGATGAACACCCCCAGTTCGGCCGGGACGTGCAGAGCGAGGTTGCCTGCGACGGTGTATCCGAGCAGTGGTCCCTTCATCGCCTGGATGTCGGTGCCCGCGTTCTTGAGCAGGCGGGGCGCCGCGGCCGCGTTGTCGGCCACCCGCGCCACTCGCAGATCCTTCGGGCGTTGCATGGTGCGCGCCGCCGAGTCCACCGACGGCCCGACGGTGCGCCGACCCCGCCAGATGATCACGACAGTGGCGGTTACGACGATTTCGAGGATCGCGACGAGCCAGGACTGCCACGGCCACGACCGGCTACCGAACAAGACCTCCAGCAATGCGGCGGTGGGGTTCCAATTCACGGGTTGCCCCGCGACCAGGCTGCCGATACTCAACGCCGCCCACACACCGAGACCGGCTCCGATCACCGCCAACGCCACGAGAAGCCGCGCCATTTCCGGGCCCATACCCGACGTCGAACGTCGCCGCGTCTCTCGTCCCGTACTCACCGGACACCGCCTGCCACACAGGGTGTCTCGCCTGGGAGCGCATCACGCCACCGAACCTGACGGCGCTGCTCGACTGCAGGTGCGGTCATAGCTGCGCCTCCGCCTCGACACCGGGATCTGTCGATGTCCTGCCGTCGATGTCAGCATCGATGGAGGTGGGCGCGGTGCGGTGGGTGGCCGTTGGGAGAGCAGCCACGATGAGCGAGCCCGCGTGATGATCGACGCTCGCGGAGGCTTGTGCCGGCGGCGACCCGAGTTCACGCCCGGCGAACCGGATGCTGGCGGTGTCGCGGGCGGCACAGACCTCGGTGATGCGCATCGACCACGCCGTGCTGGAGGCGACGATCTGCTGTCCTTGACCGTCTGCTTGTTGCAGCCATGCCTTCGTTTCGCTGGTGATTACGGTCGCTGTGGTTTCGGAGGCTCTGGATTCGGTCAATAGTTTGCTGATCTCGCCGGTCAGTTCCGCTGAGATCTGCGCGCTCGATGGATGACCGTTGGCGATGGCGGACAACTGCCAGGTGAGGGATTCTTGGTCCAGGGTGGCAGGTCGCGCCGTGGCGGCCGTGCGGTTCTCGGGTGCGGTGAGGCTGTCCAAGGCATTGGTGATGGCGGCCGCGCCTGTGGTGGCGATCCGTTCTGCTCGACCGTTCAGAAGGGAGAGGTCGGTCTCGCGAAGGGCGAGTTCGCTGACGAACAGCAGCCGATCCGCTCGGATGTCGCCGGCGTCGAATAGGTCCATGACATGGCGCAGTCGTGTGTCTTCGATTCCGAGCAGCCCGGAGTGAGCGAGGTCCTTCTCGATCCAGGAACGGCTGCTCAGCATCGCTGCCACGTGGCCCTGGACCATTTCCCAGTCCCGATCGTCGATGTGCGGGGACGCGGCGACCGTGGCGCCGAACGAAACTGCGGTGCGTAGTTGGTCACGGTATTCCCGCACCCGCCGCGACAGCGCGCGGCGGTCTACGTTGAGGTCGGTCCAGGGCGGGATGGGCTGTAGCCGAGTACCGGTGAGGGTCGCGGTGCGTGTCGTATCGGCCAGTTCGCGGTCGTCCGGGCTCAGCAGGCCGGTCAGCGCCGTCCACCGGTCGGGGTCGAGCGCGGGAGTGTCCACTTGGCGTATGAGGTCGGCGAGGGCGTCTGCGACCACGGGTTTGATCTCTTCGCCGGGGTCGATCAGAGTCGGCGCTTCGACCAGATAGTCCAGATCCGCGGTCTCGCCACTGAGGTAGGCCAGAACGAATACCGCTGTCTTACTGTCGGACTCGCCGACACCGAGCTCGCGGAGCCGGGCGGTGAGCGCGACCCGCTTGGCACGAGAAGCCGGCACCACCAGCGCGGACTCCACCCCTGTCGGTAGTGATTCCGACGACCGGCGCAGCAACGTCAGCGCCGTGAAGACGGCTTCCAGGTGATGGTTGTGCTGCACGGTCAAGGCTCGACGCTTCTGCTGGGCGGGAGCGTCGAAAGCAGGATCGACGTCGACGGTGCCCGCCTCGACGTCGATGATCAGCCCTTCCTCGACCCGATAGTCGGCAACGAGGTCCTCGACGAGCCGTGCGGCCACGCTGGAGGTGTCGCGCCACATCAACGCAATACGCAGCTGGTCAGCAGCCTGTTCACGCCCGCCTTCTGTACGTGGGACCAGGAACTGGCCCTCCACCGCCGTGCGCATGGCAGCGCGGTCCTGCGCGGTAAGGCTTGCCATCGCCTGCCTGCGCATCACGCCTCCGCGGGCCGCCTCACGCAGGGCGACCGCTACGAACAGGTATGCCAGCTGTTGGCGTGCTCCGCGGGGGCCACGGCGGGAGGCTTCCAGGCCGGCATTCTGATCCTGGGTTTGGCTCACTGAGGTCACCTCTCTCCGGTGCTGCGAGGTCCCGATCTCGCTGTGGTTTCCGTTGCCCGAGTGCCGGGCTGGTCGACAGCAGCCCGCAGGTGGGCCGGTGCCTGATCAATTGCGCCGTGCGTCAGCGGATCCTGAGCGCCCCGGGCGGGTCGTGCGTCGTGTGGCCGAGCTGTGCGCGGAATGCAGGGGTGTCACGGCTGTGCGCCTTGTTCGGTGCCGGGACGGGTTTGGGCGGCCTGCTCGGTCGAGGCGTGCGGGTCGAGGTGGGAGTGGCGGGTGATCTCGTGCGGTATCGCCGCACCGATGATCGAGCGCTGGTCGCGGTCGCCGACCTCGATCCCTGGACTGCTCTGCAGGTGTATCGGCTCAGGCGCGAGGAGCCCGAAGTGCAGTTGGCCTGCGTCGCGTGCTGCACACACGGTGGACAGGCGCTCGGTCCAGCCTGTCCGGCAGACTTGGAGGTGGTCGCCTTCGGCTCGCGCCCATCCCAGGCATCCATGGAGTTGGCCGCGTACCAGGGCGGTGGCCTGTTCACTGATCGCGTGGTCGGCGATGATCCGGTCCACGGCTGCGACCAATTCGTGGCTGCTCTGCTCGGAATCGGGGTCGCCGTGCGCGATCCGGGAGAGCCGAACCATGATCGACCATTCGTCGAGGTCGGCGTACTCGTCGGGGCCTTCGAAGTCCAGGGCGAGGTCGCCGTGATCCTTGCCTGCCTCCAACAGCGCGTCATTGATCAGGGCAGCCGACAGTTCGGCCCAGTCCTCACCGCGCTGCGACAGTCGTTTCTGGTCACGGCCGCGTTGATAGAGCGACCCGACGAATACCGCGTCGTCGACGTAGATGTCGCCGAGGTCGCACACATGTAGCGCTTGGCGTAGCCGGATCTGTTCGATTTCGAGCAGCCCCCGGTTCTGGACTGACACGGCGTCCAGGGATTCTCGTGTGTCTCGTAGTCCGGTGAGTTGGTCCTGTACCCAATCCCATGCGGCGTCGTCGATGGTGGCGGGTTGCTCGACCAGGTGATGCGCCGTCGTTGTGAGACTGTCGAGCTGCTCGCGGTAGCGGGTCAGCAGATATCCCAGTTCCGCCCGATCCGTGTGGTCGGGCCACAGTGCCGACACGGCCACCGACTGCTGTATCGCTGCGGTGCGAGCGGCATCAGTACGAGCACGGTCGGGTGTACGCAGTAACGCGGTGGCGGATTCCCACCACGGATAGCGCTCGGTCCAATCGGGTGCGCCGCCGAATCCCCACTCCTGTTCCGGGCGACTCATCTGCGCGAGGTCGCTGTCCAGAGCCGCTTTGATCTCCTCTCCCGGATCGATCAGCGGCGGCGCTTCCTCGAGAAAGCTCATGTCGGAGGTGTTGCCACTGAGATAGGCGAGAACGAAAACAACTGTCCGACAAACCAACTCAGCAATTCCGCGCTCGGCGAGCTGAGCACGCAGCCTGTCACGACGCGCGCGGCCGACCGGCACCCACAGCGCGCCGATCACGTGCTCGCTCAGGCGCGGCCAGTAACGTTCCACGATCGCTGCGGCCGTGGTGCGTGCTCTACGCTGGCGTTCGTCGAGGGCCATCGACAGGCGGCGATTCTGCTCGACCTCGCTCGAGAATTCGGGGTCGACCTCTACAATCCCGGACTCGACGTCGATGATCAGACCGTGTTCTTCGCGGTAGTGCCGGGTCAGGTCCCGGACAATCTCTGCCGCCGGTGGGGAGTGTTCGCTCCACAGCACGGCCTCTCCCAGCGCGTGCGCCACCCACTCCCCCGCAGCGTCGAACCTCACCCTCGCCAAGCGCGCCTCGGCCTGAGCTGCGCGCGCCGAACGGACCTGTTCGGATGCCTCTGCCATCACGTGCCGATGCGCCCCCAGCGCCGCGAACGCCTCCCGCAACGCCGCGACGACGAACAGGTAACTCAGCTGTTGACGTATGCCGACCGGACGTGCCCCCAGCCGCACCGATTCGGTCTTGATCTGTAGCAACCCGGTCATCGTCGATCACCGGCCGCACTGCTCGAAGCTGACACAGCGGCGACGGTGTGTGTTGCTGGTGCGGTGTGGGCCGGTGTCATCGCCCTGCCACCGTTTCCGTCGCGGGCCCCTGCGAGGCGACGATGTCGGGCACGGTCGTCAGCGGAACGTGCCCGGAGCGGTCGACCTGATCGGGCAGGACGTCGCCGATGAGCGCGGCCGTGAGATGGGACGCCGGGGGGCACACACCCGAGCGGAGCGAGACACCGGCAACGACGACTGTTTCGAATTCCAAGGTGGCGTTGTCGCGGGCTGCGCATACCTCGGTGATGCGTTGATCCCATGCTGACCGGCACCCGAGGACCCCGACGCCGTGGCGTTCGACCCGCGAGGTCACCGCGTTCATCGTGTGACGCAACGCTTCCGCGGTCACCCCCGGTAGCTGTGTATCGCTCAGGCGCTGTTCCAGGGCAGCGCTCAGCCGAGCGAGATCCTCGACGGGCGCTTCAGCGTGGGCTACCGATGCCAACAACATCGCGACCATGGCAGGCTCGAGCAGGGCGAGCGGGGCGCGGTCACGTCCCGGGCCGTTGTCGTGTAGCCCGGCCGTCTGGATCGCGGCGGCGATCTCCTCGGCGCCGGTCTGGGCGAGTCGATCACCGAAATCACGTAGGCGATCCAGCTCGGCGTCTCGCATCGCGTGTTCGCCGACGAACACCAACCGGTCCAGCGTCGTCTCACCGAGATCGAGACAGGTCATCGTGTTGGCCAACCGGACCTTCTCGATATCGAGAAGGGCGAGGCCGCGCTCATCGATGGCGCGCTCGAGCAACTCGCGGCTGCGTTCCACACCGGTCACCGCAGCTTCGACGAAGTCCCAATCGCGGTGACCCGGTTCGGTCACCACCGCCAGGTCTGCGGCGATGCCGGTCGCGGCGTGCAACCGCTCACGGTAGGTGAACAGCAACCGCGTCAAGGCTCGCCGGTCGGTGGACCGCGGCCACAAACCATCGGACACTCCCTGTCCCGGAAGCGCGAGGGCTTCGCTGCGGGTACTGATCGCGCGAGCGCGGTCGGCTGGACGCAAGATCGCGGTGGTGTAGCGCTGCCAGCGCTGGCGATCCGCCTCCGAGGGCCACGGCAGCCCCCGGTCGGCAAAGCGTGCGATATCGCGCACCACCGCGGATTTGACTTCCTCGCCGGGGTCGACCAACACCGGGGTATGGCTCCGATAGTCCAGCCCGGCGATGGTGGTGTTGCTCAGGTAGGAGAGCACGAATATTGCTGTCCGGCGCTCGATCTCGCCGACTCCGAGCCTGCGCAAGTCGGCATCGAGTACCTCACGCATCTCGACCGACGTCGGTGGCCGCAGCTGATATTCGAGGACGTCTGTATCCAGCGCAGTCGAGGTGGACAGCAGTTGCGCCACCACGGCGCGCGCTCGATCCTGGAATCCTCGGTGGGCTGTGTTCAGTCGACGTTTCTGCTCGGTATCGCCGTCGAAGGATCCGTCGAGCTGTACGACTCCGGTGTCGAGGTCGATGATCAGACCTTCTTCGTCGCGGTAGTGGCGCGCGAGGCGGGACAACAGTTCGGCGGCGATCATCGACGTTCCGCTCCACAGGACCGCCGTGCGTAACAGATCTGCGAGTTCCTCACGACCGCAATCGAAGTCGCAGTCCAGGAGCCGACGTTCGGCCTCGGTCTGCAGCGTGGCACGGACGTTTTCGGGCGCGCCGTCGATTCGTCGGTGATGCGCGGCGATTCCGGCGAGTCCGCGTCGCATCGCGACCACGACGAACAGGTATGCCAGATGCTGACGGGTGCCGGCGGGCCGGATGCGCGAGCGTACCCACCGGAACGCTGTGTTGCTGGGATCGACCATCTCGCTTTTCCTCGATTCCTCTTGGCGACGATGAACCTGGAGCCTTCTGAACACCGCGGCTGGTCGTACGGCTGCCTCGGCTGCTCTCATGAAAGCCGTTGGGCAATAACTGTTCTCGTGGTCGGTTCTCGCTGTCCGGCGGCGAAGCTGGACCGTGTCCTCCGACCGTGTATTCGGCCGCATTCATGTCGCGCCGGGTCCGTTCTCCGCCTCCGCGCCGAGAGCCGGAATCGGCATGACGCGTTCGGCGGATACGGCGGCGCCGGGTTGCACTCCGGCGGCGGCGGTTGCCTCTGGCGAAGGGACCGCGGAGCTGATGGTCTCCCCGATCGATGTCCCGTCCTCGACCCCGGGTTCGGAGGACTTCTGTTCGCCGTCCCGATCCCGCAGGAACTCGCGTGCGGTGAGATCCTCTGCGGCGGTCGCGACCGCCTCGACGAACTCGGGATCCGGGGCGGGGCCCGATGCGTCGGACTGCGCTTGTGTCGTGAAGGTGTCCGGGTCAATTTCCGCGTCGGCGGCCACCCGTTCGCGGTACGCATCAGCGCGTTGCTGTTGTTCGGCTCCCTGATCGGCGCTGCCCTCGGCGGCGGCGTATCCCGCAGCGGCTTCGTAGCTGGCCTTGCGGCCGGAGTTCTGATGCGCGATGCCGGTCTGGAATTCGTCTGCCCGTTGTAGCTTGTCGATGCGTTGCTGGGTCAGTTGCATCTCGAGGTCGTGGCGCTGCTGGTCCCGGGTCTCCCGGTTCGTCCGTAGGTCCAGGTCTGCCGTGTTCTTCTTCTCGGTGAACTCTCGGGCGGCTTCGCGGTCGGTTTGGCGTTCCACGAATTCGGCGACCTTGATCTCTTCTTCGGTTCGCGCCGTAGCTGTGCGTGCGTTGGCGAGGTCGAGGTTGGCCTTGTGCTCGGCCGCTCGGCGCTCGTCCTGCAGTGCACTGAGAAAGGCGTCGAACACGACCTTTCGCCCGCGCAGGTTGACTTCTCCGATGCGGGCGCTGGTGAACCCGGTTTCACGGGCGCTGGCTTGGACGCTGGCATCGCGCTTCCACTCCAGTTCTTCATCGCGGCGCTGCTGCTCTCGGTACCTGCCGGCCACGTCGAGGTCATGTCGCTGGGTCTTCTGATCTGCCTCCAAGACCGTGGCGGCGATTCGGGCCTGAGATAGCGCAGCCCGCAGCACACTTTCGTTTGCTGATCGAGAGTCGGCGTTTGCTGATCGAGAGTCGGCGAGAACGCCCCGCAGTGCATCGCCCAGTGCACGCGACCGGTTGACACCCTGGATGAAGCCCGCGCTCATCGAGTGGGTGATCTCGTCGACTGGTTCGCTCACCGAAGACTCCCAATGGCTTTCCGGGCCGTCGATGTTCGGCGATCCCACGGACAGCTGGCGCGCGAATGGCAGCAGGGGATGGCACCGAACCGACGGGCTCATGATCTGCGACGTTCGCGGCCGTGGTTCGAAAGAGTGGGTGAGGACTCAACAGCGACCCAGTTCGGGGACCGCGTGATAAACCGAAACTGGTTGTCACGGGCCGATGTTGGTCCTCACATCCATCACACCCAATCCGGCGCGAGCAGGCCAGCATCGCAGCCGATGCAGTTTGTACCGATGCTGGCCAGCATCGGTACAAACCGTTACCGCGCACTGTCGCGGTATCCCCGGTCGCCGCAGCCGATATCTATACGGCGCTGCCGATTCCGGGCCGGACGGGGCCGGGGGAAGTTCTGGTGCGTGGCGCTGGACACGGTTGGTCGGTGGGGTGCGCTAGCGTCGCGGTCGTGGCAGGGATTCCGGTACGGGTGGATATCGCAGGAACGGTCGAGATCGTCGGGGCGGCATTGTCGTTCGATTGGACTTGGACGTCCCCGGATGCTGCGCGGTTCGCCGATACCGTGCGGTGGAGCCCGCCCGCGGAGATCCAGGACGGCCCGTCACGGGCGTTGTTCTCGGCGATACCGCTCGCGGTATTGGGGGCTCCGGCCATCTTCTGGCACCGTGGCCCCGCGTTGCAATGCGTGCACGTGGTCGTCTCCGACCGTCCGGACGAGTTCGAAGACGGCACCGCCCGGGCGGTCACCGAAGCCGCGCAGCGGCTGACCGATCGGCTCACCGAGTTGCTCGGTGCACCCACCCTCGGACCGTTGGGCAGCGACTACGGGCCACGCTGGGCGACGCCGGAGCTGACGTTCGGTGTGGTGACCTCACGCCACGCGGTCGAGTTGATGCTGGTCAGTCCCCTCTGCCAACAATTCTGGGAGCAGCGCCATCGCGCACGGGTGACACGGCGTGCGGGGTTGACCCAGTGGGACCGCTACGCCGAATCCCTGGCTCGCTTCCTCGAAGACATCCGCTTCGAATCGGTGCTGATCATCGAAGCGCCGGGGAACCGCTACGTCCAGTTCCTCAAGCACTCCGAGGGGTTGGTGGTGGAGTTGAGCAGGGCCGAATACGTCGACGCCGAGTACAGATACGGCACCTTGGTCGCCGACATCCTTACCGAAAACGGCTGGACGCTACCGGCCGATCCCTCCCAGAACTGGATACGTGAATATCCGTTACTGATCGAGGCGACCCGATATCTCGACCTGGCCGGGCACGCTGTCGCCGGACTCGTGGCGATGGGCGTTCAGTCCCCTGCCCAGTTGAATCCCCAAGCCTGGCGTGCTGGCTACCGCCCCCTCTACACCGACTCGATCCGTCCCGCCGACGACCGCCCGCAGCCGTTCGAACGCACCGATTCCCACGAGCACGGCACAGACCTGACCCGCTCGGACTGGAACGACGAGATCACCCTCGACATCGCCGGTGCCCTGCAGGTGATCGGTGTGGCCTCGACATTTCCCTGGACCTGGACTGCCGTCGACGTGGCACAGTTCGCCCATCAACTCGGGTGGTCTATCCACTCAAGTCCTGGATCCGATCGTCAGGTCTATGCCGACACCGACCTCCCCGCTGGCTGGATGGGTGCGCTGTTCTGGCTGGCAGGCCAGACCCTGGAGACGGTCAAGGTCACCATCAGTGACGATTTCGGTGACGTCGACCTCGAGGACCCGGGATACGCCCACTACGACGGGTATCTAGATCCAATGCCGCGTAGTTAGGGCTTCTGTCTGGTTGTCAACCGGGCAGTATCTGGATGTTGATTTGGGTTTGGTAGTTGGTGCGGTCGATGCCTGTTCGGGCTTGGTGTTTGGAGTTGGCGCGTTTGACCACGCGTGGGCTGATTCTGGTTCGGCGTGGGGGTAGTGGGTCGGCCAGGACGGCGCGTCCGATTCGGCCGATCAGGTCGATGGTGGTGTCGGTGATGACGCCCGCGGCGTGGATGACTTGGTCGCGGGCGGCGTGTAGGGCGATGGTGAAACTTGCCTGGTCGGGGCTGGTGGTGGGGTGGTTGGTGGTGGCGTCGGCGATCGCCGACCGCAGGGCTTGATAGGTGATGAGCAGGGCGTAGAGCTCCTGTTCGATGCCGGTGGGGGTGCGGGCGCGTAGGACGCGTCCACCGAGAATGCTGGATTTCAGTTCCAGGTAGCAGGTCTCGATTTCCCAGCGTTGGTGGTAGAGCTCGACGAGATCGCGGGCGGGGAAGGCATCGTGGTCGGTCAGGGTGGTGAGTAGTCGATAGCGTCCGACGCGACGCTTGGCTCGATATTTCCCGGTGCCGGTCACGGCGATCTCCGCGTCGATGACACGCAGTTTCACCGTGGCGAGGATCGTGAGGTAGGAGCCGTCGGGGTAGCGCTGGATCGGGGGAAGTCTGCGGTTGTTCTTGCAGCGGATCAGCAGATCCGCGTCGGTGTCGGCGATCGCGGCGATCAGAGCGGCGACGGCGAAGTTACGGTCGGCCAACAGGAGCATGCCCGGGCGCAGGCAGCGGACAAGGTCGGGGGCGTAGGTCGTCTCGCCGATTCCGGCCGGTCCGAACACGGCGTCGATGAGGGTGCGGGTGCCACACGCCACGACTGTCAGCAGTCGTAGGATCGGATATCCGCTGCCACCGTTGTTGCAGGTGTGGTGGGTATAGCGGGTCAGATTCGCGGCACTGTCGGGTATCGACATCAAGGTGCCGTCGATCGCGCAGACCAGCAGACCCCGCCACCGTCGGGCTCCGGCGGGCGGGCCCGCGAGCAGCGCGAACAGCGCCCGCAGGGGTTCGACCCCGATCCGTCGCCGAGCTTGGGCCAGCGCGGAGCTGCTCGGGCGCGCCGCTTGCTGCAACCCGGCGGTCAACCGTGCCCAGACCTGCCCGTAACCGGTCTCGGTGAACAACCCGGCCCCCAGCAGCAGATACACCACCACCCGCGAGGGCAGGTCCCGGACACGGCGCTGGGTTCTCTTGGTTTCTTCGAGAACGGCATCGACCATCTCGAACGGCACGATCCGGGTCAGCTCGCCGAGATGACCGGGCGCGAACGCGCCCTCGGCTACCGCGACGACACGGGGGATGACAGACTGAGCAGACAGCGGAACTCCGACCGGTAGCGACAGGTTGTCTTGCGAGGACACACCCATCAATACCCGGAGTTCCGCTGTTCTGCATCACCCAGACATGCTGGCCATCAACAACATTCGATACCACATGCCGATCAACACCCGACACCGAGCCCATCGACTTGACGACAGACCCGCAACCTTAACTACGCGGCATTGTATCTAGATCGCGCGCTCCACACAGCCATGGTCGGATTACGTGAGGCACTCGGCGATCCCGTGTACGGCACCCTGCACCACACAATGGGCCTGTGCTGGGATCTGCCCGGCGTCGTGGTCGGGGTGGTTCGCGATCCGTCGGACAAAATCGTCCTTCAACTCGTCGGTCCCTCGGTCATCGAACACGGTCGAACGAGATGGCTGCACCACGCCACGTCCGATATCGCCCGCAGATCGTGGATCCAACTGCACGACGACCTCGCGACCCTTCTCGTCGTCGATCTACCGACCGGGTCGAGGTTGCGCCTCGGCGGCGGCGACAACTGGTTCGCCCGCTTCACCGCCCACCCCGACACGGTCGAAGTCGAACTCGGCAACCCCGACTTCCTCGATCCACGCTGGCGATTGCCGAGCCATCACCAGTTCATGACCGATCACCTGGGCTGGTACGAGCCCAGCGACACCCGCCCCACCTGGCACAGGCACCTGCCCCTACCCGCCACATTCGCCGACTACGTCAAACTCGCCCGGGCCGTGACGTGGGCGCTACGCGCCCGAAAGTCCTGCGAACCCGAGGATCTCGAGATCCACATCGAAGAAGCCGCGACCACGCATACGGTGGCGTGGCCCTGGTCCTGAATCGACCCGCCGCTGCCCATCCACCACGGGTAGTCGAGCAACCGGACGGTGGCAGACGTGGACCAGCGCGTCAGGCAGCAGTGTCGGTGACTGCCGCTATCGCCTGGAAGAGCCGGATGTAGCCGTGGACCTCGGCGATGATGCTGGACTCGACGTGTAGCGACCGAGACTGTTCGTGGGCGGTTCGAATCCGCAACGGCAGCGCAAGGTCACGGTGATAGCTGATACGGGTCGTGCGGTTCCACAGCCCCTGAAAGTCGGGGTCGTGGCGCAACCGGCCGAGCACGGTCCGCGCACCCGGTGAACGTCGGTGCAGACCCAGCGTCGCTTTCAACGCGCTCACCACCGACGCGGCTTCGTTTCCCCAGTCGGCCAAGCGATCGCGGGCGTGCTCGCTGAAGTGCCAGACCACCAAGTTGTCTACCCCGTCGAGCCCGGGAAACATGTCGTGCACACCAGCGTTGGCGGCGAGCAGGTTCCAGAACGGGTCGAAATAGGCCGCGCGGACCTCCGCCTCGTCGAGGATCCTCAGACGTTCAGCGATCGCGGTGCTCTGCCGGATACGTGCCCGCATGATCTCGGTGCTCAGCACCGGAATAGGCGGGTCACGAAGTTCACGGATATGACGTATCTGCGCGGCGGACAGGGTGTAGCCGGTGGTGAGCAGTTGCAGCGCTTGAGGTGTCGGTATCCGCAGGTCTCGCTCGATCTGGACGAGATAAGCGGTGCTCAGTCCGACCCGGTGAGCGGCGGTCTCCTGGGATATCGGCCGACCAGTGCGCGGATTGAGCGTCGATTCGCGGACTTGACGCAGGAACCGTCCCAGGCTCGGCACCGACAGATCCCCGAACGCCGCACCAGACGACAAGGACAGTGAAACAGACCTGGCCGCAGCAGTTCTCGAAGACGGTCTGTGCTCCGGCGCGGGCATTGGCCTCTCTCCTGATGCGATGGTGCCCCCGAGGTGGCGGGTCAGTTGGTGATGCGGTAGCCGGCCAAGCGCCACCCGTCCGGAGTGCGTGTCGTGGCGGCGGCGATCGTCGACGCGCTGTAGGGCGTGTTGGTGGCGTCTCGGTGGAGCACCGTTTGGGTGAGATGGACGATGACCGTGCAATGGCCGTGCTCACACACAGGAGCAAGGTCGGCACGGGTGGTGGCCGTGACGATGTCGGAGGATCGTCGCCAGCTCTCCCACACGGCCGGTGTGCGAACCTGAGCAGGTGAGCGGTCGGTGGCAGCAGCGGCAGCGAGGTCGGCGGTCAGCCAGGCACGTGCCCGCACCATCGCCGAACCCGGTGTGGCATCGGTGACAGGCTGCCAACTGAACATCAACGCCAAGCCCTGCTCGGCCACTGTGGTCGGGGACGCGTCGTGTGGCTGCGGACCGAGGTGCGCGTGGTCAGCGTCCCCGCCCGAGAGGTGCGACGGAAAAGTATCTGGTGATCGGCTATCGTGCCGGGTCGCGACGGTCACCACGATCAGGACCGTGGCCACGGAGGCGAGCAGAATGCCGTTGCGTTTCCTCATGATCGACGTCCCGCGACATGACGGCCGAGGTCCGCAATGGGTGAGGGCGGCATGGAAATTCTCCTGTCTTGCGGTTCAGTCGAGTTGGTTGCTGTATTGGGGTGCGGTGGCGAGGATCTTGTCGACGTACGGGCGGGTCTGGACCTGGTAATCGGTGGCGCCGGTGGGGAATCCGCCCGAGGACAGCACCGCGCCTTCTCCGGCGTTGTAGGCAGCCAGATACAGTTCCGTGGCCCCGTTGGGTGCCGAGACGCTGCCGTCGGCGATCCAGGCGTCGACCTTGTTGGCGATGGCGCACATGTAGCGGCCTTGGCCGATGATGGCGTCGCCGGGATCCCACACGCTGGCGGTGCCGTTGCCGTCGGAATCGAGGACATAGGGGCGGCCGTCGTCGGGGTTGTTCGCCGCGGCGGTGCCGGGCAGAAACTGCGCGATCCCCAACGCTCCGGCACCGGATCCGGCCTGCGGGTTGAACCCGGACTCGGCGTGGCCCTGCGCGGCGAGCAGTGACGGTTTGATCTGCGGGCACAGGGTCCCCGCTTGGCGGTACCACTGCTCGTATTCGGCGGGCACCGACCCGGGCGCCAGGTCGTCATCAACCGACCCGCCACCCCTTTCCGGCCCGCATCCGGGCACGCCACCGTTGGTCGCGGGGGCTGTCGCGGCGACCGGTCCGTCGGCGGGATCGCCGGTGGTGACGGTGATGTGGACGTGGTCGAAATGGTTGGCGGTGTCACCGGCGTCGGGGTCGAAGTTCGGGGAGGGTTCACCGGTGGCGGGACGGTAGACGCCGCGCCAGATGATGTATTCCACGCGCAGGTAGGGGGCTTGGGTGATGGCGTAGTCGGCGACCGCGTCGCCCAGTGCCTTGCCTTCACCGCTGGCGTAGTCGGGGATCATGACGTCGATCGCGCGCCCGTCGGGATGGTCGGGAAACGGGTCGGACGCGCGCCAGCCTCCGATTCGGGTGATCTGGGGGAACCGTGTCAGGATCGTGCGTGCCAACCGCACCGCGTTCGGTTGCAGGTGCTCCTCGGACCCGACCTGTGGCGGCAAAGGTGCCAACCCGCCCTCGGCAACGGCCGTGTCGGGGACCGACTGCGGATCCGGGCTGCTGCTGTCCGGTGGGAGCGTGGACGGCGCGGTGGGCGCGCCGGGTTCTCCGGCGGTGGCGAGCCAGGTGGCGGGGTCCTCGGCCGTGCCGCCGCGTCGGGTCTCGAAATGCAGATGCGCACCCTGCGGGCCGGGAGGATCTACTTGGCCGTTGTAGCCGACGAGCGCGATCTGCTGTCCCGCCCGCACGCTCTCACCGACGGTGACGGAGATGTCGTCGGGGAACATGTGTCCGTAGACGGTGATGATCTCGGCGCCGTCGATGTTGTGGGCGATCCGCACCCAGGATCCGAACCCCGACGCTGGTCCCGCGTCGATGACCTTCCCGTCGGCGGCGGCGTAGATCGGGGTGCCCGCCGCGGCGGCCATGTCGACGCCTTGATGGAACTCCCCGCCCCCACGCACTCCGAACCCGGAAGTCAGGGTGTAGGTGCCCGATTTCATCGGTGATACCCGAGAACCCGCCGGAAGCGGTGGGGTCGTACTAGATTCGACGACCTTGCAGGATGTTTCGGGTTCGTCGAGCACCAGCAGCAGCACCAGGGTGAGCGCGGCGAGCCAGAGCGCGAGCACCGCAGCCAGCAGCTTCATCGCCGTGTTCCTCGTCGGTTGTTCAGCGCGGCGGCGAGGTCGCGGTTGAGCTGGCGGGCGACGGCCAGTTGGGCATGGGTGTCGGCGAGTTCACGGCGAAGCTGGGACGCGGAGACGATATTGCGTTGGGTGCCTTCGGCCGCGCGCACCCACTCACGGACCGCGCTGGCCGACACCCCGATCTGTTCGGCGACCGCACGCCGGGCAGCGGCCTCGGACTGACCGTACGACTCGAGAGCAACGACCGCCGCGATCGCCGCCTCGCGTACGGCGGCGTCGGTATCGCGGTAGCGACCCAACGTCTCGCCCGCGCCATGCCTGCTCCCATATCCGGGGCTGCTCACAGGCTCAGGCCTTGCTCAAGCGCAGGAGTGTCGCAGACATCGGAATAGGCGACGGAACGCGATGTATCCAGTTCGAGAATTCCGTGCAGTGGCAGTGCCGCGCCGATCAGGTCGGCCCCGCTGTCAGGGTGTGCTGGTTCGGAAGCGTCGGTCTCGGCGGTTCGGAGCTGCTGGACCACGGGCTCATGCCTCACCGCAGGCGCGTCCCGCAATGAAAAGTCGAGCGAATAGGCGCGCACGGCCTGCTTGAGGATGTCGCTTCGGTGGACAGGGGCAAGACCGGTCACACCGTCTGATTGGCGCTCTGATCCCGAGGAAATCAGATCTACAGGACCGTGTGCGGCATCCAACCGCAGTTGGCGGGATCGCGTCGGGTTCTCCGTGCCGGTCACCCGCGCGCTCACGCGGTCGACCCGTCTTGGTGGGGGTGAAGGGGTGAGTGTGCGCTCCTCTCGGATGCGGACTTTTGCGGGGTCGAATACCAGGTAGGTCAGATGGTTTCCGATCTCGCCCTCGCCGCCCTCGAGGGCGAGGACACCGTCGAATCCCCGACCTCTCAGATGGTCTGAGAACAACTGGTCGCATCGTTGAGCGGCCAGCTTCACTGTTCCGGGGCGCACGCGGCCTTTGTCGATATCCTCGATCGTCCGCAGCAAACTCGCGGTCACGTAGTACTTTGCGCCAGCGCGGGAGGCATCGACGAGTTCACCCAACAGAACAGAGCGGAACTCGGTCATCACCTGCTCGACAGTTCCGGGATCGGTGAGATCGACCAGACGTAGCCGGTCGACTTCGACCTCATAAACCACCGGAGTGCCGGATTCGGCTCGGTGCCTGGCGTATCCACAGGCTGTCGGCTCGTCAGCCAGGTACACCCCCGCCCCGACGGTGGTTTCCTCGGCGCGGGCGAGCTGGGCGATGCCCGCGGTCGCCGATCCGTGAAACAACCGCGCACCGGCGTTCATGACTTTGCTGCGTGTGTCACTCACGGCAGGCCGGTTCTCGCGGCGTTGATCGCTTGTGAGGTGCCGCGCCTCCACTGCGCTGGTGTGTCAGGTCTGTTCGGGGTGCTGGCCGCCGGGGACCTCGCTTGTGCCCTGCCATGGGGATTTCTCCTGTCGGTGCCTCACGTCGTGTCGGTGCAGCGATGGTCAGTGACTGTTGCGGGCCAGCGGACGCCCGAGGTGCGATGCGGGCGACGCTGCGCCGACTCGGAGGAATTCCTGCCGGTGTCTTCGGAACTCACCGCGATCGGTGAAGAAGTCTTCGGCCATTTCGGTCAGTTCGGCGACTTCATAGGCGTCGATCGGTTTGGTGAGCGCCGCGAGCCGAGCGGCTTTGCGACGCAGGGCGTCTCCACGGGACTGCGGATCGGTGTATCGGCGCGCCAACCCGTCGAGCCAACCGTCGAATTCGCCGCTGTCGGGGCCGACGTGGTCGATCAGGCCGATATCGCGGGCGGTGGCGGTGTCGAGGGCGTCACCGCTTTCCAGCAGCGCCCGAGCCGTCTGCGCACCCACTCGGTGCGGGAGGGTGACGGTGTGCAATTCCGAACCGGTCAGCCCCATCGGCTTGTACGCCGGTGTCAGCGTCACCCGGCGTCGGGCCGCGACGATGTCGGCGGCCAGCGGTAGCGCGACCCCGCCCGCGCCCGCGTTGCCGGTGATCGCGGCGATGGTGATCTGCGGGCAAGCCAGCAACGCCTTGCAGACCCGGTTGATCGCTTTGATGTTGGCCCAGCCCTCGGCGGCGGGATCGGGGGCCAGTTCGATCGCTCCCAGGTGGATGCCGGTCAAGAAGAAATGCGAGCCAGCGCCGCGTAACACCAGCACATCGGTGTCCTGCGCGGCCGCGGTGTGCAGCGCGGCGGCGAGGCGGTCGCATTGCTCGGTGGTCAGCGCGCCGTTGTAGGCGTCCACGGTGAGGGTGCCGATAGCGCCGTCACGGCGGTAGTCGATGTCCCGGCATCCCGATTCCGCCCGGACCGGCACCGCCCCCAGATCGACGCCGATATGGGCGAGCACGCTGGCCGCGGGACCTTTGCAGGTCGGACCGTCCTCGAGCCGCGCCCGCAGATGCCCGATCCAGATCGTTTCACCTGTGCCGCATGCGATTTCGATGAGGTGGTGTCGGCGGCCGATGATCGTTCCGGGTTCGGCGTCCACTCCGATACGGCCGGGGTGGGCATCGTAGAGATGCACGGTGTGATCGGCCAGAGTGGTCCGGAGTCCGGGGGCGCCGTCGGCGGTGTGAACGCGCGCCAGGATCGTCGCGGCGGGGACGGTCCAGGCCACCTGTCGATCGTGTTGGCGCATCGGCGGCCGGGTGCGGGCATCGGGTACCGGACGCGGCGCGCGGTCCTGGTCGATCGGCACGAAATCGGGGTCTTCGGCCCGGGCGGCGGTTTCCAGGATGCATTCGATCGCGGCGTCGGCGACGGCGGTGTTGTAGAGGGTGGATTTGCGTTGCGGGTACTCGACGGTGACCGTGCGCCACGCCCACACCGGGCCCGCGTCCATCTCGGCGACCGCGCCGATCGCGGTGACACCCCACCGGGTGCGGCCCTCGGTCAGTGCCCAGTCCAGGCTGGCGGGTCCACGATCGCCGACCGGACCGGGATGGATGATGACCACACGGTGATGCTCGTAGATCCCGGGCGGGATCGCGGTGGTCAGAAACGGGCAGATGACCACGTCGAACTCGTGCGCGGCGACAGCGGCGTCCATCGCGGCCGCGTCGGCGACCACAGCGGTATGCACCTGGTGACCGTGACCGTGACCGCGCAGCGCGAGCTCAGCTCGTTGGGTCAGCCCGTTGCGGGCACTGGACATCAACAGAACACGTTGGGACATAGTAACTTTCCTCCTGGGTGAGCGACGGGCGGCGATGTTCGGCTCGGATGGCGGTGGCTGTGGCTCGGGAGCTGGCGCGAGGCGCGATCTGCACTGCGGCAGGTGTGGTCATGTCATTGGTGTGGGGGGCGGTAGCTGCCGAAGTGGTGAGCGATATCGCCTGTTGCCCGAGCATGTGGCTCGGTGGTATCGGTATGTGTCGCGGTAGCGGCATGTGTCCGAACGCTGGGCTCGGATCGGTCGCGGGCAGGTGCGGGTGTGTTCCCCGGCTGCTGTCGGTGAGTGAATTGCTCGAATCTCGAGGTCCAGAACCGATGGGACCGCGCCAACATGTCGGCTTGGCCGATCGCTTCTTCGACGTAGCCCGCGATCGATGCCCTGGCCTGCTGACGCACGAGGGCGGAATGGCCCTGCCCTGCCATCCATTCGTCCCACCTGGCGAGCGCGGCACGGTGTCGGTGGTGGGCGTAGCCGGTGATGTCGGGGCGGTCGGCGAGCTGGTAGAACGCCTCCAACAGCGGTTCGTGCAGGCTGTCGGGTGCGGAGTGCTCGCGGTACTCGTCGTCACCTTCGGCGAAGGCTTCATAGACCGCGGAGGCCAGTTCGGTGCTGTAGTCGGTCATCAACTCCGTTGCGGCCTCCTGGTGCTCACGCATTTCCTGGGTGAACAGAAACAGCTCCCCGACGAACCGCAGACGCGGTGTGCGCACGCTGATCTCGGCCCCGGCCGTCGTCTGAATCAGTAGTTCGCGTTCGATTCCGATCAGGCCACGCCCGTGGCGGGCGGCGTCGAGCAGAACACCGGCCATCTCGGCGAGTTCGCTGACATAGCCGGTGATCCGCGCGTGGTGTTCGGCGTCATCGACCACCGCGGGCAGTCGTGCGGCGTAGGACTGCACGCTCTGACTCCGGTCCCTGTATCGCACCAGCAGCTCGTCCGCGCGATTGCGGTCCAGGTGGTGAGGCCACAGCACCGGCGGTGCGCCGTCGTCGGAGAACGCCTCCAGTGCCGCGTCGACGCGCGCACGGTCCGGCGGCGATAGGACCGAGTACGCGAGCCGGAATCCCGGATCCAGTCTCAGTTCTTCGGGGATCGGTGCCGACATGGTTTCCTCGGAGGGCTTCTGGAGGCGGTCCAGGCCGGACTGCACCACGCTCTTGGCTTCTTCGGCGAGGTCGACCAGCGGCAGTGGCGGCACCTCCAGATCGATACCGGCGGTGTAGTCGAACAGATAGGCGTCGATGAAGAGCACTGCCTGGCGAACGGTTTCACTCACACCCGCCGTCGCCAGCGCCTCAGTGAGTTGCTGGTCATGCAGTCCGGATTGCGTCGCGCGCAACGCAGCCGCGCTGGCTTCGCCCGCAACATCCAACACCTGCGCGGACGCTTGCCACATGCGGGCGGCGCGTTCGTCGGCGCGCCGGGTCTGGCGCGTGTGTTGCGTGGCGTCGTCGTCGAACTCAGGATCCAGTGCTATGGCGGGGGTTTGGGTGTCGATGAGCACGCCGTACTCGATCCGGTAGTGCTCGATCAGCGGAGGCAGCGCCGCGCGCGCGACAGCGGACTCGTCGTGCCAGATCAGAGCGTCGGCCAAAGCCACGCACGCGGTGAACGCGGTCGCGGTGGCATCTGGGGAGGTCAGCCGTTGCTCGGCCGCCTCACGGGCATGTGGGTCGATCGGACCCGGAGACCGGGTGGCGTGGGAGCGATAGACGTTTTCCAGTGCGATCCCGGCTAGCAGGTATCCCAGCCGGACCAAGCCGCCCGCTGGCGCGTGGATCCAGATGAGCGGCTGCCTGTGCGCCACTTGCCAATCGCGGACGGAGGCTTCACGGGCCACCGGCGAATGCGGTTCGATCATTTGTCTACCTCGAATCGTTGTCGAGCTTGGTGGGACGGGGTACCTACCGACGAGCGGACTGAGGATTCGCAGGTCCGCGTCGAACGAAGAGCCCCCTTTCGTCTCTGCATCCGTGCTGCGTTCGCGACAGGCTGTCCTGCCCGGCTGATCGCAGGACGCGATGCTGGCTGTAGAGGTCATAGGTCTGGCCCCACGTCCGGCGCCTGGATGGGTGCTGCGGAATCTGCTGTAGTTCTGTCGATGCCCGTCGCAGGACGTATGGGCCTACCGTCAGCGAGTCCGGCTGCCTCGATCAATCCAGATCCGAAGTCCACATCCGGGGTGTCGACGGCTGCCCGGCTTTGCGGCAAGAATGATGCACGAGCCCACGACTCGAACGGTGATCTCTGCAGAGACACGGTGGCGTTGCGCTGCTGGTCGAGGACATCAGCGAGGGTCTCGGATATCTGCGCGTACGGGCGAACCGCATCGATCGCCTGGGCGGGAGTGGTGATTTCACCAAACTCGTTGCCGAGGTCGACGCGGACAATGTCCTCGCCCGCGCGGTCACGGCCGTCGAAGACCTGAACGAAATAGGTACCCAGCGCCCGGTCCCAACCGACGAATACCTCGCGGTCGGGAACGCTATCGTCCAGCGGGGCGAGCTGAATGCGGTTATGTTCCAACGAAATCAGCCTCGGACCGTCACGAGTGTTCGAAATGCCGCGCTAGTGGCGTGGTAGGCGCTCTCCAACGCGATCCCGGCCAGCAGGTACCCCAGCCGGGTGAGGTTCCCGACCGGTGCGTGGATCCAGATGAACGGCTGCCACGCCGATATCGGCCCACTGGGGTGGGCGGATCGCGGCGGCGGCGGTACAGGCGGGTTGATCATCGCTGTCCTCGGATCTTGTTGAATATGCGGCGGTTTCGGCCCTTCACCGTCCAGGTCCTTCCTCGAGGAACCGTTCGGCATCGGCACCCTCGGATGGATCGGTGGCGACGATGTGGAGGTGGGAGGTTGCGCGGAGTTCGGGCACCAGCGCGGCCTCGATGATCTGCGCGGCTTGGGCGTCGACCGGTCGATCCGACTCGGTAGGGCTCTGGGTCTGGTCCCAGATGCCGTTGCCGGTCAGTTCACGTAGTTGGTAGAGAGTGCGCAGTTCGAGATCGGTGAGGGTGTGCCATCCGCGGATGCGTTCTTCCTCGAGCGCTCCCAGCCGGTGAGACATCGTGTCCGGCGCGTCGATCCAGTCGGTCCGGACCTCGACAGCGTGTTCCCAGGTCCGTGTCCAACTGTTGGCGCGGTCGAGCCCCGGGGTTTCGATCGCGGCAGCGCGGGTGGTCAGCGCTTGGATCTCGGCGGGGCTGTTCGAGCGGTCTGCGGCGTCGCGGAGTTGGTGGTAGCGCGCGAAGTCCGCGCGCAGGACTTGTTCGACCCACGAGTCGGTCTTTCCTTCGTAATGGTTCGGGTTGCACACATCGGCGGGATCGGCAGTGTCGAAAGGTTCGGCCGTCCACAACCCCGCAGTCCGCGACCGCGCGGCCTGGGTATGCGCGGGAGAAAGATCGGGTCGGTCGAAACTCATCGCCGCTCCTGGGCCGGGCCACCGTGCGCTGCCTGCGACCGGGGCGGATCGGCTGCACCCGCCGACCACGTACCTGCGCAGTGCGTGGCCGCGCGGCCACGGCGAGCGTGGCGCCGTCGTCGAATTCCGGACATCACCGCGGACCTAGTCGTGTAGGTTTCGCCCGTAGTTGGCGGTCACCGCGTTTATCTCCTGGGCGAATCATGGGTTTTCCCATCGTTTTGTCGCCGTTGCTTTCTCATTGGTTTGTCGCTTTCTGTGAGGTGGAGTGATCGGAGGGCGGCTTTGTGGCCGTCGGGTGTGAAGCGGTAGTAGATGCGTTGGCGTGCACGGCTGTTGGTGCGCACGCGTGTCTCGCGTTCGGTCTCGGTCTCTTCGCGTCGTGTCACCCAGTTCGCTGCGGCCATGCGTATGAGCAGTCGGTTCGTGGTCGAGTTGTGGGCGTTGGCTTGTGCCGCGATTTCGATGCAGCAGAACTCGGTGTCGAGTCCGTGGCCGGCGATGATCCGTAGTAGCTTTTCCTGTCCGCGGTAGTGCGAGAGTGGTTGCACTGCAAGGTCATCGAAGGGACGGATGGTGGAGAGTGACGTTGGTGGTGGCATCGGTGGGCAGTTGGTTTCGCCGAGGGCGGTGACCATCTGTGTGTGGACCGGTTCGCTTGCCAGCTCGTCGAGCAGGTTTCGCCCGAGCGTGGTCGGTTGCTGCGCTGTGGGGCGTTTGTAGCGGGTGAAGAGTGCGTCGCCGAGGTGTCGTTCGAGCAGTTCGAGCTGGCTGGCCAGGTTCGCCTGTTTGATTCCGAGGTAGGCGGCGGCGGGTTTGAGTGCGGGGAACTGCATGGTTATCTGGAAGCGGCGCAGGCGTTCCCAGCCGTTGTAGGTTCCTTCGAGGGCTGCGCGGACGCCGTCGGGCAGGTTGTCGTAGGTGCGGTTGGTCTCGGTCCAGCTGGCGACGCCGGTTGTGGGGCGAGCGGGGATATCGAATCGCTCCAGCGCGTTGGCGATGACGCCGTGGATCGTGCCGAGTTCGGCGGCGATGTCGGACATGTTGCGTCGACGATCGAGGTATTGCTCCCGTAACCAGGTCGGGTCGATTCGGGTCGGCGCCTGTCCCTTGCGGATGGTGACGCCGCGGCGTCGCGCGTATTGGGACAGTTCGGTGATGCTGAATCCTGTTTCGGCGCTGAGCTGTTTGAGGCTGCGCTGACCGTCGATGTGTTCGCGTTCGAAGAATTCCCGGGTCAGCAGCGCTTGGGCTTGTTGTTCGCGTCGCCGTGCCCCTGGCGGTGTGCCTTTGGGCCAGGCTCGTTGGGGCCGGTCGAGTCGTTCGAGAGCGAAGCGAATGTGTTCGATGTGGACTCCGATGATGTCGGCGACGTCGACCAGGCGCCGTTTCTCGACGATGACCAGCTGTTCGATCTTGTCGATGTCGAGTTCAGCGACCTCGATGCCGGGCAGGGTGAGCCCGTCGGCGAGACCGGCGGGCGGCGACCAGGTCAAGGGCTCGTCGATGTCGAGCCGGGCGAGCACCGCGGCGGCGTGTTCGCGCAGTGCCTGCCGCAATCCCATGGTCATGTTGAGGGTGAAGCGCAGGTGGTGGCTGCGGTCGTCACTGCCGGTGAATGCCAGCCGGTGTCGTGGATCGGCGAGGTCGGCGCCGGTCAACAACTGGTTGAGGTAGCGGTTGACGTTGAGCAGTCGTTGTCCGGTGGCTTCGTCGCCGGGGTGGGCGTCGGCCGAGCAGGCCAACTCCCACCAAGTTCGCCAGTCGATCGTTTCGCCGGGAATCCGCCGACGTCGGCGGTGGTAGTCGATGGGCGATCCGTGCTCGTCGAGGTAGGCCGCGATGCGGGCCAGTGCCCGGATCACCTGGTCGTGGCCGCGCAACGGCATTGCGATGGCGGCGCGGCTGATCCGGGCGTTGAAGCCCGCGATCTCCTCGGATTGATTGCGTTCGGGGTGGCCGGGAATCAGCAGTGCTGCGCTCATCACACCGCGGTGCAGGTCGGCCCAATGCCCTTCCGAGGGCAGCAGGCGCCCTGCCCAGTCCGGCCAGATCAGTTGCGGGATCATGTGGGTCCGTGACGGTGCTCGGTCGCCGGGCAGGCCGGCCTCGGGCAACGTGGATCGCAGCCGCAGTCGTTCGGTGGGTGCCAGGTCGGTGTCGACGGCGCGTAGATAACGGTTCTGGAATCGAGCGGTGGTGCCCGAATACCAGACGGGGTTGTTCATTCGCGGTGGCGGAATTCTCTTGCCGCGCCCGCTGATGTCCACGAGGTGGCGGATCGAGCGGCTCGCGACGTGCTCGTCCGGGCCGAGGATCGTTTTCGCGCGGATCAGCATGGCCGCGGTCAGGGCCGGATCGCCTCCCGAGGCGTCCATCGCCGCCCGGCTGCGGGTGCGGCCGGGGTCCATCCGGTCGGCTGCGGCGAGCAGTGATGCTTCGTCGTTGCGCAGCAACCATGCGCAGACGGCGTGCAGGTCGGCGATGATCCCCCGGGCTTGCGCGCCGGTGCGATCGTGGGCTTGGGCGAGCAGGGTTTCGATCCAGGTCTGGGCGTCGATCGCTTCGGCGGTCGCGCTCACCGTGACCGCGTCGGCCAGGTCGGTGCGGCAGCGTTGCTGTGTCCGCTTGTCGAGGATGTGTTCGCAGCGCGCGGGTGGCCGCTCGCGTGAGGCGCTGATCAACCCTCGCCGCGGGATGGTGTCGCAGGCCGGGCAGGTCTCGCGCAGCAACGTCCGGTGGTGCAGGCAGGCGACGGTCCACTTGGTTCGCCAGATCAACTGCCAGCGGCCACCACTCTCGGCCAAACACGCAGGGCAGTAACGCGAGCCCCGCGACCGCAGGTGCGCGGCTCCGGCCAGCCCGGCCGCGACCGCGGCGTCCAACCGGTGCGGCGCCAAGCCGGTGGCGGCTTCGATGTGGCGCAGCCGTGCGTCGCTGGTGTGGTCGAGCAGTTGCGCGACGGTGTGGGCGGGATAGTCGATTCCCAACGCGCGCAGCACCTCCCGCGGCGAGATCTGACTGCGTCGAGCGAACGCGTCGATCCAGGAGTCCAGGCTCTCCCCGTCGCGGATCGGGGTGCGCAAAGGCAGCGAAAGCAACACGGCCATCACAGCCCCGCCTTCAGCGGCGCGCCGGATGCGGGAGGCTTGCGCCGCGGTCTGCGCTGCCGGGAAACGGCCTCGTTGCGGCGCCGTCCCTTCTCGGCGGTCTCATCGATGGGGACGGTGTCGAGCAGGTCGCGGGTGATCGCCTCGCCGCCGGTGCGGATCGCTCGGACGGTGGCGCGGTTGACCAGCGTCATCAACGACCCGATGTGCCCGCCGGTGCGGTCGAACAGATATTCCGCGTGCCGCGACAGCTGCCCCGGCCGCCAACGGGTGAGGATCAGTTGCTTGTCGATGGCCTTGATCAGCGCCGTCCACTGGTCGTCGAACTCGAAGAACCCGACCCCGATGCGCGTCCAGCGCCGCCCGGACTGGGCCAGCGCACTCGACCGGCCCGAGAGCCCCTCTTCGAAGAACCGCCGCTCCTCGAGCCCGACCCCGGCATAGATGAAGGTCACCGGGAGCTCGTTGGCCAGCCACTTCAAATGGTTGGAGACCGCCAGCCCGTCCTTGGACTGCTGGTTGATGAAGTGAACATCGTCGATGATCCCGATGCGGGTCGAACACGACAGCACGCAGTCCAGCGCGTAGGCGCCCAGCTGGGCGGCGTTGCCGCGGTCGGCTCCCGGGTGGGCGTAGAACTGGCAGATCCGGTGGTTGAGCTCGCGCAGGGTGGTGTGGGAGGTCAGCCCGACACGGAACACCGGAATGTGTTCGTCACCGCCATCGGTGACCAGGCCGTGGCGCCGAATCGCCTTGCGGTGATAGTCACGCCCGAACAGGTTGACCAGTGTGGTCTTGCCCAGCCCCGGCAGGCCGTCGATGACCGCGGCGCCACGAACCCGATCCGAATCCTGGCGGTTGGAATCGACGATCAACTCCAACTGATCACGCGCGTGACTCAGCTGCGGAGTGGCGATGGTGCCGAAATTGGCGTGCCAGTCCATCCGCTTGTCGTTGTGTTCCTCGAGCGCGTCCTCCCCCAGCGCCGCAAGCGCTTTCCGGGTCAGGACTTCCGGGCGGACGCGTCCGGGAGTGTCGCAGAATCGCTGCCATCCGTCCTTGCGGGACAGGCTGTAGCCGCCTCTCATTCCAGCACCTCCAGCGCGTCGGCGTAGAACTCCTCGGCTGCTGCGCTGTCGAAATCCTCACTGTCGTCGAATATCTCGTCCTCGTTGTCGCCATCGCCGGGTGGCGCTGCGCCGGGATCGACGTAGGCAGGCAGAGCTGGTGTCCGATCGGCGGCCGACTCCAGTTCCGCAGCTGCGGCCAGCCCAGCGCGTTCGGCGGACAGCCGCGCGGCCATCCGCCGCTCGCGGCGGTCGAGGACCTCCCCGACGTCCCAACGAGCCAACACCTCGGCGAGGGCTTCGACCGGATCGACGAAGCGATCCGAACGTTGGGTCAGGATGCGGGCGTAGCGGGCGGCCTCGTCAGAGAACGGGGTGTCCAGCATCGGGGCGTGTTCCCAGTCCAGCCGGTGCCAGTCACCGCTGTCTGGATCCTGGAACCAGACGTAACGGACGTCGTCGTCGTTGACCCGGATCGGCCACTTCCCCGGTTCGGCTCCGCCGTAGGGGCTGGTCGCGTTGCGGTGCCCGTCCAGACCCGCTCCGTTGTAGCGGCGCGTGCCGATGTCGACGCCGTAGTGCTGGATGCTGCGGTGGACCACCCGCAGGAATTCGAAGGCCAGCGTCGGGTCCGCCGGGATCCGCATCAGGCCCGACTTCGCGATGCCGACGGCGAACATGTCGTTGGGCGACATCTCCAGCTCGGGCCAGTCCGCGACCACGAGCCCGTCGTGCTCGCCGCGGTGGTAAGCCGTGGTGACCCAGTCGCGGATGGTGTCCTCGAGCTCGTGCAGGAACAGGAATGCCTGCTCCTCGAGTCCTTCACCGCGGCTGTGCAGATCCGGGCCCTTGTAGGCGGGAAGGTGCTGGATCAGCCCTTCGCGCAGTGTGCGGAAGAACCGCTCGACGGTCGGTTTGTCGGTCGGCTTGCGCGACTGCGCCGGTTGGATGGAGATCCCCAGCCGCGCGCAGACCCCGATCACATGCGAGGACAAGAACGCCCTGCCGTGGTCGATCACCAATGTTTCCGGCGGGCACCAGATCTCGGAGATCTCGCCGGTCTCGGTGAAGACCAGGTGATCGGGCAGCCCGTGCGCGGGCCCCAGCGTCGGACGCCCGGAACCCCGACCGGTCACCGCTTCGAACAGGACCCCGGCGACGTCGATCGCCTTGGTCGAGACGGGGGTGACCTTCAGCCCGAGGATCTGGCGATCGAACAGGTCCTGGGCGACGGTCAGCTGAGCGCGAACCCACCGACACGTCACCGGCTCCATCGCGAAGACGTCGAGATCCTGGGTGTCCAGGATCAGGTACTCCCCCGGCCTGCTCGCGCGCAGCCGACCGTAAACCCCTTGCGGGCGATCGGCTATCGACCGGCGGGCCTTCGCCGAACCACTGACCGCGTTGGTGCCCTTGGTCAGCTCCGCGAGCCTGCGGTATGCGGTCGTCTTCGCCGGGATCGCGACCACGCCGACTCCGTGCTCGCGGTCCAATCGCTGTGCCACTCGTAGCAACACCGCCGAACGGGTGAGCGTGGAGTCCGACACTCGCGCCGCCAACTCGGCCCGGACAGCGGCGTCCCACCGTGGATCGACCCTCGACCGCCGCCC
This sequence comes from Nocardia sp. NBC_01377, assembly GCF_045040005.1. Lineage (NCBI taxonomy): Bacteria > Bacillati > Actinomycetota > Actinomycetes > Mycobacteriales > Nocardiaceae > Nocardia > Nocardia sp. NBC_01377. Next base: position 46,973 of record NZ_CP109567.1, read on the forward strand.
CCGGCGCGCCCGGTCATCGACCAGTCCCGCCTCCCCCGCGTCCCGATAAGCGGCCAACCACCGCTCGATCGTGCGCATCGACACCGATAACTCCCGCGCTTTCGCCACGCACCGAGCTGCCAACAGCTGCCCCGCCGCATAGTCCGGACGCGGTTCGCCTTCCGCCGCAGCTTCGGCATAGCCCGACCGATAGCCACTCAGAACCTCCCGGATGTGCCCGCCCCGCTCAGCGGCCTGCTCCCGCTCCTGCAGCGTCAACCCCTCGAGCACCAACCCCGGGTCGCAGTCACGCTCGACGGGCTCCAGACTCCTCGCCCGGGAAACGAATTCCGCCATCGCGAAGCTGGCGTAGCGGTCATCGGAATAACGGACGACCACCTTGCGGCCGTCGAACTCGACGACCCGCGCCCCTTCCCCGTCGATCAGCAAAGTCGCGCCGACCGCGACCCTCACCGTGCGCGCGTTCATGCCGAGACCCCCGCCGGGGTCGCAGCCGCGGCCAAAACAGTGGAGCGACCGAGATTTCGCGTCAGATCCGTCGACAACCATGACCGCCACAGCAGATGCAAGATCACCGGCCGGATCACCGCAGGCGGCGCCATCCGAACCAAACTCCGCTCCAGCAAACCGAACTCGATCGGATCGACCGCGAACGACATCACCGCTTCGACCCATTCCAACGCGATCGTCACCGGTCGCCGGAAACCGGCCAGAAACCGCACATTGCTCAGCAACACCGGGTCACAACCGGTCCAGACCTCGAAGCCGACGCCGTGCGCCTCGCAGACATCTCGTGCCCACGCAAATTGCGAAGCAACCTTCGGATCCGACAGGCGAGCAACTGCTTTGACATCCACGACGGTCAACCCACCGTCCGCCCTGGCCAGCAGAAGGTCCGGCACGTGCCTGCGCACGCGACCACCGTCGATTCCTTCCAGGACAAACGGCTGCGCAGCGATCGCCACGACATCCCCGTCATGGTCCGCCAGAAGAATCCTCGCCAGCTCCAACCGACTCTCGTAGACCACATGCCCGCCGGTCGTCGATGACCAGTACCAGCCCGAATAGTGGCGCTTGCCCTTCCACCACCGGAACTCGCGGACAGGCTTACCTGCCAAGACATCGTCAAACGGCAACCGCCGCAGGGTCATATCTACGAACTCGCCGTTGTCCATCCGAAAGCGCACGGCCACATCAGAATCCGAGACGACACCCGCGCTACCGGCCCAAAAGTGGGCTGTTCCTTCATAAGTCATGACCGACACCCAACTCCTTTCGCCGAATATGAGGGCAATGACACGCCGGACTCGATTCCCACCGACCTGTCGTAAACGACAGGTCACCGACAAATGGATGGGACTACCGACAAAAATCATGGGAATCTACAAGTCGCTCGACTCGGCAGCGGCAGTGTCGAATCCGGCGAAGCGTGTGTTTGTGTCGTGGATTCCTGTCAGTCGTTCGGTTTCGCTGAGTTCGACGAAGAAGGGGATGCCGGGTTGTCGGCCTTCGCCGATCTTGAGGAGGAATTTGCCGGTGCCGGGTGGGGTGGGTCGGGGTTGGTCGCGGCGGATCGCTTCGCCGGTGAGGGCTTGGGGTGCGGACCAGGTGGTGACCATGGCGCGTTCGACGTTGGTGAACGGGATGATCGATTCCAGGCGGCTGATCTCCTCCCCTGGTAGTGCGCCGAGGATTTTGGCGCGGGCGCGTTCGAGGAAGCCGAGGGCGCGGCTGATCGCGGCCGGGGAGTCGAGTGCTTGGAGGTCTTTGATGGTGTGGCTGATCATGATCAGCGCGACCGCGATGCCGCGTTGCAGGCGGGTGAGTTCGTCGACGCGTTCGACCATGGACTCTCCCAGGCCGAGGACCTGCCAGAGTTCGTCCATGACGACCTGGAAGTAGCGTTGCGGGGCGAGTCCGGCGTCAGTGAGCATGTTCAACGCCTCCACGGCGGAGAACCCGGCTCCCCAGCAGGCGAGCATGACTGCGGCTTTGAGTTTCTTGTCGCCTTTGGGGATGTGGGAGACGTCGATGCAGACCGCGGTGGAGTCCAGGTCGATCGCGACGCTGGTCTGTCCGTCGAAGACCTGCCCGAACGGGCCTTTGGTCAACGCCCGCAACGACTGCCGTAACGGCACGATCGCCGCTTGATAACGTTCGTCACTGTCGGCGGCCGCGTCCAGACGCAATTCGTCACCGCCGGTGACGATCACCGCGAGCAGATCACTCAATATCGGTGCCCGGCCGGGCCCGAAACCCGGACCACCCGCGTGTGTGGGGGTGTAGAGCAGTGACAGGGCGGTCGCGATGACGGTTTCCTCGTAGTCGGCGACGCGTTGGCCGCGTACGAGTTCGACCAGCGCACACACCAGCGCGATCTGGCGGGCACGGAGTTCTTGGGCGAGGGTGTGGGCTTGTTCGAATTTCTCGGCGGCTTCCAGACGGGTGAGGACTTCACCCATGACGCCGGTGTCGAGCGGGTTGAGGTGCCCGTACCCGTAGCCGAGGTCGATGACCTGGCCGCCGACCAGTTCGACCAGGCGCCGGTAGTCGGGTTTGACGTCGGCGAGGATCAACGGGGTGATGCCTTGGGCGATGCCGCCGAGCACGATCCGGCGCACGAGCGAGGACTTCCCGAAGCCGTTGAGCCCCAACACGAACAGGCTCGGCGCGGTGATGAACCCGCCGCGCTGGAACCAGTTCATCGGGTCGAAACACACCGGGGCCCCGGTGCGCAGATGCGGCCCCAACGGTGTGCCGACCAGGGGCGCTCCGGCACCGACGGCCCATGGCCACAGTCCGACGACCTGGGCGGTGGTGCCGCGCCATTCGGCCGGACGCCCGACCGCGCTGACCCGTCCCCCGCCGGGTCCTGCGTAGCCGCTGTCGGTCAGACGCAGTGCGGGCCGGTCGAAGTCGTCGTGTACTGCGGCGTCGGCGAGCATGGCACGGTTGCGGTGGCGGCGGTCGTCGCGCGACAGCATCATTCCCGCCCAGATCGCGCGCAATCCTCCGGCGCGGTGGCGTATTTCGAGTTTCGCGCGGGCGGTCTCGTCCAGAGTCCGCGGTCCTCGGCTCTGTCCGGTCGCGGCCGGGCGCTGTCGAGTCGACGTCGGGGTGGGCATGGTTCAGCCCTCCAGGGCTTCGGGGATGGTGGCGTGTTCGGGCAGGATGACCCCGACGCCGAGGGACGCGGCGAACGCCGCGGAGTGGTAGGTGTTGCACCGGCGGATCGTCAACCGGGCCTGGGTGGACAGGTCACGGACGAGGGCTTCGATGCGGGGAATGTCGGCGCCCCGTGGGGCGGTGAGGGTGATCAGGATTCCGTAGCGGGTCAATCCGTGCCCGCGTGCTTGTTCCTGGCGGGCTTGTTCGGCGTTGGCGACCCGGATGCTCGCCGACGCCGAGACCAGGCCACCTTTCGTGTTCTGTTGAGCGACGCGGGCGTTGCGCCAGTCGTCGTCGACGATGCCGGTGGCCTCGGCCGCCGAATGCGGTCGATACACCAGTGCGATGCGTTTGCGGGGCAGTTCGGGGTTGGGTTCGAGTAGCCGTTGCAGCACCCGGTCGGTCACGACACCGGGCGGGGCGGCGGTCATCTCCCACGTGATCGACACCGCCCCGGCGTGCAGGAGCCGGTCGTAGCGCTGCTGCTCGTCAGCTGGACCGGCCATCGCCCACGTCAGACGGTGTCCGTCGGGGTCGGTGGCGGCGGCTTCCAGGTCGGCTTGCGACGCCGGATCGTAGGAGCGGCGGACGAAGGCGATGATCTGTTCGGGAGTCATCGGTTCGGCCCGTACACCGGCCTCGGCGAGGGCGGCGAGGATGCCGGGCAGGCGACGGCCGATCTCGAGGGCCTGTTCGGCGGGGATCTTGCGCCGTTCGGGCGTGGTCGCTTCGAAAGTGATCGCCAGACGTGGCTCCAACTGCACTCGCTGGGAGGCGAGTTGGTCTGCCAGTTCCCACATCACCCGCTCGGCGACCTCGGGCACACCCGGGCGCATCATCGCCGCGACTTCGGCGGTGAGCCGGTTACCGGTCTCGGGGACCGTGTCGATCACCGGCACGATCGCTTTCACATCCGGCGCGCTGCCCAAGGAAGCGAGGAACGCGCCCCAGGCTGCGACCCACTGATCGACCAGGTCCTGATCGACTGCTTCGCCGCCTTGGGGCCAGGCGCGCAGCACGATCGTGTACTCCCCGAATTTCGGGAGGTGGATCATCCCGAAGTTGTGCCCGTCCACGGCTTGGCCGCGATACAGCCGCGACGGCGCCAACAGTCCGGGCAGAACAGTCGCGCCGCCCGGGATCGCGGAGAACGAGCCGGAGCGGTAGGAGTGCTCCTTGCGCCGGACCCCGCCCCACCACTGCCACAGCAACAGCGCACGAACATATCCGGTGCGCCCCCCGATCTGGACCACCAACGGCGCGGTCACGGTCACCCCGACACCGGCCAGGATCCCGGCGACTTTGAATCCGAACATCGCCTGGCCGAGGATGACCACGACGATCACGACACCGGCGGTGAGCATCGCTACCGCCGAGAGCCCGAACAGGCCTTCCGCGCGCGGACGGGTACCGGCACTGTAGGTGCGTTCTACGTACTCACTCACCGCTCACCTCCAAAGGTTCTTTCGATATCCGTTGTGGGGCTCTCTGTTTCATCGATCGATTCGATGTGGGCCGTCCGTGCCACTGGGTCCCCGCGGAAGTTGCCGTTGCCCGGGGGGTAGCGCTGGTGGCCCACCGGCTGCGTCGTCGGCGGTGCGCACGGATTCGGTGCCCGCACGCTGTACTCCTCCGGCGACCGTGGCGCTGGCGACGCCACCGGCGCGGGACGCGGGCTGTCGCGACTGACCTGCCACCACCACCCCGCCCGAGCCGGGAGCGCCCGCACCCGGCGGAAGGCCGCCGCGGCTTGGGTTACCGCCGCCCAGCGCAGGGAGTTGGCGTGCGCCCGTAGCGGGAGCGGCCCGTGTACCGGTAGCGGGGACCTGGCCTGCGGTGCCCGCACCCGTGGTCGCGCCGCGGGCTCCCACCATGCCGATGCCTGCGGCGGCCGCGGTGACGCCGATCCCGGCCAGGGCAGCCGCGGCTCCCGCGCCGCTGCCTCCCGACCCCAAAACCGACAGGGCCGGTGCGACCAGTCGGATCAGGGCGGGCAGCACGAACGCGGCACTGCACAGCAGTACCAGCGCGACGAAGGAACGGTGGGCAGCGTCGAGGCTGTAAACGCCTTCGGTGCCGGGATCGTTGGCGGTGGCGTCGGCGGTGACGAACGCGATCATGTACACCAGCGCCGCGACCGGTTTGAACAGCAGGAACGCGATGATCCAGGCCCCGAGGCGCTCGTAGGCCTGTTTGCCGCTCGAGGTGCCCGAGGCGGCGGCGGTCAGCGGGTAGAACCCGACCGCGACGACCAGCAATGCTTGGCGCAGGATCGTGAGGACGAACATCGCCAGTGCTCCGAGCATGCCGACGATCGCGACGAGGAACATGAACCCGGGCCCGTAGACGCCGAATCGGCCGGTGTCGAACATCAGTTTCGCTGCGCCTTCGGCGTCGCCGCCGGTGGCGTCGGTGATGATCCACGCCGAGAGGTCGTCGGTCATGCGCGCCGCGGCCAGGATCGCCGCGCCAGCGACCCAGGTGGTCATGGTCGAACGCGCCAGCATCTTGAACGTTTCCTCGGCGTGCTCGGCGGCGGCTTGGGCGCGGGCGATCCCGATCCGTAACGCCGAGATCGCGATCGAGAACGCCAACACCCACGTCTGCAGCTGGCGGGTGTAGGAATCGACCCGCCCCCACAAGGTCGATTCCGAGGCATCCGGACCCGCGCCTTCGAGCAGCACGTCGTTGGGGGACTTAATCCAGAGCATGCTCAGCGACAAGGCCTCGGCCAGGCCGTCCATGAGCGTCTCGGTCACCTTGCCGAACGTCGAATCCCACAGCTTGGCCGTGGTGGCATCGACGGCGCTGCCCGGATGGGTGGCGGCGTTGCCCAATTTGCACCCGAGTGCGTTCGTGTTCCCCGCCCAGGTCCCGATCACCGGGATATCCGACAGAGCGTCGTGGATCTGGTTGCAGGTTTCGTCGAACCCGTAGGTCGTCGAATCCTCCTGCGCTGGAGCTGGAGCCGGTGTCGGGGTGGTGGTCGGTTGGGCCGAGGCCATGCCCGCGCTGCCGAGGATCAGGGTGAGCGCGACGGCGGCCAGGGCGAGGGTGCGTGTCAGCAAGGTCATGACCAGCTCGTCCAGCCGCTGAGGTCCGAAATCTGGCTGGTGGACAAGGAATTGCCGTTGCCGCGCAACAGCCAGTCGGTGCCGTTCCACACCATCGGCACCGACGCCGTGATCCAGGCCCGGGCAGCAGAGGAACCAGCAGCTGTGGTGGTGGGTTCGTTCGAACGTGATGCCAGCCGCACGACGGCGAGGTCGGGGGCGTAGCTCTCGACACGGAACGCGTCATAGGCCAACAGTCCGCGGGTGCGGGCGGCGGGTTGTTGTCTCGGCAGTCTCCCGGCCGCGATCCCGGCGTCGAAACGTGCCTGATCGGCGGGAGTGAGGACCAGGCGTTGGGTCAGGACCGCGCGGTCGCCGGGACGGGCGGCGACCTGATACACGCTCATCGCCGCTGCCAGCGCCGCACCCTGCGGGGTGTGGGCGTAGCCGCCCGCGACACCGTCACGGATCCAGGTCGGGCCGTCGGAGGTGGAGAACGGCACCACGACCCCGTGCACCCGCTGCCAACCACCCGGTTCGCGCAACCCCGCCGGTGGCGCGGTGAGCCAGTCCCGGTCGGTCGAGGTCTTCGACGGGATCTGTTGCTCGCGCAGTTGCCCGTCAGGGTGCAGCGGGATGTCGACGCGGCGACCGAAGATATCGACCTCTGGCACCGCGAACCCGGCCACCCCACCCGGCAGCGGGGTCGCCGTCGCCGACGGCGTGGCCGCGGTCTGCGGGTCGGCGATCGGGTCGGGGCTGGTTTGGCGTACCGCGAAAGCGATCGCGGCAGCGATCAAGATCGCGGCCACCAACACCCCGGACACGATGGTCCCCATCCGCGGCTGCCGACGTTCCGGCGCCAAGTTCTTCGGATCCGATGTCATTGGGGTGCCTCAATTTTCACGGCGGCATCCATCGTCGATGTGGCGCGCACAACCGGAGTGGTGGAGGCCGGGTCGGGCAGTTGCAGTAGCCAGTCCCCGTGCTGCCAGACCACCACCGCAGTGTTGACCGCGATCGAGTTGTCGGGATAGCTGGTGTAGATCTCGACCCGGGCGCGGTCGGGGCGGTAGTCGGTGATCGTGTAGCCGCGTACGCGTGGCGCTTGGGCGGGGTCGGCACGGGTGGTGATCGACAACAGCGCCCGGGAGGTGACCCATTCGTCTTTGCCCGGCCCGAAAGCGATTTCGCGTTCGGCGACCCGCACCCAGTACTGGTCGGTGGCCAGGGACATGCGCACGGTGTGGGTGATCGCCGCGAGCGCCGCTCCTGCCGGGCTGGCCGCGAACCCGGTCGCGCTGCCCGCCTCGAGGACGGTGGGACCGTCCCGACCGACAGGAACCGCGACGCCTTGGTAGTCGCGCCAGCCCAACCCGGCCGGGACCGTGTTCGGATCCACGACCGTCTCGGGTGAGGTGTCGTGCTGGTGCTGGTCGTCTCCGCAACCGGCGACGCCGAGCGCGAACACCGCAGCCACGAGGTACGTGCAGCGCCGAATTCGTGTCATTGCCAACCTTTTCTGGATCGCCGATGGATGTCGGGGTGTTAGAAGGCGAGGTTCATCAGTAGTGATGCGGCGAGTGGCCAGGCGACGCTGGCGAGGATCCAGGCCACCATCGCGCGCACGACCGCGCCGGGTGCGGGGGGCGGGCCGGGCGGGGGCCGGTACAGTTCCCAGCCCGCGCGGCCTCCCACCCAGATCAGTCGGCCGATGAGTCCGACCTCGACGATCCACAACAGCCACCGGAACAGCTGTGCCATCTGTTCGGTGACCTCGTCGGGTAACTGCTTGTAGGCCAGCAACGTCGACAACATGACAGGGGGCCGGGCTCAGCTGACGATGCCGTTCATGATGGTGCCCGCGCTGGTGGCCAGGATGCCGCCGATCAGCGCGCCGAGCACCATTTTCGGGCTCTCGAGCATCCCGCCCTGCCATTTTTCCCAGGCGAATTTGCCCCCGGCGAACATGATCGCCGCGACGCCGGAGAGCAGCACGATCCACGCCAGATACCGCATGAGTTTTTCCAGCCCTGCCGAGCCGGGCGGTTGTTCGGGGGTGTAGTTCTTGACCTGCGCCAGCACGGCACCGTGGTCCAAGACGGTCGGTAACCAGCTCATCAGCTATTCGTCTCCTTCGGTCGAATATCGGTGGTGATGCAGTGCGGTGATGAGCGCGACCAGTTCGCGCCCGAAATCGGCGATATCGGTTGGCGCGGTGTCGAGTTCGCTACTGCGCCGCTGTTTGTCCGGCGCCGCGTCGCCCGGGTGCCAGACCGGGAGATCGGTGTGGCGGGCCAGCATCCATTCCTCGTGCCACTGCACCCGCCACAGGTGGGTGACCAGGCCGCTGTAGAGGTCGCGGTCACGGCGGATCCCGGTCGGCATCCGCCCCGGCCGGGCGGCCACGGTCACCAACCCGACCACCTCGCTGTCTCCGGCGAGTCCGGCGTGATGCTGGCGCAGCAGCGCGTCGGCCGCGGCCAACCCGATCGCGGTCTCACGGGCCACGACCAGCACATACGGGGACTCCGCCGCGACCGGCGCGGGCCAGCGGCGGCCGCAGTCCGCCGCCGGAGCCAGCAACCGTGCCAGCGTGGTGACACCCGCCCCGCCGTGTGCACCGAGCAGCCACAGCAGCGGGGGACGTGGGCTACCAGTAGCGTTGTGCACCAAGGGAACCGGGCTATCCCAGATCGGTGCGCGCTGGTCGGCGGGCGGGGCGAGAACCGCGCGCGTCGGCTCCCGTTTCCGGGCACGCGGTCGTGGGGTGGCGGTGGCAGGGTCGCTCGGGTGCGCGGTGCTGGTCATGGTGCTCATCGCCCCGGCCATGTCAGGCGGTCTCGACCGCGGCGATCAACGCGCGGCCCTCACGAGAGGTGGTGGTGATGGTTTGGGTGTGGATCACGGTCTTGGCGTCGGGGTGTTTCTCGGTGATCACCGCGGTCCACCGGTCCGGACCGGCGGGGGTGATTTCCACGCAGTGCTCGGTGCCGACCGGGACGGCGTCGATTCCGGCTTGGATTTCGGCGTCGCTGCCGAAACGTCCGTCCGGTGACAGCAGTGCGCGCACCGCGTTCGCGGTGCGGGTGATGTAGTAGGCGTATTCCAAGGCCAGGATCACCTGCGGCGCGAATTCCGGTGACCCGCCGCCGTTGCCTCGCAACCGTTGTGGACTGTCCAGGCTGGCGCACCACGCGGGTGCCGGTGGCGCGCTCGCGGCCGTCACCGCCGTGGGAGCCAGCGCTGTCGGCACGCGATCGGAATCCGGGCCCGCCCGCTCGGGAATCAACCAGAACACGGCACCGACGAGCGCGGCCACCAGCACGACAGCGGTGCTCCCGAGAATCCAGGTCGACAGCGGTGAACGTGATGGGGATGTTTCGCTGGGCGGCGACGGCTCCGGCCGGGCCGAGGGAGGAGCGACAGACAGTGGGTCGAGCCACTGGGCGTAACCGATCTCGCCCCAGCCGTCTGCGTTGTCGCGGGGTTCGGCGGAATTCGCGCGGGTCGGCGGTGTCGGAGTGATCCAGTCCTGCCACTGCTGCTCGTGGTGGTAGCTCCCGCGTGCTGGGTTGTCTCGGGCCGGGGTGGGCGCGGAACCGTGTTCGGCGCTGGCGCGCAACGGATCTGCCGCCGCGTCGGCTCGTCGTGGTCCCGGTGTCGTGGTCATCGGCTCGTCGGCGCCGGAGTGGTGGTCGCGATCGTCGGAGTCGGCGAGGGCGGGATTGACGAGGGTGAGGACGTTGCCGTGACGGAGGCGGTGTCGGGTGCGGCGGCCAGGTCGTCGGTGAGGGCTTGGAGCCAGGCGGTGGCGTATTGGACCGGTGACTGGCCGGTCGCGGTGACCGGGTCGGATTTGTAGGTGCCGCGCGAGGCGAGGGCGTCGCTGTAGCGGACCCAGTTCGTCGTGTCGATCAGTCCGGTGTTGTCGGTGACGGTGGAGGTCACCGCGGTGAAGGCTTGTCCGACCAGTCGTGTCGCGGTCGAGGGCGGCACCAGTTGTGGCAGCGCGCCGAGGAGTTTGGTGCCCAGTACCGCCAGTCCCGCAGCGGGATTGGACAACCCGGCTGCGGCGATTTCGGTGATATTGGCGGGGGTGAGAACGGTTTTCGCGACTGTGACGACGGCGTTGACGGCGATGGTGCCGATCTTGAGGACCGCTTTCATCACGTTGTCGATGTTCAGGGGGGTGCGGGGGTCGCTGGCCTCGGCGACCCGCTGCGCAAGTGAGGTCTGTGACGACAGCGACACCGACGACAGCGAGGTCCCGGAGACGTCGTTGTTGACCACCGAGGTCACGGTCTTGATCGCGGTGAATGCGAGTGCTTGGGTGACCGAGGCCAACGCCCGCAACGGGTCACCGCCGGAGTCCTCGGCTGTGCCGAGGATGTTGTCGACGACCCGCAGGATCGGCGCGTCGGTCGGGGTATCGCAGGCCAGGTCCCCCGCCGCGCAGAAGCTCGCGACCCGACCACTCAACGACCCGTAGCCACTCCTGGTTGTCGATCGGGCGGTGTTGATGCCCGCGCCGGTGGCGGGTTGTTGGACCAGTCCCGCGAGCGCGGTGACCGCGTCACCGGTGGTGCCGGGCGCCGGGTTCGGGACACTGCGGCCCGATGCTCCCGGCAGCAGTGGGGTGTTCGCGTCCCGGTCGGGGTCGCCGAACAGCACCACGGCCGCGACCTTGTCGGCGGGCACGCCCGCGCCACTGCGCCCGGTTTGCTGGGCGAACTGTGAGGCGACCTGCGCGCCGTGGGCGTTGCCCAGGACCGCGATCCGGCCCTGCGGGCACCGGGCCACGAATTCCGCGGCGACCCTGTTCAATTCGGTCACGCCTGCCGCGATGCTGCGCTGATACGGGCTCTGCCCGGCCTCGTCGGTGCCGACACCGTTCAAGGTGGCGGCGAACCGGACATACACGCGCTCGACGGTGCCTTCGGGCGCGGTCGCCAGCGGACGCAGTACCTCGCCGAGCAGTCCGGAGTCGGTGGTATCGGACCCGTCGGCCGATGCCTGGCCGGGGCCCTGCACGCCGATCGCCAGCAGGACCGGGCACGGCGGCGCCGGGTCGCCGCGTGCCACCGACACCGTCCCGCCGGTGGTGGCCGCGACGCTCATCACGAACGCCGCGGCCACCACACCGATCCCACGCACGCCGCGATTCACGTGCAGTCCTCGCTCACCGCTTCGGTGCCTTCACCGACCTCGTCGACGACGGGCCCGTCCTGCTGCGCGGCAGCGATGTCCTCACCCTCTTCGCTCGGCTCGACGGCACCGGCACCGGCGTCGGGTTCGGCCGGTTCGGGCGCGTCGAGGTTCTCGCCCGGCCCCAGTGCCGCACCCGCCGCCGCGCCCAGACCGGCACCGACCGCGCCACCGGCGACGATGGCGGGGACGCCGATCACGACCGCGCCCGCGATGCAGCCGCCCAGCCCGCCGACGAACGCACCCAGCGGTGCGGCGACGCCACCGGAGACCGCGCCACCGATCACTCCGCCCGCGACACCACCGAGCGCCATGCCGGCGAAGCAGCCACCGAGGCCACCGACCGCACCGGCGGCGTCGGCGCCGGTGACCGCGCCCGCCGCCGCGCCGACCATGGTCGCGGCTGCGCGCCGGTCGGAGTCGTCGGTGGAGAACCCGGCCGCGTCGAAACCGGCAGCGGCCCACCACTCGGCCTTGTCCGCCAAGTCCTGACCCACCGCCTGGACCTCCGGCGGCACCCAGTCCGGCACCGGCACCGACTCGGTACCCACCCGCAGCACACGCGGTACCGGACCCGACGGCGCGGCGGGTGCCGCTTCGGGAGCGGGTTCTGTCACCTCCGGCTCGGGTGCCTGTTCGGTGTCGTCGGATTCGGCCGGTGCGGGGGCCTGCACGACCGGGGGCGGTGTGGCCTGTCGCTGCGGTTGCGGCACCGTCTGCTGTTTCGGCTGCGGGCGCGGCGGGTTCGGGATCAGGTCGACCACGGTCGGCACATCGACCGCTGCCGGAGCCTGACCCGCGTCCGGCGCGGGAGCCGGAGCGGGTGTGGTCAAGCCTTGCTGCGGCTGGCTGCCCGGGGAATCCAGGCCCGGCTGCTCGGCGTGCACCGGGGCGCCCAGCAACACCGTCAGCACCGGCAGACTCGCCAGCGCGAGCAGAGTACTACGTCGTTTCCTCATCGGTCCCTCGTCCTGTTTTCGGTTGAGCGGGAATATGTTTCGAGATATCGCCGTCCTCGGGTCCGGCGATCGCGGGTGGCAGGGTGGCGGCAGTCGGCCTCACGGATGCTCGAGAGCCCTCCGGTCCCGGGGCGCAGGCGTCGGTGTGGAGCTGTTCGCAGACGGTGTTCAACCCCGCCGCGGCGTGCTCGAGGGCTGTGGCGCGCGGGAGTTCGCCGCGACGGCGGTGGGCTTTGCCGATCTCGAACAGCGCGCCACACAGTTGGATCACCAGCAGCAACGTCCGGGTCGGGTCGTCGGCGCTGTGGTCGAGATTCGTCAGCCCGAACGCGACGCGGGAAAGGTTGGGGGCCGCGCGGCGGCGCTGGCCCACGACCAGGTCCTGGGCGGGTTGCAGTGCCGACGCCGACCAGCGCAGCTGTAACGCCGCGGTCGCGAAGGGACCGTTCAGGTCGGGTTCGGCACGTATCGACCATGCCGCGAAAGCACCCGAAAGTCGCGCGGACGCCCACGCCCACTGCGACGCTGCCCGCGCCGGCGGCAGTCGACGTAGCTCGTGGGTGAATTGTGCGGCGTCGCTGAACATCCGAGACCACATCACCGGGTGCGACAACGCGATCCGGTCGCGGTCGAAGTCTCCCGGCGTGCGGGTGCCGTGCCACTGCCAGCGGGCAGCAACAGCGGCCTGAGGTCCTTGGTCCCACTGCTCGCGCAGCATCCCCAACCCGAGATCCAATCCGATCGCGACGTCGTGGCGGATATCTGCGGAACCGACCGGCGCCTGCACCACATAGCCTCCGGCCGACACGCGGTGATCGAACCCGCTGGCCCATACCGCCACCCCGGAACTGCGTAATCGCCGGACGAATTCCGCCTCGGTCAGACTCGCGACGGCCGCTGCACGTATGAGCAATTCGATACGTTCCCACGTGCGCGTGTCGTCGGCGTCGGTGTTCTCTGTCAACCACCGCCACTGACGGCCGGGATCATTCGTCATCCGTCGCCTCGCCTCGATGTAGACCGTTGACACTGAATCGGTTTCACAATTCCGAACAACAGCGACAGAACCAGTCCACGACAAGAGAATGTCGTTGCTGGCTACCGTCGATTCGGAATACCGCGAGTCAGTAGCTCTACTGACCATGCGGCGCTACATCCAGGCCCGCTACCGGCGTGACACTGGGAAACCCATCGCAATGGGCGCACCATGCACGATATTCCGCAAACAGCGCTCGCGCAATAGCATTCGGCGAGGTCACCGCGTTCGGTGAACAGCGACACAGCACAGAAGCCCGGAGAGGGCGAAACACACCCGCAGCGGGTGTGTTTCGGGTCGGAATTCGATCGAAATACACCCAAATTGGGGGAGTTCAGTTTATTGACAGCATCACCTGGGTCGTGGAAATCTTGGTCTCAGCAGAAACCCCCCTTCTGCTACGGAGTGCGAGTCCCCTTCCCATCCCTCGTGTATGGGGTATACCCCAGGCGATTCGTACGCGGTGCTGCCTCTCACCCCCCTGGAGGCAGCACCGCCCATGGGGAATTCCACACAAACGATCGGCGCATGCCGAATTCGGACCGTGTATCGACATCGCAAGAGTCGGCCGACTGTTCCCGCGCGAACGGCGATATGGAGCCGACCATCTCCCTGGAGGACCCGTGACCGCGACCACCCCTGCCCTCACGCAGCATCGGATTCGGCGCGAGTCGCTGATGTGCCGCAAGTCCTCACGGTGGATCAGTGCCGCTGTTCTCGTGCTGATGCTGGGTGGCTGCACCACCGACACAGGCCACGAGCAGGCCACACCCGCTGCGGCTTCCGCGTCGTTCACGATCACCCCCACGACGGCAGTGTCATCCCCCGCCGTCGTGGCCCCGACGACCACGGCGCCGACCAGCCCGAGCAGAACCGTTGTCTACGAAATCGATTCCGACGCGCCAGCGTTGAACTCGGTCACCTATTCCGACGAGGTGTCTCGCCTGATCCAGGACGTTCCCGCCGTGGCCCCGTGGCGCAAGACAATCCTCAACACCACCACCCTCACCAACGTGGCGTTGGGGGCGTCGACGACCGGAACCTGGGTCACCTGCCGCATTTTCGTCGATGGGGTCCCCCGGGACGAAAAGTCGGCGACCGGCCAGTACGCGACCACGATCTGCGCCAGCATCGGCTGACAGGGGCCTGGTCGCCAAACACCGCGTCGGCCGACGCGATCGCGACAAAGTCGTCTTGCGGCACCGTGCCGCGCGAACCTCGCGTGTGCGGATATCGGCGGAAAGCTCGGCCCGCGTGTAGCGGGATGCTGCGACCTGCGGTCGTTGACATCTAAGGCTGCGGCGTCGGCCGCACGGTCCGTGTGCCTGGCTTGGCCATTGCGCCCCAGCCGCACGGCAGCGCGCAGGTGACGTAGATCTTGGAGTCGACCCTGTCGTTGTCGTAGCGGCACACCGACTCCGTCGCGGTCGCCGCGTAGCCGCACTGCGGGCATTTGCCGAAGAAATCCAGAAGTTCCGAGACCGTGCCGGAGACCAGACGCGGTGCGGGCTTGGTCGTCCCCCGGACGCCGCGCTGCTCGTGGCGGAACTCACTTCGCATGGCGGACCTCCGATCGGGTCCCGCGCGGCGAGGGCCGAGAGCTGGTATTCAGTGGGGACCTCGCGGTAGCCACGGCGTGCGGTCGAGCGATTGTCACGGTGTCCTCGGATCTTGGGGTTCGCCCCGGCTGGGCTGAAAGCAGCTATTTCGTGGGGCAGGTTCAGGCATGTACTGTTTCCGGCCGCCGGAGACAGACGGCGCAGTCGAATCGGTCGCTACGGCGACGGGTTCGGCGTGACCGAAGCCGTTGATGTGAGCGCGGCCCACTGCTGGGCAGTGAGCCGCGGGGTTCATCGGAGGTCGGCGGATTCGTGGCGCGGTGACTCGAAGGTGGTGGGGGTTTGGGTTGCGGTCGTCGGGGTGCGGCGGGCGATCGCGATGACGAGCAGTCCGAGTCCGACGAGGGCTGCGGCGAAGGGAATCCATTGCTCGATCAGGGCGAGTTTGGTGGCGCTGCTGTCGAGGGCGGCGGCGGTGTCGGTAATGCTCGTCTCACTGGTGTGGGCGTCGAGCCTCTGCAGCGTGGTGACCAACACGGGGTCGGCGGTGTCTCCGATGACGGCGTCGATCCGCACGGTTTGGGTGAGGGCCAGCACGACGCCGAATGCGCGGTCGGCGCTGATCTGCCAGGTGGTGTGCACCGTGTAGGTGACCGGTGCCGACGTGTCGAAACGGGCGAGGCGGTCCGTGGGGATTCCCATGGCCGCCGCGACAGTGGTCGGCACGGATGTTCCGTCGGTGCCGACCGTGGAGCCGAACCCGGCACGCACCTGTGTCAGTAGGGCGGGGTCGGCGACCGCGCCGCTGCTCTCGGCGCCGAAGGTATCGGCGGAACGTCCGCTGATCGTCGTCGAGGACAGGTAGTTCAGCGGGACGGCTTGGCGGGTATTGGCGTCGAAGAGGTGGTGGTCGCGCCGGTCGAAGTCCCGTGGCAGGGCGAACACCGCGCCGCCGAGCTGATCGGTGACCTCGACACCGGAGGGCGGGTCAGCCTGTCCGAAGTCGTCGCGGTTCACCGCGTACCGGTGGACCTCGCGTGAGAGCGGACTGGCGTTGGTGTCTCTCGGCGCGGCGTAAGCGTCCGTACTGAGGGTGATCACCGCCGTGTTGCCTTCGACGGAGTCAGCTCGTACGCGGCGTTCCAGCACTATCGGCTGGTCGACGGTCTTGCCGGGCGAGGCCGGGTCCGGCATCGACATGGTCCCGTCGTAGGACGTGGTGTCGTCGAGGCTGCCCGGGATCTTCGTCAGGGTCGGTGCCACCGCGAAGTGTGTGACAGTGGCGGCGGCGAGCAGCACGATGCCGGTCGCAGCGAGGAGTATGGAGGATCGTTTCACGGGCATGTTCTGTTCCTTTTCGAGGTCGAAGCAGGTGACGGGCAGGAAATCTCGCCGTCGATCGACGCGGCGCGGCGTTGGTGTTGTGTGGTGGCCATACGGTGTGTCAGCGCGGAGCGCGTGTGGCGGCCCAGGGTCTCGGCGCAGCGGGTGGCGCCGGGCAGCAGGCGACGCGGGTATTCCAGCGCGGCGGTGGCTGCCACGGCAGCGATGACAATGCCCTGCGCGGTTTTCCGGTCGCTGAGGCCGAGGAAGTCGGCGTAGTGCTGGCCCAGGGCCAGGCGGGCGCAGGCGGACAGGAACTCGGTCACCGCGATTCGTCCCGCCCGCGAGAGCGGGTCTCGGCCGTCGCCTATGAGCACCGGGCCGATCGCCTGAATCAGGGCGTGGGCCAGTCGTTGTGAATCCTGATCAGGGTTCGTGAACTCGAGCTGCGCCTGGATCGACCAAAGTTTCCAGGCGTCGTTTTCGTCGACAGGGAGGACGGCTGTGTCGACGCCGAGCAGGTACCCGATATAGCGCCACTGGTGGTAGACCGCCGCGCGTTCACGCCGGGTGAATTTCAGGCCGAGGCCGCAGCTGCCGTTGAGCAGCGACCACCCGAAAAGCATTGTTGTACCTGACATTTGAGCCTGGTTGACCGGGTGATGCCAGGCGTCGAAGTCCCAGCCGGGTGTGGCGGCCAAACCGGCACGGACCTTCGCGTGCAGCAGCCGCACCCGCAGCGTGGCTTTATATCCCGGGGCGTCGGGTTGCAGGCCGCCGAGGTCGGTGACCTGGGCGAACCAGGCGGCAGTCTCGGCGAGCCGTCGTGGTGCCATGTGCTCGAGTTCGCCGGAAGCCACGAGGGTTTTCGCGACGCGGGAGGCGAGGTACCCGCCGAGCAATGCCATGGTCAACGCGGTGAATCCCGCCGCACCGGTGCGTGCGGTCACCCGGGAGGCGAGCTCGAGTTGGTCGGTGTCGACCCAGTAGGGCACGGCGAGCGAGTCGAAGAACGCGACCAGTTCGGGCGGTGGATCGGGCACGGCGTCGATGCCGTGCTCGATCGCGGTCTCGATCATTCGACTCCCGTGCCCGCCCGGCAGGCGGCGTGCCATCGCGATCACCGCGTCGGCGGGCGGGTCACCGCGGCGGGTGTAGCGCAGATAGGCCGCGCACTGTCCGGCGCTGGCCCGAATATCGCCCGGCGCCAGTCGTCGTGCCGCGAAACCCAACAGCCCGGCCGTCACCATCGGTGGATGCGCGAGCGCCTGCTCGAGACCGTTCATGTCGGGCTCACCTGATTCCGAGCAGGACCGGAGCGAGCACCCTGGGTCGCAGCAACGTGGTCGGTGGGTCGAGCAGCGACATCACCCGGGTGAACGCGGCCGCGATGGCGGCGTCGTGGGTGGCGTGGGACAGGACTCGGTCCAGGTAGCGGTGCTGCCACCGGGCCAAGGCACCGGACGGCCCGCCGATGGTCTGCGGGAACCGGGCGTCCTCACCGGCCGACATCAGCCACGGGTCCCGTGACACCGCCGCCACCTGCGCGCGTGCCACACGCGCGGCGTCGTGACCGATCCCGCCCACCCCGGCGACGGCGGCGTGGAGCGCGTGCGCGCCGAACGCCGCCGCGGTCATTCCTTGCCCGTAGACGGGGTTGAAGTTGGTCTCGGCATCGCCGAGGACGACCAGCCCGTCGGGGGCGTTGCGTTGGTAGTGCCGACGAACGCTGACACCGGGACGGAACCCTCGGATATCGCCCGCCGGAGTCAGACCGGCGATTGTCTCCCGCAGGATCGGGTCCCGCATCCGCGACAGCAGCGTGTCGAAACCTTGTTCTCCGGAGAGCTTTTCGGTTTCGGCCATGCTGCCGAGACTGCACAGCCATCGCCCGTTTTCTACGGGCAACAGCGAGCCGGTTCCGCGATGGAGGGGAGCTCGGGTCTGTAGGTACAGGGCACCGAATCCCGGGTCGGTGTCGGGATCGCGGTCGAACAGGCGGCTCAGGTAGATCACGTTGGGGTCGACGCGTTCTTCGGCGACCGGCGGGCACCGTAGTTCCTCGAGCCATCGGGGCAGTGCCGAGGAACGTCCGGAGGCGTCGATGACCATTTCCGCGTCGATCACCCTGCGCACTCCGGTGCCGCGCGCCACTGTCCGTACGCCGTCGACCACGTACGGGCCGCCTGTCAGTCCGACGACGTTGGTGCCCTGCTCGAAATGGATCGATGGTGCGGCGCGGACCCGCTGGCGGATCACGTGGTCGAGCAGTGCGCGGGTGCAGGACAGGAACGCGATATCGGCGTCGTGGCGGGCCATCCACCCGGCCGGACCGAGCCAGCGCAGCCCGGACGCCATCGGCACCATGGTCGCGCCCGCCGCCACGAGTTCGTCGCGGATCCCGGGGAACATCTGCTCGAGCAGGCGATGTCCGGCTTCCAGGAGCAGGTGGGCGTGGCGGGCTTGCGGTGTGCCCGCCCGGAACTGGGGTCCTTCCGGGTAGTGGTCACGTTCGATGACGATGATCCGTCTCGCGTGCCCGCGTAATGCCCACGCCGCCAACATCCCCGCCATGCCGCCACCGATGACTACTGCGGTGCCCCGACCTGCAGGTTCGCTCGTGCTCATGCCGACACCACTTCCGTGTCGCGGCGAGCATCGTCCGCCGGGCAGGCAGCCACCTGCGGCGCCGGTACCGGCTCGAACACTGTCGCCGGGTCTCGTCGTGCCACGTGGTCGAATTCGGTGGCGGTGCCGGGCCACGGCGCGACCACGCGCCCCGCCTCGGTGCGGTACCAGCTGGGTCCACCGTCGGGCCAGACAGTGCGGGACAACGCCTCTCGCAGCCACCGTTGATGTTCGGCCATGGCGGCGGCCGAGGGTTCGATCGCGTGGGCGCCGGATTCCTCGCACCATCGCATCGCCGCGAGGATCATGCGGATCTGTGATTCCTTGATCGCAATGTTGGAGCCCGCGCTGTTGAAAGTGTCGGGTCCGGCGATCATGAACAGGTTCGGGAACCCTGGCAGCGCCGTACCCAGATACGCCTCGGCACCGGCGGCCCACTGTTCGTGCAGTAGCCGCCCACCCCGGCCTCGGATTCGGATCGGTGCCAGGAACTCGGTGGCACGGAACCCGGTGGCGCACACCACGACATCGGCAGGTCGGGTGAGGCCGTCGACGGTCCGGATCGCGCTCTCGGAGATCGACTCGATCCCCGTGGTGACGAGTTCGACGTTGCCCCGGGTCAGCGCCGGATAGTAGTCGTCCGACAGCAGGATCCGTTTCGCACCGAGCGGATGCGACGGGGTCAACGCCTGCCGCAATGTCCGGTCGCGGACCTGGCGGCGCAGGTGAGCGCGTGCCAGCAGCTCGACCGGTCGCCTCGACCAGCCGCGCACCATCACCGGCCACAACACCGTCTGCGCGGCCGCGGCGACCGCCCACCGGTAGGCACGATGCGCGCCGGGCAGATATTTCAACGCCCATCGGGTCGCCGCGCCGAAGTCGTAGCCCGGTTTGGGCAGCACCCAGGACGGGGTCCGCTGATACACCGTGACCCGCCGCGAGGACGCGGCCAGGCGCGGGATCACTTGCACGGCGCTGGCTCCGGTGCCGATCACCGCGACATCACGTCCGGTCACGTCGGTGGCGTGGTCCCAGCGGGCGGTGTGGAAGATCGGGCCGGTGAACTCGTCCAGGCCGTCGATGACGGGGAGTTTCGGTCGGTGCAGCATGCCGACGGCGAAGACGACGTGGTCGGCAGTGAATTGTCGCCCGGTCGAGGTGCTCAACCGCCAGATGCTGTCGGGTTCGTCGTAGCGGGCGTCGATGATCGCGGTGTTCAGTTGCAGGTAGGGGGTGAGCCCGAAAGTCTCGACGACGTCGTGGAGGTAGGCGAGGATCTCGGGTTGGCCCGGATACCGCACCGCCGGATCGCGGTAGGGGGCGAAGGAGAAGCTGTAGAGGTGGGCGGGGACGTCGCAGTTGCAGCCGGGGTAGGTGTTGTCGCGCCACACCCCGCCAAGTTCGGTGGCTTTGTCGAAGATCGCGATGTTTCGGATTCCGTGGCGTAGCAGTGCCACGCCCGTGCCGATTCCGCCGAATCCCGCGCCGATGACAGCGACTCTGAGGTGGGCATCCATGAGAGGTGTTTCCTTTATCTCGGGTGCTGTCGATACCCACGCCAGCGATGAATGTGATTCCCCCGGTCGATCCAATCCCGCACTGCGGCAGCACCCCTCGCCACACCTACGGTTCTGCTTGCACCGCGCTCCGAGGAGGTCGGCTGTTCGGGTGCCTGTCACTGCTCGAGCGCCTTCGCCGCGCGGGGACGCCGTGACATCTCGGCGATGTGCAGGTCGACCATGGCTTGCGGTGCGCCGTCACGGGTCAGGACCACCCAGGTGGCGTTCACGGTGATCCACTGCTCGCCGATGCCGAACCGGATCCGGATGGTCGTACGGGCGTGGTCGTTCCCGGTGAGCAGGTCGGTGCGTGCCGCGCACACCTGTGCCCGGTCGTCGGGATGGAGGGTGGCCTGCTCGGTCACCAGCCGATGCAGTGGGGCGGGGCCTGCGTGGACCCATTCGTGGACAAGGCCCGATTTCAGGTCCACGACACCTATGCCGTGCCCGCCGCGCACCGGCAACCGACGTAGCAGTCGGATCGAGACCGGTGGCGGCGAGGGCGGATGCGCCACACTGACATCGGTGGCCACAGCACGCACCACCCGGGCCGCACCGACCCCGGTACTGTGCGCGGCGACGAACAATGAACGTTTCCGAGTAGTGGTCTGACGGATCGGTTGCTGCGGCGGTGCTGAAAGATGTTGGGGTGGAACGCGAAACGCGGAACCTCTGGCGTATGAAGGAGGTCCGACTAAAGATCAACTTCACAGAGGTTCCGCGCGTCATGAGTGTCGCATACATCGCCATCCTGCCGTTGCCCGAGTCCACCGTCGCCCACGTCGCGGGCTTGCTGGCCGCGCGCCGCCAGGCCTTGGGGACCCGCTGGAGGGCGTTGACCTGCCTCGAACAGGCAGTGCTGGGGTTGCGGTGGTTCACCGACGGCACCCGTGTCGAGCAGCTCGCCCTGGACAACGCGATCGGCCGCACCACCGCCTACGACAGCCTCCACGAGGTGATCGATACTCTCGCCGCCCAGGCCCCGGCCTTGCACAACGTGCTGCTGGCCGCGAAAGTCGCTGGGCACCAGCACATCAGCGTGGACGGTACGCTCATCCACACCGACCGGGTCGGCCAAGCCGGCCCCACCACCGCCAAAGCCACCTCGGTGCCACGCCGGGTCAAAGTCGACCTCTGGTGGTCGGGAAAACACGGCCGCCACGGCGGGAACATCCAGGTCGTTACCGCCCCGGACGGGTGGCCGATGTGGACCTCCGAGGTTCGTCCGGGACGTGAGCACGATGTCACCGCGCTGCGCGCCCACCCCGAGATGCTGCCCGCGCTCACGGACTGGACCGGTGAAAACCTGCCCGTGCTGGGCGATCTCGGATACTTGGGCGAGGCCACAACGATCACGGTCGCGGTCAAGAAGCCCAAGGGCGGGCAGCTGACCGACGAACAGAAAACGGCGAACAAGGCCCACAACCAGGTTCGCGCGGTCGGTGAGCGCGGTAACGCACTGCTCAAATGGTTCAAGGCATTGCGTCGAGTCAGCTTGTGCCCGTGCCGGATCGGTGCCATCGCCGCAGCCGCGCTGGTGTTGCTGCATCTTCAACACGGCCGCAGCGTCTGACCGTGACACGCCGCTACTCGGAAAGGCTCAATGTCCGGCGGGCCCGCGTCACCAAACCACTGGTGACGACGGTGCCCACCCAAGAACGCGGTTCGGCGGTGTCATCGAACAGAGCGAGTAGCCCGTTGCGGTCCTCGACGTGGTCGAAGTGTCGCATCAGGTCCGGCAACGTCCGCCACCCATCGGTGACCTGGTCGCTGTCGATCATCCGCTCGAACACACCCGAGGTCAGGCCGACCCCGCGACTACCGACGGGCCAAAGCACCGTCCCTACTGCCGGTTTGGGCGGGATCGGCGTCGTGCTGGCCCCTGCCCACATCTGAACAGCCAGAACCTCCTCACCGACCGTGACCGGGACCGCGATGATCCGCATCGGCTCGCTCGAGGCGCGGTGTGCGGTGGCGGTCTGTTGATGTCTGGTAGCGATCGCGGTGGCGATCAGCGACGGCAGCCGACGAGCGACCGCGCTGCTACCGGCCAGGCGGGTGCGTTCGAGTCGGGTACGGCGGCGTGGACGCTGGCCTTCGGCGATCACCTGGTACGTGTCGGGACCGTCGGAGGTCTCGAGCAGCACCCACGGCGCTACCGGGCGGTCGTCGTCGCGGGTCTGCGATGGTGCGAGTTCGGATTCCGTCGTCACCGTCATCGCTCTCCTGCCCGGGGCAGACCCGCCATGGCAGGTCGGCGGTCGCGCGGTCGCATGCGATAGCCCGCGTCGATGGCGGGATGGCGGGGACGGTGCCCGACGAAGACCAATGCCAGGTTCGCGGCCACCACCCCGAACCCGATACCCGCGGCGACCATTGATGCGGCGGTGTGGGACATCATCGCTGCCGCTCCTGGTCGTCGACGGGGCGAACCGGCGCGCGGACAGGTTCGGCGGCGGTCAGTCCGATCACGGCATTGACCACGACCACTGCCGCTGCCAGTCCCAGCAGTCCTACGATCTGCGCGGTCATCTCCACCACCGATCCCTGGCTGCCGGTTCGAAGGGGTCGATGGTCGAGAGTGTCGGGTACCGGCGGCGGGTTCTCGTTCCTCGCAGAGAGCAGCCAACCGTGCGTGATCGGTCCCGATATCCGCAGCAAGACGCCGGTGCGGCGGTGAATTCCGCTGCGGGGCAACTATTTCGCCGCGTCGAGACGACAGGGTTGTCTGTTGTGACCGGTACACGTTTCCCCGGTCGCCGGTGCCCTTCCCACCCTCGGGTGGTCGTTGCGGATTCGGTCCGGACAGCAGCGGGATCGCGAGGTCGCTCGACGCTCGAGTGCCCCCGGTTTCCTGGCAGGGTTGTCATGTCGAGCTCCCCTGCGCCGGTTCGGTGATCCGTGCGCGGGCCGAGGCCGGGATCAACGCGATCACGACACCGGCGGTGGCGAGGGTGGCGGCCAGGATCGCCCAGAACGGAAACGTCAGATCCAGCAGATCTGCGAAGGTCAGCGCGGCACCCAGGCCCGCGGCTCCGGCCGCGCCGCAGACCTGTCCGACCAGGGTTGTGCGTGCGCCGGATGCCGGGTCGGGGGTGGCCGGGGCGAGGTCGGCGAGTGTGGCCAGTGTCGTTGTGCTGGCGCCGATCCCGACGCCGATCAGGACGACCGCGCCCGTCCAGGCCCACCACTGCGGTTGCGCCCTGACGATTTCGGTGTAGATCAGCGTGAGCCCGGCGGCCACCGTCGCGAGGCCGGTGACACCGGCCACGATCAGCGTGGAGGGTCGCGGGTGTCGGCTTCCCGGGAGCGAGGCGAGGATCGCGGTCGTGCTCACCGCTCCGGCACATCCGGCCGCGTCGAGCCAGTTGACGTGACCGGGGCGGGGCATCAGCAGCGATGCCGCCAGCAGGTATCCGAACGCGCCGACCCCGGCCACGATCGTGGCCGGGGTCGTCACTGTGATCGTCCGAAACAGCCAGTTCGGTCCCGACGTCGACTGCGCAGCCCTGGGGACGGTCCGCAAAACTGCCACACCGATCGCGAACAGTCCGATCAACAGGATCAGCCACGACAACGGCCCCGGCCATCGTCGAGCACCCGAGGCCGCCGCGACTACCGCGGCCGTCGCGCCCGACAGCAGCAGCCCGCCCCGGTAGTCCGGTCTCGGCGCGGACCAGTTCCGTCGCGGACCCGGTAACACCGATACGGCCACGACACCCAACGCCACGCACACCGGCACGTTGATCGCGAACACGGCCCGCCACCCCACCGCATCGGTGACCACGACACCCAGTGCGGGACCGATCACCGCTGCCACTGCCGCCGCACCGGCGAGAATGGTCATGGCCTGCTTGAGCGAGGACGCGTGCCTGGTCGAAGTCAGGGCGGCGGTCGCGGCGGCGACCAGCAGCGCGGCGGCCATGCCCTGGGCAGCGCGGGCACCGACCAGGACCGCAGCGGTGGAAGCGAGCGCGCACACCCCGGACGCGATCGCGAATCCCACCAACCCGGTCACCAGACTCGGCTGTATTCCCTGGCGTGCCACGACCGCGACCGCGACGGCCAGCCATGCCAGGAACGTCACCGCGTACGCGGTCGTCGCCCAGCTCACCTGATACGCGGGCGCGGACAGATCCTTGCCCAACGCCGCGACCGGCAGACTCGACACGACAGCGCCCAGCGCGGCGACGAACACCGCCACACACGAGATTCCCGCCACCAGCGTGTGCGTGCTCACTCCACCGAATTCGTCAGCGGCGGTGTCGTTTTCCGCAGCGGTGTTCACGGCGCACCGCCGGACAGGTCTTGGGACAGGGCCGCGAACCAGTCCGCTGCGGTGCCGGTTTCACCGGTGGCGCCGTAGCCGGTGTGGTTGGTGATCACCGCGGCGTAGTGCGCGAGGGTGGCCGGGTTGAGGATGTCGGCGTTGGCCGCCAGCTCCGCACCGATCGCGGCTCCGACCTGACCGGCCAGACGCGGGATC
The DNA here is from genome assembly GCF_045040005.1 of Nocardia sp. NBC_01377. Classification (NCBI taxonomy): domain Bacteria; kingdom Bacillati; phylum Actinomycetota; class Actinomycetes; order Mycobacteriales; family Nocardiaceae; genus Nocardia; species Nocardia sp. NBC_01377. The sequence goes on from NZ_CP109567.1 coordinate 71,952, forward strand.
TGCCCGATCGGGTCCGCGGCGATCGCGGCCATCACCTGGGCCGACTTGTCCGCCGCGGCTACGGCCTCGGCGGGATCGGTGACACCGCCCGGGTCGGAGGCCTCGGCCAGGCGCTGCGACACCGTCTGCCCCGGAACGTAATTGACCTGCCCGGCCTCTACCGTGACGTCGTTGAGCAGCACTTGTGTGCTCGCTTCGGCGGCGGTTTCCTGCATTGACGCGGTGATCGAGGTGGCGGCCGCGATCGGATCACGCAAGTCGGACTGGGCCGCGACACCGGCGGCGACCTGCAGGGCCGCGGCGTTGGCGGGGGCATCGCAGGCGAGGTCACCGGCTGCGCAGAACTCACCCACCCGCCCCTCCAAAGCGTTGAAATCGGTTCCGGTATCGGCGATTCCGCCGCTGCCCGGCACCGGGTCCAGGTGGATCGCCGCAGTGGCGTCTCCATCGGTGCCCGGGGCCGGGTCCGGACTGACCTGACCGGGCCGACCCGGAATCGGGTCCGGGCCGACGGGGCGGGTCGGGTCGCTCAACAGCGCGACCCCGGCGACACGATCCGGCGCGACCGGTCCGTTGCCCGCACCGACGTCCTGGGCGAAGTCCGAAACCACCGCGGCGCCTTGGGAGAAGCCCGCGACCGCAAGGCGCGTGTTCGGGCACTGCTCGACCGCCGCGGCGGCGGTGTCGTCGAGCCGGGAGCGGGCATAGGCAACGGAATCGGCGTAGCTGGCGGTGCCGGGGCCGGTGCCGATCGCGCCGCCGAAGCTGGCGGGGTAGCCGATGTAGACACGGTCGATATCGACCCCGGCGGTCAACATCGGACCGAACATGGTGCCCAACATGCCCGTATCCAGACTCGGGCTCGCCGACGGCGAACTCTCACCGGTGCCCTGCACCCCGATTACCAACAGTCCGGGGCATCCCGGCAACGCCAACGCATCAGCGGCTGCTGTCCCCGTCCCGGCGGCGACGAGCGCCACCGCGGTCACCGCCGCGGCCGTCGCGCTCCACGCACCGACCTGCACACACCGGCGGGATCGATCACGACGGCTCATCGCAGGCCCGCCGTCATCGCCGAGCAGACACCGGCGGCGAAAATCATTCCGGCGCAGCCGGACTCGTGCGTCGGTCGGGGGTTACGTACTCGCATGAAAGAGAACTCCTCATCGAAGGTGTCGACGCGCGCAGGACCGAGCCGTACGCGCGGACGAAGAAGGTGACAGCGTCGACGCCGCCGGTTGGCGTGATGTCGCGGGCGGCGCCGACGCTGCGAGAACGGCGCCATCAGCGCCGAGGGGGATCGATCAGATGGGGACGCCGAAGCTCCGCAGGATCGTCAGGCCCCACCCGATCGAAGAGACCACGTTGGCGACGAACGTGGAACCGGCGTACAGAATGCCGAGTACATCCATTGACAGTGTTCCTTTCGAGAAACCGAGCGCGAACACCACGCATCGGCAAATTTCGGACCCAGCCCACGAGAGGCCCCGTCGAGATGTCGTCGGGAACCGTCCACAATCCAGATAGGCGCCACAGAGTCGCGCCTATCTCGGCGATGTGAATTGACCAGAAGCGCCGTCGAACCCCTCCGAAGCGCACCCTGTCAGCTGTCCCGAATTACGAGCTCCACGTCCCTGATCTGCCCCGAATATCGGACTCGCGGCGAACGATTGAAGCTAGATAGCAGTCTTGGACAGGACTGCTGCGCTGTCAACGCCCACAATCCCCCCAAATTGGGTGCATTCAATACTCGCGCACCCGAAAACAATTGATCCGTGCATAAACACACCCGCAGCGGGTGCGTTTCGCCCCGCCAACTCCCCCGCCGCGGGTGCGCTTCCGCAGAATCGCTGCACACTAGGAATCGAACCATACCTACCGTGCTGTCAACCCCGCTTTGCGCAGCAACGAAAACCGCTGGCCGCAGCCAGCCGTCGGCCGCGACACCCCGCCAACCCGGTGTCCGGCCTGGTCACTCCCACGACGACCGGTCGAAAGGGCCCCGCTGCGGGGCACCGCGTACCGAAAGTCCCCCAAATTGGGGGAACTCGCTTTCTCGAAAGCCCACTACTGTGGGTCGGTTGTCGCCGAGTCCGGGCAACAGCGCCTCACACCACCGAAGGGAGCCCACTACCGAACCGGCACAGCATTGCGCACCGACCTGTTGCCTCGACCTAGGCGTGTACGTCTCGGCATCTGCCGGAGAGGAGACCATGGCCAATTCCAGATTCGCTATTCCACCGCTCAATACCGGCAGCGAACCCTCACGCATCGGCGACTATGTGCGATGGATCCGCACCAGCGCCAGAATGACCCGCCCGGATTTCGCGGCTGCCATCGGCGCCCATGCCGGCGCGGTCCAGAAATGGGAGCGACACGAACGAGAACTCTCACCGGAATCGGTCGAGCGGATCCTGACGAATATCCCCGACAGCAGGATCGTCGCCGAGGCGCTTGTCGCGTTGGCCAGACCCGAAATCGATCCGGTCGCACCACGATATCGGCTGGCCGCCGTCACCGATGACGACCGAGACCACCTCGAAAACCAGCGCGGTCCTGCCGCGCTGCTCGAATTTCCCTACTCCGACATCGTGGCCGTCAACCAGCAGTGGGCTTCATGTCTGCCGAACTCGGTCCCCGTCCCCCGCTCCCGCGGAAAGCCGAGGCCGGTCAATCTCATCCAATACCTGCTCAACGACACCAGCCAACGCATCGAGAACCGTCTCGACCTCGTCCACACGCTCCTGTTCGAACTGAGGATCATGCGACCACTCGCCGATCCCGAACGCTTCGCCGCCTTGGTCAAAAAGTACAGGCGCGCAAAGGGTTTCGATGGGCTCTGGCACACCGACCCGCCGCAGGATGTGATCGACGACGCCAGCATCACTCTCTGGGACGCCGAGGACGGTCGCACGATCAGGTACCGGGTTCGCAGCAGTCGCCGTAACCAACATCTACGCGGGCCCGCGCACACCGTGTACGCCCTCTACCGGCCACTGCCACACTCCGGGCCCGGCAACGAGGTGCTGCGACGGTTACACAACTGCGCGGTCACGACCTATCAACGAGACCTCGCGCCGACGAACACCCCCATATTGGGGGCCTCGCGACGTTGACTACCCCATCGAAAACCTTGAATGCTTACCCGCAAGCATCGATCGCCGAACGCGACACGCACTCGGCGAGTACGCGACCATGAACGAACGGGGGGAATTCACACACACTCACCGAACCGGTGAACCTCGAAGCCGAATTCTGCGCGTGACTTCCTCTGTCGCCGTGCATATCTGCGGACTTCGAACCGCGCTGTTTCGTGTCCTTCGACTTACCGCCTGCACCGCACCGAGGAGTATCCCGACGATCCAACAGGCCGGCATGTAGGCCTGGGAGCGGATTCGATCCGCGCACCGCACAACTCGATACGACAGTTCGGCACCCCGGAAATGTCGGAAGCCCCTGGCAGGCAAGGCCAAGGGCTCCACAGTCCAAACATCGGCAAGGCCGCACGCCTCACCGCCGAACTGACACTCCCCAACACGAGAGGACCAGTCGTGAACGACAGGTCTCACGATACCGCATGCCCCCAGGCCGTGTCAGCTACCCGCAGAGCATGTTCCGCGCCGTTACTCGGCGCGCTCGACCAGGTACTGTTCACCGCACCGTACGTATTGATCAAGCCCGACAACGACAGCGCGGGAATCGCCCGCGACCCGCACGAGGCCAGCGCCGCGATCCGAGACGGCCCAGCCGTGTCTGTCGCTGGAACGCTGAGGCCAGGGATATTGGCCGCCGACCTCGATCCCGATCCCGCCGACGAGATCCTCGCCGATGTCTGTGCGGAGATCCTCGTCCGCTGGTGCGCCGAGAACCAGCTGCCCTACCTGGTGCGTGAGTCCGGTCGCCCGGGAGGCCGCCACGTCCTCACCGTCGCGCCCGATCCACAACACGACCAGTCCTGGAACCGACTATGCAGGACACTGGCCCGACGATTCCGAGTCCCGATCGACAACCGCAGCGGCAAAGCGTTGCGGCTGCTCACCGCGCCCCACCGGGCCGGACTACCCGCTCCCGTCATCACGACAACGATGACACCACGCCACGTCCTCGAGGCCCGATCGCCGCACACCAGAGTGAGCTATCCGCGGCCGCCCGTGCGTCGCTCACCCGGGCGTGCGGTGATCGGGCCGCGAGATCAGTCCCGGTCCGGACGCGAATACGGACTCGCCTGCGCGATGGCCCGGCTGGGCTACACCGCGACACAAGCGTGGAACCACCGCGGGTTTGCCGCCGGGAAGTCCGCTCAACGCGGGCAACGGTGGTGGCGACGCTATCTCTGGATGCCCGCGGTCACCACCGTGGCCGCCGAACAAGGCGCCACCGCCGAGGATGCCTGGCAGCGAGCGCAAACCGCGGCACCGTCGGGCTGCCGCAGACTCACCCGCGACGGATGGCAAGGACTGTGGGAACGCGCCGTCGCCGAATCCCACACCGACAGGCCTCGCCGCTACCGTGTCGACACACTCACAGGCCCACCACACGACTCCGAGATCGAAACCTTACGAGCAGGTTTGCTCGGCGCCGCCCACGCTTCCGCAGCCGTGCGTGCCCGTCGACCTCAACAACGCCACAGCGTCGCCGCTGTTCTCTACGCCCTCGCACCAGCGATAGTTCGACACCAGGGCGCCATCAGCATCCGAACCCTGGCCCTACGTGCCCGACTCGACCCCAAGACCGTGCAGTCCGCCCTCACCATCGCGATCAACGCCGGTCTGCTCGAGATAGCCCACACCTTCAGACGCGGTGCCACGCCAAGTCGCAGCTACCGCACCGGAGCGGCCGCAGCTGCCTATCTCGAGCAGACGGGTCAGGAAACTTCCCCCAGTAGCTGTAGCACCCCTCCCCCACTCGGGCACTGCAACCCCGAACGCCTCCACCAACGCCTACACACCGACCGCCTGCGCTGGACCACCACACCCCTGCCGCCAGCTCTGCCCATGCACTGTCCCGAAGCGAAAGTTCTACGCAGCTACCGGTTCCAACGCACCTGGTGGAACACTCGTACCCCCGCCGAGCAGACCACGCACCGCAGACACCGTCGACGGACGCTGCGCACCCTCGACAGCGCAGAACTCCTCAGCTGGCGCACGTGGCTGGCACGACGTGAACAGATCACCCGGGCCGCCGAAAACGCACTCGCGCACACGGCGAACCCGCGAGACTGGACCGTCCTCGCCACCGCGCCAGCAACTCTGCATCGGGGTATGCAGCACTTTCGATGCGGAACACACCAATCGCCAGAACCGTCGACGCCGACCGTGGTGGTCACCGCCAGCGAATGTGACATCGCGCCTCAGACGATTGATGGTTTCGGAATCCCCGAAATGCACCCAAATTGGGGGACTTCGAGTGGTTGTCACGGCGAAGCCGGTCCAGTTATCTGGAAAGACCAGAGAAGGTCACCGCCCGGCAACCCCGATCAACACCCACCGGGTCCTTCTCTGACCCGACCAACCAAATCCGGTCGCCTCACGGCCGGTCCTGCGACGACGGGAACGCTGAGCCGTTCCCAGACGGAGACCTCCCTCATGACTGTCCTCGGCGACCGACGTCTACTCACCCCCGCGCCCCTGCGCAGCACACGAGTCGGTGATCTGACAGTCACCTACATCCCCGACGGGCACACGCCGTTGGATGCTCGAAAGTGGTTCCCCGACAGCACCGAAGGGTTCTGGAACGACAACAGCGACTACCTCGCCGACGGGTCTCTCACCGCCAGCGTCGGCGGACTGCTGATCCAGCACAACGACCGGGCGATGCTGGTCGACGCCGGGTTCGGTCAACCGTTCGGGTTGACCGAAGTAGAAACGGAGTTCGGTGCCCTTCGAGGCGGCGCGATGCTGGCCAACCTCAGCGTGCTTGGTGTCGACCCGAGCAGCATCGACACCGTCGCGATCACCCACCTACACGCCGACCACCTCGGCCTACTCTGGCAAACCCCACCCGGAATGAGCACACCACCACTGATCAACGCGAAAGTCGCTGTCTCCACACCCGACTGGGGCCGCCACGACCTCGCCCACGACCAAGGCACACTGGCCGCGATGCTCGAACCGTTCGCCGACCAGGTCGTCACCGTCGACCCCGGCGACGAGATCTTCCCCGGTGCGCGAGCGTTCTCGCTACCCGGACACACCCTGGGCCACCTCGGCTACGACATCGTCTCCCGCGGCGAACGCCTGATCGTCCTCGGCGACGCCATGCATTCCGACCTGCAGATCACTCACCCCGGCCTGGTCTGCGCCGTCGACCACGACCGCGCGCAGGCTGTCGAGACCAGACACCGGCTCATCCGGGAGCTCCAGCAGCCCGCGACGCTGGGCTTCGGGGGTCATTTCGCCGACCGTCAGTTCGGCACCGTCGCCGACCAGGACGGCATCGCTCGATGGATTCCGGTCACGCACTGAGCTCACCGCCGAACAGGCTTGCGGTAGTCTTCGGGCTCGACATGGCGGGGAGGCCGCCTCGATCGAGGGATTGTGATTCGAATGCGTTGGGGTAGAGGCAGTTTGATCGTCTGCGTTGCTGTGTCCTTTCTGCTGCCCGGCTGCACGAACACCGTGGCCGGGAAAGCGGTAATGGCCATCCGGGACACCGACCAGATCATCGTGTTCAACCCGTGCCGGGGACAAGACTTCGACGAGGCCCTGCGATCAGCCGGTCTGGACCCGGCGACCAGACATGTTGTCACCGACGCACCGGAAGGCCCCGCATCGTGGCGGGTCTGCAACTGGCGACCTCTCGACGTTCGCCAGCACGGATCCGCCAAACTGGTCGTGACCCTGTTCTCCACCAGCCACACCCTCTACGAACTACGCAAGAAGGAGAACGCGGTCATCGTCGGCGACACCCGGGTCAACAAACGCCAAGGCCTGGTGTCCCGTGAACGACTCGACCCAGGTACCTGCTACGTGTCCTTCGACGCCCAACAAGGCATGTTCGAAGTCAACGCCGGATGGCTCAGCGACGAAGGCACACGATTCGGCGAGCCATGCCAGATCGCGCAACAGTTCGCCGCGGCACTCGAACCACACCTGCCGAAATGACTTATCCGAAGAAGGGGGCCGCATCGGGAACGGATCCCCGGCCGCGATTCGTTCGGGCACCGTCCAGAGGCATTCGACGTCGCCGCGCAGGCAGGCACATCAGCACCAGGTGAACGAAAGCAGACCACCGCGACTGTGACGACCCATCGCCACCCAACACACGCCTCGATAGCTCTTTCGGAAGCCTCCGTTGTTCGGAGTACGGGTGTGCGGACTCTGGCTGACGAACTGGCGGCTGCTGTGGGCACATGCGCAGTGTGTTCCGGGCCCGCAATCGTTCGCGATGAACTTCCCCTGCCGATGGCCGTGTGCGACCAGTGTTGGGATATGTCGGGGTTCTCGCCGGCGAAGACGGATGTTCGAGCCTCTTGAGCACTATCCAGTTCGTGGTCCGTATCTGGCCCGCTCTCACGATCAAGGATGGGCTGAGCGAGCCCGCTCCTCAGAGGTACCACGCGCGTGGTACCGAGTTGGTATCATCGATACCGTGAGTTATGAATGGTGGTTCGGCATCCTCACCGTCCTGAGACTTGCGGGGATCGAGCGCCACGAGGTCGTCGAGGTGCTCTACGCCGAGCACCGATGGCCCCGGCGCGGCATCGACCCCACGACTGGGCTATCCCCGTTGACGATCTGGGGACGCACCGAAGAAGGCCGACCACTGATCGTGACTCTCCGGGACTTGTCAGGCTTCGACCACCAGATTGTCGCTGCGCAAGATATGACCGCGGACCAGTTGCAGGAATTCAACAAGTGGGAGAACAACCGATGAGCGATCAGAGATGGCCGGACACCCCCGAAGAAATGGCTGCGATGACTGCACGCCTGCAGTACACCGATGACGAGGTCGACCTACCGCCCGTGCCAGGGCCAGAGGGCATCATGGTGTCCCGCTCGTTCAAACTGCCCCCTGAGCTCGATCAGCGGATCAAGGAGGCAGCCTCAGCTCGTGGGACGAGCTACTCGAAACTGTTGCGACAGTTCGCCGAGATAGGCCTGGCAGCGGAGGAGATCGATCACCCGATTTCACTCGCCGACGCGCTGAAAGCTCTGGCCAGTTTGCCCAAGCCAGCCTGATACACGCACGCCGCGATCAGTGGCCGCGCCGACTTCGGTGGCAGGCAACTCTTGTCTGCGCCGCGTCCGGCAGTGGCACCAGACCGCCATGTACCAGACCCGTGTATCTGCGTGGCTGTTCGTGATCCTCGGTATCGCGAACAGTGCCACCGTCGACGACGGCGGGTAGGTCATCAGATTGCGGTGGGCTGGTGTCGCTGTCCACGCGAAACTCAGCGGCGGCGCCACCGCATCGGGTGTACCGTTCCTCCGGCGAGCGAGGTCGAGGAGGAGAATCCGGATGGTCGGCGCAGACGAAGATCCGGATACCCAAGTACCTGGATCAGCAGAGAGCCAGGCGTCACAGCAGCCCAGCGATAGGTTGGTCGACCTCCCTGATGCCGGCCAGGTCGCCTGGACAAAGCTGCCGCATCTCGGCGCACACAACACCGACCTGCCGTCTCCGACGGTGGAAGACTTGGGGCTCTCGTGGATCCACCAGGTATGTGATCGATTGTGGCGCTACAGCAGAGCCGACTTCGAGCCCAGCATGAGCGTCGCAGTCGGGGAAAGCCAATGGCGAGAGACCTGCGCGCTTGCCGGGTCGATCGCGGAGTCGCTGATGTTGGGGGTCGCGACCTATGTCGAGATCGCGTGGCACGAGGAAGCGATCCGCACAGACGTCGAAGATCCCGCGATGGCGCTCGCGCAACGGCTTCACGCTGACGCCCTGTGTGAAGCCGTGATCGCGGTCGGGCACCGCCTGATCAATCTGGTGAGCCGAGTCATGCGCACCGATCCCGAAATCCAGCAACGGATGTCCGGTGAAAAGCGACTGAAAGCGCTGGGCCCCAGCTATCGACCGTTCGTCACCGATGCCTCCGCGGCTTGGCTATCACTGACCGAGAACACGGTCCAGCTCCTACGAGCAGTGAGTACTCCGTGCCCATCAGGTGTTGAGGCTGCTCTGGACCGGTGACGGCGCTCACTGAATTTCCCCGCTGAGGCTCACCGAAATTCCCCATTTGTCCGTGTGGCTCCGCCGTGAAGGGCGGGCCTCCTCCAATGCTGATGGTTACCACACCTGACCAGCGCTTTCGATCGGAGGAGGCCCGCTTTTCCATGTTGACACGTGAGGAAGATGTGGAAATCAGTGCCCTACGCGCCCGAGGCTGGACGATCTCCCAGATCGCCCGCCATACCGGTCGTGACCGTAAGACGATTCGAGCTTATCTGGCCGGGGAACGCACCCCAGGGATACGGAAACGGCATCTACCGGACCCGTTCGAACCGTTCCTCGACTACGTGAGCGCCCGCCTGACCGAGGACCCGCACTTGTGGGCGCAGACGTTGATGGACGAGCTCGAGCCCCTCGGTTTCCCGTTGTCGTATCAGTCGCTGACACGCAACATCCGCGCCCGCGAACTGCGGCCGGTCTGCCAGGCCTGTCGGACCGCGACCGAACGCCCCAACGCGGTCATCCCGCATCCACCGGGTGGTGAAACCCAATGGGACTGGGTCGATCTGCCGAATCCGCCCGCCTCCTGGGGGTGGGGCGCCAACGCGCACCTGCTGGTCGGGTCACTGGCCCACTCGGGCCGCTGGCGCGGCTATCTCGCACCATCGACCGACCAGCCACACCTGATCGAAGGGCTCGACCGCGTCGCTCGCGGTCTGGGCGGGGTGACAGGGTCGTGGCGGTTCGACCGCATGTCCACGGTCTGCCATCCCTCCAGCGGTCAGCTCACCGCATCGTTCGCCGCGGTCGCGAAATATTACGCCGTGGTTCCGGTGATCTGCCCGCCCCGGAGCGGGAACCGCAAAGGCGTGGTCGAGAAAGCTAATCACACTGCCGCGCAACGCTGGTGGCGCACACTCGCCGACGAAACAACCGTCGAGCAAGCCCAAACAGGGCTGGACAAGTTCTGTTCGCTGCGCGGTGACACCCGGCTTCGGCCGACCGCCGACGGACGCGCCAGCGTCGCGACCGTCGCCGCCAGGGAACCGTTGCGACCGTTACCCGCCGAACCCTATCCGGCGATCCTCGCCGAACCTCGGGTCGCCTCGCGGCAGGCGATGATCTCCTGGCGCGGCAACCGCTACTCGGTGCCACCGGAACTGGCGTCGGCGACCGTTGTCGTCGCACAACCGCTGCGCGGCAACCACATCGACATCGCCACCACCGGCGGCATCGTGATCGCCCGCCATCAACGCGCCGCCGACGGCCTGGGCGCCACGGTCCGCGACCACGGCCACGTCGTCGCACTCGACGCCACCGCGATGGCCGCGGCCAACACCAGCCGACCCCACCGCCGCAAGCAACGCATCCCACCCGGCGCCACTGCCAGAGCCGCCGCCGCGGCGTTACGAGCCACCGCCGACCCCTCGAACGCCGCGACGGCTGCCGCCGATGCCACCCTCACCGATCTGGCCGCCTACGAGCGCGCCGCCACCGCCAGGAGCCGCAAATGAGCGCCCCCGCGCCGAAGAAGACAGCCCGCCGCACCACCAAAGCCGTCGGCGCCGACGAGACCGCGACCCGCTACCAACAACTGCGATCACATCTGGCCACTCTGAAGCTGCATGCCGCCGCCGAAGCACTGCCCTCGGTCCTGGACGACGCCACCACACAGAACCTTTCGGCCACAGCGACACTGGAGAAGCTGTTACGGATCGAGGTCGATGACACCGAAGCCCGGCGCCTGGCCGGACGGCTGCGGTTCGCGAACCTACCCACCCCGGCCTCGCTATCCAATTTCGACGTCGACGCCGCCTCCGGCATCGACCGACCACTACTCGACGAACTCGACACCTGCCGCTACCTCGAAACCGCCACCAACGTTCTACTCATCGGCACCCCCGGCACCGGAAAAACACACCTGGCGACCGGCCTCGCCCGCGCGGCCGCGCACGCCGGCTACCGCACCTACTTCACCACCGCCGCCGACCTCGCCGCCCGCTGCCACCGCGCAGCGATCGAGGGCCGCTGGGCCACCACCATGCGCTTCTACGCCGGCCCCGCCCTGCTCGTCATCGACGAACTCGGCTACCTACCCCTCCCCGCCGAAGCCGCCTCCGCGTTGTTTCAGGTTGTCTCGCAACGATATTTGAAAACCTCGATCGCGATCACCACCAACCGCGGCGTCGGCTCCTGGGGCGAAATCCTCGGCGACAACACCGTCGCCGCCGCCCTACTCGACCGACTCCTACACCGGTCCATGGTCATCAACCTCGACGGCGACTCCTACCGACTCCGCGACCACCAAGCCACCGCCGACCACCTCCGCCGAGCCACCACCGGCAACCGCCAACCCCTATAATCGACACCGCTCACGGGCGAGGAATTTCGGCGAGCACAGGTGGGGAATTTCGGCGAGCGCCGTCACCGGCTCGAATCCCTTGTGAACACACCTCAGTGGAACAATGCCTTCGACCACCGCGGCGAGAACTTCCATCGGTGGAGACGTGAACACGAGTATGTCTCGGGCATAGATCAGGGCACAGGCCACGCGCGCGACGTACTGGACCACAAAGGCCAGGTAACGGGCAAGCGATACGGCTCCTACAGCACCCGATACACAGCGGCAGACGGTCTCGGCGAGCAGGCAGTCCTCAACGCGCGCAGTGGGCTGGAAGAAACTGCCCAAGCCGCAAATGACGTGCTCGATCACATTCTCGAAGCGCTTCCAGAGTTGGCCCGAGGTTTCACGCTGACCATCACAGCGACCGGGTACAAGATCTCCAGGCCCCAGATCTGGTAGTACCAACCTCGAACCGCAGGTCAAAACACGTCCTCGACTGTCGGTACCAATCTCTATTGTTCGAATCCCACCGGCCGGTGGGATTCTGCGCTCGCAGAACGACTTTCGATGACAGGAGTGCCCGAGATGGGTAAATCGGTGCCGACCGAACAACAACCACCGCAGACGATTCCGGAGCATCGGACGCTACTGCGACCAACCAACCAGATCCCTACCGCGGTGGCGGTGCAGGCGATCCTGTTGCGAACCGACGACATCGCGGTCGCGATAGCAGGGGCCCGCGCCTACACGGACGGCGTGGAACTACACTTCCAGCTCCACGTCCGCCCCGGCGCTCGCTGCACCGCCCTCGGTGCCTTCGCGGGCTACCCCGGCGGAACCAAGGACCAATTCCTCATCGGTCTCGAATTCGCCGACGGCCGCACCGTCACCAACTGGACAGGCGACCCCACCGACCCTGACACTCCGACACTGATGGCCTCCGCCAGCGGCGGGAGCACACTGCTCGCCACAGCCAACTACTACCTCACCCCGCTTCCTCCCCCGGGACGGCTGTCGGTCATCGGTGCCTGGCCCGCCCAACAGATAGCCGAACACCGGATCGAGCTCGACACCGCCGCGATCCGCCACGGCGCCGCAACGTCGACGGTGCTGTGGCCGCAGCAACCGGACACACCATCAACTCCCCAACCGACGACCCCGCCCGCTATCGAACCCGACGGATGGTTCGCCAGAACCCGCCCCTCCCTCATCGCCTGACAATCCCCAGGTCGTGCGCGGAACGAACGCGTCGAGCGCAGCCCCGCTCAGCTGTACCCCGGCCGCCAGAGCGCACGGGGTACAGCGACCCGCGTGTGTGGACGCCATCAGCCACGCCGAGGAGGAATCGGTCCACCGCCGCCGCGTGATCGAAATCGGAAGCCGAAGGCCACAAAGTACCGGTCCGCGGGTGACGTGCCCTGCTGGCATTCTGCGGATCTGATCGGCGATGAGATCTATCGACGATGACCGTTGAGGTCTACGGTGGTGCCCGCAGCCCAACCTTGCCCGCGTCGCGCGCGGTGCCACTGCTCGATCACGCGCCATTCCCAGATCGGTTTGTCGGCGGTGATCGGTGCCCACCACCGCCAGCGCCCGCAACACGTGGCTCCCGACACTGTTCCGGACCCCGCCAGTGTGGAACCGCCCCGAATCTGATGTCGGTGCCAGCCGCTGCCAACGGTCGTGCCGAGCGCCTCCGGCAGGGGTCCGCGATCCCCTATTCACAGGCTCAGTGCTCGCGCCAGGACCGCACGAGGTTTGTCGTGATAGATGGACGCTGGGGCACCGCCCTTGTGACCGCCAGGCGCGGCCGCATACGAGCAGTTCCGGTGCGGGCCCAACTTCGGCCGGGTCGGTGGTGGCGGGGGCTGGACTAGCATCCGATGGTCACGGCACCAACCGTTTGGCGGTGTTGATGCGTTCAGCGCGTTCCCGGATTGCGCTGTCGTCGGGAGCGTAGAGAGCGCCGAGCGCGACTTCGACGATTTCGGCGGTGTCGAGAGCATCGTCGGCCGACATCGCGGCGGACTGGTGGACACCGCCGTTGCCCACCCATTTCACTGCCATCAGCAACGTGGCGGTCTGCTGATTCTTCTGCTTGAACTTCTGTAAACGATTGTGCAAGGTCAGGTAGCCCCCGTTCGAGTCCTCTGCGGGGATGTCGTGGTCATCCATCACTCTCTCGACCGCTGAACGCAGCGCTCCAGCTGCGGCTTGTGGATCGAGCCAGATCAGGTTCGACGCGCGATCGATCTCCCGCCGGACAGGTTCCGGGACGCCGGGGCTCAACTCGAGAATCGAGGGGCCGGGAAGAATCGTCTTCACCTCCAGGACCGCCCACAGGTCCAGGATGTTGCCGGGGAACATCTGCCAGTCGGTGGTGTACCGGCCTCCGATGACCGCCCACGCACCGCACCTTTGCCGACTACACACGAGATGACCGTGAAAGCCACCCTCCGGCGCGGTTGGATCGTTGTCGAACTTCGCGTCCGTCGCGGGGTCGCGGGCGTCGTTCTCATAGACGATGCTCGGCGCGCCCAGAACGCCGTCACGACAAGTCGGACAGGTCAGACCCGGCCAATCGTGTTCACTGAAAGGCTTTGCCAGCGTACGGATCTGACTTCTCATCGCACCCCTCCTGTTCGATCCGCTCGGGTAGCCACAGTGTGAGGCCGCCGCCCGAGCACCCTGATCGGCACGCGATATCATCGCATGCCAATCACCGTGCCAGCCTGCTGAGTTTGTGGAAGCAACTGCGGTAGACCGCCACCCGCGAAGTGCACGGTTTCGCACAGGTTTCCGAGAGGGTGGCGGCGCGAATACATCGACTCCGCGCGGCGTAAGCTGGCGTGTGGCACCGCAGCGCGTGCCTGCTCCGAGTCGTGGAGGCCCACGTCCACCACGGCGACGAGGACAAGGTTCGTATCGAATCGCGCTGATGGTCACCTCGCGCATGCACAACTCCTGGCGGGAGCGGACGTGGGACATCCCGCGAGAGGACGCATGTGATGACCCGCAGCAGACGCCGCAAAGCCGCGATTCGTTCCCGGCAAGCTGATACCCGCAGCCCCTACATGGTCGCTCGCCGCCAACTCCACACCTCCGACCCCTCCGAGGTCGAGGTTCCCGACAGCGTGCGGATCCTGCCGCCGCTGAAAACCTGGACCCGGTCACGCTATTGCCGATATTGGGCAGAGACCCGAGCAGAGCACGGGCCTCTGGTGGCCGTGACCGTCAGCTACGGCGCCAAGTGGTTCGAACTCGACGACATCGTGCGCGTCATCGTCAAAGCGTTGCCGATCCTGCCCGCCGACGAACGGGGCCTGTGGATTCCGCTCGAAGACAGCGGCTACGCCCTGACCCGACCGACCTATCTCGGCGAGATCGCCACGACGATGCAAGAACTCGGCGCGCTGCCGCGATTGACCATCCGCGCGCTACCGGACCCTGCCCGATGCGACCACGCCAGCTGCGGCCGACGCCGCGAACACTCACGACCCCAGCCCGCGCGAGCTCCCGCACGCCGAACCGTCGCCCACGAGCCGCTGCGCACTCTGGCCGAGGTCATGGCCGAACATCCACGCCTGGGCCTACACGGCATCGGGATCGGCCTTGGATACCAACCCGACCAGACACCCGAACAACACGCGCTCAGCCTCACCGCCGCACGCGCCAGCCTCACCGAGCGCGAACCAGCCGTGCGCGAGATCGCCCACTGGCTACGCGATCACCTCCCGCCGGTTTCGACCTGCTATGTCGACAGCTACTACCTCCGTCGCGTCGCCGAATCGGCCACAGGCGTCTTCTACTACGACGGCCAGTTCATCGCGGCCGCCCTCGCCGCCGGCTATCCGCACCGCTACGGCGAGGAGCGCTACCTCGACATCGGAGTCAGCGGGCGAGACCTGAAACAGATCACCGCCGACCCTCCCTCGTTCTGATCCGCATCGGCGGGCACATCGCGTCGGATTCAGAACAGCCAGCGCGGACGTCATCGTCGACTTCGGGTTCGCAGTCGCAAGGACACCCCGACAAGCCGGGGTTTCACTAGCAGTTGATTGAGGCGATCTGAAGGAGACCTCTGTGACCTTGTCAATGTTGTGGGTGCGGACGATCGGTGACACTTCCGAGCTGATCTTCGCCTGCTGCCCAACATCTCCTCGACTGGGCCCCGATTACCTCCCGCTCCGGGCACCCCGCAGCTGCCTGTAGACACCAGTTTCCACAGTGTTCCCCGACATCGACCGGGGCGCGGCGCGTCTATCGGCAGCGGACACCGTCGACGCCACGGGACGCACGACGTTCCCGCACCAGCGCGACTTCCTGACCGGGACGCGCAGGAGCGGTGGAGACCGCCGTCATCACTGTTCGTGGGCACACCAGGAGCCCGGAACAGTTGCGCGCATAGGCGTCCAGTTCCGCCGGTGAGCACGATGTATCCAGCAATCGACCGACCAGCGCGTGGCAGAACGATTCCTGCACCTGGGGATTCACCGCTGTGTCGAGATAGGTCTGGGCCAACAACCACCCGAGTTGTGTGGGTGCCATCCTCTCTCCCAGCTCCGGTGTGGCCACCTCTGTTCGCGGCCCGGTGTCCACCGGCAACTCGATCGACTGGATTGCCGCGATTCCCGCAGGATCGATCGCCATCGACAGCGATCCGGGGCTTTCGAGCGTATTCATGTACCGCACCGCCAGCACACCGGCGATCTCGAGATCAGCCAGCCCCAGTTGCGCGGCGGGTTCGTGGTTCTCGTCACGGAACCCCTCCTCGATATCACTGCCTCGCAGACACAGCGACACTCGATGCAGGTAGAACCGGTTGCTCGCATCACCTTGGTCCGACATCCGGCGCAGCATGTTCTCGACCGCCGTCGCATAGTTCCCGACATGCAGCGCGGCATCAGCGCCCGTACCGGTGTGTACCGCCGAGGGCCAGTCTGCGGCCGTGCTCGTGTGGTACCACACTTGCTGCGCTGCAACTTGATTCGACAGAAGTGGATCGTGCGTATCTCGCAGCGCGGTCACGTAGGGACCGATATGAATCGACGCATCGCAGTTCGCGCACGGCACACGGGCGGCGGAGGTCTGCTCGGACTCCGCATATGCCTGTGCGCTCACCGCGGTCACCTCACTACACGCCGGACACCGCATCCGATAGTCGTAGCCGAACAACCGATCTCGTTCACCACTGCCCATGATCGAAAACTGTAGGCAGCACCTTCTCGCGCGCCTGTCCGACACGCAACGCCGAACGGCGAGTTGTGCCCGACGGCCGGACCTCCCCGGTTCACCGGGCCAGTCGCAGCGGGGCGGCGGCGGAGTACACGCGATTGTCGCGTAGGAGCGCCCATACCACCCTGCACATCTGCCGCGACAGGCACAGCAGCGCTTGGGCGTGGACCTTGCCTTCCTGGCGCTTGCGGTCGTAGTAGACGCGCGAGGGGCCCTCGGGTTGGCGGATCGCGCCCAGCGCGGCCAGATAGAAGAGTTTGCGTAGGTAGCGGTTGTACCTAACCGGGCGGCGCACGCTGGCCAGCATCGTTCCCGAGGCGCGCGGGACCGGGGTCAGTCCGGCGTAGGCGGCCAGGCTGGTTTCGGTGGCGAAGCGGGCGCGCAGGTCGCCGCCGGTCTCGACGAGGAACCGGGCGCCGAGCAGGGTTCCGATGCCGGGCACGCTGGTCAGGATCGCCGCCCACCGGTGACCGGTGAACAACATCTCGATCCGTGTGGTCAGCGCGGCGATCTCGTCTCGTAGTTCCAGCAGCCGTTGCGCGCGGCGGGCGATCAATTCCGCGGTCAGTTTCTCGGCCGGGAGGGTGATGCGTTGGCTTCGGGCGGCCGCGACCGCGCGCTGTGCCATGGCGGTGACTCCGCCCGGGTTGACGCCGTGGGCGCCGTGGCGCCGTAGGTGCGCGGCGAGCCTGTCGGTGGCGTGTTTGCGGCGCAGTGGTGCCGGGGTTTGGTAGGCGGTGAGCAGGATCAGCCCGGAGCGGCTGGAGTAGTCGAATTCGCGTTCCAGAGCCGGGAAGATCGCGGCCAGTTGTTGACGCAGGCGGTTGATTCCGGCGACCCATTCGGTGAGCAGGTCATCGCGGTGGCTCAGCAGCACCCGTAGTTCGGCGATCGTGAGGTCGGCTGGGGTGACCGGTTGTAGGTCGGTGCGCATGCGGGCGATCTCGGCGATGGTGCGCGCGTCGCGGGCGTCGGTCTTGGCGGCTCCGCCGGCGATCCCGCTCGCGATGCGCGAGACCAGCCGGCCGGGGACGTAGGCGACCGGTTGCCGCGCCGCGAGCAGCAGGGTGATCAGCAGCGCGGTCGCTCCCGAGGTCATATCCACCGCCCACTGAACGCGGCGGCGTCGACGCGGGCCGGTGACCTCGCCGATCACCTGCGTGATCGCGGCTTCGGTGTTCTCGACGCGCCGCGACCAGAGCACGTGTCCGCCGGTATCGATCGCGCAAATGTGCAGAGCGGCCTTGGCCACGTCGACTCCGACCCATACTCCGGGCGAACGCGGCGAGGTAGGTGCCGGGTCGCGCTGTAGTGATCCCACGTCAGTCGCGCCGGGATCGGAGCTGGGTGCGGCGGGCGGCCTGTCTCGCACAGCGTCGAGTGCACGCAAGAATCTCACAGCCACGTCCCGCCGCACGGGAAACACTACCGATCACGAGAACTCCTCCCCGACTACGGGTTCGACAACGAGGCCACCACTTTCGCTCGCCTGCCAGCAGCGGGCAGCGGTGATGGCGCGGAAAGACCGGATACGGTCTGCCGCAGCGTTGTTGGGATTCTCGCGTCGAGACGCGCTGTGATCAGTGACCCGCAGCGGCCGACGGCCCCGCGGTGATCACTGCGAGCCTAACATCATTGCAGGACAGTGGATCTCAAACCACCGTCCATATCACCAGCCGCCTCCGTCGCCGCCGAAATGGCTCCAAGCGATCAGGGCGTTGTCGGCGGCGCGGATCGCGGCTTTTCGGTGCTCGGGTAGCGCGGACTCGTCCTCGGCGATCGCGATGAACAGGTCGGCTGCCTGACCACCGAGGATGATCATCGGCGCGGCAAGGACTTCGGCGTCGGGGCCGAGATAGTGCAACAGAGGATCGCCCACGGTGGCGTAGAGGTTCTCGGCGTCCAGGCCGTGAGTGCGTGTGAGGTAGTTCCCGCACAGCGCCGCGAGTTCCTGCACCGAGTCGGTGCAGGAACCGAACACGGTTTGAAAGTTGTCCCGGGCCGGGACGGCGTGCCGGTGCAGTTGCGCGGCGACGAAGGCGGCAGCGGCCAACGCGCCGCCCCCGCGAGCGAGGCGGATCACCGGGGCCGCGCCGGTGTCGGTGGCGCGCAGCTTCCCCAGCGCGGTGACCAGTAGCGCGCCGAGCGCGCCGGGGTCGGGACCGGGGATCGCGGATTCGGCGGCCGAAGCCGTCCAGGCCGCGACCGTGCCGCGGCTCAGATATTTGGTGTCGATGCTGCGGGCGGCGTCGGTGTAGCTGGTCCCGGGATGGGTGGCCATGTAGGCACGGATTCGGGCTTTACGGTCCGCGGAGCGAGTCATGTCGGGCTTTCCGGGGCAGCGGTCCACGCTCCGCTACCCGAGCATGTTGACTCGGCGACGGAGGCTTCGGTGGCGGGATCCGCTGGGGACCTTGGCCGTATCGTCGGGGTCCGGCGTGGACGGTCACCCGACACGGTGAGGCTCGCTACTGCCCGCCGACACCGTACACCGTGACCGAATCCCGACCGACCCGAACCAGCGACCAGCCACCTCACCTGCGCTGAACCGCATCGGCGGCCGCCGGTGCGGTGTCGCAATTGTCGGAAAGGGTCGTGGACAGGCACGAGTATTGGCAAACTGGGGGCAACGCAGAGTTCGTAGGATGGAAGGGCGCGGCGATGTTCGGTATTCGCGACAGAGCAGAGGTCCGCAGTAGACGTGAAGCCGCCCGTGACGCCCGACTGTTGTCGGAGGCCATCGGGATCGAGTTGGCTCTGCTGCGCATCGCCAGCGCGACGCGCCCGCGCGTGGTCGCCGAACGTGCGGGTCTGGCGGTCGGGAAGTACATGGCGGTCGAGATCGGCGCAGACGTCGAGGACAGCGTTCTCGAAAAGCTGGCCGCCACCTTGGGATCCACCCTCGACGAGGTGCGCCGCAACGCGCAGACGCGGCTGGCCAACCGAGCGCTGCCCTCGCTCTCCGATCCGGGGGGCCACAGTTGGATGATGGCCCTGGGCGGCTACAACGACCGAGACATCGCTGATTTCGCGTCCCGAGAACCTCGTCCTACCAGCGGGTTCAGCGTGTGGGGCCGTAGAACCAGCGGGTGAAGAAGGTTTCACCGCGCATCGGTGCCGGGCCTGCGGAGATTCCCAGGATCGAGGTGAAGTCCAACGGTCGATCCGGTGGGCTGAGGTCGAATCCGAGGCCACTGTAGAAGCGGGCCAGGCCGCGGTCACTGGTGGTGAACTGTCCGTAGAGCAGATCCGCGCCGGCAGTGCGCGCGGTCGCGATCGCCGTGGACACCAGCGCGGCTCCGACACCGCCACGCCGGTGGGCTTCGTCGACGGCGACGAAATGCAGTTTGCTCGTGCGCATGATCCCGGCCAGCACCGGTGCCATACCGTATCGGGAGGGCAGCGAGGCCAGGAAGTGCAGCGCCGGTCCCGCCATCAACCCGCCGATCGGTTCGTCGTCGGAGTCGGTGACCGCGACCAACGCGACGGTGTGTGCCCACGCCAGCGCTTCCGGACCGACACGGACGGCGGCCTCATCGGCGGTGGTGTCGCCGCTGCCATCCAACGCGGTCCCCAGATAGCCGCCCGAGTGCGCCTCGACCAGTTTGGCCGCAGTGACCGGGCCACCGGCACCGGCCATGCCCGCCCACCGTCGAAAGCCTTGCAACTCGGCGATCGTGTCGGCGCGACGAACCCGCACCGACCGCCGAGTCGTCGCGGGCCCTGCCTCCGCGACGCCCGCCGCGCTCGTGAGCGCGGCATCGGTGATAGCCCTGCTGCGGGCACGGCGACCATTGGATTTGGACATGCGATTCCCCCTACGAGCCCCAATGCGTCAAAACCACTGTGCCCCAACATGCTACCGAGAGCACCCACAAGCTGTCCGACCTCACGGACACCAGATCGGCTCGCAGTAAAGTTCGGGCGTGTGTTCGCAGGCTTCAAGTCGGACCTCGCGGATGTCTCCGTGTGGGTTCGCCGCACCGGATGCGCGAGTTCACTGCTTCGATCGTGCCGGACGCGGGTTTTCGTGGCCCAAAATCCGGACGTCAGCAGTCTGTCAGCGTAATCTCGGCTATGGGTCGGCTACCCTCCAGTCGGCCGAATGTGCGTCGTCCGCACCCCCCTGCGGCCCGCGCACTATGCGACGGCACCGCCGAGGGGCGCGATCTCCTCGGCGGTGCCGCTCCGGACTACTGGGCAGCGTTGGCTACTTCTCGACACGGCCGCGCCGACGCCACCGCGCCACGGCATCGGCCCCGGCGGCTCTTGTCTCGTCCCACGCCGCGCCGAGAAGGGGTGCGAGGATCCATACGAAGGCGGACATCCCCAAGCTCACCAGAACGAATGCCATGAACGAGGGCAGGCTTTGGATTCCAGCCTTCGACCACTGAAGGAAAAACCAGACGGCGGCAAGAGCAAAGGCCAGCGACGTCCAACTACTTTTGAGCGACTCGTTTCTGCGCACCCGTTCACGCTCCCTGACTACGTCATCGACCGTGGCTTCCGCTTCGGCGATCTCGGAAGGTGCCGCATCCGGGGCCACCGGATCGGGAATATCTTCCAGTCGGTCCGTGCTTCGGATTTCACCGAGCGTGAGTTCGACAGCTTGATGGACGGTCTCTTTGCCTGCAAGGTCTTCGGGCCAGTCCTTCAAGATCGCAATCAGCTTCTCCAACTTCTCGTGCGGCGGTTTCTTCGCCGTCCACTTGTTGAAGCCACCGGCGATGAGCGCACCGATGATGACCCCCGTCGGAACCGCGAGCGTGAGCCACCATCTATCGGAATTGGACTGTGCGGCATGCTGTGCCAGCAGGGTGATCACGAATCAATCGTCGCAGCCGAGTGCTCGGGCCGCGCGGTATCGACCGCAACGACAACATGCGGCCAGGTGGGCACGCGCTACTGGCTCGGGCGAGGAAGCGCGCGATAGATCTTGTCGGGATAGATCGACGCCTGGGCGGCTGTTTCCAGTCGGGCCAGGGTCGCCAGGTCGGGGTAGAGCTCGCCGCGCACGATCCTCCCGACTGCGTTCGACGCGACTCCGGCTGCCAGCGACAGAGCGCGATGAGACAGATCGAGCGATCTGCACAGTTCGTCGAGCCTGCGGGCCAGGGCGAGACTGTAGTGCACGGGCGCAGGAGCTTCCGCCTGGGCGACCGCGTCGTAAGGCCACTCACCCCGGGTGTAGGTCTGCGGAGCCTTGTCGCCGCGCACGCTGCCCTTCCGCCGACTGTCGCCATCCTGGTCAGCACACATCATCGCGGGTGGTCCGCGGGGCTGTCCAACTACCACAATCGTGATACATATATGTACCATCAGTGATGTCCGTCAGCAGACCCGTGGAAGGCAATAGCTGTGCAATTCGTACCACCCATCGACCTCACCGACCTGCCGAACTACGAGAAGACCGAGCTTCGTCCCCGCCGCCCGGTGTTCGTCGGTCGCGTATCCACCAAAGACAACCAGAATCCCGCGACTTCGCTGCCGCGCCAGGTGTCAACGGCCGCGGCACGGTTGGAACCAGGGGAGGATTTTGCGGCGTACTTCTGGGATGTGGAGTCCGGGATGCTGCCCCCGGAACTTCGCAGCCTCGCACCGCAGGAAATGTATGACACGCTCGCCGTTCCGCTCCGGCGTGACGGTGGGCTCCAAGACCTGGTCGACCGGGCCGAACCGTTGGGTGTGACCCATGTGCTGGCCGAGCGATCCGACCGCTTGGCGCGGGCGATGCTGACCAGCCTCACCGTCGAGCACGAGCTCGGGAAGTTCGGGGTGGAGGTGGTGTACGCCAACGAGCCGGTCGGCGGCACCGAATCAGGACGACTACGCGTACGCCGCTACAGCCAGGTCGACGCGGAGATCTACCGAACCGCGATGATGGAGATGTCGATGGGCGGGCAGATCCAGCACGCCGTCGGCGGCTGGAACCACGGGCATCCGCCCTACCCCTACATCAGCGTGGTCGACGAGACCGCCCCCGAACCCGCGCGGGGACGCTTCGGCGTCGCACGGCCCAAACGCAAACTCGTTCCCCATCCCGATTCGCGCCGGTTCGACGCCGTCCGGGAACTGTGCCGCCTGCGCCGGGAGGAGGGCCTGAAATCCGCCGACATCATCGCGGTGCTGGCCGCCGACCCCGATCGGTACCCGATCGATAACCGCTGGACCCACAATCGGATCGAAGGTTTGGCTGCCAACCCCAAGTTGACCGGCCACCAGGTGTTCAACCGGCGGGCGACCCGCACCGGCCGCGCGGGGACTTCCCGGTGGAATCCGGTGGAGGACTGGGCATGGTCACCGGGAATCGTGCACGAGCCGGTGATCACCTTGCAGGAGTGGAAACAGGCCCAGCAAGTCACCGCCGCACTGCGCGGCAGAGGCCAGCAGGGCGACCCGCTCGCACGTATCCGTGTCGCAGCGAGTCGGCGGGGGTTCACCGTCGCCGCGCTCAGCAGCAGTGACACGCACACGGTGTACCTGATCGGTGAGCGCAAAATGGTTCTGCCCACCCAGATTCCGGACATCCTCGCCCAACAGGTGATCGCCGACCTGGAGCTGGCCGGATGAGCGAGGCCATCGACTGCCTGGCCCAGCGGCGCGGACGGGCCTGGGTGGGCCGCGTCGCCGAGCACGGGGTGTACGGACACGGACGGACGCTGAAAGCGCTGCGCGTCGACATCGCCGCCGGGCTCGCGCACCTCGAGGTGACCGCGCCGGTCACCCTCGTCGTGGAGACACCGGAACTCGCGCACCTGCGCTCGGTCGCGAACGACTACTCCACGGCGTTGCGCGCGGCGGTGACCGCCCTCGCGTTGCGCTCGATGCCGCCAGCAGACATCGCACTGGCTACCGGAGCGCCGATCACACGAGTCAAAGCACTGCTCGCCGAACGCGCGACATCTCCCACGAACCACGCTCCCGCCACGCCCCTCGACGAGGCAGAGCAAGACCCGCTCGATACAGCGAAACACCCGCCCGAAGGAGAGCGAAAATGCTGACCGATATCGCCGCCCGCCACGCCATCGCCAACGCCATCAACGCGGGCGACGCCCACCACACCCACTACGACCTCGACGCCATCGTCGCCGGACTGTGGGAAGCGACCGGCGGATACGACATCGACGCGATGCCCCACGACGACTTCTGGAAACTCGTGCAGGACAACGACCGTAGCGCCGAAGCCATCACCGTACGCACCATCGCCACCCACCAGGAGACCGAGCAGGTCATCGACATCGAGACCACTACCCGCGCGGTCCTGCCCTTGGCGGACAACCTCGACCTGTCCGCCGCAGACCTCGGCTGCGAGCCTGGCTCTACCCACAGGATCGAGGCCGTCACCACCGACGGCACGGTCATCGACAGCTACGAGACCACAGCCGACTGACCAATTAGCACTGCGACGCGCGGCAATCGCCACGCTCCGGACTTCATCGTCCGATCGAACTGGAGACGTGCAGATCAGCGAACCTCACAGCCTCACCAACTCGACGAACGCTCTCGCGCGCAGACGCTGTTGCGCCCCTCCCCATCCTGGAAGGTCAGGATCGAATGATCATCTACCGCGCGTCCGTCTATCTCGATCGCCGGGGCAATCGAATCAACCACGATGTGGTCGACGTGGATTCGAATCTGACCGCGTTGGCCCGGAATGTCGCCGACAACTGCGTGCCACGGTTCGCCGGCGAACCCGATTTCGACAGCAGCGAAATGGCATCACTGATCGCCGAAACCACCGACGCCGACTTCGCCGAATACGGAACCGAAACCACCACGCAGATCGACGCGGCCGAATTGGATCACTTCCTGGTCGCCTATACCTGCGATCCGGGCGATCGGGTCCTTCCTGCCCGAAAGGTCACGATCGGGGCAGGCGGCAGAGTCCGGTTCGAGCTGGAGCGAATCGACTGTTCCCGATGACTGTCGGGGGGCGGGGGAAATCAGGAGACCGCGACGACATCACGACATTCGACATCGGCCGTCCGGATCCCCGGTGGCTGTCGCGTCGAGCGCGCCGATGGCACCGGTCAGCGCATCGAACGCGTCGGCGAGCGGCCGCGGCCGTCCGCACGGAGCGCCGCCGGGTGCGATGCGGGCGACGGGGTTCAGTGCTGGTGGTTTTCAGTGAAGATGGAGGTGCGTTTGTAGCGGGCGGTGCTCACCTGCCACACCCAGGTGGCTTGCACCGCGCCGGTGAGGTCGTCGATGTGCTCGCCGATGATGGTTCCCAGTGCGATGTCGGCGAGTCCCGCGCACCGCGCGGTGAGTCCGGTGCGCAGGACGTGGAATTCGGTCAGTTGTTCACGCACGAGTGCGGCGGCGTGCTCGATCGCGTCGGCCAAGGTCGCGTCTGTGGCGTTGAGCAGGATGATCGGGATCAAGTTGGAGTCGGCGCCCCCGGTGATGCATTCCTTCTCGAAAGAGAAAAGGTCGTTCATCAGGCCACCGATCTGCACGGTCAGTTCCCGTAGTCGCCTCAGGTCGGTGTCGAGCCCGGCAGCGGCGATCGGACCCCACTGCAAGTAGGTGTCACGCCCGTATTCGCAGAACGCGAGGACCGGATACATGCCCGACATGTCGGCGCGCAGCGCGATGTAGTCCCCGACGTCGAGGAGTTGCCCGCGGGCGCGGGCGTTCTGATCACGGTTCGCCGGACGCAGATGCGCAACAGAGGAATCCAGGGTGTTCCGCAGCCAGCGCGGGTCGGCGTCGAGGCTTAGTCGTTGCAGGAATTCGTGGGTGGCGACTTCGACGGGTACGGGGCCCGGTGGCAGATTGCCGGTTTCGAGCATGGCGCACAGGCGGTCGATGGTGGCTCGCGCGTGCTGTTGCTGCGTGAGGGACAAGTGCGCGTGTCTGTCCCGTCCGACGGTGTCGTTCAACCAGTACAGGATGGCGTTGAACAGGCCGATCACCGTCATCCGCTCGAGGTTGATCGTGTTCGGATGCAGGTAGGGGGTCATGCTGTTGTAGTGCGTCGCACCGGGTTCGAGCCAGATCTGGTGCTGGCGGCACCACCGTTCCACCTCCCGGCAGGCCGCTACCCCGAATCGATTCGGTGTCAGATCGCGACAGTATTCGACGATGTCGAGGTCCGGTGTGCTGAACAGATCCCGCAGGGACCACCGTCGCGGCGATCGCAGTATCCGTTGGTACTCCTGGCGCATCGAATCCAGCTTCGTCTCGACCGGTTCGGTGTAATCGACCGACATCACTATCCCCTTCGCGAACGGACGCGCCGCACCCTCCGACAGAACACAGACGCGACGAGAGTTGTGAGCAGCGATGATCGGGTGCGCGCACTCCGTCACCGCGAGAGTTCCTGGCTGCCGCGCGACTGCTGCGCTGCTGTTCGACCCGGATGCGAATCGAGTCTGTCGCCGGACTTCGGACCTCTAACTCACTCTCCCATAATACTTTTGGGTCCGGCGACGTCGGGCGACCTGCCACACGGCGGTGGCTGTGACCAGGTAGGAGACCACTGCCGACCGGCCGGACCGGGACCGCCGATGCTCGTGTGAGTGCCTGCGTCAACCTGTGGAGGTGCATTTATTCAATGTGCGCGTAGGGCTGCTTCGACTCGGTCGCGCTCAGGTGCAGCGCGATCCCAGAGGGGTCCGGCGTCAGCGAGTCTGCGGGTCAGACCGTCGACGAGTGCTTGTTCCCCGGCAGGGCTGCGGCTGTGTTCGGCGATGACCACGGCGTAGCGGACGGCGTCGATGACGGCGGCTTTGACCTTCTCGTGAGTGAGATAGCGGTCGAGGTCCTCGCGCCAGCCGGGGGAAACCGCGTCGGGTTCGACGGCGGCCCGGGCGGTGAGGAACGCGTCCTGCTCGTGTGGGAGGTAGGTCATCTTCAGCAGGTGGATCGCGACATCGGCCAGGGGGTCGCCGAACAACGCCAGTTCCCAGTCCAGGAAAACTGTTCTGCCCGCACGTATGAGCATGTTCTTGCGATGCAGGTCGCAGTGAATCAGTCGAAACGGACGCGCCTGTAGCGATCCGGCGGCGCCGGACAACGGCGCGAAGGGGTCTTCGGGGATGTCGAGTCGTCGGAACAGCGCGGCGAACTCGCTGCGGTGGCCCTCGTGCAGGCGACGGGTGTTACCCCACAATCTGTGCGCGAATCGGTGTGGATGGTCATCGAGATCGGTTGTTGGGGACGGCAGTGCGTCGATAGGGATGGCGCGAAGGTCGGCGAAGAGGGCGGCGACGTCGGTCGGGACATGGTCAGGGACAGCGGTGCCGCGCGGCGCGAGCTGGTCGAGTTGGTGTCCGTGCACGTATTCCTGGATCTGACATCGCGGCTGTTCGTTGACAGCGTAGAGCCGCGGTGCGTCGCTGACGTAGGGCGCGATCGTGGCGAGGATCTGAGGTTCGGGCCATTGCCGCACGTCCATCACGGCCGCGCCGTCGATGGGCACGCGGACGTTCACCGCGCTACCTCCAACGGCGACACGGACGTTGCGGTTGTAGAAGCCCGCCGCCGCAGCACTGGAATCCTGCACGGCACGCAGGTAAAGCGACTTCACGTCCGCGCCGGAGAGGCCGCCCCGCGCGATGTCGACAGGATGCCGATCCTCGATGTTCAAGGCGGACTGCGGATCTGGATGCGACAGCATCACTTCAGCATGCCAGCACCCCGCTGCTACGACTCGATCCCCGGCAGGCAACATTCCGCGAACCCGCTCGTTCTGGGATTCGCTGTGCGGCAACGTGTGTCCATGTGGCGACAGCTGTTGAATCCGGCTGGCGGGGTGGGCAGGTGGGGTCGATGTCCAGAACGGGTTCGCCGTCAAGCTTTGACGAGCTGGGGTGCGCGTTTGCTGATCTTGGTCAGGGCGGCGTCGGCGCGGGTGGATTGCAGTGGTTGCAGGATGGGGACGGCGATTTCCCATGCGGCGACCGCGCCGCCGTGGTCGCCGTTTTCCCACCGGGCCAGGCCGACGTCGGCCCAGGTGCGCCCGTAGACGCGTCGGTGTGCGTTCGGGTCCCAGAAGGTGGTGGCCAGCAGATGGTGCGATTCGGCTGCGCCCCATTCGTTGAGTGCGCGTAGGGTTTTCGCGGCTTGGCTGTTCACGGTGGCTTTGTCGCCGCCCCACCATGCGCACCACGCGGGTAGTTGATCGCCGCGGTCGGCGGTGATCCATGGTTCGGTTGTGCGTAGCGCGTCGTGGGCTCGGGCGCGGTCGCCGGTTTCGGCGTGGCAGCGTGCCAGCGCGACACTGAACAGGGCTTGGGTGGCGCCGTCGACGCGGCCGCGGGTTCGGCGTACCGCTTCTTCGGCGAGCTGGACGCTGAATGTGCGGTTGCCCAGATCCGCGCCTTGTAGGGCGAGGATGCGGAAGATCCAGCCGTCGTGGCCGGGTACCTGGGATTCTTCGGCGAGTTCGAGTGCGGCGAGGTAGTAGCGCTGGGCCATGCCGTCGTGGTTGGCGTCGTGTGCTTTGAACCCGGCCAGGTAGGCGAGTTCGGCGGCCGCCGAGAGTGCTTGGGAACGGACCTCTGCGGTGGCGAAGCGTGAGCGCAGCAGATCGGCGACGTCGGTGGCGAGGAATTCGGCGATGGCGGTGCGCCCGACTCCGCCGCCGCGGTGCTCGTCGAGGCGTTGGAACGCGTCGGTGACCTGGCGTAGGGCGTTGACCTCGCCCATGCCGACGATACGGGTGTCATCGATCGCGGCGATGCGCCCGATTTCGGGGGTCAGCGCGAGCGCTGTGGCGGACAGGGCGGCGGAGTAGGTGGCGCGGCGCAGGAACGATCGTCGATCCACGTCTCCCTTTCCGAGTGTCGACAGCGAGGTCACCGGGTCGGTGGCGGTGGCCCCGAAGAGTCGTTCATACCAGGTGATGAGGTCCGGGCTCGGTCGACGGACACCGTTCTCGGCGTGGCCGAGGGCGGCTTTGCTGTAGTTGGTTTGGCGGGCGGTCCACGCCAGGGACTTGCCTGCGGCTTCTCTGGCCGCGCGCAGACGTGCGCCGATGACGGAGGATTGGCGCCGCTCGCCCATCCGATGATGCTAGTCGCCGAATGTAGACGGTTGTAGACGATTTCGCCGACGCGCGCGCCCACACTCGATTGCACGGGGAGTTGATTTTCACCCACCCCGGGCAAGCTGTTGGAGGGGAGAGGCCGCGATGGCGATATCGGAGCAGTCCGGGCCCGATCGACGCAGACCGGCGGTGCCACGCAAGGTCGCTGTGATCGGTCTGGGACACGTCGGTTCGGTGGTCTCGATGCTGGCAGTCGCGGCAGGCCACAACGTGATCGGCTACGACATCGATCCCGACCGGATCGCGCGAATGACCGGCGGACACGATGATCTCGGCGATGTTCCGCGCCCCCTGATCGCCGAGGCTCTGGCGTCGGGGCGGTTCGTCGCGACCGTCGATCCTGCCCTGTTGGCCGGGTTCGAGGTGGCGGTGATCAGCGTGCCTACGCCGCTGATCGGCGGACGTCCGGATCTGCGGTGCTTGGAAGACGCGGCGGCGACGGTCGCGAAGCACGCCCGGCCGGGATGCACGGTGATCGTGGAATCGACCACGTGGCCCGGCACGACCGACGAGGTGGTGGCCCCGCTGCTGGAGTCGACAGGGCTGTCGGTTGGCTCCGATGTCCGGCTCGGGTACTGCCCGGAGCGGATCAACCCCGGCGACGGATTCGCCGCGCTGCCCGCGGTCCCGAAGATCGTTTCCGGGGTCGATGCCGCGTCGTTGGCGGCGGTGACGCTGTTCTGGGAAGGTCTGGTCGAGGTGGTGGTGCCCGCGCCCGATATGCGTACCGCTGAGCTGGCCAAGCTGATCGAGAACACCTTCCGGCTGGTCAATGTCAGCTTGGTCAACGAAATCGCCCGCCACACCGCCGGGCTCGGCACCGATATTTCGGCGGCGGTCGAGTTGGCCGCGACAAAACCGTACGGGTTCATGGCGTTTCGCCCGGGTATCGGCGCCGGTGGCCATTGCATCCCGGTCGCGCCCCGCTACCTGTCGTGGCGGATAGGCGACATCGGCGGTGTCTCACCATTGATCGACGCCGCGTTGCGGGTCAACGACACCGTGCCCGAATGGGTGGCCGAGCGCATCGTCGCCGGGTTGGCGCGGCGCGGGATCGCGGCCGCCGACGCGGTGGTGCTGGTCGCCGGGATCACCTACAAACCCAACGTCGCCCACGTCGCAGGCTCCCGAGCCCTCGACGTGATCGCGGCACTAGGGGATCACGGCGTGCGGGTGCTGACCTACGACCCGGTCGCCGAAGGTGTCGCCGATGTGTTCGCCGTCGTCACCACCGAACTCGTGAGCACGGTGTCGGCGGTGGCGGTGCTGATAGCCCACGACCGGCTCGACCTCGCGACCCTGAGCACCGCCCGGTACGTCTTCGACGCCTGCGCCGTCGTGGCACCGGGCCCGGATGTCGAATTCCTGTGACAGAAAGAGGATCCGTGACAATGAACACCGGTGAGACCCCGCCTCCGGACGGTGCAGCTGGGCGGGCGCGGACGTTGCGGTCGGCGATTCTGCGACACGACAACGACTACGGGTTCGATCCGCGTACCCCGTCGTGGCCACGGCCGCGGCCGAGGGTGTCGTGCATCGTGCCCTACTACGACACCGGCGCCCTCGCGATCGAATGCGTGTCCCGTCTCGATGCCGCCCTGACCGCGTATCGGGCCGCTCATCCCGATGGTCCACCCGACACTCAGATCGTGGTCGTCGACGACGGTTCCCCGACCATCCCGTACCCCGCCACGACAACGGCCGGGACAAATGTCATCCGATTGCCGCGCAACCAGGGCCGTACCGCGGCCCGCAATATCGGGTTACGCGCGAGCAGCGGGTTCGATATGGCGTTGTTCGTCGATTCCGATGTCCTGGTCGACGCCGGGCAGGTGATCAGCACCTGCCGCCTGTGGGGTGCCCCGACCGCAGACCCGCCCGCGCGGGCACCGATCGTGGCGACCTTGATGGCGACCTATCGGGCAGGTGACCACGGGTTCGACCCCGGTGCGGCGGTGGCGCTGGCTTCGGTGCGCGCGGATTGGCGGTGGTCGTGCCGTTTCCAGCCGTCCTGGATCGCGGACCCTGGGGACTGGCTGTATGTGGGTCGCCGGTTCGACCTGGTCACCGGCACCGACTACTTCCGTCGCTGGCACGGCACCGTGGGGCCGTGGCTGCTGCCGAACATGGTCGCCGGTGGCTGCTTCGCCGTGCCGGTCACCGCCGCGCTCGAGGTGGGCGGGTTCGATGAATCCTTCACCGGTTACGGCTTCACCGAAACCAGCCTGATCGCACGCCTTGTCGCCCGCGGTGTGCCGGTCGTGCCCCAGATCGAGCGTGCCGCGCTGCACGTCGAGCACAACCCGGCCCATCACTGCCAGAGCGAACGCGACCGCCTCCTGGCGCTCGCGCACCGCCGGTTCTTCACGGAGTTGCTTGCCCATGATCTGCCCTGATCGCACGACTATCTTGTCGGCGACGCTGACCCAGCTCGACGCGACGGTGAACCTGGTCATGCACGACATCGCCGCCACCACCGAGGAGTTGTGGAGCCGCTACGACATCACCGCCGACAACCTCGCCGCGATCATCCGCTGGTGCGACGACCACGACCTGTCCCGGCACGTGCGCCTGTATTTCGACGACAACCGGCGCTCGGTGTTCGACCTGGTCTTGGCGAACCTCGACATCGGTGCTTTCGCCGAGGTCGTGATCGCAGCGCCGGTCACCTCGATCGGGCGGTCCGGCTACGGTACTACCGACGATCTGCGCGCCGCGGCCGGACTGGGGGTTCGTGTTGCCGCGCACGGCTTCTCCCATATGCGGGTCGCCAGCTACGACCTCGTGGGGAATCTGCTGGCCACACCGTTGGGCGGACGCTACCGCGACCGTTCCGGAGCCGGTCGCCACGACCCGATGACCGAGAACGAAGCACTGTTCCAGCTGGTCGAGGCCAAGGAGCATTTCACCGAACTGCTCGGTGAATGCACCGAATTCGTGCTTCCGCACGGCTGCTACAACGCCACCACCGTGGCCCTGAACCAACGGTTCGACCTCTACACCCACCTGGCCACCACCGATCCCGGACTCGACACCGGCCAGCTACTGCGACCACGGTTCCCGGTCGGTGCCGACGACACCGTCGAGACCCTCGCCGCGGCCATCACCGCGGAAACGAGCAACCCATGACCGGATCCAGCCAGCGTGTGATCGCCTTCGAAGGGCTGCCGTTCACCGGCAAGTCCACCGCCGCCGCCGAACTCGAACGTCGCTACCGCGGTATCTCGGTCGTGCCGGACTACCACGAACTTCTCGCCACCGACGCGCGGTGGCGGGCCGCGCAACTGTCCGCAGACGCCGACGATCAACACCACCGGGTCGCGGTCTATCGCGATCTCGATGACCAGCGATGGAAGTCCGCCGCCGAATCCAGCAGTCCCACCATTATTTTCGACCGCTGCTACATCTCGATCGCGGCCTACCGGCTCGCGCTGCACACCGCGTTCGGCCTGCCGGGTGACCCCGACACCCCCGACCAGGCACCGACACCGATCTGCGAACGGCCGATCCCGCCGGTCGTGGTGCACTTCGCCGTCCGAGCGCAGACCGCGGTCGAGCGCCACCAACGCCTCGCTCGCACCATCGATCCCCGGATGCGCACCCACATGTTTCTGTCCGCGCTGCTCGACGCCTACGACCAGGTCCTGGCCGCCAGCGGCGCACGGATCATCACCGTCGACAGCAACCAGCCACTCGCACAGGTGGTGGCCCAGGCTTGCCGGCACGTCGGTGAAACCTTCTGAACCCGGCGGCTGGCCGGGGTGGGCCGTGGCCACGCTGATGCTGATCAACGGGGCGTGGAGCACCTGGTGCGTGCACGCCAGCCTGACCGGTCTGCGCGCGCTCACCACCGACCGCGCTGCCGCCGAGCCCACCACTGTCGGCGCCGACGGATCGGTCGTGATCGTCGTGCCGATGCTGCACGAAGCGGACCGCGCGGCCGACTGCGTGGACCATTGGGCAAAGCTGCGCGCCGATCATCCGCAGTTGCGGTTGTGCGTGGTCACCACCGAACGCGAACGCCACGAACGCCCGACCGGACCGCACAGCTGGGACAGTATCGCTCGCGCCGTCACCGACCGACGTACCCAGCACCTGCACTATCCGCGCGTGAATCGCACCTACGGCGAACAACTCGGCTGGGCACTGGACCGGTTGACCAGCACCGCGGACGCACCGGACTACCTCTATGTCGCCAACATCGATTCCAGGGTCTCGGCCGACGGGTGCGCCGAAATCATCGAACTCGCCGCGGCGGGAGTCGGGATCGCCCAACAGTCCAGTGTGTTCTTCGCCAACCTGGCCGAACTCAGCCCCGCCGCGACCGCCGAAGCGTTCTACCAATCACGCTGGACCTTCGAACACGAGATCTTGCGCTACCTCGCCGACACCGGTCAGTTTTGGTGGCTACCGACCTGGATCGGCGCGCGGTGGTACCAGCACGCCGTCGGGCACGGTCTACTGATCTCACGCGCTCTCTACCAGCAGATCGGTGGGCTCCCGCACCCACGCTTCGGCCTCGAGGACGCCGCACTGGGGGTCGCGGTCCGCACCGCAGGTCACCGCATCCACCCCTTCGCCACCCTCGAATGCGGGGACGCACCCCGCTCGGTCCGGGAACTGCAACGCCAACGCCGGACCTGGATCCGAGGCCCGCTGTGCAGCCTGGAATACGCGCGCACCGGACGCGGCCTGCTGATCGCGGCACAGGGCACCTACGGCGGACTCAAGTGGGTGACCGGGCTTCCGGTGCAGGTCGCGGCCCTGCTGTTGATGAGTCGACGCCAACGCGTGGTCGCGGCCGCAGGGTGGCTGTTGGCGCTCTACGGGCCGCTGCTGCGGCTGCTCACCGGGTTGCGATCGCTGGATTTCCCCGCCGAATATCGGCCCACCGGTCCCCAGGTGGCGACCGGATCGGCGCTGTACCCTGTAGCGGTGCTCAGTTGCTGGGCCGGTGGTGTTCGCGGGCTGATCGGGCTCGTCGGCGATATCGTCACCGGCCGCACACCGATCCAGCAGCGGACCCGGGAGACCCAATGACCAGCCGCACCAGCCAACAATGCGTGCTCCCCATCTTCGATGTCTTCGTGTTCTTCGACTGGTACAACACGCTATCGACCGCCCAGTTCTGGGACAGCATCCTCGCCAGTTCCCGACACCCCCTCTCCACAGCGCTCGATGCCGCCCTGGAAGACCTCTTCCGCGGCCGCAAGGACTACGTCGGCGCCTGGATGCGCGGGCTGGTCAGCGACGAAGAGGTCATCACCACCCTCAACGTGGCGCTACCGCGCCGCTACGGTGACGACTACCTGCTACGAGAGCTGTTGCGCGACTGCCGCAACGCCACGGTCGACCCCGACATGGCCGACATCGTCCGCGACCTGCGTGACCGCGCGTTCCTCGCCGTCGCTTCCGACAACATGGCCTGCTTCGCCCAAGCCGCCCCGAAAGTCCTCACCGGCGAACTGCGCATCGACGAACTGATCGTGTCCTCGAGCGTCGGCAGCCTGAAAAAGGAATCCCCCGACCGATTCTTCGGCCCCACCCTGGCCCTCTACGGCCTCGAACCCGCCAACGCGATCCTCATCGACGACTGCGCCGATACCTGCGAGATCTTCCGTGAATGGGGCGGGGTCGCATTCCATTTCACCGAACCAGCCAAACTGCGCACCGACATCGAGCACCTGTTCCCCACCCTCGCCACCGTGTAACGACCCCCTGGGTACCGCAACAAGTCGAACCAGGGCCGCAGCAGACCACTATGCTGTGGCCTGATGGCTGCCCTCTGCAAGCACGGTGCGAGCTGTCTGTGGGGAAGGATTGTTCGGTCTGCGCTGCGCATGCCACCGCCGCCGCACGATGTAGACCATCTCTTGAGCACGACTCTCGAAATCATCTGAAAGCTCAATCCTCGTCGGGCTCGGGTGGCTCCTCCGGCTCGCTGTCCTCGGCGGACTCTGCCGTCTCTGTTTCCGGATCTCTCGCGGCCCTCTTGGCCGCGTCCTCGACCGAGTTCTGGAACAGGCCGCGGGCCCCAAACTGGGCAGCGAAGTCCGCGATCGGACTCTTGAACATATCCGAGGCCGCATACTGGGCAGCGAAGTCCGCGATCGGACTCTTGAACATATCCGAGGCCGCATACTGGGCAGCGAAGTCCGCGATCGGACTCTTGAACATATCCGAGGCCGCATACTGGGCAGCGAAGTCCGCGATCGAGTTCTTGACCCCCTCGACGGCCGCAAACTGGGCGAACGGGTTCGGCATCGCCGCCCGCTCGGCACGGCGCTTCCACCGAGCACGCATCGGATCATCGGGCAACGCCTCGACTGACGTCACCTCCACACTCTGGAGCTCCCCATCCGGCGAGACCAGGATGTCGCCGGACACCCGTAGCTGTTTCGTGACCGTGCTGCTGCTCAACCCGTCGCCCAGCAACGCGAGGTCGATCTCGGTGGTTACCGAGAACCGCACCGTCCACCCCGCCTCCCCGCGGCCGGCACCATCGCTGAACCGCCACCCCTCGATCGTCTTCTCCGCATCCACTGCCCTGGCAGCGACGGTCTGCAACGGCAATGCCGCAAGTTCAGGATCCACGTCCAAACCGGCGAGTGAGACCACGAACAGGTTCGCGAGGACATTCAGATCGAATTCGCCGGTCCGGCGCACCAGTTCGGCCTCAGTGATCGACTCGAACAATGACTCGAACTTCCGGACCAGCCGATCCATCTTGACGACATACTCGACACGGCCCGAGAGCTCTTTACCGTCGAGATCATCGACCAGGTCGGGATGCAGCGGGAACGGGCATGCTTCCTTCGGGCTGATGCTTTTGCCAACGTCGCCGAAATCGCGATGGTTGTCGCTGACGAACCACACCTTCTCGTCCGCGTTCTCCTCGGCCAGGGACATCACCGCCAACCAGATGAGCGTGTCCCGGAGCCCGTCGACTTCCCGCTCGCAATACGGCGCCCGCCGCTCCGAGGCGCGCCGGGCAACCTCAAGCCAACCGAACTGCGGAGTCGGCACGATCAGCACACCCAGCTCGCTGAGGTGATCGCGAAGCCACTGCTCGTATTCCCCGGAACGCCGGGCGATCTCCTCGATCATCGCCTGCTGTTGTTCCTTCAGCCCGAACACCCCGGCCTTCACGCTCGCCAGCTTCGCCGACTCCACTGCCCAATTCCGGCGGACTACGTTCACTGTCTCCAAGAACACGACCTCCGGCACCACGACCCTCACCTCCCATGCCTCCCGGTTCTCCAGCAGAGACAGCCAATCCCGTCGGCGCAGCCACGGCGAGCCGCAAAGGATGTTGGTGTCAACCACAACCAGAGTCATAGCGATCATTCTGATCCCTGCCCCGACAAACCGGGCGCGGCCGCGCCTATCTGCTAGCCAAGAGTTTCCGTGATCGCCAGCGCGGACAACGCGGAATGGGTTTTGCTGGGTGCGATCGGTGTACTGAACCACGTTCGGGGCGGACAACACTGATCAAAGTGCTTGTTGAGGCGGTGTCAGCAGCCGACGTGGTCCGATCGGAGATCGCTTCCAGCGATACCCTGCAAGCATGGGTATGGCCGACGATGTGGCTCGCCACCGTGCGAAATTGAACGACTCGGCAGCGCGGGACCAGATTCTCTATCAACAGAACTGGGCAGTGGTCGATGACGTGGTGCGCGAGTTCTGGACAACGGCACGCGACATGAACCTCCCCACAGACCCGGTGACGCAGCCCGGCCCAGGCATGTTCGCCGAAAGAGGTGATGGCTGGGTGCTTCCCGTGGGAAGTGCGAGAGGAGGTTGCGTGTTGACGGTCCGCACGGACGGCAGCTGGACGATGGACACCCTGCGCGGAGGCGGCGATATGGGGCCGGATCTGCATCACGGCAACTCCGAGGGAAGCACCATCGCCTGGAATTCCCGAATCGACAGCAACGAGTTGTACAACAACTTCGTGTCATTGATCGTCGAGCTGGAACCCCCGCCCACGCCCACACAAGCTCCCCGCCCGAGCTCACTCGATGGAGATGGCGAGGGAATCTCAGCAGGGCTTGGAAGGCGCAATCCGCAACTGGGGCCTCTCGATGGAGATGAGGAAGAGAACACCACAGGGCTCCGCAAGAGGAAGCTCAGATGGCGGTCTACCAGCGAGGACTCCTGGTAGTGCAGGTCAACCGAGCGCGTCGAACAGGTCGGTGACGAGAATCGACACGGCGGTGGCGGTGTTGTCGGGATCGCCGACCCCTTCTTCGGCGCGTCCGTCCATCACCGCTCCGATGGCGTCTGAGGTAGCGAAGTGTTCGGCGAGTTGGGCGAGGGCGACGGTGGTGATCTCGCGGCCGCCCGCACGGAGCCCTGTCGTCCGCTGCGTTTTCGGTTCTGCCGAGCCCTACCTCAGCGGGACGGCGCGGCAGCCCCAGGTGCGCTCATCGCCTGACAGGTGGAATGAGCCGGTCCGGCTTGGCCCAGCGCTCATGTGCGGACTGGCGACTCATGCCTGCGGCTGTGCCGATCGCCTCCCACGACGCGCCGGCCGCCCGGGCTTCGCGTACGGCATCGGCGAGCCGGATCTGCGCATCGGCGACCTCGCGTGCGGCCAGCTCGATCTCGTAGGTTCCGCGCGTCGGCGCGATGTGGTTGAGCCAGTCGACCATGATCTGGTCCTCGGCGGCCTCGTCGAGACCATAAGGGTCGGGCGCGTACACGCGACGGCGTGCCGGATCGGCCTCCTCCGCAGTCGCGACTCTGGTCCAGGTCGGCCCGCTCCAGCAGCGCTTGCTGTGGTGGCTGAGGTCGGAGCAGATCGCTCTGAAGGCGACCACCTCATCCCAGGACCGGGTCTGCCAGTCATCGATATGCAGTTGGCTGTCGTCGGCACGTTCGGTGACCTTCGGTCCACCTCCCCAGCCGCTGCCGTACCAACCATCGGCGAAGACATGAACCACCACGCCCTCGTGCCGCCCGTCTTCGGTCTCTCGACCCATGATCGTCCCCATTCGACAAATGTCAGGATTTCCTGACAGCCTACCTGGCTGTCAGGAAATCCTGACATGGGAGCATCGGCAGAACTCCGGCCGGATATGGCGGATGTTGGGGTCGAAGTTCCGTCCTGTCAGGCCAGCACGGTGGCGCGAATCCACACCGCGCGTTCGGCCTCCACCATTTCCAGCGCGGCGTCCGGAGTCAGCTGATCGGCGGTGCCGCTGATGACGATCAGGCCCGTGCCGATGTGATGCAGACCCGCGACCCGCTCGCGCCACTGCATATCAGCTTCCAGTCCGCCGGAGTAGATTTCGCCGAGTCCGGTCGGGCCGGTGATCCGCACCGTGGTCACACCCGCGCCGATGGTGACCGTCCAGCCCGGTGCCGGATCGCCGAGGAAATCGGTATCGCGCATCGGCTGGGCGCCGTGTTCGGTGAGCGCGGTGGTCCAGGCGTCCGCGGTAGCCAGCGTGCCGGATTCGGCGATGTGCACGCTACGGAATCGGGGCAGCACGATCACGACCGGCGTGGTGCCGATGACGGCGGTCCAGGTCATTGCCTGCTCGATCTCGGGCGTGGCCATGCCGATCGACACTACCGGGCCGAAACGGCCGTTTTCACCCGAGAATCTATCGACGGCGCCCCGGGTACACCCGGACGGACAGCCGTTGCCGAGCAAGTCGCCGCCAAAGTGGTGACCTGCCTCTACGACGCCGGGTTCGAACTCGCCGAGGACACCACCCGGCTCACCGCAACAAGGCCGAGGCGGCGTTCGCAGCCCTGGATGCGCGCCTGTGGATCGAAGAATCCGCGCGAACCTGACCTGCGACCACCAACCTTTCAGGCACGAGCGCATCGAGGAACTGCACGGCGACCCCGATGCCTTCGACGTGGAATCAGTTCTGGGCGAGACGGTTCCGGTCACCTTCGCGGAAGCGCCACAGCTCGAGCCGATCTGATCCTGCGAGTCGAGTCCAAGCAGCACACCGGCACATCAGGCGGGTGCACCCGACCAATCAGCGTCCTCGACCGCGCGACTCCTCGCGCGCTCCCGCTCGACGCTCTACAAACACCTGCCCGAACTCGGCCATGCCAGGCCCGCGACCGAGCGGAGCCGAGCAGTTGACCGCTGCCCTCGCCCACCACGACGCGAGCAGGGAGCCGGACGCGGCGGCACCGCTTGCATCGATTCCGACTGTTCGATCCGATGACTTCCACTATTCACTCGAATATTATCGATAGCTTCCGATCGGCTGAATTTTTTGGTCTCATCGCTCGGTAATCTTTCGATTACCGAGGAATGCGACCGGTCCGTATTCGGAATAATTCTTCCGATGTGAAGGGACGGCGTGTAAGTGGCGTACTGACAGGTGGCTCGATCGATTTCGGTCGCACCGGCGAAGGTCTGCCCACGAGGGGTTTCGCGGGGGAAGATTCGCCGCTGTCACCGATGGATCGCATCAGCGTTCCGGACCGAGCACCGACCGCTGACAACGGCGAAAGTACACTTACGAGTTCTGTTCTGGCAGTACCTGTCTGGTCGTGCGGGGTTGTCGAGTGACCGGTAGGGTCAGGTGAGCGTTGTTCGGAGGGCGGGCTTCGAGTGTGCGGGATCGCGAAGTCCGTGGGGTGGCCCCTCGCAGGTTCGTGGTCCCGGGAGAGTTCGATCGAATGTCGAGTATGGGGGACCGATTTCGCGAGCTTTCGGTCGTGGTGCCGTTTCCTGGCCCATGGGACTTGGATGCCTATATCGCCGCGGTAGCCGA
Organism: Nocardia sp. NBC_01377; assembly: GCF_045040005.1. Classification (NCBI taxonomy): domain Bacteria; kingdom Bacillati; phylum Actinomycetota; class Actinomycetes; order Mycobacteriales; family Nocardiaceae; genus Nocardia; species Nocardia sp. NBC_01377. The sequence goes on from NZ_CP109567.1 coordinate 111,451, forward strand.
GTATCGCGGGCGCCCGATCGAGTTGGCCGCGATGGATACATCGATGCTGGGTGGGGCCGGATGTGGTACGGGTAGCGGGCTGTGGATCGCACGTCACGACGACGACATCATCGTCTACGATCGCGATACCTCGCCCTGGCATGCCCAGCACATCGTGTTGCACGAGATCGGGCACATGCTGCTGGGACACGACCGGCAACCCTCCGGGCAGGCCGATACGTTCAGGGGTACCGCGTTGGCGGCGCTGATGCCCTCGATTGCGCGTGATTCGATCCGACACGTGTTGGGCCGCGACGCCTACGGCGACGACACCGAGCGTGAGGCCGAGGCATTCGCCGATGCGGCGATGCTGCACGCCACCCACCCGCCGAGGTCTCAGTCGCCGATGCGAGGCACCTTCTTCCGGAGCGGGCCGCGTTGATCTCGGCGCTTCCTATCGCTGTCACGGTGCCGGTTATCGTGCTCGAGTCCGTGGTCACTGTGATGCGGTTCCGGCTGATCAACCAGACAACGACGGACAAGCTGATCAACCGGTCGCTGGTCTGGGGAGTTGTCGGGATGGTGCTGCATCACCACGATCTGGCCCCGCGTTACGCCAGTCTGTGGCATCAACTGTCGCTGGGAGCGATCTTGGCCATCCTGGCCGGTATCTACGGGATCGCCCGGCTGTGGCACGGAGCGGATCCGACGACGACCCGGCAACGGCAGCGCCGCTACGATCTCACGATCGCGCTGGTGTTCGTGGCGGTGTTGATCGCCGGAACCCCCGCCCGCGGAGAAGGAATGCTCATCGATCGAGCGTTGAGCTGGCCCGCGGTCGTGTTCTGGGCGGTGTTCGGTGCGCCGTTGGCGGTGTGCGCGGTGTCGGTCCTGCGGATCTGTGTCCACGATTTCCAGGTCGAGGACCTCGGCCGGCGCGAAAAGCTGGTCTACGCCGCGATCTTCGCCGCCGCGACGGGGTTGCTGTGCGACGCGCTCGCGGGCCCGACAGTTGCCGCGCTGCAAACCTATACCGACCTGCCGTTTCCCGACGACCCTCGGATGAGCCGTAAAGCAGCCACATTCTTCCTCTCAGCGTTGCTGTGCTCCCTGTTCACCGCGATCCCGCTGCTCGCGATGCTCGCCACCCGCCTGGGCTGGGATACGACCAGCCGACACGCTCGCCGACTGTATCCCCTGTGGCGTGATCTCACCGCGGCGTTTCCCGGGCTGGTCCTATACCCCGCTGCCGAACTCGCACGACACCCACCCGCGGCGCGGCTACACCGGATGACTGTCGAGATCCGTGACACCCTGCTCGGTCTGCGGCCATACATGCAAGTAGACACCACTGCGGGCGAGGGCCATCCCGCTGCCGACACGGAACTCGGCACCCGAATCTCGCGATACTCCGTTCTGGTCGCCCACGCGCTGGACGCCAAATTCGCCGGAGCACAACCCGATCCGGATACCGCCCGCATCGCGCCCCGCACACCGTCGACAGCCAACGATCCGAACTCCGAACTACGGGTCCTACTCGCCCTTGCCGACCGCTGGCCTCCCGTCCTCGCTGCTGCCAGTACCTCCCGGGCACACAGACCGGCATCGCCACACCAACCGACCAAGGAGCGATCCCGTTGACCGATCTGTCCGCCCGTCCCGTCCAGGAACTACCCCACCCGCCGCTGCGACTCCCCCTGATCGGGGATCTGCTGACCGTACGACCGGGCAAACCCACCCAGGCGGCGATGCGTGATGCCCGTCTGCTCGGGCCGATCTACGAACGGCGGATCATCAACTACCCGGTCGTCATCGTCTCCGGTGTCGACCTGCTCGCCGAGATCAACAACGAAACCCATTGGCGCAAGAACCTCAGCCCGTTGTTCAAACTGATGCGGCGCATCGCCCGCGACGGACTGTTCACCGCCTACAACCACGAACCCGCCTGGCGCACAGCACACAACGTCCTCGCCCCCGCGTTCACCCAGTCCGCGATGCGCAGCTACCACCACACCATGACCGACACCGCCGCCGAACTCATCGACTACTGGACCCAGCGCACCGATCAATGGGTCGACGTCGCAGAGGACACCAACAAATTCACCCTCGAAGTCATCGGACGCTGCGGATTCAGCACCGGCTTCGACTCCTTCACCCGCGCAGACACCGACGAGCACCCCTTCGTCACCGCGATGACCCGCAGCCTGCGCTTCATCAACCGCAACGCCAACCTGCCCCCCTTCATCCACGGCTTCCCGCCCGGCCGAGCCGCTCAGTACGCCACCGACGTCGACTTCGCCAAGAAACTCGTCGACGACGTCATCGCCACACGCCGCCACGAAGATCCCCACCGCACCGACGACCTTCTCGGGTTGATGCTCAACAGCACCGACCCCGACACCGGCGACGCACTCGACGAGAAGAACATCCGGTACCAGATCCTGACATTCCTGGTCGCCGGACACGAAACCTCCGCCGGAGTACTCGCCTTCGCCCTGCACTTCCTCGCCACCCGACCCGATATCGCAGCACGCGCCCGCGCAGAGGTCGACGAACGCTGGCCCGACCGCACACAACCCCACATCGGCTACGACGACGTCGCGAAACTGCGCTACCTACGCCGCGTGATCGACGAAACCATGCGACTGTGGCCGATCGCGCCCGGATACTTTCGAGAAGCCAAACACGACACCACCATCGACAACGGCCGCTACCGATTCCGCGAAGGCGACTGGGTCTTCGTGCTCACACTCGCCGCCCACCGAGACCCCGGCTGGGGCCACGACGCCGAAGAATTCGACCCGGACCGATTCCTCCCGGAGAAACTACGCACTCTCGACCCCAACGTGCGTGCCGCCTATAAACCCTTCGGAACCGGCGAACGCGCCTGCATCGGAAGACAATTCGCCTACCACGAAACCATGCTCGCCCTCGCCCACATCCTCCACGCCTTCACCCTCGAACCCGAACCCGACTACCAACTCGACGTCACCGAACAGATCACCCTCAAACCCCGAGGACTACGCCTACGATTCCACCCTCGATAACCCCTGACCGCGCATCAATTCAGGATTCCCAATACAGCCTGAACCACCCCGAAGAACCGCCGATCAGGAACAACTTCAATTGATGAGCCGCTGCAGAGCCGATCCATAGGCGAACGCGGTGAGGATCTTTCCTCCAGCACCGAACCCGGTGATGGTCACGCTTCAGAGTTTCGCCTTGGGGCCGTCCCGCGGCGCGACTTCGCTTCGGTCATCACAGTCGGCACCGTTCCTTTGACCTGGCCGTCGTGCCGAACCAAGCAGCCCTGACCACGGCGCAGCTCTGCGATCCAACTATAGGCGCAGGTCAGGAGTCGGCAGGCAACGATGGATCGTCGCTCGCATTCCTCACTCCCGTAGAGAGCGTCCAGGCACGACAATGGTCAAACACCGCGACTGCGCCGGTCGGGCCCGTCGCGCGACTCACGCTCGGATGGTCGGCCTGTCCCGGGAACCGCTGTGGCTGTGCAGTTCCCGGGCGGACCGGCCCTAGAGGACGGACAGTACAGGGTCATCGACATCTCAGGTGGAGTTCGTCGTGGTCGAAAGGTCCCTACGTTGACCGGCTTTGGCCGCGGAGGCTTTCGCCATTTTTGCCGACGATCACGATTTTCAAGCCCTGACGGGTGTCCGAATGCAGCGGCGCGTCGGCACCGAGCTGACCGATCCCCGGTCGACGACGTCATGGTTCCGCGAAGTTCATCTCGAGAAGGTCCCCGACCAGACGGCGTGCGACCTGTTCGACGTTGCGAGTCCGGTCAGTGGTGTTTCGGATCGACCGCCTGCCACCGCGCCTCCACCTCGCAATCGAACAGGTGTTCGCATTGTGGTATACAACCGTGCGGCCGGATAGCGCCCAGCATCGATTGCCAAAAATAAGCTGCCTGGATGGTTGACGACCCGGCACTGATGCTGACCGTCGCGTCGGCCACTGGATCATGTCGGGTGGGCGGTGGAGATGAAGTGGGATGGAACCAGACAGATACTTGAATTATTGCAGCTCGGAGGGAATCAACAGGTCTGTCCGGGCGGGTGCAATCCACCTCACGGCAACAGGTTCGGCCTTCGAACGGTGTGGTGATCTCGGACCTCGCGAAGTGAGAGCTGGGTATTAGCTTCTCGGCAGAGCGTGGTTCGATCCTCGGCTTTCCCTCTGCATCGCGATCAACGGAGCTGGGTCGTGGCGATTGCCATACGAGCACCGTGGGCAAGAAGTCCTTCCTCGGCTAGGTCCGAAGCCTGGTCGAGGAATTCGTCACGGAGGCGCTGAAGCTGGCCTGCTTCGATGAGAGTGGCGTCGTAGTAGGAGTCGACAGCGGATTGCCATGCCTGCTCTGGCGTCGCGCGCGGACCGTGGCTGATCTCGGTCCAGTCGATGGGCTGGAATCCGGCAACTGTCGCCAACTCGTTCAGTCCCTCTCGGGTTCGGGTCCGACGGTCTCCGAGTGAGGGCATCGCCCCCGATTGCTGTGCCGTGACGAAAATCGGTCGCGCCACCTTCTCGAACAGCGCGCGTCCGCTTCCGCCCGCAGGTTTGAGCCCGACCGAGATCGCCAGCCTGCCAGCTGGTTTCAGCACTCGCGCTGCCTCCGCGAAGACCTGTTCGATCTCAGCCATCAGCATCAACGCCATATGGGAGATCACGGTGTCGAACGACTTGTCAGCGAACGGGAGCTCCTGGGCTCGTCCTTGTCGCAAATCTGCGCCGTACAGCTCTGGCCTCTGTGTGGCGGCCGAAAGTTCGACGTCGGACAGATCGATGCCGGCAAGTCTGGTCGCGCCGTTTCGGGCGAGGACCACGAGCAGGGAACCGTCCCCGCAACCGAGATCGAGGACTTCCTGAGCATTCGGGACCTGGTCAGCAAGATACTGATAGCTGGATCGACCGTCGGGCAGCGGGTTCGCGACCACGTAGTGGCTCATCTCCCCTGACAGTTGGTTGTGCGTCCGCCGGAAGAAGTCTTCGCCCGCACGAATCTCGTTAGCTTCAGTCATGATCCGAAACTAGTTCATCGCGATGGCCTGAGAGCGCACGCTGGAGATACGAGCACCGAGGACGCACGCTGTGGTCCGAATGCCCGCCACTTCGCGATGGCTGCAGCGAGAGCTCGCTCGCGTAGTTCGGCTTTGAGGCTGGGCAACTCGGACTCGTATCGAGCTTTCCGGGCCATGAGCCAGCTACGTAGCGCCGAGATGATCGCGTTGCCCGGGCTCTGCGACTGCACGGGGTCGGGGCGGCGTACGGCGGCTACCTCAGATGGATCTCCGGGAAACTGTTCTGGGTGCGCGACGTCGATGTCTCCGACCGTTCCACCAGCGGCGGCCGCCACATCCTGATCCCCCTCGCCGACGGCACCACACTCCCCCGCACTGGCCGACCGGCTACCCAGCCTCGACATCACCCCCATGCTCAACGACCGCGCCGGCAGCATCACCCCACCCGGATCCCGCTGCCGCGACGGCGGATTCCGCCTCCTCGACGGCCCACGAGACCACGCCGTCCACACACTCACCACCCGCTCCCCAACCGCCTTCTGGGCCCGCCTCACCGAACTCCTCGACACCGACACCCGTCCCCCGCCCGCGCGCGACGACCATCAGGCGCGCGCGACAGCGCGCACCAGTGGTGATGCCCTGCCGGAGGACCTCAGCCAGGTTTGGGAGGGGCTCGGCGACGACGCGCGCCTACGCGCCGACTATCGCCGACACACACCGTTCCCGACCGCGGCGCTCGCGTTCGCGCCCGAGGGGCACGCACCGCAGGAGCGATGGCGCGCACCCAACGGGCAACTGGATCGCTCGGCCGCGCGCCGATCCGTCCTCACCGCCGCCGCACTACGCGGCTACAGCTTCACCGACCTACTCGCCGAACTCCCCTCCCACGGCGGCACCTGGACCGGACTGGCCAACGCCTACCACCGCTACGGATCCCACATTCATCGAGCGCTACGCCGCGACTGGAACAACGCCTGTGCGTGGACATCACGAAACGCCCCCGAATTCCTGTCTCACGCGCACAAGAACATAGAGCACACAGGGGGGACGACCCGAGCAACGAAACACACCGGATCGCAACGACGCTGGCTCGCCGCCGCCATCGCCTGGACCGACGCGACATGGCCGAACTCGTCCAAACGCTGGACCGCGCACGCCGCGCTGCAAGCTCTCGCCCACGCCAGCGTTCTCAACAGCGCCTTGCACTGCGGCACACCCACCGTCGAGTTCGGCAACCGGTCTCTGTCCCTGATGGCCGGCGGGATGCCCGAAACCACCCTCTGGCAGATCCTGCGAGAGATCCGCGACCTACCCGGCGCGCCAATCCTGCTGATACGCGCCGCCACCGGCTACCTCGCCGACCGCTACGCCCTCACCACACCCACTATCGCCGACTCCCCCATCTACCGACGCCCCACAGGCACACTCACCGCCTCCACAGTCCTCGCCACACTCCTCAGAGCTTCCCCAACATCGAGACGCGCCTACACTAGTGGGTCGATTCCAAAGTAGTTGGGCAGTAAGCGATCTGGTTGAATCGGTACGTGCGAGCTGCCCCTCTGGTGTTGCGTGACGGTGACCGAGAGATCCTGCAAGCCTGGATCCGGTCCACGACGATGAAGTCCGGACTCGTCCTACGAGCCCGGATCATCACCCTGGCCGCCGACGGTGTGGCCCACGCCGAGATCGCTCGCCGGTTCGATATCTCGCGCCAGACCGTGATCAACTGGCGATCCCGCTACCAGACGCACGGGATCGACGGCCTGCACGACGAGCACCGTTCAGGACGTCCGCGGACTCTGGACCGGGACAAACTGATCACCACCACCTTGACCCCACCGCCACGCAAATACGGTGTCACACACTGGAGTTCACGCCTGCTGGCCGATCACCTCGGTATCGCGCACGGGACCGTGTCGAAGGTATGGAGCGAGTACGGGGTCCAACCGTGGCGAGCCGAGACGTTCAAGTTCTCCACCGATCCGGAACTGGCCGGCAAAGTCACCGACATCGTCGGGCTCTACCTGAACCCGCCAGAGAACGCGATCGTGCTCTGCGTGGACGAGAAGTCCCGTGCGCCACGAGGCGCTGATGAAAGCCGTGCGGGAGGTGGTGCCCGCCGCCGGTCGTCGTAGCGACCGGTCGAAGCTGGAGGCAGGTCGAGCCCTGGGTTGAGGGGGAGGCCGGGAGCAGCCTCGACAATGTAGGGGCGAGCCGGAACTGTCAGACGGCTCGTGCCCGCGAGCGAGGACGGAAAGGCATAGGGAAACCGAACCAGTGGCAGAAGCCCCGTCAGTCGTCAGCGATCCGCGAAATCTGGCGGATGGATCGCTTGCGGCGCTGGGCAGGTCGTGTGTCTTGATCTGCTCGCTCTCATCGCCTGTGGGTTTTGGGTGGTGGGAGGCCCCGGCCAAGACTGCGATGTGCGGCCGGTGGCGATGCCGCCGGGGTATAGCTGGATGCCGACACCGTCGTAACGGACATCAGTGAACGTGGGAAGCGGCCCGATGCCGCCCGAACCGAACCGGTCATCGACCGGTCGGTGGGCAGGCGCGACGCCCGCTGTGGGTATCGGGTCGTGGCGGAGTCGCCGTAGTACTTCGAGCCGGGGAAAGCCCGTGCACTTGGGGAAGGGCGACAGCGTGATCGGCAGTGACGACCGGTGAGGAGGAGGTCATCGTTGAATAGCGGTGCGCTGGACGAGACGGTGCTGTTCATGGCCGAACGTCGGGTACTCGGTCACCAGCGCAAACTGCACCGATGGGCGAAAGACGAACCGTGTAAGCGGTTCGATGATGTGTTCAATCTGGTCTGTGATCGGGCGACTTTGCTGGTTGCCTGGGATCGTGTGTCGGGCAACCGGGGCTCCCGGACGGCAGGGGTGGATGCGGTCATCCGCAGTCACGTCGAGGACGTCGTCGGGGTGCTGCCCTTTCTGGAGGAACTGCGAAATTCCTTGAGAGAAGGCACGTTCACCGCGCTGCCGGTCCGGCGGGTGACGATCCCGAAGAAGGGCGGCAAACTCCGTCATCTCGGGATACCGACCTTGCGGGATCGGGTGGCGCAGATGGCGCTCAAGCTGGTTCTGGAACCGATCTTCGAGGCCGAGTTCTACCCGCATTCCTACGGGTATCGGCCTGGGCGACGGGCGCAGGATGCCATCGCCGAGATCCACAAGATGCACACCCAAGGCTATGAATGGGTGGTCGAAGGGGACATCACCGCGTGTTTCGACAACGTCGATCACCAGGTCCTGATGGGCTTGGTGGCTGAGCGTGTCACCGATCGCAAGGTGCTGGGCCTGGTCCGTGCGTTCCTGCGGGCCGGGATCATCAGCGAACACGGGGGTTTCGCGGCGAGCCTGACCGGCACGCCGCAGGGTGGAGTCGCTTCGCCGCTGCTGGCCAACATCTACCTGTCGGTTCTGGATCGGCATTTCATGCTGATCCAGGAACGGGACATGAGCCCGCCGTGGCGGCGTCAACAGCGCCGCCGCAAAGGGCTGCCGAACTATCGGCTGGTGCGTTTCGCTGACGACTTCGTCGTGCTCGTGCACGGCGAACGGTCCGACGCCGAAGCGTTGCGATCCGAGATCGGCGAGTTGTTGGGCCGGGAGCTGAAGATGACTCTCTCGGTGGAGAAGACACACGTCACGCACGTCGATTCCGGCTATGTATTCCTCGGCTTCCGCGTCCAGCGGTGGACACGGGGCGATGGCCGTCGCGTCGTGCTGACCATCCCGTCCAAGAACGCTTTGGCCGGGGTGATGCGCAAGATCAAGCGGGCAACCGGGGCAGCGACGACGTCGCTGCGGCTGGGGCAGTTACTGCGGAAGATCAACCCGATACTTCGGGGTTGGGCCGCCTACTTCCGCTACGGCGTGTCCAAGAAAACCTTCTCCTACCTGGGCTGGTATGCCTGGTGGCGGGTGATCTACTGGATTCGCCGCAAGCACCCCCACCTGACCTGGAAGCAGGTCCGCCGACGCTTCTACGGCGCCGACCGGATCAGCGACAACAGTGTCACCCTCTACAACCCGGCGAAGATGCGCGTGGAGCGTTACCGCTACCGCGGAACGAAGATCTCCACGCCGTTCAACCTCGATGCGGTCGACCCAGCGGGAGCACGCTACCGCCGGACCGACCACGACGATGTCGTCTTCGTCGGCTACCTGTCCGAACTCATCGCATAAAACCCCTTTCGGGACACGTGGAGAGCCCGGTGCGGGGACAACTCGCACGCCGGGTTCGGCGGGCGGGGACGGGGAAACCGACAGCTGAAACGCTGCACGGCGTCCCGTCCTCGACCCAACAGATCCAAGCCCTGGACCGGACTGCGCCGACGTTGCCGATGCAGATCGGGATCCCGCAACGGCAAACCCACGACTACGTCCGCAACGGCACCACGACCCTGTTCGCGGCGCTGGAAATCGCTACAGGCAAGGTCACCGGGGTGTGTAAACCCAGGCACCGCCACCAGGAGTTTCTTGCTTTCCTGCGTCACGTGGCCCGCGCCTATCCGGCCGGTGAGCTGCACCTGGTGATGGACAACTACGCCGCCCACAAGAAGGCTGAGGTCCGGGCCTGGCTCGCCGAGAACCCGCGTATCCGAGTGCATTTCACCCCGACCTCGGCGTCGTGGATGAACTTGGTCGAGGTGTGGTTCGGCATCATCGAACGCCAAGCCATCCACCGCGGCACCTTCCGAAACGTCCGCGAGCTGACGACCAAGATCCGTGAGTTCATCAACGGCTGGAACCCTAGAGCGAAGCCCTTCGTCTGGACCAAGACCGCAGAGCAGATCTTGGCCAAGGCCGACCGCCGAAGAACTTCAAATACGGCCCACTAGATATCGGGTTGGCGTGTATGGCGACGTTGCATTTCTCATACAACCCAACCTTCGCAGTGCAGTGCTGCACGGCAAGAAATCTCCGGCTTCTCGATTCGTGAATGTCCACAGCGGTTCTCGGCAGGTGCGTCCAGCGAGGGTCATGGCATTCCGATTCTGTACCCTACGCCGCGAACGGTTACTATCCAATTATTTGCACCGAGTTTGTTGCGGATGCTTCCTACGTGGGTGTCCACGGTGCGGCGAGACCAGGAATCCTGCCATATTTCGTGCATTATCAGCTTCCTCGATACTACCTTCTCGGGATTCGCTGCTAAGAGACGTAAGAGGTCGAACTCCTTTCTGGTCATTCTGATACTTCGACCGCTCAAATTCACCTCGCGGGTGCTGGTGTTGATCTCCAGTGGTCCGCGCTCGATCGTGGTCGAGGTTTTGCTGCGGGTGCGCGCTCTACGCATGACCGCCTCGATTCTGGCCAGTAGTTCGGAACCTCGATAAGGTTTGACTATGTAGTCGTCGGCACCTGCCTGTAGGCCGAGGACCATGTCCAGCTCCGATCCGCGGGCTGTGACCGCGATGATGGGGATGTCGGACGTGGCCCGGATCGCACGGCACACGGTGCGACCGTCGAGGTCCGGTAATTCGACATCGAGCAGCAGGAGGTCTGCTTCGCGATGGGCCGCGAGGGCTTCTCTGCCGGTCCCGACTCCTTGTGCGGTATGTCCGTGTTTTTGGAGATCGCGCGTCAGAACGTTTCTTTCGTCTACATCGCTTTCGACTACGACAATTCGCCATAATTCGGCGGTCTCGATAGTCGTCGATAATTCGCTCGGCACGACAAAGGAGGTGTCGCCGAGGCATACTGTTGTAGGTAGACCTTCGTATCTCGGTGCGTCTCGGTGGTCGTTTTCGTTATCCGAGCGCTGGTGAGCGATGTCGGTCTCGACAGACTTTCCCCCGAAGCTCTGCATTTTCTCCACCCCTAGCAAACTCAATATTTCGAAACACTGCAGCGTCCCTGGCGCAGCGTATCCCATCATAGGTTGAATACGGCGATGTGGTTTCGTTCATTGCGCATGGTGTTCTGTCGCTAACGTTGAGGGCCGTGCTGCGCCAGGTGATATGGATTGCCCGCCGAAAAGCGACATCGTGAGTGCCAGGCCATCTGGTCACCTGGCAAAACGACCGAATTCCGGACAGATCGGTGACGTCCGTCACGGACTGTCGGATTGCTTGCCGCAGGCAGGCGGGCGCGCTCACGGCGCGCCGCTGGCTTCGAGGGCGCGCGGGCTGTACGTGCTGCAATCACACGGGCTCGTGCTGGTGTGGCGCCATGCCCTGTCGCGGTGGTGTGCTAAGTGCGCGAGAGTGTGGCGCGGCGCATCGGGGGCTATCGCGCCGTCGAGGCCGTCGGCCACCCAGACCTGGAGGTCGACGGAGCGTGCGAGCATTGTCTTCTCGTAGCTGCGCAGCGCCTCGTCCAGTCCCGCACCGATCTGTATCGCGTCGCCGAGCACTTGCCCGAGTTCGGCGCCGTCGAGCATCGCCAGGTTGGCGCCGTAACCGAAGACCGGTGGCATCAGGTGCGCCGCGTCGCCGATCAGGGTGACACCCGGCGTGGTCTTCCAGCGGTGCGGAATTGGCAGGGCGTAGGCCGGTCGGACGATAAACGGGTCGTCTACATCGGTGATCAGGGATCGCAGTTCCGGCGCCCAGTCCTCGAACATCGCGTCCATCGTGGAAGCGACCGCGCGGCAACCTTGGTCGAGGGGACCGTCGATCAGCCAGTTCATGCCCGCGCGGAATGCGATGTAGATGCGGACCCGGTCGCCGGGTTGGCGTTGTGCGAATATCCCTTTGCTGTCAGCCACCGCGAAGGCGCTGCCCTCACGCACCAGTGCGGCGACCTGCGGGTGGCGGCAGGCGACATCCTCGAGCCACACTTCGACGAAGGTGACGCCGGTGTAGCCCGGACTCGTCGGGGAGACCAGTTCGCGGATTCGTGACCAACCACCATCCGCGCCGATCACTATGTCGACGGAGTCGGTGCGCTGATCATCGAAAGTGATCAGGTAGCCCTCGTCAGCGTTCGCGTGGACCGTGGTGACGGTGTGGTTCCAGCGCACCGTGTCCGGTTCGAGCGAATTCGTCAGCAGCGCAACGAGTTCGCCTCGATTCATCTCGGGCATTGTCTGCTCGTTGACGGTGCCGCGATCTTGATACAAAAGGCCGCCGCGTTTGTCGAGCAGTCGCACACCGCGTGGCTCGGAACGCGCGGCGGTCGCGAATTGCTCCATCAGACCGGCGGTTCGCAGTGCGGCTTGGCCGGAGTCGGCATGCATGACCAGGCTGCCACGCTGGACCGTCGGTGGCGCGGGGCGCGAATCGAACACTGCGGGCAAGAGGCCGTGTTGCTGCAGAACCCGGGCCGCGGTGAGGCCACCGAGGCCGGCACCGACGATCGCCACCCGCGGTCGACGGTGGCGGGCCGTCGGAGGATAGGTCATGGCGACTCCGATCGTGAAAGGAATCAGGAAACCCACGCTAGTCCACCATCGCTACAAATTCAAAGTGATGACGATATTGTTGGCGCTACGGTTTCGCTGTATCCTGCACGACATGGTGGTTGTAGGGCTCCGTGAGCGTAAGAAGGCGCAAACGCGCAAGCGTCTCGCCGAGGTTGCTTATGCGCTGTTTCAGGAGCGCGGCTTCGACGGAGTGACGGTCGCCGAGATCGCCGACGCATCCGACGTTGCGGTGAGCACTCTGTTCGCCTATTTTCCGAGCAAGGAAGCGCTCATCTTCGATGATGACGATATTCACGAGAAGGCGCTGGTGAGCGCGGTTCGAGAGCGTGCGGAGGGGGTGTCGATCCTCGATGCGCTCGAGGCACACCTGTCGTCGGTCGCGTCGATGGAACAGGTGCCTTCGGTCGACGGGCAGTCGCGCGAGGAATTCAAGGATCTGATCAATCGAACCCCCGCGCTGTACAACCACTTCGTGCGGATGCGGCGCAGGTGGGAGAAGAGTCTGGCGGCGGTGATCGCCGAGGAGGCGGGTCTGCCGGAAGGTGATATCACCGCCGGGGCACTTGCTCGGTACGCACTGGAAGCGGAGGCGCTCGCCGAGGATGCCCCGCAGCCCGCCGTTGCACTTGCCCGAGTTTTCGCTCTGCTACGCAATGGTTGGGCCGATTTCGGCGTCGCTGAGTGAACGACATCAAGTGGGGCCGGCGATGGTCATCGCCGGCCCCACTACATGTCTGCGCGTCAGTGAGTGGAATGCACCTGCTTAGCGGGAAGTAGGAAGGTCAGTGCGACGGGCAGGACGGTGAAGGCGATGGTCCACCAGAAGGCGACGCCGTAGGCGCCGGCGATGTCTTCGACTCCTGATCCGGCCGTCGCGAGGGCACGGGCCAAAATTACCGCGACAAGGGTGGTTCCGAACGGCGCTCCCACGCGCTGAACGATATTGAACGCTGTTGTCCCTCGTGCGATCTGATCGCTGGGCAGTCCAGCGACCGCGATTGCGCTGATCGCGGGTGTGCTCGCACCGATACCGAGTCCGCGTACGAACAGTGCCAGGATCAGCAGCCAGGTCATCTCGCGGGCTCCGGCGAAGGCGAATGGGATCGTCCCCACCGCCATTGCGACGAAACCGCCGAGAATCTTCCAGCGCGCTGCGACCGAGCTCAGGATTTTCTTGCCGAAGATGATGAGCACCGCCGCACCGAGACCTTGCGGCACCAGTAGCAGACCGGATTCGATGATCGATGAACCGCGTACCGCCTGAAAGTACAGCGGCAGTATCAGCAGGCCGGCGAACATGGTGAAGCCGGACAGGATCGACAGTCCGTTGGCAACGGAAAAGCCGCGATCGGCGAACAGTCGCACATCGATGAGTGCTTGGGCGCCGTCGTAGAGCGACCATCCGACGAATCCAGCCAGCAGGGCAGCACCGATCATCAAAGGGATCCAGACATTCGTCGCCGCGAGACCGTCGGTGGCGTCGATGTTGCCGACGCCGTAGACCAGTGCGACCAGAGCCGGGGCGAGCAGCGTCAGGCCAACGATATCCAGTGAGCGCTTCTGCGCACTAGGCGTATGCCGCGGGAGAACTTTGAGCGCCATTACTATTCCCGCGACGCAGAACGGCACGTTGACCAGGAACAGCCAGCGCCAATTCGCCCCGTCGGTCAGGGCGCCGCCCGCGACCGGACCCAGGATCGGGCCAACCTGGACGAGCAACGCGAAACTCGACATCGCGGTCATCAGCCGCGCCTTACCAGCCGCTTGGGTCAGCAAGGTCATCAAGGCTGGCAGGATCAAACCCGCGCCCAGCCCTTGGATTACTCGAAACACGATGAGCGAGTTCAGATTCCATGCGATTCCGCACAGAATCGACCCGATGAAGAACACGCTCAACGACAGCAACCAGGTAGCGCGTCCGCCGAACCGGTCGATCATCCAGCCCGAGAGCGGGACGATCGCCGTCATCGCCAGCAGGAAGCCGGTGATGACCCATTGGGTATGTGTCAGTTCGGCATGGAACACCGTCGAGAGATGACCGACCGCCACGTTGACGATGGTCGAGTCGAGGATGCTCGCGATAGCACCCACGCCGAGCGTGGCGATCGTGAGGTTGAGCTGCCGATCACTGATCGGCGGCGGCGGAGTCTGGGACGTCTGTGTGGTGACCATCTGCGCTTCCTGTGTCGAAGGGGCGACGCAAGGGGATCGGACAGCCTCGCACCGCAAATAATCGAACTGACACCGAAAATACATTGACTTCGATTATTTCACAACATCGATTCCGTAGTCACTCCGAGAACTGGGCGTCGCGGGCCTCAGGAGGATCCCTACCCGCAAGCTCAGTGCTCGTGGTTTTCGGTGAAGATGGAGGCGCTTTTGTAGCGCGCGGTGCGCACCTGCCACACCCAGGTGGCTCGCACCGCGCCGGTGAGGTCGTCGATGTGCTCGCCGATGATGATTCCCAATGCGGTGTCGGCGAGTCCCGCGCAGCGCGCGGTGAGTCCGGTATGCAGGGAGTGGAATTCGGTCAGTTGCTCACGCACGAGTGCGGCGGCGTGCTCGATCGCGTCGGCCAGGGTCGTGTCTGTGGCGTTGAGCAGGATGATTGTAGATCTCCTTCATCGCCGCGATAGCGCCGGGATGCGCCGATTTCGGCAGTGCGGAAAGAACATTCGCGGATTTGTGAAGCTGTAAGATCAACCTGTCGGTGTGTCGGCGGCGGCGAGCAGTTGCGGTGCTGTGCGGAGGGTGGTCGTCATCGCCAGCGGTCCCAGCGGACGACCCGTGGGAGACGCCTTCCTCCAGAAGTCGGAAGTCGGTTTATCCTGAGCGGGAGTTCCTCGAAGACCTTGTCGCTGCGGCGTCAACGCTGCCTGAGCAGCACGCGCCCCGGGCGTACTACTCCAAACGGATAGCGACCCCGGTGACCATCGACCAGCCGGAGCGGGACATCGACTCGGCGCAACGCGAGTGGCTCGCTGCGATCTACGAGTTCCAGCACCGCGGATACCTGCAAAAGGCGGCGCCGGACGCCGGCGTACACGACGACTACGCCGGAGCCAATCCTGATGACGCCCTCGACACCCTGATCGCCGACCGGATCGGTAGTCGAGCGTTGTGGTCACCGCAGCCCTCGAACTGGGAGGAGATGAACTTCTTCGACCTCGTCGAGATCTTTCACGATCTCGTGGCGAGGCCACGACGACACTTCTTTCACAACTTCGATGGTTGCGGCTGGCACTATTCGGTGCTCACCCCACGGCCCGCCCAGATCCTCTACAGATGGACCATCAACCGCATCCTGGCCCGCAACGGCGTCGAACTGCGCCTGGCCGAAAGCGGAGAGGACGTGGGGCGGTTGGTCGAGGGGACCAACGATGCACGCTCGGATCTGATCGAGGCCGCCTTGGCTGCCCCTGATCCACCCGTAAGGATTCCGTCGCTCACGCCGTCGCACTCTTCCGCAGTCGCAGCGCACCCCCACCACCGCCTCGCCGACCTACCTCGGCGTGCCCATCTTCTGCTCCCGCAACTCGACGTAAGGAAAGTTGCGTGAAATCAGGCCGTGTGCGGCTGTGTTGATCATGTTGTGGGCCTGCTGTTTCAACACGGCGATCGAGGCGGTCGAAGCGGTGGCGGGCGTTGTGTATGTTCGGGCGTCCACGCTGGCGGCGGCTTGTAAGACAATGTTCGACATCTGAGGCTTTCTGCCTGTCCATTCTGATTAACGATGAGCTACCTAAACCGACCGCACCGTCCCCGTAAATAGCCTGAACGCCCAGAGTGAGCTTGACGTCAGCAACCCACTCCGGGCGTTCAATATTTTGCGATTCAATCAGTGGATGTCATTCTCCGTAGGTCCGTGCAGGCAACTCGCTATGAAATCGTGTGACACAAAGCCTCCTATAGCCTCGCAATCTCGATACCATCTCGATCCAAGATAATGTGCTCGTCCGACCAGATACGATCTTCGGGGTACGCCACCCAAACTTTGATGTAGGAAGGAAAGATCTCCACTTGAATTGAGTCAACCTTCTCCCTCGGCGTTCGGAGGACAATGAAGTCTTGGTTTTCGAGGTCGAAACTTGTCCCGAGCGGCTCGAATTGGACCGTTGTTTGTTCTTCACCTCCTGCAGAGAACCGTATATCAACCATCGTCGAATCTGCCATCGCTCGTCCTTTCCATCGTCAACGACCTAGTGTCCCATCCCAGGCATCGATCACTTCCTGCGCGAGGATCGCCCTCGACTCAGGTACGGTCAGGCCGTTCTCGTCTCTCGAAGCATCTCGACCACCCTTATTGTTCGCTGCGGCGTTTGCATAGATATCTCGGATCCTTACGGCGTCCTCACGTGTAGCTATGCGTCGTAACTCCTCGGCGCTCCGCTGCCCGATCAGACTCGACGGATTGACTGCCTTGCCGCGACCGAATAGGTCTCCGCTGATCTGTTGCAAGGTTCGGCCGTTGCTGTAACCGGTATGAATGTTCTGTTGTGTCTGCGGTGTCGCAGCCTTGCCCGGTGCTGGTACTTCAGGTTTGGAATTGCTTCCAAGGGCGCCAGGTGCAGAGGTACCAGGCCCACCTTTGGCACTTGGCCCCTGACCGCCGTTGGCCGTTCCGCCAGCGCCGCCACTATTGGTCCCACCACGTGGTGTGTTGAAGGCCCCTGGGTACATGTCCCCGACGAAGCCATCCCAACCGGGACTTCCGGATGGGCCACCTTGCCCCGGCTCAAGGCTGCCCATCGGGTTGCTGTTCTCACCAGTAAGATCACGGTTGTTCACCGGATCAGCATTTGCGTAATCATAGCTATTGGCTGATCCGCCGGGGACCGGGTCGGTTTGCAGGAACCTACCCAGAATCGGCAAATATGTCCGGGCCCCCATCTCCAGAGCTTGTTGGCTCGCAAGGTGTTCGATCGGGACGGTGTGCTTTCCGAGGTACCCGAAGTCCATACCGCCTTCAGCAGTAGCCGGAATAGGGATATCTGCGAACACGCCGGTAACCGGGTCGATATTCTGTCCGAATGGGTCGTAGAGATGAATCGTCCCAGTTCGGGTGCCAACTCCGTCGGCGGTGAACATGATGTCGCCGTGAATGTTGGGATACGACCAGTTGCTGCTGCCGGTCGGAGCATAGGTCTTGGTGAGAAGGGCTCCACCAGGCAATTTCAGTATCCGCTGACGGAGGTTCGCGTTGTTGTCGAGGACGAAGTCAGGCCCTCCGGAATCGGAAAGGAAGCCATAGCGGGTCACTTGTGCCGGGTTCTGGTTGACCTGCACTGACCGCGCCGTGATCCGATCGGTGACATCGCGGGTGTAGCCGATCGCGTACCCGGACGCAGTGTTGGTCGCGACATGCCGACGGGTCGAGTCGTAGCCGAGCGTGTCTGTTCCGATCGTGATCGCGTTACCGTACTGGTCGTAGGTCAGCGCCAAGTCAGTGGCGCCGTTGGTCGATAGTAGGCGGTCGGCGTTGTCATAGCAGTAGTTGGTGACGGCGGGCGCGGCACCATTGAAGCTGTCGGCCAAGGATGTGCGGTTTGTATTCTGACCCGCCTTTGGATTGGGCCCACATCCGTTGTCACTTGCGTACCCGTAGGTCATTTGATGGTGGGGCACCGCAGCCTTGACCAACCGACCGACTGAGTCGTAGGTGTAAGCGAAGCTGTAATCCGAGCCTGGGTTGGCGGTATCGGAGATGGACTCGTCGATTATGCGTTGGTCCCGGGAACGAGTTACGCCACTGGTAACCGTTGAGCCCGGCACTTGCCATGCCAACGCCTGGATCGAATTGACGTCGTTGCGGGTGATGGCGAGGCTGGTTCCATTGCCATATGCGACGCCTCGCATTAATCCTGCGTTGTATTCAGGGACCGCCACGCTGGCCCCGTCCAAATCTAGACCGGTCAAGCGCGATGCGATGTCCCAATGAAAATTCAGACTGGAGGTCACACCCTTGATCGTGCTGGTCTGACTCGTGATTCTCCCGGCAAGGTCGTATGCGGTTGCGGTTGTCACGCCGTTGGCGTCGGTATATGTGGTCGTTCTACCGAGCAGGTCGGTCACTGTCGTGGTCGTGCCACCTTCGTCACTGGTCGCCTTCTTCAGAGGGTCACCACCAACGGCGTAGTTGTAGGTGATCGTCCGAGCCGGTTGTGTGCCCATAGCTGGGAACGATTTCTTCACCGTTCGGCCGCGGCTGTCGTAGTTCAGACATGACCACGGCTCATTGTTGGTACGAGCGGCGGCGATCTGCCCTGCGGCGTTGTAGACCGTTTCGAGAGTATTGGCTACACCCTGCGAGTTCTTGGATGCCTGCACGGTCTTGACCCTGCCGCCCTGACTGACAGCAACAGACTGCTGATCACACGGGTTTGCGCGAGTCTCGGTGTCGCCGTAGTAGGTTGACGTGCCGCGATTGTCGATATTGGTGGGGTCACCGGCAGGCATCGTTGCTGAGAGTTGTCGCAGGAAACCCTGTCCAGGCTGTTCGAAAACGGCACGAGTCGTGAGATTCAGCCCACCCGGATCAGCGATCTGAGTTGTCTTGAGACCGAATACCGGATCGGTGCCATTTGCCGCATCCGAGTACCCCACCGCGCTTGTGATGGACGCTGCGCGTTCGACGGGCCCCCCAGAAGCACTGTAGGTGATCTTGCTGGTCTCAAGCCCGTATCGCGGAGCCGAATGTTGCCCTGGAACGGTCACCATGGTGCCCGTGCCCGGAGGCTTCCATTTGAACTCGAGCGCACCAGAGGTCCCGCTGCGGTTGTAGTAGTCGACTCGAATCCGATGCCGGCTACCTGATGTGTCGTTAACGTAGGAGGCACCCGCAGTCGTGGTAGCCGGCTTGTCGGTCCAACTGTCGACGATCAGGACATCATCGATCCACAGTCGGGCACCGTCAACGAGGGTGAATCCGAGGTGATACTCGCCCGCGTCGGGGAATTCGATCTCGCCAAGGAATCGACCTGACCAGCCGCCGCTATTGGCGACCGGCGGGGTCGAACCCCATGTCCTGTGTAGTGCCCCCGTGGCGGTACCGACACCAGTCGCCCACTCCTTCGGGACACCCGCCAGGAACGGGTTGTCGTAGAACGCAGACTCCAGCCCTGTCAGGTTCTCGTCGTAAGCTCGGTGAGTGTGCGGCATATTCGCCAAGCACTCCGGTTTCGGCGTTTGCCCGTTGAAGCACTGTGGGCCTGCCGGACCGAATCGGTCGATCAACCGGTCTGCATGGTCGTAAATGAGCGTTGTGCGACGACCTGTCGTGTCAATGATTACGGTGGGCTTGTCTTTCGAGTTCCATTCCATTCGGGATGTGTCGCCGACAGCATCAGTTTCACTGAGCACGCGCCCTGCATCGTCCCAGGTGACGGTGCGCACACCGAATTTGTCGATACCTGCGATGTCCACCGACGCTTGCCTACCGAATACGTCGTATCGGTATAGATGCGTTTGGTGGGGTGCCAATGCCCGGCCGTTCGGGGCAGGAGCAGTGACAGTAATCACCCGAGATTGCGGGGGTGCCAAGAATTGAGGATCGTCATAAAATGCGTCGTAGTCCAAAATTGTTCGGTCAGTCTTGCCGTCCAGCGCTGTTGTCTGAGTCGCTAGCCAATCGGCCGCTAGAGGATCTCGGATTTCGTCCAATTCCCCTACACTGTCGATCGCCCTCTGCTTTTTCTCACTGTCGTTGCCTGCTTGATCGTAGGCAAGTTTGGCCGACTCGATTCCTAGATAGCTGTAGTCGCGAATTTCTGAGCCTGGGTTCTCGATCCGCCCAAGCGCGCCGACGATGTACCACAGGCGCGTCTCGGTCCCGTCCCAGTATCGGATGCGGCAGAGTTTCTGTGCAGGCGCAGAATAGGCACCTGTCGGGAAGGCGGCCCCGCCGTAGCAGTTGTTACTGTTGTCGGTGTTATAGAACAAGGTATGGGACCGACCAGACACCGGATCCTTGATCTGGGTCAAACGGGCGGGCGACCCACTGTAGAGATACTGCAGCGAAGCAGGCTTCTTGCTGTCCTCAACCTTGGAGACAGCGCCAAGTGTGCCATCGACGTTGAACACTGAAACAACACCGTTTTCGGTGACCGAGATCCGCCCACCTCCATCGATTCCGAGCGCGCCATCGCTTTCCTTGGGCGGGGTGTATCCATCGTTCGAAGACTTCGCCCAGGTATGTTTGCCGCCTGCGGTATCGGTGAGAACAACTGATCCATCGAGCATCGTTGCCTCGACGTAATCACTGCCCATCAATCCCATGGTCCAACCGTTTGGCAACGGTGAGGGATCTTGAGAATACAGCCAATCGGTTGTGACAATCCTCGGGGTCCAGTTGTGCGTGCGTTGGGTAGTGCCCGTGGTGCTCTTGGCCCACAGAACCATTCGCGGATTACTGGTCGAGCGATGATAGAGTTCGATCTTGATCGGCACCCGCTGTCCTGCGGTCAAGGTCACATCGGTTGACTTCTTGGTTGATGCTGTCGCGAAAGCAGTGCTCACCGTCGCGGCGTTAGGACCGTCGTAGACAATGTTGTTGTCGACCCAGACCTTGGCGCCGTCGGCATGACTACCGGCGAAGCTGAAATCACCGGTCACCGGCACCTGGAAGTAGCCTTCCCATCGGACGACGAACCATTGGTCGTCGAGAGCTTCAGGCATCGGATCTTCCTTCCAAGGAAGGTTTTCCGACACATTGCTCCACGCGTTGCCGAAGTCCAAGTTCACTTGCGGCTCGCTGCGCACCAGGATCGGTACGGAGTCCGCAGCACCATTGTGATCGGCATCGTTGAAATACGATGCCCGCACGCCGTGAGAATCTCCCCCTTGGCGTGAGTTGTATGCGAACGTCACACCGGCCGAACCGCCAAGAGCTTCGAACAGTGGACCCGCAGCCTCGGTGTGTGCGTTGCCGTTGAAAAGGTTGACCGCAACAGGGCCTGCACTGTCAACCGGCGCTGGACCGGGCAAACCCACTCGTTTGTCGACTGTGAAGTGTCGAACCCAATTCGATGCCGTGGGTGTCGCGCCACCGGACGATACAGTCGCCACGGTCCAGGTATAGCGACCACCGTCGCGTAGAACATACCGGGGCACTGTCCATTTCGGCGTATTCAGGCAGCCCGAGTCGACGACACTGCCGGATCGGCCGTCGAAACCGGTGGAAATTTTGAAGCAGTACAATGTGCCAGCGGTCGCGGCACTGACTTCCAGGGTTGGGGTGTCGGTCGCGACGATCGCGTCCTCAACTGGCCCCACTGGATTCACCTGGGGGCCCTGAACCGGCGCGCCGCCCTCGCTATAGTCGATGATCAGCGCCGCGAGCAGTTGCTTGAAAGAGTACGTATTGGTTTCTGTTCCCGCTAGCATGACCCACAAATTCTTGTCGGCTGCTTTGACCCGGTCACCGATCACGTTCGACAGTGCCGCGGTTGAGAGTGACCCGTTCTCGCCGATGCTTGCCGAGGCCAGCTCTGGTCCGAGTGCGCCGAACCCCAATGGCGAAGTCGCCTGATACAACGTCAACTGAGACGCCGGCTTCATCTCGGCGATGGGTGCCAACAGTTTCAGGTCCAGGCGCGCACCAGTGACAGTCTTGTTCGCCAGCGGCGTCAGATTGTAGCGAAGCGCCGTGCGCCAGAAGCCGTTCTGCCCAAGCAGATTTCGTGCGTTACCTACGGCGATTCCGCAGTCATCTTCCGGAGTGCAGCCGAGGGCACCTTGCTTGTAGGCGATCGCCTCAGACTGCATGTTGTACCCGAAGGTGTAGGTCGGGTCAACCACGATCGGAAACTTGCGAGCAGAATCCTTCAACCAACTCTTGTCGACAGTGACCGTGAGCTTCCAGGCAGTCCCGTCACGTGCCAGGGTATAAGTGCCACCCGTGCGCGCCGAGCCCTTCTTGTCCTTTTCACTGCCAGCTGAATCCCACACTGCGATCGGCGGCAGGGACGCCACAACTTTGCCTGTGTCGTCGGAGATCTTGACGATCTTGCCCTCGACCTTCGGGGTCAAGGCACCGGTGTTCAAGGTGAACGACCATTTGCCCTCTCCGACAGCGGAGGCGTTCTTGAGGATGATCGATTCCTTGATCGCCTCCGCCGACACTTCGTACTTCACGTCGGTGTTCGGCAAAGCGTTCGCATAGGTTGCCGTCGACCCGTCGACTTTGCGGCCGGCTTTACCCGCGCCTTCGAGTTCGAGAGTGACTGGTACACCGCCCTGGTTCACCTTGAACAGCGCCGGGTCGTTGGCGAACTCCGCCAATTCGATCCCTACCCCAGTGCGGACCGCCGTGACTCGTTTGGAGTCCTTCTTCTCTACCAGGCGGGTGTCGACCGGATCCCAGCCGCCTTTGCCGTCGGGAACGCCGAGGGGAATTTGAGACAACACCAACGTCTTGGTCCCGTTGGCGTTGGTGAACTCGATCGAGTCTTCGGTGCGCCCGGTCTCCTTCGAGGTCTTCGGGTCGAAACTGCTCTTCCCATCAGTACCCCCGGTCGGGAGCAACGGCGAGAAGTCCGCCTCCGGTGTTACCGCCTGCCGATTGCTGACATCAGCCTTCGGCTTCGCGTCAGACACCATCAACGGCATCGACCGCGGATCCTTCGGGCGCGGCGCACCCAACGCGACGGGTGACACCACGACCTGGGTCACCGTCGCGATCAGCAACACCACCAACACAACCGACCAGGCCACCGCACTACGGAAGACCCACAAGACCGGGAACCAACGCACTAACGCGCTACCCCGACGACGAACCCTCATCACACTCCACAACCAAACACCGAAACCCCAGGAGACTGGGGATGACCGAAAATTCATGGATCGAGCAACCAAGGAGGCGAAATCCGATCACCTCGTGCGGTTCAATACAGAAATCACCGACGTCAAAACTTCAGACTTCGTGCTGTAATGCCAGTTAAAGAAGACTGTGAATGCCTCCGTCGAGCCCGGACCCAGGACTGCGCAAGGCTTACACCCACACCCACACCTATCCCATACACATATCTGATACCGATGACGATGACCCATTGTCGGAGTCGTTCACTCGTATCTCCGGCCGGAGATTCTTCACAGATCGCAGCGCTGCAGCGCGATGGTCCCCTCACCGACTTCACCCTCTATCGAGCAGGTCCGATGGACGGTCACCTCCGCCACCGAAGACGCTCGCTCAATGCAATCTCACATTAAGCAGTTGAACTTCATCGACGTCTTGGTCGTGATAGTCCGCACCGCTTTATCCGCCACCGTTGGTATCTACCGGTTCCCAACGACCCGGCAGCCCCATGCTTCTCGGCGACGGACCGGGGTTGGGCCCTGCGCCCAACCCGCGTCTATTTGGGGCAGCCGGCAGTGCTCGGATTGGTCGTACACAATGCCGCACTGCCGGTGCCCGAACTTCCCGTCGATGGTGTCGTTCCAGCGACGTTGCCCGTACCGAAGCTCACCGATGAACCGGAGCCGCTGCTGCCGGTAGCTAGTAATCCGAGGATGCCGATCAGTGTGTTCGCCGAGCCTGTACTGGCCTCGGCCACAACACTCGGGGCCTCGGCCGTTGCTGTGGCGGTGCCCGCCATCGCGAATGTCAGGCCCGATGCCACCATAATGGCGGCTCCGATCGCGCTACGACACCTATTCATCGAATACTCCTCATCTTGGATTGATCGCGTCCCATTCGGCCCCCGCCGAGCGGACTGCGGCCGACATTTCGATCGATCGGCATTATGTTTTGTAACACGCCCTCGCGGGGCTGACAAATCGAGGAAGAAAGTCGTTTTTATCCTCGCCTCCCAGCACGGATTTCTTGCAGCCAGCGGATACAGCAAACCTTTCGTTCCCCGACGGAGGGGAAAGACTGGTTTCAGGTGCGTGAAGGTCGGAAACGCGAATTTGACGCGTGCGACAGGTGGCACTATTTGGCAAAGATCTGTGGATGCCGCAACCCTGCCGAGCCGTTGATGCTGGGCGGAAGTTCGTGTGTCAGCGTTCGCAGATCTGGACTGCGACCGTCACCCGCGATGCGGCTCGACCTCGCGATCCGAGCAGGTTATCTCGCGTAGTTGATGGCTGTTTCGTATATTTTCCTGACGTAGGCGTCGGAGTGGTTGTATGCGTAGATGGCCTTTCGCCAGCCGTCGGCGGTAGCCAAGTTGCCACCTGCCGCACATAGGTATCGCGCGGCGGCTAGTGCCGCGTCATCGATATCGTCCGGGTTTCCCTGTGTTTGGTCGGATTCTGCGAATTTCCCGTTTTGAGGGCTTTTTGCTATGGATTGGTAGTCGGAATCGGCGCGGGTGCCCCATCGTTTCCAGGTGTCCGGGATGAATTGGAAGGGCCCTGCCGCCCTCGCGTACACCGGTCGCTCTGCTCCTGCGGGGTCGATAATCCGGGCGTTGCCGTTGGTTCCGTCCAGTGGAACTCCTCGGATCGGTGGACTCACTTGCCCGTCGCTTCCGATCCGGGCACCCCTGTGGCGACCATGGTCGCTCTCGACGCGACCTATGGCAGCGAGGGTGGTCCACCCCAAATGACAGTTCGGTTGCGCTCTGCCGAGGGCCACGGTCGCATACCCATACGCCTGGAGTGCTCGTGCGGGAATTGCGTAACGGTCAGCCCTGGTTCGGGCCCACTCCTGCAAGGGGTCCGCAACGCTGTCGCTTGCCACCAATCCGATTGATGGCATCATCTCGCCCGACACAGGCACCTCCCATCCCCGAGAATCCTGCTGCCCCCCGTAACTGATGGTTGCGAACAGCCCGCTTCCGATCAGCAATAGTCCGAGACAGCGCCGGTGGAGTTCGCCGATGCGCTTCATCGACCACGTGGGATCCAACTAGTTCCCCTCGCTCTCCGATTCGCTACTTGCATGGCCGCACCGTGGTGGTGGAGGAAGATTTCTTCGGGGTAGTCGGCGTGGACGGGTGAACCGACTGAGTCGTCGACGCTGGAGACGCAGTCGTTGTTCTGGCTTTCGGCTTGTCGGTCGCCGCAGGGGTGCGGCAGACACTCGGTCTCGCGGTCGTCGTTCTGGGCACCGCAGACTTCGGGGGAGACTGCCCCGCGGTTGTAGACGTGGTCTCTGCCGGCACCGTCACAGTGACGGTCGACGGCTGTACGACCACGATCTGGGGCGCTCCTGTTCCTTGCGGAATGGTCACCGGTGGCATCGAAACGCTTCCGTTGAGCGAGACGCTCGGCCATTGTTGGGCAGTCGACGTTTCGGTCACAGTCGAGGGAACACCGGATTCGGTCGGTGTTTGCGTCACGGTCTCTACCACGACCGGATCGCCGATGCTTTCAGCGGGCGCGGTCTCGGTCACCGTGACAACGCCAGGGACGGTCGGGTCCTCGGCAACTCCGAACTCAGCACTCATGTCCTGCCCCGGAAGAGCTACCTCGCTCGGGATTTCAGACATCGAACTCGGTGCGGTCGGCACGAGTTCGGTGGGGGTGTAGTCACCGGGGATCAAGGCGGTGATGTCGTCGAAACTCTGCGTCGCCAGCTCCGCCGATGCCGCGGCATCACCAACCGTCTCGGAGTTCTCTGATGGTCCCGCCGTAATGATCCACAGACCGACACCAACGCTGACCACGACAGCCGCGACAGCCGCGTAGGGCAGGTGCCGCCTGAGAACGTCTTTTCCCACTGTTCGAACGAACCGCTGCCATCGACTCAGCAACGGCACGGGCCGGCCGTCGGCACCGTCGGACTCCACGTCGGTCAATTCGCCTTCTACGACCACATCGACATCCAAAACCACGCCGTCATCAAAAGCTTGCTGGGGCAGCATGATCACGACGGTCGCATCCGGGTCCGCCTCGCTGTTGCTATCGAAATCCGTGATCCTCCTAGGAATTGCAATGCCCTGGTGGGTCTCGGGATTGTCATCTTCGGGTTCGCTGTTGTCATCTGCTCGCATCTGGTCTTGCCTTCTTCTCACTGCACAACGAATCGCGGTAAATTACTCGCCGACGCCACCCGACACAGTCAAAGAACGAAACCCGAGAGCAGCGCGTCAGATGGTTGGACGAGATGAGCTCTCAGGAACCCGTCACGACTCCGCGGATGATCCGGCCGAGAAACCCCGCTATGGCTGTCTCGGCGGATCCGCTTTCGCCCTTTCCGTCGCTCGATCCGGGATTGAAAGAGCCCGATGACCCGGTGGTCGAGGACCCCGCAAACCCTGGACCCGAAAACGATGAGCCGCTCCCGGCAGGCGAAATTCCCTCACCCGACTCGCTCGGCGCGTCAACGGCCTCCTCGGCCGCCGAATATGGCGTAAGCGGGATCGGCTCTGCGACAGCGCCAGCCATCGACCCCAGAGAACCTGCAAGGACAATACCGGCAGCCATTCCAGCTACTACCAAATTTATTCTCTTCATCGAACCACACCTCCAACACCCAGCAAGCCAATATGCCAGGGACGCATCCAACATTTAGGTTATGAGAAACCGAGACTGATTGAGTACCGATTTGACACATCAGCACCGACCTGCAGTATCCGAGCTTGGATACAGACAGCAATATCCGCCTCGCTCAGACCAATCGCCTTCACCATTACACGACTGTCACAGACCGCAACAGACGGCACCAATCCACTTAACTACGCAGGCAGGTATTTCAGCAGGAATCTACGTAGTCCAAAGTATTTGCCCCTCGCTGAAGCAGCATGACGGAATTGAAGCCATCGAAAGAACACCTCTCGACGATGACCCGATCCAGACAGAGTCCTGCTAACAATGAGTACGAATGTCGCTGCCCGCGCCGAATTCTGACCTGACTGCGGGGTTTCCATTCCCCGGATTCACCTCGACAGATATACCGAGACGTCTCCCCAGTCGAAAATCCGGCAGGTTGACCACGAATCCAACGCTCTTTCGGCCGTAACGCATCGAAAACGTTCGGCAGCACACGTAATACGTACATCACAGTCACGAACAACCCTGGGAACCAGGCCAGAACACCGCAAAGGGCCACGAATCGCTGGTACTTCAGCGCGCCAAACTGGCGACGAACCCTCATCTCACTCCACCACACCGCGCGGGCCCGACCAAGTGATCGGCGCATTCCCGCAAATAATACCGACCAGTCTGCACTTTACGTAGCCTCTAAGGCTTATGTAAACGTGGCGTAGGTCACTTCATGCTGGACAGATGCGAACTCTGTCAAAGAAATCTTGCGTACACCATTTCGATACCAGACAGTTATATAGCTAACCTCGGCGAAGATGACGATGAGAAAATGCTCCGCGATCTTAAGCGCGACGCACGGACGAACCCCTTGCAGCATCCGTGAAATCGAGGCGCCGAACGATGATTACGCAGATATCGGGTTGCTGACCGCCTGTCCGATGGACTGGCGCGGTCAGCCACGGATTTACGAGCGACGACAGCGTGCGGTCGACGATGCGGGCCTCGCAGTTGCCCGTCCCCGATGACCCGAGCCCACACCGGCACTCGAGCCCGCGCCGACCACACCGCGTCTGCGTGGCTGCTTTCCGTTCCAGGTCGATTGTTGAATCCACGTTCTGTCGAACGGTCGTGGAACCTGTTGCGGCGATCACATATTCGGCACCGCGCAGAAGCAGCTTCACCTGGACCGCGTTGTGACCGATTGTTCAGCTACGAATTGCCGCCCCGCAGTGCGCAACGGCGAGATCGAGAATTACGTCAACGTAGCGAGTGTCGGTTCCTACGATGCCTCAACAACCCACCGGCCGCCGAACTGACCATGACTTACCCGCCAGCCCACGACATACAGCCCCGATCGAGTATCGAATCGTACGGCGAGCGGACACGAAGGACGGGAAAATAGCGGAGTCCGATACCTGCCACGCAGGGGAGGCTACCGGCGAGCCAGTCCAGATCAACCTGTGCCCGACAGCCTGCGGGAACGACCGACGTGAGGCGCAGACTACGCGCGCACGAATCTACGCTTCGCTCTGCTCAAGTTCTGGTCGATGCGGACCGCGCGGACGATCACGTGCTCGCACGCGAAATCCCTTGGAAGAACGTGCTATTGACACGGAATTCGACCCTAACAGGAACTAGCGGCGTGTACTCGCGGTGGACGAGCTCGACCTGTTCGTGCTCACCAACCATCACGTCCCTGGTCCGGCGCCTCTGCGGGAGTCGTTGTGCCGGTGGGAAGGTCAGCGTCGACGTAGAGCCGGTACAGGGTGGAGTCGCCGCGGTTGGGGTAGGGCTCGGACGCCTCTCGGACGTGCAAGGTTTCACCGAGCAAGGCGCGGGCTCGGTGTAGTTCGTCCAGGGTGCCGGTGATCCGGAACTTCATCGGGTTCTCCGTCCGATCAGGGCCGCCAGCCAGCCGGGCAGTAGCGCGATAGGTGCGTCGGTTTCGATGGTGTAGGCGCGGTCGCCGATCACCGATCCTGGTCCGGCGAGGTAGCCGCCCAGCCTCAGCCCGGGCCCGCGGATGTCGATACCGGGTCCCAGCGGCGATGTCCCACCTGACACCGACGCCACAGTCAGCCTGCGTGGAACCCGAAAGTACAAGTGGCGGCCCGCGTTCGGGGTCGCCACCTCCAAAGTGACGGGGCGGGGTTGGCCCCACCGTCGGCACACCTGGGCGAATCTCGCGACGCCGTCGGCTCCTGCGTTGACACCGCCCTCGAGGTGGCGGTCCAGGTCGATGCCGACGATCCCGGACGCGCGGCATCCGACGCCGATGTTCGCCCCTTCCGGCCACGCCGCCGCGACGGTGGCGATGTCACCGGTGAGCAGTGTGTGCTGCCAGCCCGCCGGCGCGACCTTCTCTCCAGGCGGGAGCGGAAACACCCTCAGGCCGCGTGCCAGCAGCGGGATCGGGTCGGGCACCGGGTGTTCGGTGGTCATTGGTCGCACCGGCAGTCGTATCCGGTGGTGGTGTCCCCGCCGCATTCCGGGCAGGCGTTCCGCTCGGCCCTCTCGTCTTCGTGCATGTACTCGTCGTGGCGCCACCCGCTGCACACAGCGTTGAAACATCCACAGCCACCGCATTGCGGGCAGGTCATCCCGTTCAACCAGCCGCACCGGTGACACAACAGCTGGTTGAGCGGGTCGTCGTAGACGGCTTGGGCCTCGGCGAAACTCATATCGTCGCTTTCGGCGCGGGCGTGGATCTCGATCACCTCGGCGCGCGCCTGCTGATACGGCAGGCCGCGGTCGGCGGCGCGGGCGCGGGTGGCGCGGGTCAGCGCGCGGGATTCGCGGGGCATGAAGGGTGCTCGCTCTCCGATGAGGTCACCCACGCCGCCCCACCACAGCGACATCGACGCCACAGCAACGGGTTCTGCACCGCGGAGTCTGAGACGTCTTCGCCCGTGGAGCACTCGCTCCCGGGCGTGGGCGGGCGAGTTCGGACCGGCTGGCGGACAGCCACGCACCACCATAACGGCCACCACCGACACATCCCGACGAACCTCGATCGCGGACACCAGCGGAGCCCAGGCCATGAGTGGGTAACCTCCGAACTTCGGCCGAGGAGAACAGGAACGCGGCAAACAGTATGCCGATCCCACCCGGCCGCCCATCTCGATGACCGGCAGTATGGTGATGACGGCCTATCCAGACACTCTGCGCTGCACGGTGACTGGCTGTCCTGCCGCAACCAACCGCCTGAGAGGTGCCGGACAAATGGATGTGATTCGCTACCCCGCTCCCACAGTCGAGCACCTGCATGCTCTTCATGAGCTTCTGACACGCCGAGGGTGGGTCGCTGACGAAAGCGGCCATATCGAGCCCGGCGATCCGGCTGATCCCGAAGCGGGCTGGCGCTACCCGGCGAGTTTCGGGGGTGCGGTGATGAACTACTTCCCCGATGTCACGCCCCTCCCTCTCAACTGTCGTTTCAGGATGGGCTGGGAGTCCAGACCGGTCGAGTTCGTGATCGAATCCGCAGGTAGCCCAGCGGGCTGCGAGGTGCACAACCCCGCCGAACGGTCTTTTCCCCTCGGCGAAGGCGACGAGTTGCGACTCGCCGACATCGTCGCCATCCTCACCGAACTCGAACCCCAAGCCGCCTCATTGGACCCGCGCGCTCTCCTCGAGTGCCGATTCTTCGGTACCTGCGTCGGCTAGACCCGGGCTGCTGGCCCCGAATGGCGTGGGACAGCCACGTTGTCGGTTTAGGGATGTCGGACACCGTGCGCACCGGACGCGTGTTCTCCTGTCCGGCGGGGGTTCTCGGCGGTATTCATCATCGCCTTCCGGTCCGATCGCGGACTATCTGCGCCGACTACAGCGCGTTCTCGATGCGTGCGAGCAGCCGCTCAGCGGTTTCGGCCCACGCGATCCGTGATTCGGGCTGATCATGCTCTGCCTCGTGACGCTGCTGGGAGGCCCATTCACTCAACGCGTCGGTGAGCACGAAGTAGAGATGGTCCTCGGCGGGGTCGTCGAGGTTGATGGTGATGCTGTGGCGGCGCTGGCTGTCCATGGCCGCGAGGACGGTGGTCATGCGATCACGCAAGGTGGTCAGTTCGCCGAGGATATCGACGGTTTTGAGGGATTCTGTGCCGACAACGAACGCTCCCGCACCTTGACGGGTCTCGATGAGCCCTTCCTCGGCGAGCTTCTGCTGGGCCGCGCGCACGGTATTGAGGCTGTGCACGCTGTACTCCCTCTGGATTTCGCTGATGCTGGGGAGTTTGTCACCCAGGGCGAACTCGCCGGATTGGATACGCTCGCGGAGCCGGTCGGCGAGGTCGTAGTACTGCGCCATACGGCCACCTTAACACTGCTTATCAGAGTATGTACTGATAAGCTCAGTGTGGGTTGATGTTTCAGCCCTTGCATCCACTCTCGGCAAGGGGGCTTAGCCTCGATCCACCGATGGTCGTGGGATCCGTCGACAAAGCAGTGCTCCCTTACATAGTCGGGCCAGATCGAACGCGCTGGCTCGATCAGTGCGACCACGTTGTCCTGCTCGGCCACCGTCGCCGACAAGGAAACGTCGACGGCTCGAGTGCTCGAACTCCTGTGTTCAGGGGTGGTTCGTCGGGTCGAATGTCCGCCAAGGTGCGTTGGCGAATTGCCTGACCACTGCCCGTGGCCGCACTATCGGGGCAGCCAGCTCACGCAACCTCTGGTGGTACTGTCCGGGCGCGGCACCGAAAGGGATGGGGTCGTCCACGCGGGCGCGTAGCTGGGGATTGACGTCGGGTAGATAGATCTTCGCGAGTTCGGCACGCAGGTTCGATAGGGTGTCCCGTTCCTGATCGCGAGACTTCTCGAACTGCGCGGCGAGCTCGCTTGCGCGCTGTACTGCGATCTCGCTGATGGTGCGACCATGTGCCTGTGCGATGAGAAGGTCCAGCTCTGATTCGAAGATCTCCTCTTCGGGGATTCCGGTGGTGTCGGGTCGGAGCTGTTGTGCCGCTGCTAGTGCAGCGACTGCACGCTCGACGGCCTGATCGGCCTCCTCGGTGGCGGGCAGCGCCGACGCGGCTGGCGGCAGCGGGATGGTTCGTACGCGCACGATCACCGCCGGGTCAATGGCCAGTGAGATCGACCCGGGTGACTCGTGAGTGTTGACGTAGCGGACAGCCCGCGCGCCGAGGTCGGCCAGCGCCGTCATCGGCACGTCCCCGAACCATCCGCTCAATTCACCGCGGACATCCGCCGCCAGATCTGCAGCGCCGAGGTGGATCTGCACCTGGTGCAGCCAGTACCGATGGGCAGGCGAGTCCTGATCGCGCATGCGCCGCAGCATGTTCTCGACTGCTGCGGCGTAGGTTCCCAGATGCAGGGCTAGCGAGGTTCGTCCCTCGATCGCGCTCTCGTGGTCGGAAGGCGGTAGCAACGATCGCTTGATCAGCGCGGCGATGTCACTCCGGTAGCTCGGAGATGGCCAATCCTGATAAGGGCTGGTGTGATACCAGAGGTGTCGGTCCACCTGATCGTCGTGGCAGTCGATGTCATCGACATCGCGGAGGGCGGGGTGTGCTGCCGAGATATCGACGGTGTCCCCGCACTCGCACACAGGGTATGACTCCTCGTCTCCGCCGCACTGGTGCTCGTACTCGGCAGCTGTCACCTCGACACGTCGCCCGCAGTCGCAGTCGAACCAATAGCTGAAATCCACCTCGAAACCAGCAGGATGCTCAGCCGATACACCGGAATTCACCAGCGCAGTGTACGAACCCCGTGTGCATCCCTCCCATGCGCTACCGAGTAGTTCGCTCGAGGAAGCATCGGTTGCGAGTTATAGGTAGGCGCAGTGGATGCAAGGCTCTACTTCTGTTCTCACAATCCCAGATCGACGCGGGCGGAGCGGCGCCGGTGCGCCCGGCCCGGGTGGCGAGCGCGCGGACCCCGTCGAGGACGGCGCTCACGCCGCTGTCCAGCGTCGGGCCGGGGTGCCCGACGCGGCTGTGGCGCGCCGCGATCGCGGCCACCCTCACAGCGAGGGGGAGGCGGCGACCCCGTCGTCGGCGCGGGTGGCCGGGAGTGCGGTCGACGTGCGCGGGGTGGCCGGGAGCGCGGTCGACCCGGTGCCGCTCGCACCAGGTCTCGAACGCCCGCCACGCGGAGTCGTAGGTGCGGGTGGTGTTGGGCGGGGTCGGGGCCGCGCTGTAGCGGGGCGGCGGCGCGCACCAGCTCGGGGTGATCGTCATGGGCCGCGGCCGCCCGCAGCCGTGCCCGGCCGCTCATCGGCGATGGCTCGGCCCGCGCTGCGGCGGCCGCCGGGGCGACGGCCGTGATCGGCTCGGTGTCACGGTCCTGGTCGACGGGGGTGTGCGCGGTGGGATTGCCGAGCCTCACCGCGTGCCCCGGTCGTCGGCGATCTCGGCGCGCGGGTCTTCGAGGACGCGACCGTGTTCGGGCGGGGCGTAGTGACGCAGCGCTTCGTGCAGGGCGTGTCTGGCGTCGTCGACTTCGTTCTTGGCGGCGGAGATCGCCGTGCGTACGCGGGTGCGCTGCTCGCCGACCTCGCGAGGCAGGCTCAGCCCGGTCTCGACCCCGGCCCAGTCCGAGGCCAGCCAGTCGCGCGACTCGGCCAGCGCGGCGCGGGCGAGGTCGAGGTGGCGCAGAGCGTTGGTGAAGATCTCTTGCTGGGTGGGCAGGCTCATCAGCGACCGTCCTCGTCGTCGAGATAGATAGTCGTCATCGCCGAAGCGGCGCGCTGGATCCGTTCGCGTAGCGCCCCGGCGACAGCGCTCACCGCGCGCAGTTCCGCGGCCGCGGAACTCGCGGCCCGGCGCGGGTCGTCCGGGCCGTTCCATTGCGCGGCGCGCAGCGCAGGGTCCTCGGCCATCCCGTCGCAGCGCCCGGCGAGTTGGTCGAGTAGTTGCGGCAGCCCGCCTAGGGCGTCGCCGAGACGCCGGGTGACGGTCGCGACGTTCTCGGCGTCGGGCAGGACTGTGCGGGGTGCGTTGAGAGTGGCGTGGTTGCTCCAGCGGATCAGGTGCTGCAGCGCGAGCATGGCTTCGCCGAGTTCCTCGACCGTGTGGGGGGCGTCGAGCCCCCACACGGTCGAGACGACGCCTTCACCATCGAGTGCGGTAGCGCGGGACATATGGTGTTGTCTTTCAACAGGTTCGGGGCCGATGATCACCGGCGGCGGTCGCCCTCGGTCGGGACGGGCAGCAGGTCGTCCAAGCTCATGACAGTTCCGTTGCGCGCTCGCCCAGCAGCGCGGCGAGCCTGTCGTCGTGGCGTTGCTTGCGCGCGATGTAGGCAGCGGAGTCGGTGATCTCGACGTCTTCGCCGAGGCCCAACGCCACCGCCACCGCGTGCAGGACCGCGCGCGAGTGCGCGTCACCCAGATCCCGCAGCGCCTCGTTCAATTCGACGCCGATACCGCCGCGGGCGATGCTGACCGCCAGGCGAAGCAGCCGGTATTCCGTGCTGCTCAGCGGCCCGAGATCGTCGGCGTGCGCCAGGCCCGCCCAGTCGATCCGGGCTGTGACGACCTCGCCGGTGTCGTCGTCCTCGGCGAGGTCCCCGACCTCGATGTGAGCGCGCACCCGCGAACGGTCCAGCAAACCCGCGAAATCGAGCAGACCGATCGCGCCCGGCTGCCGGTCGTGCGAGCGGCCCGGCGACGGCTGTTCGGCGGCGAGGCGGGATGACCGGCGACGCGGTGCCCGCGCCGATCCTGGCCGTGCGGGTCCCGGTCGCGATGGCGTGGACCCAGCATGCCCGCGGCGGTTGCCGCTGCCTGTGCGGGATCTATCACCGCGGTGTCGGCACCGGCGGCTGCCTGAACGCCGCGGAACCCGGGCTGCTCATCACCCTCGAGGTCACCGACGACCCCGCCGACGCGCCCCGGGTGCCCGGCGCCGACGGACCGCTGCCGGTCTGCGCCTGGTGCTATCACCTGCTGGCCGTCCCCGACACCCCGGCCTCGATCCTGCGCGAAGCCCTCGACGCCACCATCACCCGCCGCGGCACCCGGTGCGAGGCCGCGGCGGTCGCGCTGCTGGCCGACACCGGACTGCTCGGACACCTCGGTGTCCGCCGCCACGTCGTCGACGACCTCGACGCCGACGACACCGGAAACCGTGAGCGCGTCGTTCGGGTGCAGTGGTCGGCGCTGGCCGACGATCCCGAGCACCTCACCCTCGACCTCAGCCAGGAGTGCGTGCTCGCGCTCGCGCTGAGCCTGGCCTGCGGGGAACCGGTGGACCTCGCCGATGTCCTGTCCGACCTCGATCCCCGCCACCGCCGACCCGTCGCCGACGCGCTGACACTCGCGCTCGGCCTCACCGACACGACCACCCGCCCCCGCACGCCGATCGACCCAGGAGATCCTCGATGACCAACCTCGCGACCGCTTCCACCGACGACCTGCGGGCGTTGCTCACCGCTGGCAGCACCCTCGCCGGCAATGACTTCCACGCGGCCGGGGCCGTCGCTTCAGATCCGCGACCAGAGCGGCGCTCGAGTGCCCGACGATCAGACGGACTGGGCCGATCTCGCGCTGGTGCTGGGCGGGCGCGCCCCGTACTGGCCGGTCGAACTACGTCAGCGGGCAGCGATACTGCGGTGGCAGCCCGGCGACGCGCCCACCCCGATAGCCGAGCTCGCCGTGCGGCCCGATCCGGCTCTGCTGTCGAATCTTGCCGCGATCCTGCCGCCCGGGAGCAGCGGGCACACCGTAGCGATCGCCGCCGTCGCGGCCGCACGCCACCGCGCGAGCGACGAGGCCGCGCGCGCGGTCGCCAGGATCACCGACAACCCGGACATCGAAGCGTGGACCGAGGTGCCCGTGACCGCCGTGCCGGTCCCCCAACCCACGACCCCACCCGAGGTCGTACGCCGCGACGGGTGGCTGTCGATAGCCGGACACACCAGCGACATCGCCCACCGAGTGATGGCCGCGGTCGTGGCCTGCGGCCCCACCCGCGACCTGCCCTACAGCAGCGCCGAATTCCTCGACCCCACCGAACCGTTCGCCGACGAATGGGCCGCGCGCCTGCGACCCTCGCATCGCTGCGCGGGATTCGAGGTCCTCTACACCCGCGCCATCTATACCCGCCCCGGCTCCGAGCCCCCGCCCGAGATCACCGAGCACCTGATCGACCCGATCACCGACACCCCCGCGATCCGACTGTCCTCGGGCCAGCTCGTGGCCGCGTCGGCGCATCGACTCCCCGTCACCAGTCCTCTGGCCGAGCTCGTGCTCGGCTACCCGCTGTGGATCCGCCTCGCCGACGGCACCGTACATTTGGCACCGCACCGCGACACCCACATGATCAGCTGGGGATTCGAGAGCGCGGTCACCAACGCCTTGGCCCTGCTCGTCTCTCGACTTCTCGACGACATCACCGCCCCTGCCGTCGACCAATGGGATGGCGGCGGACCAGGGCTGGAACAGTTGCTGTCCATGGACTGGCCTATCGGGACCGTCCTGGACCGCGCAGAACTCGAGAAGGCACGCTCGCGCGGATAGCGAGACCGACCCGACCTGCCATCAGTACGGTCTGGCGGGTCCGGCTCGACGCCGCCTGCTGCGGCACCTACATCGGCGTGCTCACGCCGACGCCGATGTGGCGGCCACAACCAGTCGTTGCCGCCATCACCGGGGAATCCCGCCGCAGGGAGAAACATTCTTCTGCGATTGTTCGGATCGCTGATGTGCAGGTAAATGAGACAAAAGGATCGGGCTTCTCCGTCCGTAGCGTGGACAGTGCTGACACCGTTTACTCCACGCCATTTTATCGGCTAGTATCGAGGTCGGCTATCGACCAAAGAATGGATGCGGAGTCCCCCTACTTGAATGGCACAGCTCTGGTTGTGCACATTCTTGCGAAAGGGGGCCTTCGCATATCCCACTGTCTGCACATCGAATCATGAAAGGGTTACCGCCCACATGACCAACAATTACGACCCCGCACGGCCAGCACCACAGGACCCGCTCTCGGCCGGGCTCACTCTGTTCGCCGGGGCGGCCCAGTGCGCGCAGATCTGCGACAATCTCGGCATCGCCCCAGCTCCTTCGGCATTTATGCTGCTGGCAGTGGGGATGGCGTACGGTGCCGCCGCAGTTCTCGCGACACTGCCGCACTCCTGGCGATAGCTACGAACCGCCCGTCCGCAGCCGGTCATGCTGCGGTCACGCTGGCCCCGTGTCGCTGTGTACAGCAATACGGGGCCTTTCTGGTTGCAATAGCCTGTCGCCGTAACGTCACCACGCTGTTCCAGCCGAATTGCCACGACACCACCGATCCGCTAGGAATGTTCGTTAACGATTATAGGACCGTCACCGCGACGTTTTATGAATCTTACAACAAGACCAATCTCCTATGCCACAAAGGAGGTATCCAAAATGGCACAGAAAATTGCGTATCTAATTCGGCAACACAAATCGCACACGGAAACACACAAAAAATTGGGCACCGATCCACCACGAACCGCCACCACTGAAACGCGGCAGTGAGTCAATCCTCGATTCCAATACGCTTGCGCGGACGAGTCGCGCTCCGAATCCACCGCGAAACCAACGGTCGTCGTCCGGGCAGGACGACGTTATAGGCGGCGAAATCGGCGAATGCGTCCGAGCCTCGGGGGCGATCCATCACGGAGATCCCACGACCAAAGACCTACCCGTTGAAACGTCACGTGATAGACACAGGGCGGATGCGACCCCTGGACCCGGACGGAGGGGCGGTGACAGCGTGGGCGCACCGCGCCCAGACGCGGCGACGGATTGTTGACCACCAACTGCCGGTTCCTGCGGCCCACTACGGATCGATGAACCCATGAGTCGTGCAGGTAAATCGATTGGGACCGTGGGCTTCTCGATTCTCGGATGGTCCTGTCGGTGGCGTGGACGATACTCGGCGCACAAATCGCTCGAAGTCGATAGCAGGGGGAAACATGGTGGTCAGACGGGACGAGCGCGGCGTGTTCGGGCGCACTTGGACGACGGCCGGTTCGTGCGGGGATGGGCACCGACGATTGCGCAGATGTCGGTAGTCCTGCGTCGCTACGGCACCACCGAAAGCCAGTTGGCGGGTCCTGAAGTTTCGACGACAGCCGTCGAAAGGCTGGATCGCGTTCGGGCATGCAGTCTCGACGACGGCTCCGCACAATGGGATCAGCGACTGCGCGCGGCCGCCGACGCACCACAACGCGAGGCGCTGCGAGAGGTGTTGTCGCAGTTGCGGTCCCGGATACCAACTGACCCTGTGCTGCGTCGTTCCCGGTTGGCCGAGCACACCGAGGCCGCGAACCGGGCGGCTCCGCAGGTCAAGCCGGTGGCGGTATTCCACGGTGGTGCCGCGGTGCGCTGCCACCATGGCCCCGACTGGGAGGCAGTATCGGAATGCCTGCAATGGGTGGATCCGCGGGCGGTGCTGGCGACACCGGACCGGGAATGGGGCGCACTCGATCGGGCGGAGCGTCACCGGCGGTCGCTGGATTCCTTCTTGGTGTCTTTGGCGGCAGCCGGCAGTAAGGCCGCGTTGCAGACGTGGATCGATGAGTTCGTGATCGGCCGGTTGACCCAGCCGGTGGTCGGCGACGACGATTTCGATCGAATCGCCACCCGACCCCATTTCCGATCTCGATCTCGATTTCTGTCCTGTCGCCGTCGACTTCGATCTCGAGTTCCCATTCGACGCGCGCCAGCTCGCTCGAACCGCCGTCGACCGCTGCGGCCGACGATCCGGCGGAAAGGTGCCGGCACAAGTAGCGTGCTGCTCACCCGGTGGGGGGCACCCACTCGCCTGCGGCTTGCTCAGCGCGGATGGCCTAGTACTGCAACTGCACTCGCCTGGTTGATTGCTGGTAGACCTGTCGGGTGGTGTTGGATCATGCTGTGGCCGAGCTGGATTCGTTGATGAAAAGGATCGAGGGACGGTTCACCCGCGCTGAGCCGCGAGGGCGGGCGGGCGAGTATGTGTCGGGACTGACCGCGGGTCTGGAACGCAAGAATGGGTGGACGCTGGCTGAACGCGCTGGTGAAAGCACTCCGGACGGGATGCAGCGGCTGTTGCGTGCTGCCGATTGGGACGTCGATGGGGTACGTGATGATGTGCGTGACTACGTGGTCGAGCACCTCGGTGATCCCGCTGCGGTGCTGGCTGGTGATGAGACCGGTTTCCTGAAGAAGGGCCTCAAATCCGCAGGCGTGCAACGCCAGTACTCCGGCACCGCCGGACGGACCGAGAACTGCCAGATCGGGGTGTTCCTGGCGTATGCGTCTCGCCACGGGCACGCGTTGATCGACCGGGAACTCTATGTTCCCGAGTCCTGGACCGCCGATCGGGCGCGTTGTCGTGACGCGGGGATGCCCGAGGATGTCGAGTTCGCGACCAAGCCTCGGCAGATGATCGCCATGCTCGAACGCGCGCTGGTGGCGGAGGTGCCGTTTGCGTGGTTCACCGCTGATGAAGCCTACGGCCAGGCCGGTTACCTGCGCGATTGGTGTGAAGACCACGACGTGTTCTACGTGATGGCCACCCGCTGCGACCAGCGGGTGAGCACCCGCGCCGACCGTGTCGCCCGCGCTGATGATCTGGTCGCGGAGTTCGGTGAGCGCACCTGGCAGCGGCTTTCGGTCGGTGCCGGCGCGCACGGGCCGCGCGAATACGACTGGGCGCGCCGCCAGATCGATGGCACCTGGAAAACCGGACGCGGGCACTGGCTACTGGCCCGGCGGGCGTTGACTCCGAACAGCAAAGGAGAACTCGAGATCGCCTACTACCTCTGCTATGGCCCGGCCGCCACCAGACTGGTCGATCTGGCCTGGACCGCGGGGTCGAGATGGCATGTGGAAGAGGCATTTCAGCAGGCCAAAGGCGAGGCCGGGCTCGACCATTACCAGGTCCGCAAATGGCGGGCCTGGTATGCCCACGTCACCTTGTCGATGCTCGCCCTGGCCTGGCTGGCCGCCACGAGAACCATTGTGGCAAAGGGGGACTCGACGACGGCGACGAAGGCATGATCGCTTTCACGCTACCGGAGATCCGCCGTTTGCTCATCGCATTCGTGCTCACCCCACGCCATGGGGCCGGCCACATCTGGGCCTGGTCACGCTGGCGACGACGCCGACAACATCAAGCCCGACTATCGCACTACCGACGCCGAGGCCACCCACTCACCTGAGTGCAGTTGCAGTACTAGGCCGTGTTTTGAAGGTGGTGAGGTCCGGGTAACCCTGCACGGCGTTCGTTGCCAGCGGAATAGACACCCCGACAAGGGAATTCAGCGCAGACCGGACTAGGTTGGCGGGCGATCCGGTCCGGTGACCCGGGGGGAGTCACAGGCGGCCAGTTTTTGCCGCCGAGCCCGGTTCGGGTTACGATTCCGACCGTAACTCCATATCCCGTGTCCGAGAACGACGTCGCAGATGGACGCGAGGCCCTGGTCGAACCAGGGAGGAGCTGGCGACTGGTATTCCTATGCCCATCACCACTCATGGAGTTATCATGCCGTTCACTCAGGCCGAGATCGCCTATCTGTCCGCTCAGCGTATCGGCCGCCTCGCCACCGTGCAGCCTTCGGGCACCCTGCAGGTCAGTCCGGTCTGTTACCGATTCGACCCGGATACCGGCCGCTTCGATATCGCCGGGATGAACATGGCCGCCAGCCGGAAATATCGCAATATCGTGGCCAATGGACGGGTGGCCTTCGTCGTCGACGACCTCACCTCGATCGATCCGTGGCGGGTGCGGTGCGTCGAGATCCGCGGGCACGCCGAGGCGATCACCGTGCCCGCCTCGCCAGGCGACCGGCGCGGCGGAGACATTATTCGCATTCATCCGGAACGCATCATCAGCTTCGGCATCGATGACGACCGTGCACCGGATCAGCTCACCGTCCATGTTCGCAACGCGGCTGATTCCGCGCCATAACCGGAAGCCCTGGATCCGCGGGGCCCCGGTCCGGCACGCTGTGCGCCGACAGCGGCGCGGCTAGGCAGTGTATTGAATGTGGTTGACGGCGGGCGGGTGCCCGCCCTCAGTCGTCGCGGGGGCAGCGCGGGTAGGTTCAGCTCTTCGGGCACGGGCGTGGCCTTCTGGGTCGTGGGCACCGCCTCGCGCGGCCCCGTCCGCTGTGGGACGGGGCGAGATGCAGGGGTGCCGCCTCGACAGATAGCCAGTCTCCCACGGTCTGATGGTGGTCGGACCGCTCGGCGACGTAGTGTTTGAGAGTGCGGAATTCGCTTCGTCAGATCCCTGCCCGGGTGGCGCTACTGCTGCTCACCTTGGGGATCGTCAGTGCCGGGCTGGGGCTGACTATCGGAGCACTTGCCGGTGGGCTCTTGTTCGGGCGCGGTAGCGTTGGTGCTGTGCTCACCACCATAGCCGGGGTTTTGGCGACTACTGCGGCTGCTGGTCTGTGGGTTCGCCTTCCGGGG
Organism: Nocardia sp. NBC_01377; assembly: GCF_045040005.1. Lineage (NCBI taxonomy): Bacteria > Bacillati > Actinomycetota > Actinomycetes > Mycobacteriales > Nocardiaceae > Nocardia > Nocardia sp. NBC_01377. The sequence continues at coordinate 152,670 of NZ_CP109567.1, forward strand.
AAGCGTTGAGCTCGGGGGGCGCAGTGGAACCGGTTGGGATCAGCGCTGGTAGGCGTTTGAAGAGCAAGCGGCCCCGATACAGTGCGATACATGTCGTGGTCACGGCACCGATCGTGCCGAGCCCCGCTGCCGCGCGCGGTGTCATCCCGGCGACATAGATGGCCGTTCCTAGCCCCACCCCGACCGCCAAGCACCCGATGAGCGCTAGCGCCGCAGCTATCAGGATCGTTGATCGAACGAAACCCAGCAGCTCGAGATAGCGATCCATAGTGGGATCATCGGCGGTAGCTCGCGTCAGTTGGCGATCTACAGAATCCAGCACGTCTTTCGGTGCGCGCGATACACGGGGCGCGATCGGTCGAGTACCAGGCGGATGCTGATCGTTCGGCTGGCCGGAGGTCACGATGGTGTCCTCACCATCACGGCGGCGGTCAGTAACCGATGGAGTCCGTCGGGCCCGATCACCTCGACAGACGGATGAAATACAGTTAGGGCACCTGCGGAAATACGTAGCGTTTCACGGCGATTCATCCTCGTCCGTTCCTTTCCCTCCAGGTCGAGTGAGGGAAAGTGGACGGTCCTCAGCTCGACCAGTCCATGACTGGTGAACCAAGGTCCGTCCTCCGGTACGGCGGAACTTGTTTGGGATGGCCCATCCCGAATGTTGCCTGCGAAGCACCAACGCTCTATCTCGGTGTGGGCAGATACGTGACCTACTCGCTCAGTGTTACCTAAGCGGGCGGGTCTGTGCGTAGACCGGCAAACGCACTGCACCTGCGATTGATGCCCATTATACAGAAGTGCCAAGGTTCGGATGGGCATCCGAAATGCATTTGGTGCGTCATGTGCAAGTTTGGACACGAGGCGACGAACTAACCGCCATGGGCATGGCGCTTGTCGAGGTCGGAGAGAGGGGCTAATTCGTCACTGTGGCATCGAATGTCGAACGCTTCCAAGGCCATGCGCTCCGGCGATATATCCGAGAACGAGCTACCTGCCTCGCTCGCGCAACAGCCGCCATCCCTGGGCGCACATGTGGAAGGCCGTCATATAGGGGTTTGCCAGCGAAGCGTAGGTCCCTCCGAGGGTGAAGGTGGAGATCCCGTTGCCGTCGGCGGAACCTGCCTGGTCCATTCCGGGCCCGCCGAATGCCTGCCAGCTGAAGCCATGCGCTGCACCGGATCCTGCCCGCCACTCGGACACGGCGCTCAGCACGAGTTCCTCACCGTTGGGCCGTGCACCAAAGACATCGCGGGCGGCCTCCCTGACCATGGCGGTATTGGCAAACTTGCCCGTCTCGCCGAGCGCTGCCCGCTTGGCCTCAATCTCCTGCTTGCGTGTGTTCACCAGCGCGAATACCGCTTCGGTGTTCGCGCGTAGCTCCTCGTCGCCCTCCGGATGCTTGAGCAACTCCCTCAGGTACTGATGGTGCCAGCGAATCAGGTCCTGGATCAACATGTGGTGGCGGCGCAGACGATCGTCCTTGGCGGCGGGCGCGAGCAGCCACACCGCCTGCGCGGCGCCCAACAACGCGGTCCGGCACAGCGTGGACTGGGCGTAAGGGAACAGATTGGGCAATCCCGCTTCGGGCTCCAGGTGGACCCGGACCGCCTGCAGGTGGTCGGTCGCGACAGCCAAACCGCGGCGCGCGGTCTCCGACAACGGCTCCCACGGCCAGTCGAGGTCATCGCCACGCAATTCACTGCCCGAGCCGGGCACGAACGGGGATGCGGCCTTGCGCCACCGGTCGAGATGGTCGAAGGTGTCCCGGATGATCTTCTGGTAGTCGATGATGTCGGTGGCCATGGCCGTGATTTTAAGCCGCGCATACGTGGCAGTCCTCCGAGTTTCGCGCGGCCTCGCCCTGCCAGCCCTCGGTCTGTACTTCACCGCCGTCAGCGCCTATGCCGAACTCGCCGCCCAATCGAGGTTAGACCGATCGGCACGCTCCGCGCCAGGGACGCTGTAGTCAATCCGGCGGAATGGATTGTCCGCTTGGCTGGTGTGGGTAGTCGAGATCTGCGCTGCGTGCAAGTAGTTCGTCGGTTTCGCGGTCGAGGCGGGCGAAGAGCTCATCGAGGTCGGCGTCAAGGGCATGAGCGCGGTGGCGTGCGGCGATGCCGCGTTCGTAGTATCCGGGGTCGAGTTGAATGTCGGGTTCGAGATCGGCTGTTTGGGGCTTCGCGGCAACTGGTGGCTTCGGGCGGCGTCTGGTGGGTGCGTGGCCGCGGTGGTGGGCGGCGGCGAGGCTAGCGAGGTGGCCGGGGGTTAAGGCGGCGAGGCGGCCAGGTAGCGCGAGAGGTGTTCCACGCCAATCGAATCCGGTCAGGACCGGGAAGTCGCGGTGGTCGGGGTGCAGGGCTGCTTGATGGGTGGGTGCATCGCGGGTGAGGTGGTGTTCGAGTAGCACGGGCGCGCTGCCGTGCGGGAGGTGGATCAGGACCGCGGTCCAGCGGCGCATGACCTGGACCGGGCAACGGTGTTCGTCGCCGGTAGCCCTCAGCGTGAGTAGTGGTTGAGCGCCGATCCTGTGCCTCATCGCACTGTCAGTTGCTGCCGCACGGATATCGACGCCGTCATCGCCTCCTCCGGACGTCGAGCGGTTCGCGGCCGGCGCGGTCACCGTGCCGAGGTGACCGCGGGCGAGGGCACGAGCGGACATCGCATCGGTCGTCGGCATTCGAGCGGAGTCCTTCGTCTGGACGACACGTCCCGTGCGAACCACGTGGAGCCTACGGGGGGCAGGTGTCGACGGGGGTGGTGCCGGGTAGTGCGCGGCGCCATTCGTCGGGGGTGATGGGTGTGGCGCCGTTGGCGCAGATCCGGCTGGCCAGGGTTTGGGCGTCGGTGTTCCAGTGGCGCAGTGTCGCGTCGGTGGCGGATTCGGTGAGTGTCTGTCCGGTGGAGTCGAAGGACAGCATGGCGGGTTTCCAGTGGATCGGTGCGCGCGCGAGAGTGGCGTAGCTCGAAGGGTGATCGGGGTCGGTGAGGTCCCACAGGTGCAGGCTGGTGGTGGTCGAGGCAGCCAGGCGGGTACCGGAGTCGTCGAAGGCCACAGCGTTGACGGCATCGAGTCCGCCTCCTGGGAGCGCGATTTCGCGGGCGGCGGGGCGGGCGGTGGTGTCGTAGACGTGCAGGCCCGCGCGTACTCCGACGGCGAGGATGGCTTCGGGGTTCAGGGCCAGGGTCATGGTTTCGCCGCGGGCGTCGATCGGGGGCAGGTCGATGCTCGGGGGTGCGCTAGAGCTGGTTCGCAGGTCGTAGACGCGCACGACGCCGGTGAGGTAGCTACCCACGGCCAGGGTGTGGCCGTCAGGGCTGTAGGCGAGGCTGGTGGGATATCCGCGCCCGAAGCGCAGGGTCGCCCGTTGTACCGGTTCGCCGGGGCCGGTGGCGTCCCAGAGTTCGACGGTGGAGGTGAGTCCACGCCCGATGGCCAAGGTGTTGTCGGAAGCGAACACGATGGCCGCGACGTCGACACCCGCCGAGGGCAGCGGTGGGCCGAGCGGGCGCGCGAGGGTGGGGTCGGTGGTGTCCCACAGTTGGATGGCATGCGCGGTGCGGGTGGCGGCTCGGCGGTTGTCCGGTGAGGTCGCGACGACGTCGATGAACCCTTCGGGGTCTCCGGTGGTCGGTTCGGGCGCGGCGAGGCCGGCACGTGGCAGGGGCAGTGCGGGGACGTCGAGGCCCGGGGGTGGGGTGTGTCGGTGGGGGAAGCGGTAGAGGGTCAGCGGCGTGGTGGGGGTGAGCGCCGCCCAGGGGCGGTGTAACTGGATGGATCGGTCGAGGCTACTGGTGAGCAGGGCCGCTCCAGTGATGAGTGCTCGTGCCGGTGTCGCGACTCGCACGGTCGTGGTGGTGGCCCCGGTGTCGAGATCGACGACGCGCACCGTGGAGTCGGCGCCGACGATCGCGGCGCGGCGGGCGTCGCCGTCGAGGGAGATGTCGAGGAAGTCGGCGCCGGGTCTGTCCAGCCCGGGTAGCGGGTCCATCGTGGCGGTGGGGGTGAGTCGCCAGCGCAGGATCGCGCCGGGGTTGAGGCCGAGGGCGAGAACGGTTCCGGCGGTGTCGAATTGCAGGGTGCGGGCCTGTGCTCCGTCGGGACGTTCGACCCTCAGGTCGGTGACCGGGGCGGGGTCGAGGGTGGTGGTGTCCCAGGTTCGCAGGGTCGTGGTCCAGGTGCCGGTCAGGGCCGAGGGCACCGCGGCGGCCAGGGCGCGGTCGGACAGGGCCACGCTCGTGCGTTGTCCCGCCGCGACGGTCAGCGTCGGGAAAGCAGGGATGAGGCTGTCGGTATCGGTGTCGGTGCGGGTCCAGGTGAAGATGTGGCCGTCGCGGGTGCCCAGGGCAATCATTCGCGTGTCGGGGCTGATCGCGACGCTCCACGGTGGTCGCCGATCCGCGGGCAGGGTCGCCGCGCGTCGGGGTGTGGCGGCGAGGTCCCAGAGTGCGGATTCTCGGTCGCCGGCGACGACGAGCCACCGCCGGTCGGCGCTCAGGGCCAGCGCGCGGATCGTGCCACTGTCGGTGCGTATCGGGGGCAGGCGTCGGATCGCGCCGTCGGCGACACTCACCAGGTGGACGAGGCCGTCGTGGCCGCCGACGGCGAGGAACCTCCCGTCGGGGGTCGCCGCGAGGCGGGGCGCGTCGTCGAGGGAGACCGGGCCGAAGCCGGTGGCGGGGGTGATTCTGAGCGGCGCCCCCGCGCTGGTTTCGAGCAGGGCCGAGCGGGCGTCGGGGGTGGGGGCGAGGCGGTAGGCGGCCAGGGCGATCTGTTGGGCCAGTGCGGGATCGGCGGCGGCGCTGGTGCGGGCGATGTTGGCATACAGTCGCGACGTCGACTCGACACGGGCCGCGACGTCGTCGAGGCGTTGACCGATCACGTGGGTGATCGAGAGGACGGTCACCAGGACGGTGAGCATCGCCACGACCGTCACCGTCCAGGGGGCCGGGTTGAAGCGGGTGCGGGCACGGGCGACGGCTTCGGTCACGTCGTGTGCGTCGTGGATGTGGTCGCCGTATTCCTGGGGCGCCTGCTCTCGGGCGGTGGCGTGGGCGTCGGAGGCGACGATGACACGCAGGGAATGCTGTTGAGCGGCGGCGAGTTTCGCCCGGTACCCGTGAACGGGGGTCAGGGTGGCACCGGTCAGTCCGGCGGTGATCGCGCACATCGGGTCCAGCCGTCGAGGGCGCAGGGGGCGCAGCAGGCGGTGTCGGGGAGCGAGGTCGTCGAGGGCGACGGCGAAGGCCGCGGTCATCGACGCGCCGTCGATGTCGTTGGCCGGGGCGTTGCCGTCCAGGGTCACCGACCACAGCACGCAGGCGTCGGTGTCGGCGAGTCTGCTGATCGACCAGGCGTGGCGGACCGAGTCGACGAACACGGTGTCGGCGTGCAGGAACCCCATGCGGGCCGGGTCGGGATGCAGGCCGCTGGGACCGTCTCGTAGTTGTCGCAGCCACAGGGTGCCGACCTCCCCGACACCGAGGTGGTTGACGAACAGCACACGGATACGGGTGCAGCGCACGGTGGGCGGACGCAGTCCGGCGAGTTCGAGGGCAGCCATGATGGCGTAGCCACGGCCGGCTCGCCCGCCCAGGCCCAGCAGGTGCAGGATCAGGTCGCGCAGCGGCGCGGTGTGGCCGGTCAGCGGGGTTCCCGCCGGCAGCAGTTGTGTTCCGGCCGAACGCAACCCGGCCGCTTCGGCGTGGTCGAGGAAGACCCGCGCGCCCTGTTCGACATCGACGATGCCGGTGAGCGCGCCGGCCAGGACGGCGATCGCCCGCGCCGCGGACAGGTCCGCCGACACCCGCCGCCCGTCGGCGACCTCCCCGGGATCGTCGGTCTCTTCCTCGAGCAGTTGATCATCGCTCTCGATGTTCTTCCACCGGGCCAGGGACTGGCGCGCCAACACCAACGTCTCGGGTCCGGGCTCGAGCAGCACGGCGGTGGCATCCGGTCCGGCGGCGACCGCGGCCACGCACCGCCCCAACCACGCTTGAGCTGCCCCGGTCAGCTCCTCGAGTACGAGATCATCACCGCCGGCGGTCATCTCAGCACCCCCGCGCTCGACGCGCTATCCTCGACCCCGCCACGAGTCCGTACCGAATCGACAGCGCCACCGAGGTTTCCGGCGCCGCCGGGTGCGGCGTGTGGTCCGTGACCGCGCGCGCATCGAGGACCCAGGTGAGACGACTCCTTCTCCGACATCCCCACACGATGGCCGTACCCGCGGCGCTGGCCGGCCTGGCGTTGTGGGCGGTGACCGGATGCTCGGCCCCGACACAACCGTCGGAATCCGCGACCACCGACACCTCGACCGCAACCACGACCGGTGTGACGTCGGCTGTTCCGGGGCCCGAGGAGGTGACCGGACTGCTGGCGATGATGATCGATCCCGCGGTCCCGAACACCGAGAAGGTCGGCAAGGTCGAGCACGGCGAACTCGATCCCGGCCTGCCCAACCGGATGGCCGAGGCCACCCGCCAGGGCGGCACCACCATGACGATCACGATCACCGACACCAGGACCGAAGCGCCGGGCATGGTCGCCCACGGCACCTGGACGATCAACAATTCCCAACCCCTGCCGATCATCGTCAATTTCGTTGCCGTGGACGGCACTTGGAAGATCGAGAGGCAATGGTACTGCCAGATCGCCTACTCGTTCATGGTGACCTCCACCGCCTGCCCCATCTGACACACCGACCCGTCCCCCCTATCCGAGTCCGGCGAGGATCGCGGCCCGGACCGGATCCCCCTCGGGCAGTCCCTTCGCGACCCGCCGCCAGGCGTTGCGTCCCGCGGTCGCCGACCCCCGCACCGCCTCGGTCACCATCCGCGCCTGACCGGCCTCGAGGCCCTCGGCGGCGAACACCGAGATCCGCAGATCATGGGTCATACCGATCGACCCGGTGACCACCTGCCCGGCCACGTTGTCGTGTTCGTCACGATACAACACCACCAACACCTCACAACCGTTCGCGTCGTCATCGACGGCCACCCGCACCACATCACCGGGTACCGCCCATCCGGCGAACGAACGCACCGTCAACCGTGTCGCCTGCCCGGCGCTCACCGTGCGGGTGAACTCCACCCCCACCTCCCGGTCGGTCCTGGCCTGCACCACAGGGTTGTCCTTCGACGCCGCAGCACGGACCTGCACCGCCCAACCCGGTATCCGCAGCACCGCGGAACCCTCGGCCCGCGACACCGCACCCGACTGCCGAGCCCATCGTGTGGCGACCCGCCGCGCCAGGCGAGCGCCGACGTCATCGACATCGACCGGTTCGGATTCCTCGAGCAACGCCAGCAGCACCTCGGCGTCGTCGACGGGCAACCACACACCTGCTGCCACGCGGTCGTGTCTCATCGCTGTGCCTCCTCGATGTCAAATTCCGCATCGCTGTCGAGCGATTCACCCAACACCTGTCGCAGTTCCCTGGTCCCCACCGCGCGCAGGCGTTTGACCTTCTCGCGGCTGACTCCCAGGATCGTGGCGGCTTCGGCGGTGGTGCGGACATCGCAATAGGAACCGTCCGCGGCGATCACGAACGTCGCCTCCAACACCGCGCGTGTCTGGTGATCGGCGACCGCGCCGAGCGCCGCGACGATGACCGCGCGGCCCACCACCGCGACGCCGATATCGGCCACCGCAGGGGTGTCGGCGTCACCGACCTCCTCCCAGCCCACCCGATGGCCGGGATGGCGTTTGGCGGCCAGGCGCGCGCGGCGCTGGTGCAGGATCCGCCACCGCAACTCCTGCACCAGCACCGCGCGCCAGTGCCGGATCCGCTCGACCGGCAACGGCTCGGTCAACCCGATCAACACGTCCTGGGCGATATCCTCGAAATCCCCACGCATGTCCGGATCCAGGCGCTCGAGCAGATAACGAGCCTTGCCCGCCGCGTAACTGGCCACCACCGGCAGCGCCGCACCGAAAACATGCTCGAACACCGCCGCGTGCAACCGCGCCGGAACCTCGCTCATCGAATGACCCAACCACCGATCCAGGACATCGGCACCCATCCGCACCCCGGTCACATCCGCGACGTCGACAACGCCCACGACACCGCTCCCGTGATCGACTCACCCACGCATGCCACACCGTCGACACGGTCGCTCGCGGACACACCCGCGATCGACCACCACGACCAGCCCGCGCCCGCCAGTAAGAGCCTCGTCTGTCTCATCCCGTACCCCTTCGGCGCGGACGGTGGATCCCTGTCCTCTATGTGAAGCGGTTGGCGCCCTCGTCGGTTCGCGCGATGGCAACCGTCGACCGCACGTGTCCGACACGATCTGTGCCGCGGACCGGTGCGGGGTGGACCCGATATCGGATCATGGCGCCGGAGCGAACCGATCGGATGCGTGAACGCATCTCAGTCATTGAGCCCCCGATCACCACCCGGGCTCTCTTGGACATCGTCACCCCTCTGGAGGACATCGCAGTGAGCACGGCCCCGGTCCGGTCCGCGGAACGCTGTCAGCACCGCACCACCCATCAGCTCGACTTCCCCACTTTCACCCAGGTCATCTGCGGTGACTGCGGAACCGTCCTCAGCCAGTTCAGCAAGTAGAACCATGCGAGATCCTCTCGACCGCGTCGAGCGAACAGTGCGCCAACGCAACCTCCGACGTGCGTCGTCCCGGCGGCGCAGGCCTCCGCCGGGGGCTTGGCGGGTCCGTTGTCCATCAGTGGGTCGCGAAGGCGCTGACCTACAACGGACATGGTGGGTGACAACGGAATCGACAGTGCGGTCCGCCACTGCCGGCGCGGCGGTGAACGTCGCCGGTCAGTCGATCGCTGTCGATGTTGTTTCGGCGGTCGCGCGGGACGTGAGCGCGACGTCGCGGACCGCTGGGCCGGTGGTGTGTTTCTCGTCATCGATCGAGGCGGTGTCTGCGGTCGAGCGTCGAACGACGAGGACTGTGTGCGCCGGCGTATTCGCTCACCCGAGGATCGGGGAACGCTCATGAGGCCAGACGATGGGGCGGGTGAGGAGGGGGTCGAGCCGCCCTGGACGGTCACCGATCTCGATCGCGATCTTGCGGACAGACTGTTCACCGCCGGTGAGTTCTGGGGATTCGAGTACACGCCGCCGCGGCCGCCGATGCCGCATCCATCGGCAGGCTCGCCGCCGGATCGCCCCGTGCTACAGGTGCCGTTCTCGCTCAGGACGGCCGAGCACAGGGCTCGTGGTGCGTGGGGCTTCGCCGCGTGCGTCTTCGCTGTTTCGTGGCTGCCGATGGTCGTCGTCGGAGTCGGTGTCAATGCGGGGTTGGGCGTGCTGACGTGGCTGGGCTGTCTCGGTGTGGCGGTGGCCTATGTGGTCTGGACCTCCAACCTGCTCGGCCGCGCACGCGGTGAGTTCGCCCTCGTCCAGCGACGCGCCGACGCGATACACGACCATCACGTCGCGCGCTGGCGGGCCGCCATCGCCCATCACAACCGTTGCGAGGACGAGCGGTTCGAGACCGCGATGCGGTGGCGGCCGGTGACGCCGCGGTCCCGGACGCGACGGCTCGATGTCTTCGGTGGAACGGTCGATGGCTGGACCTCGTTGCTGGCGACCATGGGGTCCTCGGTACTGGGCACCGACGCCGGGATGCTGGTCCTGGATTTCACCGAGCACGAGGTCGCCCACGACCTGGTCAGATTCGCGGCGATCCGCGCCTGCCCGGTCACGGTCGTCGAACTGCCCATGGATACCGCTCGGATCGGGCTGCTGGCAGGGCTGTCGGCGGCCGAGGCCGCGGAGGTGATCGCCGAAGCCGCCGCCATCCGCCGCGGCCTGTCCGAGCATGCCGCCGACCTGCACGACATCGACGCCGCGCTGCTGACCAAGATCGCCGGGCGACTAGACGCGCCGCTGACGCTGACCCGCCTGGACGCCGCTGTGCGTGCGATCCGAGGCTTCTACGAAACCTCCGAGCTGGTGCTCTCGGCGCAGGAACTGCATTCACTGCGCGTCGTCACCGACAAGATCACCGCGACTCCCCGCGCCACCGAGGCGCTGGAGTCGATCGGATCTCTACTCGACCTCGTCAAGGTCGACGAATCAGCGACCACGACGCACGGCGCCGCCCAGATATGGCCCAGCGAAGGGCTGGCGGTGGTGACCACGGGATCGCCGCATCCGCGACGCAAGAACGCCTTGGACCGGATCGTGCTCGCGCGCGTGCTGCACGAATTGCGGGCGGGCCGTTCCCGTACCAACGACGTCATCGTGGTCGCGGGCGCCGACCAACTCGGGCTACCCGCTCTGGAGACACTGTCTCACTACGCATCCCGATGCGGAGTACGGCTGGTGCTGATGCTCCAGCACCTGCGCGACGACATGATCAAGCTGCTCGGCACAGGAGAAAGCTCCACCATATTGATGAGACTGGGCAACGCCACCGAAGCAGCCGCCGGCGCCGACCTGATCGGCCGCGGCCACAAGTTCGTGCTCTCGCAACAGTCCGTGCAAACCGGTCAGACCACGAGTACAGGCAGGACCGTAGGAACCACCCACGGCGACACCAGCTCGAGCAACTACTCGTCGTCGGAATCGGTCGCGGACTCGGTCAACTCCGGCACGACAGTCCAACTCATGTACATCTACACGGTCGAACCCACGACCTTGCAGAGTCTGCCGATCACCGCGTTCGTCCTCGTCGACGCCGACCAGGAATCCCGCGTCGTCGCCGCCGCCGACTCCAACCCGGGCATCGCCCTGCTCGACAAGGTCGCCGGATTCCCGCCCGGTATCACAGCCGCGGGCGGCCGCGGCGAAATCTCGCCCGCCGCCGCGCCGATCACACCGATCCCGTCCGCCGTGCCGATCACACCCACGGTCCTGCCGCCGACTTGGCCGCAAGAACAACCCACACCGCAGTACAAGCCACAGTAGGACCGCCGATGCAGATATTGGACGGTTTCGAGTTCCATCGGATGACCGCGACACCCCGACCGGTCCCGGCCGCGGGCACCCGCTCCGATGCCGAGATCGACGCGGGAATCGCCGCGCAGCTGTTCGCCGCCGTCAGCAGTGTCCACGCCCACCTGAGCCAGACCGAACCTGCCGGGGCGTTCGCCGTCGCCTGGGACCGCCCCACCCACACCCGCCAACTCCGCATCCTGGTCGGCGGAAGCCCCTACTGCCCGCTCACCGAGGGCCACGCCCTGCTGTACCCACCGGGCAGCCAGGCCGTTCCGATCGACACCGCACTGCTCCACCGGCAATGGAACACGCTGACGTGGATCCGCTGCGAAGGCCGACCCGACGCCCTGTGGACCCCAGACACCAGCCAGCCCGCAGTGCCGGGCCGCGGCGGTTTCGAGGACTACATCAACCACATCACCGGCCGATTTGCCTGGCTCGTCGTCGCCGAACCCCTCGACGCCGAAGCCCTCGAGCACGACATCATGCGCCTCGAGACCGACCTGTCCGAACAACGCGCCTCACCCAACTGGGAACCCGCCCGCCTCGCGGTCACCCGCGGCGAGAAACGCCACCGCGAACTCTCCCGCGCCCTGGCCACCGGCATCTGGAACATCCACCTGCTCGTCGGCGCCGAGAACCTACCCAACGCCCGCGCCGCCGCCGCGATCCTGTGCGCCGCCAGCGATCTCGACGGCCACCCCTACACCCTGCGCCCCGACCGCACCGGACCGGGTGCGGACCTGTCACGGGCGTGGACGGCCGCCGGTCCCGGCACCGACCGCGAGTTCGGGTCCCCGTTCGTCGCCACCGCGGAACTGCTCACCGCCCTGGCTCGACCGCCGCGCCGGGAACTCCCCGGTATCCGCGTCACCGAACCCGCGCACTTCGACGTCACCGCCGACTACGACCCCGCCGACCCCACCGACGCCGTCGCAGTCGGTGACATCCTCGACGCCACCGATCAACCCGTCGGCGAGTTCGCTGTTCCGCTGGCCACCCTGAACCGGCACACCTTCGTCGCCGGGGCCACCGGCTCCGGCAAATCCCAGACCGTCCGCCGGATCCTGGACGGCCTGCACACCGCCGAGATCCCCTGGCTGGTCATCGAACCCGCCAAAGCCGAATACGCGGGCATGGCCGGACGCATCGGCGAACCGGTCACCGTCATCCGCCCCGGCGACCCCGACGCGATTCCGGTCGGGATCAATCCCCTCCAACCCGCACCCGGGTTCCCCCTGCAAACCCACATCGACCTCACCCGGGCACTGTTCCTCGCCGCTTTCGACCCCGCCGAACCCTTCCCCCAGGTCCTGGCCCACGCCCTGAACCAGATCTACACCGACCTGGGCTGGAACCCCGTCCTGAGCGCCTCCAACCTCGACGGCATCACCCCCAAATACCCGAACCTCGGCGACCTACAACGCACCGCACTGACCGTCGTCGACGGCATCGGCTACAGCCGCGAGATCACCGACAACGTCCGCGGATTCATCGACGTCCGCATCGGCTCCCTCCGTTTGGGCACCACCGGCCGCTTCTTCGAAGGCGGCTACCCCCTCGACATCCCCGACCTGCTCACCCGCAACGCCGTCCTCGAGATCGAAGACCTCGGCAACGACTCCGACAAAGCCTTCTTCATCGGCGCCATCCTCATCCGCCTCTACGAACACCTGCGCACCCACCCCGGCGACCGCCGCCTACGCCACATCACCGTCATCGAAGAAGCCCACCGGCTCCTCAAACGCGCCGAACCCGGCACCACCGCCGCCCACGCCGTCGAACTGTTCACCTCGCTGCTCGCCGAAATCCGCGCCTACGGCGAAGGACTCATCGTCGCCGAACAGATCCCCGCCAAGATCAGCCCCGACGTCGTCAAGAACACCGCCCTGAAAATCCTGCACCGCCTCCCCGCCGCAGAAGACCGCGACACCGTCGGCGCCACCATGAACCTCGACCAGGCACAGTCCCGCCACGTCGTCTCACTCCCGCCCGGACGCGCCGCGGTCTTCGCCGACGGCATGGACCGCCCCCTGCGCATCACCGTCCCCCTGCGCGAACACCACGAAGCATCCAACCCCGCCGCGGCCACGACCCCCGCACGGTCACCGCTGACACTGCGCGACCTCGACGCCGCGCACCGCCTCGCCCGAGACCCGCGCATCATCGTGTGGATCGAACTGGTCATCATCGCCCACCTGTCCGGATACCCCCCACCACCACCCACCACCGACTGGCTCGACGAACAACTCACCCGCAGCGGCCACCCGGTCGTGCGCGCCGCCCTCGCCCACCGCATCCACGCCGGAATCGACTCCCGCTACACCGAACTCCAGCGTTACTACCAACCCGAGGCGCTCACCGACCGCCTCAACGCGGTCGTGGACGCCTGGCTACACCACGCCGCACCCCCACTCGACCCCAACCCGACTCGCTGGCAAGCGGGCAGATTCCGGTGGGTCGACATCGAGCGCACGCTCACCGCCACCCCTGCTGGCTCACCCGCGCACCCCGACACCGACAACTGGCTGGCCAGGGGCATCAACTTGCCCGGTCCCACCGCGGCAGACCAACTCGACCAAGTGCGGAAATACCCGGACACGCTGACCGACAACTCCGCCGTCACCGGCCGCGAACAGCCCTCGATCATCTCCGTGGCCATCGACCAACTCAGCACCGCCACCACGATCCTGGAGCGCCTCGGCCAAGCCACAACCCATATCCATCTCCGGGAACGGTGGCCGATCGGTGTCCTGGGGAAGCAGGAATTCGCCCCATGAGCATCGATTTCACCAAACGACTCGACGCCGCCGACACTTCCGAACCGCCACCGACCGCAACAGAGTCGACCCCACCCCGCGACACACCACAATCCACGCTCTCGCCGCACAACGACCGCCACCCCCACCGAACCCGTCACCGGACCGAGATCGATCAAGAAGCCACCGGCGGTCCCCGAGCCGCAATCGCCACCGGGCACCTACCGATCCACGAAGACCCAGAACCGGCCACCGGAGCCACCCCCGCCCCGAAAGACCGATCACCCATAATTCCGACCGCGCAACAGCACACCGAGGGTACTCACGAATCACTCACTACTCCGAGCAGGAAGCCGACCGACCCCCGCAGCCTCCGCGAACAACAAGACACCGGGGTGCTCCAAGCCCGCACTGGCCAAGATCTGCCCGAAGGGCCACCCCCAGCAACAAGCCCCGGCTCACCCACCGGTCCCGGTACCCGGAGCAGCAACCAGGAGATCTCGAACGATCACGACGGACCGGCACGACCGCCCGACGACCAAGACCCTCCACAGTCCACCGACCCTGCCGCTGGCCTCGACCGACACCCCGGCCAGAAATCGGACGATCAGCGAGATCTACCCGGCGACAGACGTGCTGTCCAGCCCAAACCCGATGCCACCCCTACAGGCATCCACCCGGACGAACACGCCGAACCAGCGCACGACCCGCCTACAGTCCCTGGCGCTTCCGCAACGAGCCCAGCTTCCCACCTTCCGGGCGGCAATCCGGAATCGGGCGAAGAACCAGAGAATCCGCTCGCGGAGCAGACCCTCTCGGCGGGACGCACACGGGCTGAGCAGCACGACGACGTGAGTCAGAGCCAGCCACGCGATGGATCCGATGATCCCGACGAGCCCGTCCCCGGACAGGACTCCACGTCTGCACAAGACGAACCTAGTCCTCCCGGCGACCCAACCGGGCACACGTCGTCCTCCACGGATACACCTGCTCTTCCCTCGATCATCGAATCCAACGAGCAGCCGCCCGTCGGGTTCGGCACAGATCACAAGGCCCAGGACGGCCCGGGGTTCAGCGACCCGATCGAGCCGCCAAACGGGGTAGATGCGCTGGCGGTCGCCAATATCGCAGAGGGGCTCGAAGCGCGCGACGATCCGATCTCGCAGGTGCTCGATTCAGGTGCCGCGGCTCAACTGCGGCTTGACCTATCGGATGCCACGGTTCCGGACAACTCGCGCGAGAACACACTGCCTGCCCTCGAAACCTCGTTCCGAGCCCTAACGGAACATCACGAAGTCTATTATTCGCCGGATATCACGTCGAGTTCCGGACTGTACATAGAACAGGTTTCCACAACTGGAGACCCTCTCGAATATGCTCCGCGTTCCGCGTACTTCGAAGCGTTCGACAATGGGGGCATCCGCCGCGAGTGGCGAAGTTATAGCGATCTCGAATCCCCGTTTCCGCCCGAACTCTCGGATGAAGATCTTTTCTATGCCTTGATGGCGGAGGACTCTTACCGAGGCGAGTCAGGGAAAGAGTTTGGCGGCTACAGCAGACTCACCGAGCCGGAAATGCGAGAGGTCGGAATTAAATCCGAATTATTCCGGAAAAGACTGATTGGATTGCGGGCAGCAGTATACGGCAACGATCAAGGCGACTTGGTGGTGGGATTCGGCGGCACCAGTGTCAGACGTATCGTCCCCAGCGTGCCCGATGTCGTGACGGATGTCCGACAAGGTATCGGCCGCGATACTCGGCAATACAATGCGGCAGCCATCATCGCCGCAGAAGTATCCAGAGCCGAGAGCAGAAGTGTGACCTACGTCGGCCACTCACTGGGTGCAGGCCTGGCTCAAACCGCGTCTATTCTGACGAAGAAGCCCGCGGTTCTGTTGAACGCGGCAGGCATACACGACAATACGATAGCGAACGCATCGAAGAACGACCTGTTCGGAGTTGCCAAAATTCGCGAGGCGATGTCCGACGGATTCATACGCAACGTGGTAGTCGAAGGTGAGATACTGACAAGGCTACAGGAGAAAATCGCCAGACTACCGGAGTCTCTCGGAAAGAAGATAACACTGCCTCCGATCGCTGGCACGACTTCTATTCAACGCCACGGCATGGAGAGCGTCATCGCATCCATACGGCAACAGCTATCGGAACGCATAGAATATGACAACCCGAAATAGAGATCGTATCGTAAGGGACGGAATGGACCCAGCTGTAAGGCCGGACGATATCTTCTCCGGCGAAATGGCAGTAGAGACGGCGCGCGCGATCGCCGAGGACGACACTGCCTCGATGAGCCGCCTGCTATCGGCCGGAGCGAGCCCGAACTCCACCGGAAAGGGACAGATAAGCCTGCTGATGTGGGCGATGTACCTGCGGCGAAGGGACGCGTTCGGCGTCCTTGTGGACAACGGAGCGGACTTGAGCCATACGGACGAAGAAGGAATGACCATACTTTCTTATGCCGCGTTGATAGAAGATGCATGGTTCTTGAAGAAGCTGCTGGATTCACCGTCTGTCGATGTCGACGTTCGCGAACCAGACTTTCTACGCACAGTACTCATGACCGTGGTCTGTGACGAAAGCTCGGTTCGCATGTTGTTGGAAGCCGGTGCCGATCCTAACGTTCAAGATGTCGCGGGTACGACAGCCCTCCACTGCGCAGCCCAAAATGGTTGCTATCGAAGTATGCTGGAACTGCTCGACGCAGGCGCAGACCCCACTTTGAAAGATCAGATTGGATGCACTCCCCGCGATATTATGCGAACGCGCGAACGGATGGTGGAAGCTCCGAATCTACAAGCACAACGACAGGCTGTCATCGAGCGACTAGAAGCCACATAAGACCCGTGTCTCACATCGTTGATATCGCTTTGACGAGTTTCATGTAGCCAATCAGGTCGTGGCCGGCGCGGTGGCGCATCCGGAGTGGCCGGATGCTCCTGGCTCGCGGCATCATGTGGTGCATGTCCCGTCGTTGTCTGCTCGCGAAGGGTATGCGGTGACCACCTACGGCGGCGACGCCGACGCGGTGTCGACCAGTGGGCAGCCGGTTGCGGTGGAGGTGGACACGACATGGTCTCGGTTGTTGGACCGGATCTGGGATGGCTTGGATCCGGGGTCGCGGCCGCGGTGGTGCCATTGGCCGGTGACTCGCGTGAGGGGCGGTTCGCGGGCAGCCACGAACCGCTGCTGCTTCAGGCTGGCATGGGGCGCAGCACACGACGTGAGTGCCCGAACCCGGCCCGGCTGATCAAGGCCCCTGGCAGCGCTGGGCTGGCCGCGTGTAGCGACGCTGTCGCGCGGGCGCTCCACGGGACGGTGAGGCTGTCGGGTCGGACGGCGTCGATGTGGAAGCCAGCCCATTCGTCGCCCCTGCCGAGGAGACTCCGCTACAGGCACGATCTGGCCGATCTGCTCGACGCGCTCGCGCCGGGGGACGATCTGCTCGGTGCTGGTGCCGACCAGCAGCGCATCGCCGCGTTCATCCGAGGCTTCCACCGCCTGGACCCGCGCGGTGATCAGGGGCGGTATCCGACGACGGGCCACACCGACACCCTGTCGCTGATCGAGGTCTGCCACGCCAACGCCGATCGCTTCATCACCGAGGTCAACCGACTGGCCCACTACACCGAACTCCGGCTGGCCGGGCACGCACACGTTGCGATCAGCCTGTAACCGGATTCCTGCCACCGGCCGGTTCGCTGATCGCCGCGCTCGTCGGCGATCAGCAGGTCGGCCGTACACCTGGAACAGGTGATCTGCATCGCGGCGCCGTCCACCGGCCGCCCCGGTCGTGTCCGTCGAAGGAACGACACCACCCGCCGCGATCGGGGCGATAGCCTCGCCTCATGGGTAACCCGAGGCGGGCGACCGGGATCGAACGTGCGTGGAATGTGTTGCTCGCGGTCGCCAGCGGTCTCGCCACCGCGACAATTCCGGCGGCGGTGTGTCTCGGGGTGTTCGCGCTGGGGGGCAGAGCCACGGTTGGCGTCGTGATCGTCATCGTGTGTCTCGTTCCGTGGCTCGCGTTCTCCGTCCACACCGGACTGGAAGCCTCATCCCGTGCCGAGCGCATTCGACAGAGCGATGCCTCCGCCTGGTGAGCAGCGCTGCCGAACGAGGATGAGGCCTCACCGGGCGGCAGGGCTTCAGTGGGGACCGTGGCCGCGATTCACTGGTGATCGCGGTGGTGGTCGTTGTGGTGGGGCAGTTCCGCGGCGGTGACCTGGAGGCGCAGATCCGCGGTCGCTGCGAGCCCTTCGCGGGCGTCCTCGAGGGTTGTGTAGGCGCTGGCCTGGCCGAGGAACCGCGGGTGGGCGGCGATCGGCGCCACTCCAGCGGTGCGCCAGTACCGTTCGAGTCGTCTCGCGGCGAGCTGATCCGACGGTGGTGTGTCGGCGGCCGGTGAGAGCACGATCAGGCCGTCGTGAGAGGACAGCATCCGGTCGCTGATCTCGGAGACCATCCACGCGCCGAGTCGATGTCCCCGCAGCGGCGAGGCAAGCTCGACGCTCAGTACGACCAGCACATCGTTGATCGTCGTGGCGTCGAACTGCTCGGCCACTGCCCCGGCGAGCCAGGCTCCCTCGAACAGCGGCGCGAATTCCACCGCATCCTGGGAATGCGAGTCCAGCACGTCGTCACCGATCAGTTCACGCCCCAGCCGGATGGTGAGGAAATCGACGCAGCCGACACAGACCTGTTCACCGTCGTAGCCGGGGAGGTCTTCCACGCTCATCCACACCTGCGCGCACCAATCCATCGACGCCGCAACGTATTCGGTGGTGTTGAGGCTGCGGTAACGCAGCATCGGCGCGGCCAGCGACAGCACCTCGCTCCCGCACTCGCGCAACGGCGCGGCCAACTCTGCCAGGGTGATCGACACGACGACCAGTATCGCGCACGCCCGGCCCGGTGTCGGCCGGTCGTTCCCATCGGCCCGAGCGCGGCGGCCGTGCGCGGTCGCTTCTCGACGGCGACCGAGTCCACGAGCGCGCTCATCGGTCGCCCCGGGACCCGGTGTCGCGACCGCCGGCGTCACCAGGGTCGGACTGCGCAGCGTGTACGCGCTCGACACTTTTCGTCCCGAACCTCGGAGCCGACCGTCGACCACGCTCATTCGGCGGCGCGGACCGCTGTTCGACCGCGACCACGAACATCATAGAAGTTTCGTCACGTGATGCCACATGTCGATCCGGAGCGGAGGCGGGACCTTCTCCTCGTGGTTCGGTCCACCCTGTCACCGTCGCCCCTCGGACCGGTGAGGCACATCGGGACGCTGTGGTCATTCGGGCTCACCGGCATCACCTGTGTGACCGGGTGGGTAGTCGAGGGCGGCGCTGCGGGCGAGGAGTTCGTCGGTTTCGCGGTCGAGGCGGGCGAAGAGTGCGTCGAGGGCGGCGTCGAGGGCGTGGGCGCGGTGGCGGGCGGCGGCGAGTCCGGCGATGTGGCCGGCGGTGAGCGTAGCGAGGTGGCCGGGTAGTGCGAGTGGTGTTCCGCGCCAGTCGAATCCGGTCAGCAGGGGGAAGTCGCGGTGGTCGGGGTGCAGTGTGGCGGGTCGGGTGGGTTCGTCGTGGGTGAGGTGGTGTTCGAGCAGCACGGGCGCGCCGTCGTGGGGGAGGTGGATCAGCAGCGCGGTGCAGCGGCGCATCACCCGTACCGGGCAGGTGTGTTGGTCGCCGGTCGCGGGGAGGGTGAGCAGTGGCTGGGCGCCGATCGTCACGGTGTCGTCGTCGATGTGCAGGTCGCGTTGGCGCAGGGCGGCCAGGGTGGTGAACGGGAGTCCGGCGGCGGCGAGGGTGAGCAGTGCGGCGTCGCGGCGGCCGAAGAGCCCTTGGGGCCATCCGCGCGGGCGACACACCCGGATCGGCTTCCCACGCATGTTCGTAGAAGCGTATCAACGGAGACATACGCAAAGAGCAGTAGGGCAAAGCAGAGCCACACCACTCCGGGAGCGGTACGCGGCGGACGAACCAGGACGGCCGGGAATCATGTTGTGTTGCTGCCATATTCGACGCGAGGATGGCCGAACGAGTCGGTTCCGCGGCAGCCCTCCACGGACACGTCACGGCGACCCCCGCCATTCACCACCACCCCGAGACCAGAGGGAGTCCGGGCCACTCCAGCCGTCACAGTGACACCTTGTTCGTGGGTGAGAGTGTGCCTCGATTACGCGCTTTCTGTAGCGATGTCGAGGAGTTCGAGGATTCTGGCGTTGAGTTGGTCGGCGTCGGTGTCGAAGTCGGCGAGGAGGTCGTCGATCTCGGTGTTGAGTTCGGCGGTGCCGTGGTGGCGGGCGGCGATGCCGGCGTCGTGGTAGTCGGGGTCGAGGTAGATCTCTTCGATCGGCGGCGGCTGGGGTTGTGTGGTCGCCGGCCGGGTCGGGCGTCGGCGTCGGCGGTGGGTGGAGGCGCGGCCGGACAGGTGGGCGCGCACGATCGCGGTGACCGATTCGCCAGTGAGGGCCAGTAGTGCCGGGCGGCGTAGTGTTTCGGGGTCGATGTCGGGCAGGGGGGTCCAGCCGCGGCGGTCGAAGCTGGTGAACAGCGGCGTATCCCCGGCGGGAACCGGTCCGGTGGGAGTGGGGAGGGTGCGTTGTTCGAGGTGGTGTTCGAGTAGTGCGTGTCCTGCGGGGTGGGGGACGAGGGTGTGGACGTCGAGCCAGTCGCGCAGGACGCCGGCCGGGCAGCGGTAGGGATCGGGACCGGCGACGACCGTGAGAGCGGGGTCGCCGATCAGCACGGTACCGTCGCCGACGATGGTGACATCGGTGCGGGTGAGTGCGCTGATGCGGGGCGCGGGCAGTCCGGCGGCCGCCAAGACGAGCAGGGCTCGGTCGCGGCGCCCGACCAGGCCGTGGGGCCAACCCCAGATCGGGATCGCGGGCAGGAGCCGTTCGATCGCGGCGGCGCGGCGGGCCAGTCGTTGGGCGCGCCGGTGGTTGACCGCGCGGCGGATCGGTTCCGCGCCCCCGGGCGGGGTGTGACCGTGGAGGCGGTGGGCGGTGTTGATGACCGAGACCCGTCGACGCGCCGTCGCGGGCGTGCCGCCGCTCTCGTGCAGGTAATCCAGCACGGTGAGCGGGTCAGCGGGCAACGGGGTGCGGTCGGCGCCGTCGCACCAGAGGTCGAATCGCTGCCATTCGCGCTGATAGTGGACCGGCAGCCCGTCGGGGACGGTCACAGGAGCCCTTCGGCGGGATTGTTGGTCCAGGGCTGGTTGCGGTCGTAGCCGGCGACGGTGCGCACGGTTTGGCGGGTGTGGCGTCCGATGTCGTAGGCCGAGATCCCTCGGGCCAACCCGTCGGTGCTGAACCCGGCGCGCGGGGAATGCCCGCGGAAAGCTTTCGCGGCGTCGGCGGGGTAACCGGCCAGCAGTGCCCGTTTCTTGATCATCTCCCCGAACGAGTAGCCCGACAACTCTTTCCGGTCGCGGGGCAGTCCGTGGTCGATGGGCCGGAAGATCGGTGTGCGGGCGCGGGTGACCCGCGGCCACGGCGCGTCGCAGAGGTGCACGGTGGGGTCGTCGGGGCGGCGCAGCAGCCGTTGCACGGCCTTGGCGCCCGCGGCTTGCCCGGCCGCGGGGTCCAGGCCGGTCGCGGCGGTGTCGTAGGCGGCCACGACCGCGAGCCACCGCAGATACACACACCACGGGCACAGCAGCGCCGAGCCGGTACCGCGTGGCAGAACGACGGTGGGACTGTGGGTTTGAGTGGTCTTGGTGCCGCGCAGTCGGATCGCGAGCCATTTGTCGTCGGGGTCACCAGCGCGGTCGATGTCGGCGATCCACAGCCGGCACAGTTCCGATTCCCGGAACGCACCGGCGTAGGACCACACGAGCAGGGCGATGTCGCGGCGCGCGTACACCTTCGGTTTCCACGCCCGCCCGGCGGCGCTGTGCTCGGCGATGGCCGACACGATGGCCTCGAGGTCGGTGTGCAGCAGCGGCACGGCCTTGTCCGGGCGTTCACCCGAACTGGTGCGCAGCCGTTTGATACCTTCGACGACCCCGCCCACGACCGGCGACCTGGTCGGGTCGGGCAGTTGCCGGTCACGGTGGGCACGCGAGATCGCCGCGACCCACAATTCCAAGGTGGTGCGCGCGTAGCGCGGCTCGCCCTGCTCGTCGCGCTCGTCATCGGCCACGGCGAGGTAGGCGGCGACGGTGTCGGGATGGGCCGGCAACGCCTCGAAACCGCGGTCAGCGCACCAGCTCTCGAATCGGGACCAGGCGCTGGTATAGGTGGCGCGGGTATTGGCGGCCTGGGCGTGCGCGCGGCGGTGGGCGATCGCCTCGCGTTGCTGCTCGGTCAACGCCGGCGTCGACGCGACCGGCACCACCGCCAGCTCCCGCCCCGAACTCCCCTCCTGCTGTCCGCCGCCGCTGCTGCTGGTGCGCAGGCGGCGGATGCGAGCCCGCTCCCCCGCGTTCAACCGGGGCCGCGGCAACGACGCCACCGGATCGGCCGTCACCGGCCCATCCCCTGCCGCGGCCGCCGCTGTCCTTCGAACGACACCGGGCGGCCGCGACCGTGGACCGACCGCTCACCACCGACGGGATCGTGGTCGATCCCGGCCTCGACCAACAGCCACGACACCGCCCCATCCATCGCCGCGACCGAACACTCCCCCTGCGCGCACACCGCTGTCCCGGTCGCCTGGTCCATCAACAGACTCCGGCGGCGACAGCCCGCGCACCGCAGTTCGGGCACCGCCACCACCCCAGCCGCGTCGGCCCACTCGCTCGACTCATACCTCTGACCTGCCGCCGCGATCCCGGCGGACGCGTCCGCAACGCGCGTCTCGACCACGAACACAGAGCTTACCGGCCCGGTGACCTGCGAACCCGCTGTGACACACCGGGTATCCGCTGATGATCTGCCCTACCACCTGCTGTTTTGCCGATTGGGGTTGGTATAAGTGCCATTATCCCAACCCCGAACACAAAACGACGAAGTGACTATCCTCGGCGCGCACGGCCTACCGTTACCGGGGATGGATCATGAAATGTGCCCGTATCGGGCGAATCAGCAGGTCGGCGCGGAATTCTCACGCGTGCGGCACGCTACTCGAAACAGGATAACCCGAGGTCGGAGAGTCCGCGAGCGAGAACGTTTCTGGCGCCGCTCGCGTGGTCGCGGCAAGAGCCCTGCCGCTTCGGTCCTGGCTCGGTGCTGCCGCGTCTCCATGCTGATCTCGTGCCGCACGCGACCGCAGGCTCGATGTATTCGTGCCGGTCCGGCACCGGCTCGGCGACGGCCGCACGCGACCACGACCGTGCCGGTCCGCCCTCGCATTGGCGCCTCGGTCAATTGCCAGGTGTACCGAGCGGGCACTCCTGCGGCCTCGGCCAGCGCCGGGCACAGGGCGGGCCCGGTGCGGTCGTCCGGGCATACTGTGGCGAAATTATCAGCCTGAACAGGTGTTTCATGCGATTGATGTCCGTCAACACGCATTATCGGACATCAACCTGAGGAGAAAGTCAGGAACTGGCGACCCTGGCCGAAATTAGATGATGCGTCAACTTGCTGCGATTCGTCAGCACGTTGTCAGCGCCCTGAACTGCGGATTCGTCATTCAGTGTCGGTTGGTCTCGTCACCACAATGTCAGTAGGAGGCCCGCCACCTGCGGGTTTCCGTGCCGCGAGGATTGCCGAGGACGAAGCGGTGAGACAGGCATGGCGGGGCCGTCGAATGTCCTGACCTGCGTGTTCTGCGCTGACCGCCGATAAGGGCATCTTCTCGGCTATTATCAGATCGCTCGCGCTTCCTCCGGTCACCGATACCACTGGGCGGGGGCTCTGGGCAGGGCAAACGACGGCCGTGCCGTCTACCCTGCGGGCACGAGAGAACAGTCTTACGCGACGTGACATCGACACAGATTGTCGCGGTGCGGACGTCGTCCGTGCTTGGCCCGGTCAGAAGTTGATGCCGCCTTGAATGTCGCGGGCTTGGAGAGCATTTCCGGACACCGTCCCCGAGATCTGGTTGTTGATGTCGCCGTCTCCTCCGCCGACCTTGGCCCACTCCCCGCGCAGCTGTGCCGCGAACTGAGGGTCGGATTGTTCGGTGCGTCGAAGCACTTCCGCGAGCCTCTCAACTGGTGCGGAACCGGGTTCGGCGCCATCTGCGGCTTCGAGCGCGGCAGTGTCCTCGCTGTCGTCGGCGAATCGCGCGCGCACGAGTTCGTACAGGCTGGCGGCAGCCCTACCGGCGAGCGCGCTGGCGATAGCGATCAGGGCAGGCTCGACCATTACGGGATCCTCACACTCGGACAGTATCGAACACCTTCAAATCGCCATGCTATCAACCCATTACACAACCAGCCGCTGTATAGCACGACTGGTTCCCGCTACAGCGGCATCGGCGCAGTTAGCCCCATATCGAACCACATGGCCGGTAGGGCCGGGATGAAGCCGAGCATCTTCATGTCGTGCGCTCTGTACCCGGATCATCCGCAGCTTGGGAGAGGCGTTGTCGCAGTGCGGTGGCGCGCGGGTCATCGTAGGCGCGGATCAGGTCCGCCGCTTCGGTGCGGGTGTGGTGAGCCCGGCCGGGTTCGCCGAGGGTATCGAGGGCGTCGGCGAGGTGAGTCAATGCGAGTGCGTGTTCCCAGTCGTCGTGCAGTTCTCGGTGGATTGCGGCTGCTTGCTGGTGAAAGGCGGCCGTGTCGTCGGGGCGGCCCATGGCTTGGTATGCCTGGCCAGCAGCGTCGAGAGCCAGGGCTTCGCGGCTGCGGTTGCCGGCGCGGCGGTGGATGGACGCGGCGTGCGCGAGGACCTCGAGTGCGCGGCCGGGCTGGTTCGCGGCCAGCAGGATGCGGCCGTGCTCGTTCTCGAGGTATCCCTCCAGCAGCAGATTCGTTCCCCGACAGATGTCGAGGGCCTGGGTGATCGC
Source organism: Nocardia sp. NBC_01377 (assembly GCF_045040005.1). Lineage (NCBI taxonomy): Bacteria > Bacillati > Actinomycetota > Actinomycetes > Mycobacteriales > Nocardiaceae > Nocardia > Nocardia sp. NBC_01377. Next base: position 177,264 of record NZ_CP109567.1, read on the forward strand.
GTGTTCTGCCTCGGCGATGTGCCCACGTTCGCGCAGGATCATCGCCTGGATGTACAGCCAATCGGCCAGGTCGTGGGGAGGGTGGTCCGGCGCGACGGAGGCGAACGCCTCGGTGATACGAGCCTGGGCGTGCTCGAGATCTCCTGCCCGGCACAGGGTATCGGCCAAGTTACCCAGCGCTGTGACCGTCCAGAAACGGTCTTGGATGCTACGAGTGGTGTCGAGTAACTGCTCGAATACCTCACGGGCGGGCCCGAACCGGCGGGTGTTCATCAGGGCCAGTCCCAGGGTGTTGCGTCGGAACAGGTCGATCACCGGGTCCGTGTCCGTGGTGTCGATCAGCATGGCCTGCTGGTGGCAGTCCACGGCCTGATCGAGATGTCGGGCCAGACGATGGTTGATCCCGAGTCCGACCAGGGCCACGACCTGCCCGGCCGGATCGTCGTCGCTGCGCGCGGCGGCCAGGCAGTGCTCGCCGAGCGGGATCCAATCCTCGACCGGGTGGCGGTCGATGTACGGGCGGCGGAGTGTCGCGAGCGTTTGCCAGGCCAGCCGGTGCAGACCTGCGGCCGCCGCAGCACTGGCGGCGGCGATCAGATTGTCGGTCTCGGTGTTGATCCATGTCCGCGCGGCCTCCGAGTCGGGAAAGTCCCGCGCGGCGGCCAGCGGACTGCTGTTCTGCACCAGGTCGACATCTCCGGTGAGACCTACCAGGATGTTCGCGGAGCGCAGGGTGTGCAGGTACCAGAGCGTGACACGTTCCAAGGCCGCGTGGCACTGCGCCGGGTCCTCGTGCTGGGCGGCTTGGTCGATGGCGTAGGCGCGCAGCAGATCGTGGAACTGGTAGCGGTCCGGGCCGCACTGTTCGACCAAGTGGGCCCCAACCAGCACATCGAGCAGCCGCCGGATCTCACCGACGGACCGGTCGGCCAGTGCCGCGGCGGCATCGGTACCGAATTCGGGACCAGGGTGCACTCCGAGCAGTCGGAACAGTCGCGCTACGGCTTCGGGTAGCGCACGGTAGGACCAGGCGAACACGGTGCGTACTCCGTCGGCGTCATCGTCCTCGGAAGAGAGCGCGTCCCATAGAGAGGACTCGTCGCGTAGGTCCTGGATCAGGGTGTCCAGGGGCATGTGCGGGCGGGCGGCGGCGCGTTCGGCGGCGATCCGCAACGCCAGCGGTAGTCGGCCGCACAACCGGGCCAGCTCCACGATCTGCGCCTGCTCGTCGGTGTGCCGATAGCCGACGGTCGTGGCCTGCAACAAGGTCACCGCCTCGGATTCGGGTAGCAACGGCAGCACGATCCGGCGGGCTCCGTCGCGCGCCACCAACCCCGACAGTCGGCTGCGGGAGGTGACCACCACCAGGCTGTCACCGGAGCCGGGCAGCAGCGGACGCACCTGCCCCACCGTCGCCGCATTGTCGAGCACCACCAGCATCCTGCGCTCGGCCAGCAGTGACCGGTATAGGTCCGCGCGTGCCTCCAACTCCGCCGGCACCGCCCCGGGAGTCACACCTAGCGCCGTCAGGAACCGTTCGAGCGCCACCGTCGGCGCCACGGGCTCGCCGGGATCGTAGCCGCGGAGGTTGATATGAAGCTGGCCATCGCCGAAACGACCGCGATGGCGATGCGACCAGTACAAGGCCAGCGCGGTCTTGCCCACCCCCGCGGTACCCGCGATCACCACCACCGACACCTCACCCTCCGGAGTGAGGACGGTGTCCAGCTGTTCGAGTTCACCGACACGGTTGACCAGCCCGCGCACGTTGCCGGGCAGCTGCCGAGGTATCGAGGACGGCCGCGGCCCGTCGGCCACCGCGTGGAAATGGATCCCGCCGTGCACATCCCGCGCCTGCACCACATCCGCGGCACTCCCCGACAGATGCGACGACGTCGATCCGTGCACACCCGGACCCGGCTGGCCGGTCCCCCCGCTCATCCGCGCCTCCCACCAACCACCGCGATCCACCGTGTGCCAGGCTACCCGAATCCACGAGCGCCCCAACGCTCTTCCAGCCCAGTGCGACCCCGGCCCTCGACGCAAGGGCGGCATCGGCACACCAGGCTGGTGTGCGGATGCCGCCCGCCCATGGGCCGGGCCGATTGTCCGTTCAGGCGACGACTGGGACTCACTCCACCGGGAAGGAGAACTCCCCGTGGAAGACCGCCAGCTCGAACGCCTCCCACTCGGCGCGCGTGAACACCAGCACCGGACCACCCTGATCCTTGCTGTCACGCACCCGCGCTTCCCCAGCGACGAAACGCACCTGCACGCAGTTGCTGCTGCCCCCGCTGAAGCTGCTCTTGAACCAATCCCGCTGAGCACTCATCACCGTGCCTCCAGACTTGCGAGCCGCACGCCGTGTACCGCCGAAGCCGCATGCGGCACAGAAATTCCGGAATTGTTGTCGACGCCCGTGAATTCGCGGTATTTCGGGCAGAGTTCACCCCTCATGGGAATTCTCATTTCTTTCGGTGACGAACGGGAATATACAATTCGCCGTATTCGAGTGATGTGACGCCGCGTCAATTCGATAGCGACACATCAAACCGTAGAAATGATTCAGATCACCGTCACCGAGGCATAGTCGGTCGCCCGCCGGAACAATGCAGGTCACGGATGGTTCCGGTGCCGGAAAACTGATGTGGGTGCCGGAAGACCGGCGGCACGCGGCGGCCTTCAGACACCGCCATTTCCCGTCCGATCCTGTCCCACGGTGCTGAGGAGGACGGTACGATCTGCGGTCGTGGAGGGGACCCAATCGACGGCAAGCGGCGATTCCGGTTTGCTGCGGAAGGTTTTCGTCGCACGGTTCAACGCGCTGTACCTGGCAGCCGGTGAACCGAAGTTGGAGTGGCTGGCGCGGACGGCGTCGGAACGGGTGCGGGCCGCGCGACCACCAGGTACGCCGGATTTGGCGTTTCAGCGGATCAGCGCGTGGCGATCCGGTCAGATCCCGAAAACGTTCGACACCGTCGAACCAGTACTTCAAACCCTCATCGATAAGGTGACGGCCGCGGCCGAATCGCAGCAGCCACCAGCAGGCGGAGAAATCATGCCGGAACTGCTCGATGTGCACGCGTGGCAGCGACTGTGGAAGAAGGCGAACGCGGAGAAAGTACCCGCGGGCGGGCGGCCCCGGACCGGCACGAAATCCAAAGCGCGAGCGTGGACCGATGACGTGGTGCCGGAGATAGCCGATCCAGCCACCGGGCACTACGTCTCTCCCTACCGAGGCCTGGCGAGGTTCGTCGAAGCCGATGCCCGGTTCTTCTTCGGCCGTGAGACCGCCATCGGCGCTCTCGTGCAGCGCTTGTCGCAACGCCTACAGGATTCCGGGATCCTGCTGGTATCGGGGGTTTCGGGAGCGGGGAAGTCCTCGCTGCTGCGGGCGGGGGTCCTGCCGTGGCTGCGCGAATCCGGCCTGCCCGAGACGCCCGAGGCCCGGGACTGGCCGAATAGGGTGTTCTCTCCCGGGAAGGATCCCCTGGACGCGCTGGCGATCGCGATCACGCAGGGGACAGCGGTCAGCGCGGCGACGGTCCGCGGTGAGCTGGACACCACCCCGGACAGGTTCGCGTTGATCACCAAGCAAGCCGTCGGCGCGCCTCATGACCCGGACATGACGCCGAATCGGGTGTTGCTTGTCGTCGACCAGTTCGAGCAGGTGTTCACCCAGTGCACCGACGACACCCAGCGCAGCGGGTTCATCACCGCACTGCACGCGGCCGCTACCGCAGGAACGGCTCTGGTGGTGCTGGTGGTGCGGGCGGATTTCGAATCCCGTTGCACCGACTGTCCGGAACTTACCGACGCGGTCCAGAACCGGTATCTGGTGACCGCTATGAACGGTGAGCAACTGGCGATGGTGATCACCGAGCCCGCGCGGATCGCCGGGTCCAGAGTCGACGACGCGTTGCGGGACCGACTGCTGCGTGAAATCCGCACCGGCACATCTGGGCTCACCGCGACAGCGATGGCAGGGGTCGAGTCGACGGCCGGGGTACTGCCGCTACTGTCGCATGCCCTGGACACCGCGTGGCGGAATCGGGCCGGGGACACGCTGACGGTGGCCGATTACCAACGCACAGGCGGAATCGCCGGCGCGATCGAGGCCGCGGCGCAACGCGTCTACGACGTCCTGCCCGCGCACCAGCAGGCGGTGGCCCGGCAAGTGTTCACCCAACTCGCGGTCGCCGACGCGGACGGGATCGACACCGCCGACCGTATCCCCCGCACCGACCTGACCCGGATCGGGTCGGTCATCGACGTGGAGGCCGTGCTCGAGGCGTTCACCGGTCAACGCCTGCTGACGCTGGGACCGGATACTGTGGAGGTCGCCCACGAGATCGTGTTTCGGGCGTGGCCGCTGCTGCGGGACGTGTGGCTGGCCGAAACCCACGATATTCGTGTGATATCCGCCCGGTTGCGGACCGCAGCCGCCGAGTGGCGCCACCGCGGTCGTGACGCCGCCTACCTCTACAGTGGCAGCATCCTGGACACCGCAGTCACCGCCGCCGACCGGGTCACCGCCGATCCAGGTCGGTACCCGCCACTGGGTGCGGTCGAGGCGGAATTCCTCGCTGCCGCGACCGGCACCCGCACGCGGCGGACGCTGCAACGCCGCGCCGTCATCGTCGTCTTGCTGGTGCTGGTGATCGGATTGGCCGCCACCACCATCGTGGCACTCCAGGCCAGCGGCAGCGCGGCCCGCCAGCGTGACCTGGCAATCGCACGACAATTGATCAGCCAGAGCACGCTGCTGGCCACCAGTGACCCGTTCGGGTCGAAACTCGACGCTATCGCCGCATGGCGGCTCAGCGGATCCCCCGAAGCAAAGACCGCGATGATCGAAGCCGCCGTCAATCCCCACCTCGCGGTCCTCACCGGCCACACCGGCACCGTGAACTCGGTGGCGTTCGCGCCCGACGGCCGCACCCTGGCCACCGGCGGTATCGACGGCAGGGTGCGGGTGTGGGACACGGCCACACACTCGCCGATCGGCGACCCGCTCACCGGCCACACCGGCGCTGTGAACTCGGTGGCGTTCGCGCCCGACGGCCGCACCCTGGCCACCGGCGACAGCCTCGATGGCACGGTGCGGATATGGAACATAGCCACACACTCGCCGATCGGCGACCCGCTTCCCGGCCACACCGGTTCCGTGAACTCGGTGGCGTTCGCGCCCGACGGCCGCACCCTGGCCACCGGCGACGGCTCCGACGGCACCGTGCGGTTATGGGATGCGATAGAGCATCGCCCGATCGGCGGCCCCCTCACCGGCCACACCGGCACCGTGTCGGTAGCGTTCGCGCCCGACGGCCGCACCCTGGCCACCGGGGGCTCGGACGGCAGGGTGCGGTTATGGGACCTGGCCACACACTCCCAGATCGGCGATCCCCTCACCGGCCACGCCAACGTCGTGTTGTCGGTGGCCTTCGCGCCCGACGGCCGCACCCTGGCCACCGGCGGCTACGACGGCACGGTGCGGTTATGGGACCTGGCCACACACTCCCAGATCGGCGACGCCCTCACCGGCCACACCAGCACCGTCAACGCGGTGGCATTCGCTCCCGACGGCCGCACCCTGGCCGCCGGCGACGACGATGGCGCGGTGCGATTGTGGAACACGGCCACACACCGGCCGATCGGCGACCCCCTCCTCGGCCACACCGGCGCTGTGAACTCGGTGGCGTTCGCGCCCGACGGCCGCACCCTGGCCACCGGGGGCATCGACCGCGCGGTGCGGTTGTGGGACCTGGTCGTCACACACCGGCCGATCGGCGACTCCCTTCCCGGCCACACCGGCGCTGTGAACTCGGTGGCCTTCGCGCCCGACGGCCGCACCCTGGCCACCGGCGGCAACGACACGGTGCGGTTATGGAACACGGCTACACACTCAACGATCGGCGACCCCCTCACCGACCACCACAGCACCGTGAACTCGATGGCGTTCGCGCCCGACGGCCGCACCCTCGCCACCGGCGACGGCTACGACGGCACGGTGCGGTTATGGGACGCGATCGCGCAGCGCCCGATCAGCGAGCCCCTCACCGGCCACACCGGAGCCGTATCATCGGCGGCGTTCGCTCCCGACAGCCGTACCCTGGCCACCGGCGGTTCCGACGGCACAGTGCAGTTATGGAACACAGCCACACACGCGCCGATCGGCGACCCCCTCACCGACCACACCAGCGTCGTGTTGTCGATGGCATTCGCTCCCGACGGCCGCACCCTCGCCACCGGCGACGGCGACGGCGCGGTGCGGTTATGGGACACGGCCACACACCGGCCGATCGGCGATCCCTTCACCGGCGACACCGGTGCCGTGTGGTCTGTGGCATTCGCTCCCGACGGCCGCACCCTCGCCACCGGCGACGACGGCACAGTGCGGTTATGGGACACGGCCACACACTCGCCGATCGGCGACCCTCTCACCGCCAACACCGGCGCCGTGCGGTCGGTGGCCTTCGCTCCCGACGGCCGCACCCTGGCCGCCGGCGGCTCGGACGGCACAGTGCGTTTATTGAACACAGCCGCACACCGGCCGATCGGCAACCCCCTCACCGACCACACCGGTAACGTATCGGTGGCGTTCGCGCCCGACGGCCGCACCCTGGCCACCGGCGACTACGACGGCACAGTGCGGTTGTGGGACACGGGTTTCCTGGTCGATCCTCTCGATCTGCTGTGCGGGCAGACCCCTGGGATGTTCACGCCGGATGCGTGGAACCGGTACGTCACCGGCGCGGCGTACCGACAACTGTGCCCATGACCGGCCAGGCCCGACACAACCCAACGGTTGGACCACGAGCCGACTGAACCGGCGGACCGGTCACCAAACCACCGCGACACCGACGCCGTTCGCCGCCGCGCCAACCGTCGGGAGGAATCCACCGACCTCCTCTGCGAAGGCACCGTCGAAGGAATCGAATTCGCATCGACCGCACGAAGAATCCACTGCCAGTTCGCATTTACGAATTAATATTCCAGCGCTGCAACAACATCCGATTCTGGCGTGCAGCCCACTCATCACGCCGCCGCACCCAAGGCTCCGATGTCCGGAGAACGCGCCAGCCACCGTCTGGGCGACCTGCGGCAATCTTGCCTGGCTGCATTCCCCCTGATTTACACCGTCACGATGCGAAGACACGCACCAGGCTGCCGCATCTACTGACGTACATCATGACGAATACCTACTGACAATTCCACGACGAATCGCAAGCACGGGTGGATGTCATCCCGGGACCGGTCGTGGGAGCCCTGGAGTTCGCTGGTGAGGAACTCCAAGCCCGATGTCGGCCGCCTCGAACTGCTCAGCCAGGGCCGCGACTTCGATTCCGAGGCCGAAGCGTCAGCTCATACGGGGACGGTGGTGACGTGGTCGAGGGTCGGTAAGGCGGTGAGCTGGCCGCTCTCCTATGACCACCGGTCCTGGGCCCGCCTCGATCTCTGTCTCTGGTCTGGGCTCTATCCAGCGGCTGGGGTTGTCGGCCAGTGATCCGGTGTGACATTCGCCGGTTTCATCGACACATCATTGTCCCAATCGAAGCGAGGCCGCGGGGATGTGAGCGGGAAGGAGTTCTCGAAAGTGGCTGGGCGTGAGCCGAAATCTACGTGCCGGAATGAGCCCCCGGCTGCGAAGGTGGCGCCTGTGAACAGCACACCGCCAGCGAAGGCGGCGCGCTCGAACCGGGCGGCCCCGGTGAACCTCACCCGGTCGAATCGGGCCGTGCCCTGAAATCGTGCGCCGTCGAACCATGCCTCACCGGTGAACCTCGCATCTCCGAACCAAGCGGGGCCTCCGAACACGGCCCCTCTGAAGTCCGCGCGTTCGAACTCGACTTCTCGGAAGTCGAATCCGTGTGTCGACCAGGAGTATTCAGCGTTCTCGCGAAGGTGGGTGGCGATGACTTGCACGACGGCGCGACGAACGTGTCTGTCGTTGTGCCTGTACTGAAGGTGTTCGGCTTCTTCGACCGTCGTCCCGGCGGGGGTCGTGTTGGTTCGTTTCATGACCAGTTGCGCGCGATGGTTGGCTCCGAACTCGGGTGAGTACGGCAGCCGCAGGTAGCCGCACAGCACATCGATGCACTGCTGCCGACGAAGCCCCCGGGACTCGTCGGCGGTGCCCGCCATGGCATAAACGCCTGCCATCCGGACCGCGGCGTCGCTGTCACCGAGTTGAGCCGCCGCCGCCCCGAACCGTTCGATGAAGCGGCTCACCTCGATGTCGCTTTGCCGTCGGTACGCCACGACCAGCGCGACGATCCCGCCCACACCGGCAGTGATCCCGAGCGCCAGTCTGGTGATGTCGATCGGATCGGCAGGCTTGCTGCTGGTCTGGATCACCGATGGCAACAACCACATTGCCATCAGCCCAACGCCCACACCGCCTACGACTGCGGCCACGATCGCGGCCAAGAGCGGAAGCCTTCGAAATCCCGCCACCTGGAATGCTTGCCGCGCGACGACCACCGCACGACTGCTCCGCGTTGGCGTGAAGTGCGGATCGAACTCGATCCGGAAAATGTCGTCGCCTTCGGTAGCCACGATGCACCATCCTGTGGCGATCTCGCAGCCCAACCACCCCGATTCGGCTGACTTCCACAGTCTATCGCGCCAACGATGCCGGCCAACGGAATCTCAAGGCGATGCACCTATTCCAGCCCAGCGAGCTCCACCTGCCGCAACAACCAGCACCAGCCCGCGCAGGGCCACCTGGGTCGGGTTCCATATAGCCAACTGACAAAGTGTCGTCGCCAGAGCCTGACAAACTCGTGTCGCCTCGCAGTCAGCGGCGGAAAACACACGCGCGCTACACCCTGTACCACCATGATATCCCCAGGTCGAGATTGCCGACGGAGGAACGCGCACGGCCCCCGTCCGGCAGGTCTAAGCTATCGTCGCCGGACGGAGCGGCCCGCCTGGGGGACGTCCGACGGTCCGCAGCTGTTCAGATCCGCTCGACGTGATCGATGATCTGGTTGCGGATCTGTTCGGGTCGGCTCAGCGCAGCCAACAGGTATAGGTAGGGAAGTAGTGCGAGGTCATCGGGTATTTCGCCGTCGTGGTGGGCCAGAAGGCGTTCGGTCACCTCTGCGCTGACAACGCTTTTCGGTCTCGTTCCTCGTCCGTATCCGTGGGTTGCGTGGCGATGAACGACCATCAGTTTGGCGACCGCGTCATCGAAGTTGTAGGTCCGCCGTGGCCCGTTGGGCATCTGGATCTCGACGCCACCGCCCTTGCGCTGGTGGGCGATGAAGAACCCTTTCCGGACGGCTTCGAGTGCGTCGAGGGCTCGCTGCGCGGCGGGGAGCAAGATCTGGGCGGCGTCGGCGGGCATAGCGTGTCGGACTTCGTCGAATCGGGCGCGGGCGTAGGACAGTTTGAACAGATCCTCGATACCGTTCTTCGGTGTGAGCAGACGATCGGCGAAGGAGCCCAGCAGGGTGAACGCGAGAATTCGCTGGGCGCTCATGTCGCGTACCGAGTTCTGCACAGACGTTGTCAATCTCAGCACTTGGTCGAAGGTGAGCATCCAATGCAGGTGCTCGTGCGGGGAATAGTGGCCGGTGGAGTCGATGTAGGTGGCAGGTCAGGTACCGGAAGAGCTGATCCAGTCGCTGGGTCCACCAGTCGATCGCTGCCTCGCTCGCGCCCGCGCCGATCACGGGCATGCTCAGGCCATTGCTGCGACCGCCTCGTTGCAGCAATTGCGATTGTTCGCTGATTCCGAGTCCCGGAGCCAAGCCGCTCACCGCGCGCCCGTATCCGAAGATGATCGTCGACATCACGCGTGGGCAGGGATTCGCCCATATGTGCGGCATCAGGCATCCCAACAATGGACCGAGAAACGACCCGGTCAGCATCAAGGTGTGTGCTTGCTTGGTGGCCGATCCGAACAACAGACCAGACTGCGGAGTCTGCGCCGTCCCGGTCCTCAGCTCGTCGATCACACGAGGATCCTGGGCGATTCGAATCAACACCGACGCCAACTTCACACGGAACAACAACTGCTGGGTGGCAGCGACGACGTGCACGCTGCGATTCGGGAACTGAACTTCGCGGCTGTTCGGGTCTCGATACCGTCCCAGCAGTTCGAACTGACGCTCGGTGAGTTGGCCTGCATACTCAAGATCAGCCTGGGTCAGTTCGATTTGAAAGTGACGAAGTTGTGTCAGCAGATCACTGTTTTGAGCTGCGGCTTCACGCATCGCGTGCATCGCCGAGTATGCCTCGCGTGACAGCTCATGCGGTTCGATCTCATCGATGTAGCTCGGCAGCATGTCGAAACGGGGATTGCGTCGCCGCGGACCCGCCAGCGTCCACGAGCGGACCAGATCAGGACGAAGTCCAGCACGGTGTTCCGATCGGACAGCCCACATGTTGGCACCGCGATGTTCGGCGACCAATCCACAGGCGGTGAAAAGACCGGAGATGTCGCCACCCCACAACTCGGATGGAAGTTCGACCTGAGCTGAACGCGTTGGCCCCTGCATTCCGGTAAGCCTATCCGCGTACGCCGACACCTTTCCGCGTCACTCCCACAACACCATTGGGGTCACCTCACACGGACCGGCAACTGTCGGGCGCCGATACCCACCATGCAGGGCAACGAGACCGGCCAGCGCGAGTTGCACCTGATGAACCCTCACGACGTAGAGGCTGTCAGCGACGTCGGCGGCGAGTGATGGGGCCTAAAAAATGTCAAGGTGCCGAACCATTTACAACCGAATCGCGCCTGTCCGCATGCGACAGAACGGTCGGCGTGTGCGGAGTGATCGCGGCACCGAGGATCACGTTGTGAGTGTCCACAAACTAGGTAACCGACGGCATCGCCGAGCGCCCGCCGAGGTCCACACGCACCGGTGCTTCCACGTGGTCGCCCGACCGATTAGTCAGTAGCCGCCGTGCATCGATCGGTGTGTGCGTATGGTTTGCCGGTGATCAATTCGGCTGTATGGGGATTGCGTGAGGTCGCGCGTGTCCTGCCGCGGTGGAAGTTCGTTTGTGCGGTCGGGTTCTTCTGCTTCGCGATGCTGGGCGCGGTCACCGTGGGATTCACCGAGATCGGTTTGCCGGGAACGCTCCTCTACATCGGGCTGGCACTGATTCCCGTGCTGTACCTGCTCGGCGTCGCCCGCAAACACCGCAGAACCACCGACCCGACCTGGTCCGGGTTCAATCCGATCCCCCTCGGAATCGTCGTGTCGATCACGCTCATCTTCGGTGGAGCACTGCTGGCCGAACACCTCGAACCCGGACGCGATCCCGATGCCGTCATGCCCGCGCTGGTCGGCATGGAACTGGCCCAAGCCAACGACATACTCCGCGACCTCGAACTCGACACCACCACCCACGACGACACCGGTGCCGACCGCCGCGTGTGGGTCGCAAGCAACTGGCAGGTCACCAGCCAGAACCCGGCCGCCGGAACACTGCTGGCAGAGCGTACCGACGTCGAACTCGGAGTGGTCAAGACCGGCGAGACACCACACACCGAAGACGCCCCCTCCCCTGCCCCGCCGCCCCCGAGCCAGACCACACCAGCGCTGCAAACCACCGCGCCGACGACTCCGCCGATTCCCGAAACCGTCCAGCCCCCACCCCACAACGCGTGCCTGATGATCGACCCGGGCGCGCTGCGGGCCGCACGCATGTCACCGAAACTCGAACAGCCCCTCAGCAGCCCCGCGACCCCGACCAGCGACGCGGTATATGCCTGTGGCAACGACCTCGGCGAAGTCGTCATCGAGATCACCGTCCACACCAACCCTCAAGACGCACGCGCCGACGCCGAATACGGGACACGACCGGAAATCCTCACCGGCCCCTACACGCCCTTCGCCCACGCAGCCCGCACCCCCCTCGATTCCGGCGCGAAAGTGATCGCCACCGACACCGGCGTCTCCCGCATCACCTGGGCACACGGCCCCTACTCGGTCGTGCTCGAAATCAACTCCGACCCCGTCATCGCCGGACTCACACCACGCCACCCACACGCCACCATCGACCAGCTCGTCGACCGCATCATCGACCAGACCGAGCGTGAATTCACCGAAGCCTGGTAACGAAAACCCTCGGCCATCTCGGATCTCCGGCCCCGGACGATCAGCACCGAATAGATACCCCCTTGGGGCGATCGTGCCCGGCGCCTCAGCGCGCGAAAAAATCTGTCCGACTGGGTGTTTCGTGTGATTGATGTCCGCTAACGCGCATTATCGGGCATCAACCTGAAGAGGAAGTCGGAAACTGGCTACCTAGATACATGACATGTCAAATTTCCAGGTCACCATTCATCAAGGGGCTCCGCCACGAGATCTCGGAGAAGTGAGGAGTCGACAATTCGCAGTGCGGCGAGCGGGATCTCCCAACTGGATTCCGCCCAGGCGATGGCCAGAAAGGATTTGCCCCTGTTCGGGTCGGTGGGCGCGATCACCGCGGCCACCCGGGCGAGCGCGCCGGCCCGCCGCCACGGGTCGGTGATGTTGTTGGCGATGGCCTCGGCGTGATCGGCGATGGTCTCGGCCCTGTTCGGGTCGGTGGGCACGATCACCGCGGCCACCCGGACCAGCACGTCAGCCCTCGTGCGGCGGCTGTTCGGCTCAGGCTGCGACCTCGAACAGGGTCAATTCGGGTGCGGTCGCGGCACGTCGCTCGGCCCGTTCCCTGATCGCGCAGGTCGGTCCGATTCCTTCGGTGACCGATCGCGGTGAGAGCAGCCACCCACCACAGCGGCGTCAGTGGGTGACCAGGCGCACGGTGGGACCGTCGTCGGCAGTGGTGGCCATCTTGTTCTCCTCCGGCCTGCGGGGCTCGCCCGCGATTCTGACAGCACCCACCGACACCACCGGAGATGTCACAGGGCCGACCAGCGGGCGCCACCCTCGATCAGGAATGCGTTGCGGGCGTGGGCCGGTCGAGAAAACTGGGGCGCCACGGTGAGGGCGGGGTGGCTATGCTCGGGGCGGGGATATGTCGTCGACGAGGGTGCGTCGACAGCGATCGGGGAGGGATGACGTGATGGCTGAGGTGCTGTCGTGTCCCGCGTGGTGTATTCGGCATATGTCGCTGGATCCGGGTAGATCCGGTCACGGTGTGCATCAAGGGCCGTCGATGTCGGTGCCGGTGGCCGGATCAACGGGCGCCGAGGACGGTGACCGGGTCGTGACGCGGGTCGTCGCTGTCGATGTCGACGGGTGCCGTGACACCGCGATCCATCTGGACAAGCCCGGGCGTGGTGCGGTCCGGTTGAACCGCTGGCAGGCCCGCGCCACCGCGGTCACCCTGCTCCACGCCACCGACCTGCACGACGCGACGTTCCCGTCCGGGATCGGCTGCCCGACATGGTGCGTCGAGGACCACACCTTCGATGACGGGATCCGGCATACCAACATGCCCCTGCTCGTGTACACCGAGGGCCCGCTCCCGCTGGAGTCCGCGGTTTCGGTGCAGGTCCTCGCGCTCGACGTCGCCGACACCCGGCGGGTGTTCCTGGATCTGGCGTTACCCGGATCCCATACCCCGCTCACGGTCGCCCAGGCGTGCAAACTCGCCGGCTGCCTCCTCGCGGCCGCCGACCTCTACACCGCCACCCGCTGACCACGAGCACGCTGCGGTCCCCGCAGCCTCCACATCGCGGCTTGAAGCACTGGTGATCGGTCCCGCACCTGCACTGTTCCGAAGGCGCTTCCGGTGGAAGCGTTGACCGCCGTTGCCGCGCGTAGGTGTTGGATGTGCTGGCTGCTGGGCCGCGAGTCGGGCGAGGGCATGGCTGCGGAAGGTGGCGAGTTCAGCGTTGCTACCACCGAGGGCTACACACACCAACCCCCACCTGCTGTGACACCTCCCCGCACACGCAACAGCAGGCGATGTCTTCCCAGACATGTCCCCGGGCGGCACCAGGTCGATGACGTGTATCCGCTGGTCGGTCTGTAGAATCATGACCGGCGAGTCGACGCCAGTCCGAGCTGATCACGATGCCCGCATCATCGTCAGCGCCGAGGACAAAGGTTCAGCTCTGATTCAGAGCGGAAGAATCCGACCCCAACGACTGCTGACCTTCAGCGCGTGGTGGATGCGGGACACACAGCGCAGGTAAGGGATCAGTGCGTCATGACTCGCAATCAGCGCCACCGCCGCAAGAATCGCCGTCGCGCCGCGGATGCTGGTGGATACGTCGAAGCCCGCGATCTCCGCATCGCCGAAAAGTCACGACGACAATCCTCGCCTACTTCTTCGCAGCGTCCCGCTGGGCCTGGTCGCGGGATCTGTGTGGCCGCGATCAGTCACCATGGAGGGACCGGGCGAAGCACGACGGTTCGCCATATCGGCGCGGCACTGGCCGCCGAGGGGCTGCGAGTCCTGCTGCTCGACATGGACGAACAGTCCAATCTCGGCTGGTTGTGCGGTGCGGCCCTACCCGTGCGCGAGAGCGCCGATCGCGGTGCCGACGACGTTCTGGACAACGACGCTGTGATGGTCCATCGCTTCGACAGGGCAGGGACACTATCGGTCCTCGCCGGTGCCGGTCGGCCCGGTTCGAGCCTGAACGTCGAATGGGCACGCGCACTTCTGGAATCGGCCCGCGAGCGCTTCGACGTCGTTGTTGTCGACACCGCTCCCCTGGCCGGCGGCCTCATCGTCGATCTCGTCGACGCCGTTTTCGGCTGTGCCAACTTCGATCCCACGCTGGTCGTCGACCACATCGACGCTACCTACTCTGAGCCCTACCGCAGCTACCGGCAGTCGCTAGAGAAACGGGGAGAGCTCCTCGAGTGGCTCGATCAAGGATTCGACAGGTGGGAACAGGATCGGAACTCCTCGGAGCCATACAGTGAGGCCGCGGCCGCGGCCCTGGTGATGACGGAGGTAGCAGCCCGCGGACGGCGAAGATTCGGTGCCGACTGGGATCCCGGTTCACGTCGCTGGCTCGACACCTTTCGCGACGTCGAGCCGGAGATAGTCGGAGTCCTCGATCATCGTGACCCGAACATCGACCTCATCGAAGCATTCGATGAAGCCGCCTTCGGTGACCTCGCCCACGGCCGACAGTCCGCGGACGATGACGTCGTGCGCCGCATCTCGCAGCTTCCGACAAATACGATCCTGACCAACATCGACAAGCGATATAGCGCCGCCGAATTCAGCGGCGGCGCTACAGCAGTCCACCACGTGGGCTTGGTCCTGACGCGGGTCGACGACGAGCTGTTCCCTGGCATCGAGACCGTACTGGCCGACATAGCCGTCGAGAACACGAAACTGCTGCCTCCAATGTGTGACATCGGCGCTCTCGCTGACCCACTCACCTGGAGACAGTGGATCACGACACACCCTAACGATCATCAGTGGACAGCCGACCGCGCTCTGGCAACGACGCTCTGGCATCGGATCGACCCGCATCGCCGCAGGGCGTAGCTCCGCGCTACGGACATCGGCGCACCTGCCGCACAGCAAGAACCCGTGTCGCTGACGGGCCTGCGTGCCTTTACGGCCTTGGCATGCCGACTCGCGACGCTAGTGCAGCGATGTGACCGAACAAAGCGCCGAACTCCCGACTGCGCGGTTCCGTATGCCAATGCCGTCCCGCGTGAGCAGTCCCGATTCGATCGCGGCCGAGATAGTCCAGGGTGGAGTCTGTCGGTGGCAGTCGTGCTGGTGAATCCCCCGTGCGCGGGAGCGGACTCACTGCCGGGGTCAATCCCGCGCGACGGTATCGGTCGCCGGGTCGCGGGCGTCGAAGACTTCGATGATCTCGACGTCGTCGGCGGTGACACAGAACACGCCATCCGGGTCCGCGGAGAGATCCAGTGCGGTCGCCGGGGCGGTGCCAAACCAGGCTTCCCGGATTTCGGCCACCCGGGCAGGCCGTATTGGATCAGCACATCCTGTCCCGGCGCCACGGTGGCACTCCCGTGGCGAGCCGATCGCAGCATCCGGATCCACCAGACACTAGGCGCTGAGTTCACTCGCCAATCGGCTTCCCGTCCTTTTCAGGACCCTAGTACATTTCCGGACAGGTGTGCGGAAGAGTGCTAATGCGGTTACAGCAAGCGCTGCCGGGGGATTCAGGCCGACAGTGCAGGCGGAAAGCCGATCCTCTCCCCTGGTAATGGGCGACGAAATCCGACGAGCGGGATGTGCCGATGACCTGAACGACCAACGGGGGCCGGTGTGGAACAAGCACGAGTTGTACACCAGGCACAGTTCTGCGATCTCCCCTGTGGTGCCGCCGCACCAAGGTCCCCCGGGTTTCGATGGCGCCGCGTCTCTCGCTGAAGAGAAACTCGGTTGCGGTCGGGATCTCAATCGCGTTCGGACCCTGGGCGCGCGGGTTCTCGCAGGGGCGAATGCGCTGTCCCAGGAGCACCGCGTACCCGTACCGTCGACGGGTCCCCTTGCCCCCCACAACGCCGGCCAAGCATTCTCGGCAGTCGAGGACAAGGGCATTGGAGGTCAGGCGTCGCACCGACCTCCAACGGCCGAGGCCGCAACCCGGCAACTATGACCTCGGGCACCCTTCGATCTGTGCATTGAAATCTGTCGCATCCGGCTCCGCGCGAACGGCGAACTTTCGGAACCCCGCTGTAGCGGGCCGCTCCACGGCCGCAGACAGGTTGCTTCTGGTCAAGGTGGACAGACTGTCGCTGGCTTCGCCGCTGTTGCCTGGGGGCGCGATAGGCCCTCGTGGCTGGGAGAACCAGTCGTGTCTGACAGTCGGCCAGCACTTCGGTTCTCCGAAGATTCGATGATCGTTGAGTTCGGACGAATCTGAGATTGCTCAGGTGCGATGATGACGAGCATTTGGGGCGCTTCAGGCACCAAATAGCCTGTCGGACAACCAGATCTGGAAATATCGACGAGACCGCCCACCTGGCCCGCTGACGGATCTGAACTCCACTCGCACCTCCTATGTATAGGTCCGAATCATCACGTGATGTAATTGGAATTCGCCTACCACGCTTGGGCGTGTCTACCCGCCGTCGACGCACGGAGACGACGGCGCGAATGCCTATTTTTGGGCGACACACCCGCGAGATTTCCACTCCCCCACCATGGCTCGGCCGGAGATTTCAGGTGCCAACAGGGAACAGAATTCAAGCGTGCGACCCAAGGTGCGGATCTCCGACTCTGAATCCGTCACCACAGGAAGTGAACCAAAAATGCCATTGAACTGGTCTTATAACATTCTAACAGTGACTCTAACAGTGACTCTAACAACTAGATTCGGAAGATGCCTTCCAACGAGATGCATCTCGCGAGATGTCTGCTCAACCGGCTAGTTTGCATGCGTTCGAGATGCGCCATCGCGACCGAGGTTAGATGTAAGAGATCTAACGGCGTGTCGTGCGTGCGATCCTCTGTCAACTCGGTAACATGCTCGTACTGTCCGTGTTTCGAAGGAAGGGAATAGCGGATGACAGAGGTCGAGACGGATGAACGCGCTGAAGTCATAGCGCAACTTCCGCCATCCGCGTGGATACGGGATGGAATCAACGATCCGAAAAACTCCGTAGCAATCCTGGGGAAAAAGGGTGGACCAGGAAAGACGAGCCTGACTCAATTGATCGCCGACGCGGGCGTCCGTCTCGGACTCAACATCCTCGCTCTCGACGGAGACCCTCAAGGAAACCTCTCTATCGCACTGGACAGTCAAGTAAAACTTGTTCCGACCGGCAAGATCGGACTCGGAGGAAAGCAAGTGATGGAGCCTGACCGCGACACTATGGTCGAGGTTCTCGAAGCAGATACCGATGGCGTCATAGATGAAGCGTTTCAATTGGTCCCCTGGACCTACAACGCAGCTGCAGAGTTCCAAAGGGGCGGCCCGCTCATCCCAGGAAGGCTCGGCACGTTAGCGATAGTGCCAACACACAATCCGATGGAAGACATCAGTCGAGGATGGAACTTCTCTGACCTGAATCGACTCGACAAGGCCCTCAACAATCCATCGAAACCTCAAGGCATCGCACCTAATCGGAGATGGGATCTTGTACTGGGCGACATGCTGCCCGGCGGTTCGGACTTGGCACGCGCCTTCCTCAAGGCAATGCGTCGATACATCGTGCTCACCACCGCAGAGCCTTTCGGCATGAACGCCATCGCGAACACTCTCACCTTCGCCCGCGATGTCCGCGACAACTGGGGCAATCCAGAGCTCGAGGACATCGGACTGGTCTTCACTTCCTATCGGCCGCAGAGCCGGGTCGCGAACGCTGAGATTGCCGACTTGCGAGCACAGCAGGACTCAGGCAACGAAGCGGTGAAGATCGAGGTATGGAAGCCGCGTGTGTCCAGCCGCACCGTCGTCCCCCTCGCACAAGGCTACCGAGTGCCCGTGTCGAGATTTCTGACCGAACGACAAGACCGCGGCGCTGCTGCCGAACTGTGCCAGGTCGGCGAAGCACTGCTACTGAAGACCTTGGACAAAATCGGGCATCCCGACGCGAAAGAACTTGAAGAGCGCTGGCTGAAAGCCTGGGGGACTGATCTGTCGCCCTGGGCGACAGGAGCTATCGCTGAGAAGGGAGATTTGTGATGGCTCTGCAACGTAAAGGCGTGCTCGAAGGCACTTTCGGCACTGGCGCCGAGACAGCAGTTGCCGACGCCGACGCTAAACCCACAGCGCCAAGCAAGGCAGCGCCGCGTCCCGCTGCCTCGGTTACCGAGATCACAACCCCGCCCGCCGAAACCGTCGAGACGGTGGAGGAGACACGTCCCGCCGTTCCGGACGTCAGCGCCGCCCTTGCGGCGCCGATCGTCAGTGCCAACCCCGCATCCCGGTCGGCTCCTTCAGAGTCGTCGGTGTCGGGCACATCGAAATCTCGTCGACGCGTCGTCACCTCCCGCGCCGAAGAACTCCAACGGCGCGAAGACGACCGGCTTCGGGCCGCCGTCGAGGAGGCCTACAAATCCGCGAAACGTCGCCCGGCAGACTGGGGAACAGCACCCGTTCGCATTTCGGCCGATGCCAAGCAGCGCCTCGTCTTACGCCGAGCCAAGGACGAAGAGACACTCGGAGTCAAGTTCGCTGAAACCCACTACATGGATGTGGCGATCAGCAGTGTGCCGGAAGATCCCGCCGAGGCAAACAGGTGGGTCGAGGATTATCTCGACACTCTCGGGCTGAAAGCGCCCGATACCGTCGGGACGACCGGCCGCCTCCGCAAGAAGACATCGGCCGATTTCGCCACCATCAGCCGAAATATCCGAACCAACTACGGATACGGAAATATCGGTCACCTCCAGACAGCGGCGCTGCTCCGGCTTCTCGACTCACTCGATCGGACAGACCGATGGAACGAGCCCGGCGTGGTCGACCTTGACGGGCAGTAGATCGATTCGAATTGGGCATGAGCCTGGATCTCAGCAGATCATCTTGCATCACGTGACAAAATGAACGCCCACCTTGGGCGATGGGCGGTGGCAGCCGCCACCGCCCATCACCTAGCCTCGACTGTGGCCCGCGGTCGCAGTCGAGGGCAAATGTCCCGACATAGCGCCGGTTACCTTTGTCCCGTCGCGCAGATGACCCTGAGTATTCCGAAGCTCGTTACCCGGATCCCCACCGCCCCGGGTCAATTCGCTCAGGCAGATCGGAAGCGAGTATTGGAAGCTTCCGTCATGGGTCGGCGCAAGCTCTATCCTCAGTTCTCCGATCGGAGCTGTGAGCGCTTCCGCGCACTGGTCGGGCTGATCAGCGCAGCTTCGACCCTTTGAGCGCTTGGAGGAGAAAGTGCTGCTCGGGAGCCCCGGAAATGCCTTCGTCGTCGCCCGACCACGTGCACAGATGGTGTTTGAGGACGAACAGGTCCTTCGGCAGCGCTGGCGGCGCCGCCAGGGCTGCGAGTGCGTGGGCGAGGCTGGGGCTATGTACCTTGAGCTGGTCGAGCGGCGCCGACTCTGGTTCCTTCTCGCCTGGCACGGTCGAGGGGAGCGGGAGCCGGCTGACCCGGCCGGTGAGCTTCGGCATCAGCTTTGATTTGGCGAAAGGTACGGCCACGGTGCCGCGGGCGTAGCCGATGAAGACCACTCGGGTGGAACCACTGCGGGCTAGGTCGTTGAGGTGTGCGGTGGTGTCGAGCCCTTCGAACAGCAGCAGGTCGGTGTAGGCGTCGGGGCCGGCCCGCAACGCCCCCGGTCGGCGTGTGGTCGGCGCGAGGGGGCCCCGATGCCCCGGATCCGGCTCGCCCCAAAGGGCGAGCGCGCCACTGCTGAACGCAGCCAAAGCGAATTGAGGCTTGACGAGCTTCTTCCCGCTCGACGGGTGGGCATCGCCTAAAGCGACGACGAGCCGGTGTACGTCAGCAAGCAACCCGGGAAGGGCGGCGGTGGCGGCTACATTGTGGGACTTGTTGGCCGGTACTGGGATCGCGAACACCGCGTGCTTGCCGCTGGCGACCAGGGCGGCCTCGAACCCGTTGGCGAGGACGAAATTGCCTGGCGTGAAGCGGTCCATCAGGCGAGGGGTCGGCGGGGTGTTTCCGCCGCCGTCTGGCGTGCCGCCGCCGAACATCACAGCGCCGTGCGCGACCAGTTTCGCGGTAGTGGCCAAGACCGAGAACTGCTCTGCGAGCGGCGGTGGTGTCCCGTGGTTCTGGCTGGGTCCCAGGAAGCAGAGAACGTCGGTCGCGTCTGCACCCCGGCACGCGTGGGGCGTTGCGACGATCCACAGCTGTGGCAGCACGTCGTCGGTGCGCGCAAAGATCCGCGTCGTCGAGGCGAGATGACCGCCGCCAGCGCGCGGCGCCATTCGGGCCATCTGCTGGCCGAAGACGGGTATCAGGCCCGTCACGTCCACGAGCGACGTCCCGACCGACCAGCTCTGTCCGCCACCGCGTAGCAGCGGGTGCAATCCGTCGATCGTGTTCCGGCTCGGCCCGGTGAGCACCGTGTAGCTCACCGCGTCGAAGAACGGTAGTTGTGCCGACGCGAGCGGTGATCGTTTGAACAGCTGTTCGATGCGCAGCACCTCGGCCGTGATCGTCCCGACGGTGGCCTTGAACGTGAGAGTGAGGCGAAGCGACGAGGCGACGTCGGAGACGTCCGCTTGGGCCCGCCCTGGCGAGACGGTCGTCGCAACAGGCACGTCGTCCTCGCGGCACTCGAAGCTGACGTTTTGGAGCAGTTGGTGGTCGGCGGGACGCCAGACGAGAGTGATGATCACGCGCTCTCCTCGACTTCCGTGTCGGGACCAACTGGTGCCCCCTGGAGCAACACGACCAGCGCCTCAGCTCGCGCCGACAGGTCTGTGCCAGCGTCGATGCCGGGCGCTGGGGGCCGGTCGAGGACCCCCGTCACATCCACCACTGACTCTGGATCGCCGCTGGCTAGCATGGCCGCGACGATCCGGTCGGGCGTGACCGTGAACCAGGGGACCGGATCAGGCGCAGACACTGAATGGGTGGCCAGCCGCAGCCATCCCGGGGTGACGGGTAGGGTCAGCTGCTCGCCGGGCACCGGCGGATGGTCGCTGATCTCGGCGTACCCGGCTGGGTCGCCGACGAACAGCTCTGCGAGGCCCTCCTCGGTGTCGCCGGGACGGACCGTGTAGGTGCCGATCGGCGTCCAACCGACGAGCGGCGGGAGATCGGGGAGTGCCATAGCGGGTGCCAGCGGGTCCACCAGGACCGTCGCCGCTCGGCCGCCAGTCGCCTGGAGCGCGAGGGTGACCGAGCCAGCCGTCTCGCTGATCGCGACGCCCTGGCCGTCCACGCGCAGTGTGCCGGTGAGCGGGGAGACTAGCTGTGCGGTCAGGTTCACCCGGGTCGCGACAACGATGTCGAGCACGTCGCCGGGCTGGACCATGACCGATGAGTTCGCAGCCGGTGTCAGCACAGGGGCGTCCGGGAACCCGGCCGGAGGCGGCCACGGGCGCCCCAACAGGTTCCCCACTGCGTTGAGCGCGGACCCGGTGTCGAGCTCGACCCGTCCGGGTGCGGTGAGGTGCACGCTCGCCCTCCCGGCGGCGTCGGTGGTAAGGAGCTTGATCGCCTCGGCAGTCGTGACCGAGAACGCTAGGCCGCCCGCGACCTCGCCGTACTCGGTGAAAAAGCGCAGGGTTGTCTGTTTGCCGAGCAGGCCCTCGCTCGCGGCCTGGATCTTGTCCAACTGCAGGACGGTAGCCGGCCCCACGTCGTCAATGACCTGCGTCGGCGCGACGCTCAGCGCGATCTCCTTGAAGCGGCGTACGGCAGCCGCGGTCTCGTCGCCGTACTTCTGATCCTCACCGTGCACCGGGAGCGCACCCGGGTCCCAGACCAGCAGCGCGTGCTGGATCTTGCCGACCGCGGAGCTGGGGGTGTTGCGGGTCCGAGAGATCCGGTCGGTGTTGGCAGCGATGGCCTCGAGGATCGGCTCACCCTTGAATGCCGCCGAAATCAGCGGCGAACCTGGGGTCGGCGGCGGTGAGGGATCCGGTGGGATCGGCGGCGCGGACAGCCCCTCGGGAAGCGGCGCGAAGCCATCCCAATGACCGGGCGTCAGGGACTGAGCGGACAGCACTTTGCCGTCAACGCCAACTGCGAACACCATGACCCCGCGCTCGGGCATGGTGATCGCCACGACACCACCGAGGGGACTGGCCTTCACGGGCGATGGGATCCTGCGCATCGGAGACCAGTCGCCGCCCGCGGCTGGCCGGTCCGAGACCTGCACCGCGCCGTCGGTGTCCACACCGAAGGCCAGGACCAAGTCGGAGTCCGTCGAGGTGAGGCGGGCCAGTGCAAGCGGTCCTTGGGCTGCTATCGCTGCTGCGGTGTCGATGACCACCGGGGTGGAAAACGCTGTTGGGCCACCACCCTGCGAGGGGTCGACCTGGACCGCGTGCAGCCAGCCTTGGACACCGACCGCCGCGACGAGGACCTGTCCGTCGACGGATAGCGCTGCCAGCCGGGCACCCGGAACGAAAGAGGTGAGAGTGGGCTCGACGACCGGTGGTTGCCAGGGATCCTCGAAGGGCGCATCGCCGTGGCACCACACGAGGGTGCCGTGGTCGGCGACCGCGAAGGCCTCGACGTGGCCGGCGGCGACGCTCACCGCGACCGGCCCGGTGGTCATGCGAAAAAGAGCCGGGCCGCCGATGGTGAATGAACTGCCTGGGTAGGCCGGGCCTGCTGGGAGGGCCATAGCCAGCCGGGCTTTTGCGTCGATCCCGACCAGCACTAAGTCGGTGGCACCGGCGTCGACGGCCGCCACTGTGGTGCCGGGAGCGAAATCGCGGGATGCGGGGATGAGTGTGAACGGTTCCTCGCCCAGATTCGAGTCCCACCACGCCCGGTGAAGGCCACCGGGCCCGCTCGCGAGGGCTTGGTGCAGGAGCCGACCCGGCGTGGCCGTGGACACCGCGGTGGGTTGGGCGGGCAACAGGTAGCCGCGGTCGATGACCCGCAGAGGTGAGCCCCAGCCAGTGAACGATGTGTAGTGCCGACGCACGACGTGGTCCTCGTCGTCGAGGTAGACCAGAAGTGCCGCGTTGGCAGCGACTGGCACTGCCGCCACAGGCAATGCCCGTGCCCAACCTCGGGCGCGGGCGATCTTGCGCAGGTCCGGCATCGACGACCCGATTCCGGTGAACCCGGGCGCGAGCGGCGTGCCGAGGCGGTGGTCGCGAAGTAGGTTGCGGACCTCGTTTGGGTGCAGTGGTCCTTGGCCTGCGGCCAAGGCCATCCCCTGCATGGAGGCGACGACGCCGGCTACGACCGCCGACGCAGCCGAAGTCCCATCAAATTCCTGAAAGTCAGACGATCCGGGGGTGGTGGGCGCTGGGATGCCTGCCCCGTGTGCGAAGCAGTCCACTCGCGAACCACGTGTTGTGGAGTCATGCGGGCGCCACGCGGCCGGGATCACTGTCGGGGTGCCCGCACCGACGACGATCGCCCCGGAGTCCTTTTTTGTCGGCAGGGTGAGGTCGAGCGGGCTGAAGCCCCAGCCGGGCAGTGGCGTCAACTTTGGGGGGTGGTCGAGATCGATGCTGCCGTTGCCGGCTGGTTCGATGATGGTGACGCCGAGTTGGGTGGCCTTGCTGATCGCTTCGTGGACCGCCCTTTCGACCTCCACCAGTACGTGAGGTCCGTTTTCTGGAGGAGGTTTGATGGGGTCTGCCTGCTCGATGAGGACGACGCCGCCCGCCCCGACCGCCTTCGTTGCCACCATGACTGCAACTGCGAGGTTGTTGACCCCGTCCGCCCGTATCGGAGTGACCAGCAGAAGTTCGGCATCTGGACAGATCCCGACGATGCCGACACCGTTGTCGGCGCCAACCAGGACGCCGGCCACGCAGGTGCCGTGGGTACCCGGGCTGGCTTCGCTGAACACCGAGTACTTGGTGATCTTGGCCGTCAGCAGGTCCTCGTGACCAAGAAACCAGCCGCGTTCGACGTCGGCTACCGTGACTCCGAGACCGGTGCCGCCGTCGACTCGCCACGCGTGGAGGGTGTCGACGCCGAACGGTGAGCCGTATATTGCGGGGCTACCGACCGCTTTCGGGTTTGTCCCCCACGAGACGACGCCGTCGCGCGACGCTGGTACGGACACCGGTCGCGGCTCGACCCAGTCGACCAGCCGCAGCTGCTGCAACACCGGCAGGAGTTCCTCGATCAGGTCGTCGGGGCATTCGATGGTGAGCCAGCGGAGTAGGTCTGGCGGCTCGGAACCTGACATCCGGGCGGCGTCGGCGAGGTCGGTGATCGCTTCGGCCGAGAGCCCGCCCGGCCCTGCGAAGAGTGAGTTAAGGGTGGCGGTAGGGTGTTGCGCCTGCACGGCTGCCCATCCGGCGGCGAAGTCGGTGCTGAGTGCGCAGAGCTCGGTTTCGACGGCGTCGACCGTCGTCGGCCGGGGGATGCCGTCGACGAGGTGCAGGTTGATCCAGGTCATGGCCGTTCCTCCTGCAGCGGCGCCTCGGCCATCACGTCCCAGCGCAGGTGCGAGGTGGGTGGCCCGGCGACGGGTACGACGCTGCGCTCGACCCACAGGACCGGCCGACCGAGGGTGTCCCGGGCGAGCATCGCGCGGCGGCGCAGCCTGATCCCGGAACTGGGCACTGCTGTCGCGGACATGGTGTGGCCGCGGCCCGCACCATGTCCGGAGGGTCCGCCGATCATTCGGGAGACCGGCCCGGGGCGAGGTCGGGGGACCGGGCCGGTCAGGTCTGCCAGCACCGCTTGGCGCCAGTCCGGGTGGCGCACGTATGGGTGCCAGTGCTGGGGAAGGGTTGTCATCGGCAGGTAGTGGAACTCTCGGGTGCCGGTCCGGGTGGTTTCGGCGACGGCTTGGTCGGTCGCGACATCGGGGAGGAACTCGAGGCCGTCGGCCCGCAGTTCGGCTGCCCAGGTCAGGTTGGCGTCTTCGTCGATGCCGATCACGATGTCGTCGAGTAGGGGACCGGCCTGCGGTGCCACGGCCACTGGCCAGACCACGAGGTCGGTCGGCGCCAGACCTGGTATGGCGTACAGCGACCAGGTTTCGGGGGGTGGTTCCAGGTTGTAGGGCTCCCCGAAGGAATCCGTGACCGTCACCGTCGCCCCAAGGCGTGCGAGCACCCCTGATGAGGGTTTGCTCAGGTCCGGGTCGAGCGGCACCGGGAAGACGAACCAGTCCTCGGCGTGGGCGACCGCCAGGTCGCAGAGCAGCATCGTGGCGAGGTGGGACCGGTCGGGGGCGAATCCGCCCACGTCGACCTTCGCGTCCTCGATTTGCCACCAGCGCGGGTGTGGCGCTCCGGGGAAGGTGAGCCGGGTCGGAACCACCGGTCGCACTGTCGGCTCGGGAGCGTCGACCTCGAGCCGGACCGGTGGGTGGGGGTCGACGTCCACACTGAACCAGTCGACGTCCCCGCCGCGGTGCCCCTCGACGCGGAGCGCGGCGTTGCCAGCTGCGAACGCAGCTGAATGAGTGAGCGCGGAGGTGGAGAACCGGTCTGTCGGCGGTGAGGGCACCTCCGCCCATACCGGGTTGCCCGCGAGGAGGCCGCTGAGGAAGACGGCGCGTCCATCGACGGCATCCGCGAGTCGGTCGTACGGCACGGGGAGCTCGCCGAACCGATACCGGTCAACGTCGGCCGGGTCGAGGGAGGCGGTGACGGCGCGGCCGATCCGGACGCGCCGTCCGATCGTCCACCAGTCGCCCGGCTCGGCCTCGATGAGTGCTTCACCTGGGATGACAGTCGGGTCGAGGTGGGGGCGGTCGGGGTCGTAGCGCAGCGGGTGATGCTGTGGGGCAAGCCGGACCACCGCGGGGGAGGCGGCGTCCTCACCTTGAAACTCGCCGAGCTCCCACTGCCTGGCCAGGAACCACACGGGGTCGGCGACCTCGGCGCGCAGCCCTATCGCAGAATCGGTCCGCCCCGGCTCGAGCCAGCCCCGCCGCATCATCGTCATCAGGACCACCCCGTCAGGAAGTTGACCGGCGTCTGCAGCTGGACGAGTGGCGACGGCGTCGCCCAGGGCAGCCCGTTGCGGTCGGTAGGGCGGGCTGCGCGGGCCAATGCCAGCTCGCGAGCTTCGACTACGACGCCGACGAGAGCGTCTGCGTCGTCGCTGAGCGGCACATCGACGGCCGGCGGGACCGCCAGCAGGACGGCCTGCGGGGCGCGGGTCTTCGGCGCATTGAACCCGAATGCAGCTTGGGTGACATGGTGGTTCGACGGCACCGAGTCGGCCCAGGAATCGAGCACCGCCACCGCGACCGTGACGTCGCCACTCACCAGCCCTGGCCCGTACGCCACCTGGACCGCGCCATCCGGCGACCACGGGTTGCCGCCCGGTGCCTCAACGGAGGCCGGCCACGGGTGGGCCGCGGTCAGCTGGTGTGCCTCGAGCTGCGCGATGCGGGGGCGGACGGCAGCCACCACTTCCAGCCACTCAACGGCTCCGTCCGGGTCGGGCATCCAGCCGGGCAGCAGATTCCGGTCGACCACCGGCAGGACCGGCAAGTCGGGCCGTGCGACCAGTTCGCGGATCGCGACTTGCAGGCCTGCGGCTGTCCCGGGCGCACCGCCCGCGATCGACTGAGTTCGCTGCGTGAGGACCTCCGCTGCTTGTCGGGCCCGGTCCTCGTGCGTCCACTCCTGTTGCTCGCGGTGCAGGCTGAGCCGCCACTGTTGGTCGAGCTGCACCAATTCCTCGCGGGTGACCGGGTTGGCTTCATCCGCCACGAGGGCGAGGTCGGCCTCGGCGAGGTCGGCAACGGTGCGCCAGCGCTTGGCGAGGTCGGTGGTCATCGCATGGATGAGGGCGGACATCGTCGCGGCGTCTTCTTCGTCGCTGTCTGGTGTGGCCGGCGCCTCGGCGGCGCCGAGCAACGCCGCAGCGCGGGCCACATCGGGGTGGCCAGTGTCGTCCAGCGCGCCAGCTGGTACGAGCGCGGCGAAGGCCGGGTCGGCGACAGCGACGGGGTCGGCTCCCGCCCCCTGTCCCGGCGGCAGCACCACCCAGCACGAGACGGGCACGGTCGTGGCCTCGCGCGGGGTGCGGATGCCCCACAGCGCGGGCGCGGCGCTCAGACCCGCCGCAGCCTCCATCGCAGCGCTGCCTGCCTCGGGGCTGCGCGTCATCAGGCTGTGCACGCCGTCGACCAGCAGCAGGTCGGCGTAGGTGTCGAGGACGTCGTCCAGCGGTGCGACCTTCTCGGCGAAGTCGGCGGGTACCCCTGCGGGCAAGGTCATTGCGCGAGCTGCCTCAAGCACGGCGAGTCCGTCGCAGACTCTGCGCGTGGGGTCGTTGGGCACTGTGGCCCCGCCCGCAACGAGGTCGTCGGGGGTCGTGGGGAACGCTTTGCGTAGCAGACGCACAACGTCGGGGTCACCCGCGATCGCCTCGACTTGAAGCCCGAGGGCCTCGAACGGGTGGACGCCGAGGCGGACACGCTCGCTCAGCTCGATCGCGTCTCGCACCCGTGCGGAGGTGAGGTTGATGTCCCAGCGGCCCTCGTCACTGGTGCGCAGCGCCGCGTCCCGGAGCACCGCCGCCACCTGTGCCTGGGCGTACGACGGGGCGTGCAGCAATCCGGCCGCCGTCGGCCCCGGTGCGAGCGTCTGAGGTTCACCCGGCCGCCACGGGTGCGGGTGGTCGACCCAACCGTAGGCGCCGAGCAAGAACGGAGCCCCGAACTCCGCGAGGCGCTCAACCCGGCGCGCCGCTACCCCGGTCAGCCACGGGTCGACGCGGAACGAGGCGGTGTCCAGAGTTGCCTTCACGGCGCGAAGCACCCGATCGCGGTCCTGCTCGAAGAGCTCCACGAGCCGGTGCAGCGCTTTGCGGGTGTGCTCGAACGCGTTGGCGAGCAGCTCCCCCTCCGGGCTCGTCGCGCTCACTGCCTGAACGTCGGTCTCTGTCCCGCGCATTACCGCGAACCGGAAGTCATCGTCGAGCGGGATCCGCCGTGCCGGGTCGATGGCCATGGTGGCTTCGGTGTCGAGCACCGCACGGCCGATCGTCGCCCGGGCGGCGATCATCGACTCCCGGACCAGATGGCCGAGCAGGCCTAGCTGCCGTCGGTCGTTGAGGTAGAGCGACTCCGGTTCCTCCCAGAGCATCTCGTGGAGCACTGCCGGATCGTCACAGGCGTCGCGGGGCGGGCCGGGGACGTGGCGCCGAGTACCCGCCGCCGCGACCGCGCCGACGGGGTGGGGCGTTCCGTGCCAGGCCGACGCTGCGGCCCTGTCGTAGTCGGTGATGAAGCTGACCGGCAACCAGTTCTGGAGCTGGATGGCCTGGAGCTGGGAGAGATCGAGGACGGGGCGCACGCGCCAGTGGGCCGAGGGTGCGTGCCGTCCGTAGAGCGCGAGCAGCTCGTCGGCGCTGGCGCCGATGGCCGGTGCCGCTCCGGGGTGCGGGTCGATGCCAGGTGCGGCCTCTACGCGCGGCACCGGGGTCGAGGCGGCAGCAGCGGCAGCAGCGCCCTTCCGCCAGCGCGTGGCCCAGGTGAGGACCGCGCCCTCGAGCCTGGTGTCGGTGGGGTCATCGGCCGGATCGTGGACCCATCGCTC
This sequence comes from Nocardia sp. NBC_01377, assembly GCF_045040005.1. NCBI lineage: Bacteria > Bacillati > Actinomycetota > Actinomycetes > Mycobacteriales > Nocardiaceae > Nocardia > Nocardia sp. NBC_01377. The sequence continues at coordinate 206,254 of NZ_CP109567.1, forward strand.
GAAGGCGGTGGTGGGGAGTACGCCGTAGGGCTGCTCGCCGATCCGGATCGGTGGGAGCGGGCCCTGCACTGCCAGCCGGGCCGCCGCCCAGCGGGCAAGTGCCGGCTCGACGCCGAGCGAGCCGATCACATCGCGCAGCGTCCGGCCCCACAGCACGGGCCACAGGCCTTCCACGGCCCGCTGGCCCGCCTCTGTGTTCAGTTCGTCGCCGCCGGGGACAGGCAGCCAGTCGGCCAGCTCGGCGTGGGGCACTCCGAATGCCCGCAGCAGTGCGGTGCTGCCCTGCTGGCTCGCTGCGGTGGCGTCGAGGAGACTCAGCCAGGTCTCGGGGTCCTCCCCGAAGGGGGTGGTCGCCGTGCCGTTGATCGTGTTGGTCGGGGTGCCCCAGTCGAGGACCCCCAGTCGGCCTGAGGCTGCATGGGCTGCGAGAAGGTCGCCAGCATCGGTGCTGCCGGTGCCGACGACCACGAGCGTGTCGATTGTGTCGGCTTCCGTGGCGGTGAGCGCGAACTCGGCGGCCAAACCGACGTCCGTCGCGCGCCTGTAGTCGAGCCACCACACCGGATTGTCGTAGATCGCAGTGGTGAGCGCATCGATCTCGAGGTCCATGCGGATCTGCGCGTGGTCGGGCGTCATCGTGGCGGCCCACCGGCGCTGCCCGTCGGTGAACAGCAACCAGACCTCAAGGGCGTCGGGCAGCCCGACCGGTTTCGAGGTCAGGAACTCGCGATCGCCTTGGAGGCCCGTGTCGACGGCCCGCTGCGCGCCGGTGGGGGCAGGTTCGGGGACGGTTGCGATGCGCCACAGCCACCAGGCCCGGCGGGCGCCGAGCGCGCTCGCCGCGGCGCGGTATGCCGTCCGAGCCGCGGCGAGCTGGTCGACGATGTCGGCGGTCGAGTTGAGGGCGTCGCGCAGGACCGACAGTTCCGGCTCCGTCGGCCGTGGTTGCGGCCGACCCAGCGAGAAATCGTCGGGGTAGACGCGCAGTTTCAGCGTCCACCCGCCCGCCTCGTCGGGCAGGAAGCGTGTCTCGAGCCGCAGGGGCGCGAGCACCTCGACGCGGGTCACGTAGCCTCCCGGTTCGTCGCACGAGACAGCATCGCTTCAACTCCACGACTGCGGCGGGCGTGCGCTGCGTTCATAGCAGCGGCCCCAGTAGGACGCGGACCGGAAGCGCGAACCGGCGGTGGGCGTAGTCGCCGGAGTGCTCTTTCTCAGCCGGTACGGGTACATCGGGTTGCGGCTCGGCGTAGAACCGGTATCCGGCAGGAGGCTCCTCGAGCACCACCCAGTGGTTGGAAAGGGCTGAGGCGGGTACGGGGAAGCCGAAGAACGTCACGTCAGTCCCGATCGTGCCGGTGAACGTCGGCTCGACGCGCTTTGTGGCCTGCAGCGGCAGGTTCGGGTCCGGCGGTGCCCAGTCGGGTGGGCTGACGTCGGTCGGCCGCGCGTCGTACAAGTAGACGACTGTGGTGGGGTAGCGCCGGAACAGTGGAGTGTTGAACACCACGACTGCCTCGCTCCCGCGGTTGGTGGGTGAGAGTTTGCCGTCGCCGAGCGCCACATCCGGCTCCCAGAAGCGCACCGGTCGGATGTCGTAGACGTCGTTGGGGCTGCCTTTCGGCGGGGTGCCGGGCTCTCGCTGCCAGAACCTGCGCAGCGGAGAGCTACGCGGCACCAGCGGGACGTTGCGCCAGCGAAGTTCAGATGCCACTTGCCAGTTCGCCCCTACGAGCAGCGCGCGTACGAACGTCGGGTTGGTCTCGACTCCGACGACCTCGTGCTCGGCGAGGTCGCCCACCCCAGGCAGCATCCAGTCCGGCGAGGCCGTGGACAGGAAGCTCCACAGCGGCAGGTCCAGCTCGGGTTCCACCTCGAGGGGGCCCATCGAGGTCACCCCGGGCAGCATCGCGAAGACGCGCCGCGCGACCGGGGGGACCGGCACGGTCGGGTCGATTGCTTTGGCGACCGCCAGGCCTAGCCCCTGGATGTCGACAGGGCGGCATTCGGGCGCGTGCTCGTCGGGTACCTCGGGCCAGGTACTGGTCGGATCCTCCAGGTCCGGGATGCCGTCTCCGGTGAGCACCCGATCCACGGCCTCGGGGTCAGTGCGGCCGTCGGGGCCGGGGCGCAAGGCATCGAGTGTCGCGGCCAGCCAGGACACGTTGACGTCGGCGCCGGAGAGCAGCCTTTCGGCCGCCGCGGTCGCAAGTGCCACATCGTCGGTGCTGTCGAAGATCGCCTTCCTCGCCGCGGCGCGGCGGTCGGCGCCCGGGTCGGGCTCGAGGCGCTCGAAGGGGTCCGGTAGGACGCTGGGGTCCGGGCAGCGGGCAGCGTGGCCGATCATCGCACCTAGGTCGGCCGCCCCTTCGGCCGCCTGCGCCGAGCGGGCAGGTCCCGGCCGGGTGGCGCGCCGGGCGGCCGACGAGAACAGCGCGGGCGACAACTGCGGCGTACGTCCACTGATCGCGTCCAGAACTGTGTCCCCACTGCCTGTCGGCAGCCGCGCCAAGGAGGGGGCCAGGACCAGCAGCGCCGCCGCGGTGTCGACGGGTACCCGTCGCCGCCACATCGACCGGCTGGCGGCGACACCGAGCGCGAGGCTGCGGATCTGCTCGGCGGCCATGACGGTATCGCCCAGCTTGGTCGCGGCCGCATCAGCGATCTGCTGCTGCCAGGCGGCGGCGTTCCATGCGCCGAGCCCAGCGGCGCCGCGCAGCCGAGGGTCGTCAGTGAGTTGGGTGATCCAGCCAGCCGGAGCGGCTACCGTGCCTGCGGCCGTGAACGCTCCGGGGTAGTCGGGTGAGGTGATCACGTCGCGGCCGTCGGGGACTGCGATCGAGGTCTGGAGCGCGGCGACGTCGCTGGCCACCAGAGCTGGCGGGGGCGCGTCCGCAGGGTCGGGGGTCGAGCGGGACGGCACCCGCAGCGCTCCGCCCGCAGGAAGGATGGACGGAGGGGCGCCGGTGCGAGGGATATAGGCGAGGTCTGCCCGGCCGAAGGGTCGGCCACCCCGCAACGCCAGCTCGGCGAGATCGGCCCGCCGTAGTTGGCGAGCCAGCTCCTTGAAGTCGCCCTCCGGCCCAGTGCGAAACTCCCAGTGGTCGTAGCAGGGGAGCACGACGGGCTCAGTTGGCGTATCCGACCAGCAGGGATTGCCGTCCACGGTGAACGCGGGAACGAGAGCGGCACTGTACTGGGTTTGCACGGCAAGCTTGGCGGGGCTGAGGAGCCGGGCGCGCTCGAATACGCCGACCTGATGGACGTGGGCCCACAGAGCCGACTCGGTCAGCTTGTGGTCATTTTGGACGGCGACGCTGATCTGCACGGTGCCGTCCGGGCGTAGGGAGAGACCGTGCCCACCCGGCACGCCCACCAGGAGCACCATCCACGGCGCGAGCTTCATCCCGTCGGGCAGCTGGGGCGTGTAACGCCACGGCAGGTCGATCGCCGCGAGCTCGACGAACGCGAGCTTGCTCGTCTCGGCATCGCTGCAGCCGGGCGCGGGGAATCGGCGCACGACGGCGCCGGGCGCGAGTCGGGCGACGTCGCCGGGCCCCATCACCTGATATGGCGAGGGGATCTGCCTGGCGCCGACGCCGTTGTGGTCGGTGAGCTCGATGTCGATGGCCGCTGAAAGCCTGCCGTCGGCTGCGGTCGTGCCGCTGGCGCGCAGTGCCCGCTCGGAGCGGGCGAAGTATCGCCCCGTGGGTTCGTCCACTTCACATCACCCCCGTCAGGTCGACCGGCTCGGCCAGGTCCGCGGCAGCCACCGCGACGGTGCTGCCCCGGGCGAACTCGTGGGCGGCTGTGGCCGATTGGTGCATGGTGCCGGTGCCGACCTCGACCCACTGCTCACGCACTGCGCTAAGTACCGGGGTCGGGTCGGACAGCGCAGGCTCCGCTCGTGCGGCGACCACCATCGTGGCGAGGCGGGCGAGGTCCACGATGGCGGCCTTCTTGCCCTCGAGCGTCGCACCGGTCCGAGTGTCGATGACGATCTGGTGGATCTTGCGTATCTCGGCGACGCTGGGGAAGTCCGTGAGCAGGGGATCGGCCGGGGTCAGCACCTTGCCGGCAGGCAGGTCCTCGAACGGTTTGCGGTTGAGCGACTCGGCGTCGGTCAAGTTGAGGAAGCTGGCGGGAGCGAAACCATCGAGCACGTCGTTTCCGCTGCCCGCGATTCGCGCGCCCTGCTTCCCGTCGAGCGGCAGGCCGTGGACACGGTCGAGCGGGATCCCGAGGGGCGCGGCCCGCTGGACGGCCTGCAACGTCCCTGTCGGCGGAACGAGGGCAAACCCTGTGGCCGGCGGGCGAGGGGCGAGAACTACATGCGGGTCGGAGGTGCTGGCGGCGCGAAGAGCCTCCTTCTTGCCAAGCTCCTCGGCAAGAATGTCGAGCAGGGGCCGGGATGGGGGCAGCGCGTCGGCGGGACCCGAGCCGAGGGTGAAGGTCTGATCCCAGGAGATCTCGAAGAGGAAGACCGAGATCGACAGCGAGCCCTGGATGACGATGGGGCCGGGGCCAGAGACCTGCCCGGAAAGGTGGACGCTGCCGAACTGGAATCCCTCTACAGAGACCGAGAAGCCGGCGGCTATACGAGCCTGGAACCGGAAGGGGCGGAACTGGATCAGGGCGTCGACCTCGATGAAGCCGTGCGCCTTGATAACGAAATCGATCCCGGCCTCGATGCGTCCACCCATCTGGAGGGAGTTGCCGGTCACGGCGAAGTACCCCTCGACGCGCAGCGCTATAACACCGCCGGGCACCGACTGGGACATGCCGACCCGCCGGATCGGTGGCAGCTTGGCGGGTTTGGGGTCGAAGCCGGGGAAGAAGCCGCCGACTGAAATGACGACGTATGGCTGGCTGCCCCAGGACAGCCGCAGTGCGGCGTCCCCGTACACCTCGAAAATCCCGAGGATATGACTGTCGACGAGGCTGGCGTCAATACTGACCAGCTGCTCGACCGGGTCGAAGAGTCCGAGCAGATCCAGCCGGAGATTCAGCACAGCCGGAAGGTTCGGAATCGCTATCCGTGCCGAGCCCAGGATGGCGACCCGTCCCACCGGAACCTCGACGATCACCGCGACATCGAGAGCGACCAAGCTCCCCTGCTGGCCGAAGGAGAGCCAGGAGAGCTTGAGCGACGGACCGACGAGGTGAGAACCGTTGCTGCGGGGGAATAGCCGGTCGAGGGTGGTCGCGAACACTGCGGGATCGCTCGGCGGACGAACCTGGAAGAGCGCGTCAGCTGCGGCACCGGTCCGGATCGCGGCTCGCAGCTCATCGACCCACATCGTCCGGTTGACGCCGATGATCCCACCGACCCGGTCCAGCGAGAAGCCGAAGGACAACTGGATCGGGGGGACGAACTCGATTCCGAGCACCGCCAGGAAACTCGGGACCGTGCCGTCGACCGCGAGAATGGCCGCCGCGCTGACCTGCACGGGCGGGAGTGGGACCTCGATCCGCCCGCCCCAGCCCTTCTCGCTGCCGTCCGGGTGGGCCAGCCGGACCAGCACACCGCCGCCCGGCATCGACGGCCCGTTCCCGCCGAACGGCGAAGCGATTGTTGCGTTGACCGCGCCGAGTGGGAACGGCCCGATGGGGACCGGGGGCATTACGACGTCACCCTCCAGCTTCGGAGGGTCGAGGTAGAGCACGCCTGAACTCGCGGCGACGTGGACCGGCCCGAGGTCGAAACTCACGCGTAGGCCGGTGCGGGCGATCTCCTCTGCGTTGCCCAGCACGTCCTTGAACACCGGGGTGTCGGCAAGCGCACCTGCGGTCGCCCTTGTGAGGAACTCTAGAACGCGTGAGCGACTCTGCTCGAATTTGGTGACAGCGGCCCGCCACTTCGCTTCGGGCACCGTCCCTGTCGGTTTGCTCAAGAGACCGGCGACCTGCTCGGCATCGGTAACGAGGGCGTTGAGATCGGCGGTGAGATCTACAGATTCGCCTGCGGCCGCCGCAAGGCGATCGCGCAGGTCATCCACAAAAGCGACAAGATCTGCACCGTTCATGGCGCTCCCTGCGTGAGTACACCCACACCGATCTCCTTGCGAAATCATACAGGGATCTAGTAGTGCTTGGTCAGCGTCGACTCGAATTTCGTGCCGGTCTGCAGAATTGCACGAACGGAAGTTATGAGCATGTCTACGGGAACCGCCACAGGCTAGGCCTCCACCGCGAACTGGCTAACCAGGATGTCGTCCTCGGCAACCTGCACGACCTGCATCCGGGCACCGCCCAGCGCTGAGAGGCCCGGGTGGCCTACGCGCGCGGGCAGCGATCCTTCGTTCGCTACCCGGGCGGCATCGAATACACGCGGTACTTTACGCATTGGTTCAACTGGGCCGAGAAGCCGCGCGACTCGGCTGCTGGCGGTGGCAGTATTTGTCGGATGACCGATGAGCGCTCGGAGCGCAGTTTTCTACCGCTCACACACGAGCACCTGAGTCGGCTCGCGTACTTCGCCGAGGTGGATCACCAGCAGTTTCGTCAGAAGCATCCCGAGTGGGCCGCCGATCTGCTGGCATGCTGTCTCGTCCAAGGTGGAGCGAGGCACTACGTGCGTGGCGACCGCGGCGTCAAGGACCTCGACGTCTACCTGCTCTACACGCTCCCTGCCGGACGCAACGGAGGCCAGTTTCCCTGGAACCGCGGTGCAAATACACGCAATCGCGATTTCGGAGTGAGCGAGCTGGGTCGACAGCTCTACACGGCCGCCGATCGGGCAGACCCGAAGATAGCCAGGAAGATTCCTGCTTGGGAACGATATAGCGGCCGACGGGTAGACCTTCTGAGTCGAGCGATCCCCGCACACGATGACGGTCCCCGGGCCGCAGTCGAAGCCTGGCTCAAGGGTGCGACCGGTGAGAGTACGCCCTGGGATTTGCGCCGAGTTCCGGTGATCTGTCTGTACCCGGAGTTCGGCGAACTCTGGTGGACTGGTCCGGATCTCGATGAGCCTGGCATCGAGAAGGGCGTCTACGGATAGTCGAAGCCGGAAGGTGCAGTGTGCCGAGATCGGGTGAGCGATGTGATAGGCGGCGGCGATTGCGGAAGCCGTGGCTTCGCCCTGGCGGCAGTTCAGAACTCCGACGCCGACATGAGAGGCTACTGGCAGATCCAGGGGCGTGCCATACCGGACGGCGTTCGATCCGCGAGCGCGGTCGAGCCCTGAGGTCAGCGTGCGGACGTTTCCTGGAGACCGCAGGTGGAGGCGAGCTTCCAGGACGTCAGGCACGCCGAGTGAGTGCTATGGGCGCGGCCGACAACACGGAGGTGCCGTCGGCTCCTCTTCGCTGCGCCGCACCTGCACGACCGCGCTGCGGCGATCGCCGTGAGTTACGAGGCGTCGGCCCCGGGGGGCTGTGAGCCGGTGGAGGTAGGCATGATCGGAGCGCGGGGATCATGTGATCCGGACACGATGTGCACTTATCCAAGGTGGAGGACTCGGTGACATACGACGATTCGGGCTGGCATACGGACTCGACTTCCGAGTTGGGATTGGCGCCCGCGGCGGCGGCCACCCATATCGGCATGTTCTACGCTTGGGCCGTGGCCCGCGACCTGCATTCGCCGACCGTGCTCGTCTGGGGCGCACCGGAACCGGAACCGCGGCCCGAACTGGAACTGCTGCGCACGCGGGCGAAGACACCGGGACGCTACCTGCTCGACCACTGTTGCGGTGAACTGAATGTCGGTGATCTCAACGCGCGTGGACAGGCGTTCGCGGCGGCCGCCTACGGGCCGTATCTGCGGGCCTACGGCTTTGTTCCCGAGGTCGCCCGATACGAGACGATCTATCACGCCCCCGACACCTGGGAAACCTATGACGCCGTGGCCGGGTTGCTCGACGAGGCATGGGCCGAATGGCGGCAATTCGGCAGGGGCTGAGCGCCGGAACGACAGGCAGGTAGTGGGGCTGCCGCGCGCAATCACGGTGGCGGGGCAATCTGCGCTCGAAACCTCAGTGCAGCCCGGCGGTCCACCCGAGGTCCGGCACCACGAGGACTTCGATGCCGGGTCGATCAGCGCGGCGGGGTGTAGGACGTCGCGAGCACGGGTGTCACCGCGGCGAACTCGTCAGCGGCGGCGAGGACGAATTCGCCGTGGTCGCTGGCGAGTCCACCGGCAACCAATGCCGCTATGGCGCAGCCGAGTACAGCTACCTGCCGGGGATCACGGTCCGCCGCCACGCCGACCAGGAAACGTGCGGAGAAGGCGACGCTGCGGCAGGGTGTCCACCACTGCGGTGGCGAAGGCGGGCACGTGCGGCGTTCACCCTGCGCGACGAGCACGCCGTCGCCGCCTATGGTCGCGGCCACCAGTCCCGCGCCGAGCTCAAGCAGCCTGCGGCAGGCCACGGCGGAGTCGTCGATCGCGGTGAACCCCAGCACCTGTTCGAGATCGGGCAGCAGGCAGTCGGTAGAACAGAGCTCCGACGCCGACTTGCGCGGGTCACTGGCAGGGCCGGGACCTCGGGCGTACACGAACCGGCGTTCGATCCGCGAACGCGGACACGACCTGACATCAGCTGTGCGCACGTTCCCCCGTGCCTCTGGCCGGATGGTCAGAGAGGTTCGAGGTGCAGAGCGTGGGGGATATGGGCATACGCCTGGGGTTGGCCGGTCAGGATCGGGTAGTAGCCGGTCCGGACCGCCTCATAGGCGCAATGCAGCACATCGAGGGCGACGGGTCCGGTGGCTTCGCGGGCGAGATCGGCGATGTCGTCGACGATGCCTGCGGTGTAGTCGATGGTGGTGACGCCGCGGTGGTGGATGCGAGCGTAGGTGATGCGGCTGGTGTTGGCGGCGTGAGAGAGAGCCACGACCGGGACTACGACGCGTCGGTCTTGCTCGATGTGGGTCTTGACCAGGGTTTGCAGAAAAAAGCTGGCAGGCAGTTCAGCCAGGGCCGTCGAGTCCAGGATGATACCGGCAGCGGGGGAGTCGTAGATCACGCGGCGCTAGCGGTGCGCTCACGCTCGCGCTGGCGCGCCATGAACGCCTCCACACGGGCGTGCGCCACAGCTTTGTCCTCGGCGCTCGCCTCAGCGTCGACGACCCACGGAGTGGTCGTTTCGCTTTGGGGCTGCTCGCTCATAGACCACATCATACGAGATCAGCGACAGGGGGATACCGACGTTCACGGCGCTTGGTCCACCCCGCAGGCCGCCTACGGACCTGTTGTTGTGTTCCGTCGGACGCCTGGCATCGTCACGGTCGGCGTCTGTCCGACGTTCGCGCCTATCACTGTGACGATATGACCGTGCTTCGTGGCTGCGTTCCGGTCACACACCCTGCTCGCCTCGCTGGCGTGCAGCGCGCGGGCCGCGTTATGCGGTCCGGGCGGAATGGTTGGACTTGTTCCGGCGAACGGCTTGGCCCCCGTATATGCGCAGCGCTAGATGGCGTGCAGGCGTCGTGAGGGTCTCTTGAGGACGTGAGTTGGGCTGGGGTAGAGAGTCAGTCCTGCTTGGTCGTCGACGATGAACTTGAGGTCCGGATAGAAACTCTTGACTGCTTCGAGGTGTTTTTTGAAGTCGCGGCGAAATTGGAAGCGGCCTTGTTTGGTGTCGGCGAGGGCGGTGCCGAATTGCAGCATGAGCAGCGGCCACGAGATACGTACGGGTTCTTCGAGTTTGAACACCCGATAGGTCACCCAAATGTAGATATCCATTGCCATCGGCGAGGATTGCAAGGCGTTGAGCACCTTCATGTCCACTGGCACCGGGTGGGCGATGACTTCTTTGAAGAACTCGCTGGACAGGTGGATGGTGCTGGGCATCAGGGAGGGTTGAAGGTCACCTTGGCGTCTGGGGCGTGGCGACTGGCCTGTCCACCACAGGTCCCAGCTGGTGGCGACGCTGAGTTTGATGGCCTTCGAGCGCTGATTGGCGTTGCTGTCTCGGTAGTCGATGATGATGCTGCAGCGCAGCAGTCGCTCGGTCTGGTTCTGGAAGCGACCGATTGTGCCTGTTTTTCCGCCGGTGGCGCGGCCGAGACCGACTGTGCGCATGAACTCGCTCTGGGAGTGGCCGAGCTCGATGACGGGTTCTCCGGTGAGGACTGCCTCGGTGGACAGGTGTGCCAGGATCAGCCGGGGGATGCCGCCGAAGGGGAATCCGTAGGATTGGGGGGCGCCGTCCTCCAGGACCATGCCGGGTTGTACGGAGATCCGGTATGCGCCGCTCTGGCGGCCCCAGACGGTTTTGTCCAGGCCGGGATCTTTGTAGGGCAGGCTGAACTGCGTGAACAGTCGGCCCAGGTAGCCGACTTCTTGCAGTTCCTGCTCACGAAGAGCCTGGATCTCAGAAGCGCAGGCTGCGAGTTCTGCGTCATCACGTTTCGGCCGCGCCATGACCGCCAGCATTGCATGTCTGCCCCGGATGTGCGCGGGCACGGGCGGCGTGTCGCCATTTGTGCGCATTAGAAGCCGACTTATTTTATCTAAGCGGACGTGCATGACCAACGCGGATCGATCGAGCAGGTCGGCAAGAAATGCGCACTGTCGTGGAGAAAAGGAAATTCGAGATCCTATGACGGCGCATTTCGGCAGAATCCACGCATTACAAGCCGACCAACCGAGTCAGGCGGGCTTCGGAGCCCGAGCGCGGACGGCGCGAACCGCCAGCACGACGCCGACTGGCTCTCGGCCGGCCGCGCCCAGCAGGCAGAGGAAAGGTTCTGCCGCGATGGATGTCCAGGTCCAGCGATGCTCCACAGGTGGGCGGGCCCTACTGCTACTAGATGATTTTCTCTACAGGAAAGACACTACTTGTAGGGCGAAATTTACATGCTTTGACCAGGCAAAACAGAGCAACGAGGTCGGCGACAAATGTGGGTATGGTCGGTAACAAATGTGTGGACGAGCACCAAAGTCCCAGAAAACGAGTCGGCTTCTAATGTGTGGGCAAAATACATATCCACAGGGTTGTCCACACATTTATGAACAGGTCGGCAAGAAATACGCCGCACCTGACAGCCGACTAGCTGGATATCTGAAGGGTCGGCAAGAAATGCGCAGATCTGGAGTGTCGCGCCTCGTGTCAGCGGCGCTCGGCCCATGAGGCTAGGTCGTGCCGCTGATTCAGGCTAGTGCGCAGTCCTTGCGACGACGGTGCCCGTTCGCGAGTGGGAGGGGGCTCGTAGTGCGGCAGTTTCGTGATGGCAGCGGAAGGTGCGAACAGCACTCGACACCTCAGGTCGGCAAGAAATGCGTATGTCGACTGCGACTGCGGACCCTCGACTGCGGTGATTTGCTCGGAGGCGGCGTGATCAGCGTGCCCGAATGAGTGTCCTGACCTGCGCGGTCGGCTTCTTATGCGTAGAGCAGGTTCATTCACCCTGTTCCCGCGCGGTCACATCGCGCGCATAAGAAGCCGACCAGTCCGCACCCCCGCTGGTGGGGCCACGTTCGATCATCGGACGGCGGGTCCGCGGTCGGTTTCTAATGCGCACTCGCTGGACGTGTGACCGGAGTCCCGCCACCACCAGCTCAGGGCGAGAGCTGAGCTGACCGGTGATGGTGCGCGGATTCCCTACTCAGTCGCCGTCTCGCAACCCGAGGTCATGACGATCTGGACGATCGAGCACACACGGTGGTTCCACTCGACAGCTTCACAGGCGGGTGGGGCAGGTGAATAGGCTGTCGCTGCGCATATTTGACCGACCAGGGTCGGTATCAACGCGACCGGATGATCAACTGTCGTTCGTATGGCCACCGGTGGTGTTGTCAGTGCGCGAAGCAGGGGCGATGGACTGGAACCGCTCCTGGCTGCATTCGATGCCGACGGTGGTCGCTGATCTGCATGTTCGCAACAGTCGCGACCTGAGAGAGCGTTCGGGTCGGCATCAAATGCGCGGACAGCGACTTCTGAAGGAACGACCGTCAAGGATGAACGGCTCACGGCGGGATCTACTTCTGGCACTGCAGGATTTGGCCCTGTGACACGCTGGCGGTCAGCTCCACTGACAGCGTCAAACTGCGCGGCCGAGGACAGTCGAACAGCTTCGTGGTCTTGGGGCGTACGGCTGCGCAAGAGGCGCTCGCGTGGAACCGGCACTTTGCCGCATGTCGCGGTCAGGATCCCGTCCCCCATGCGTGTCTTGAGGCCAGGGCGGCTGCAGCCATCAACGCTGAATAGGCACGTGACGGCGATGGCCGCAGACATAGTCGCTTCGACAGGCAGGCTCACCGCGAGTTTCACAAGGAGCTTCAGGCGGAGCCTGTGGTGTCCGCGGCACGCCAACCCGCAAAGCAAGGCGCGGAGGTCAGACTTTGCCATAGGGGCAGGATTCCGACGCTGATGAAGGCGCTGTCGACAGAACGTCCTTGATCAGGCATCGCTCTCGGGGTTTGGCCAGGGGGGTCCGTATCCACAGCCAGCGCGAGCCTACTACAGGATTTCTCTTCTAGGGAAAGAACTACAGGAGGAGCCGATTTTTGGCGTGTCACCTGGACAAATACAGAGTCTGCGTCCGCGAGTTATGCGTGGTGTGTCCGCTAGATATGCGTGCTGTCCTGGGGAAATGCGATTCGGCCGGTCGGCAAGATATGCGCACACGCCGCCCGTCCTGCGCTGTGTGCGCGACGGTCCTGTGGAAAACGTCCGCAAGATATGCGTGGACAACTTCTCCCTCCAACAGTCGGTGAGATATGCGCAGAACCGCTGCTTCGTGCACGCATATCTTGCGGACATCCCTGTTCTGAACTGGGAGATTGCCGTCACCTCTGCCAGTCGAGCCTCTTCACTGCGCATATCTGACGGACGTGACTTATCCACAGTCCGCGAGATATGCGCAGCCTCTCGTGTGTGTCCGCGAAGTATGCGTACTGGGGCGCGAGCCTGTCCGCGAGATATGCGCGGGGCACAACGCCGAGTCCGCTAGATATGCGCAGTAGGTGTTGGCGTGTGTCCGCGAGATATGCGCGCGGAACGAGCGTGTCCGCCAGATATGCGTCCGCCTACAGACCTCCAAGGTGGAAGACGCCACCGTCACCCGCGAAGGCGGCTTCAGGCATTGGTCGGTATGACGCCCTCGGGGTGGCAGCGTGCGCGTCAAGAGGGGTGCGCCGCTCCTTCAGCTAGGGATGGCCGCCCGAAGCGGTGCGCGACGTACCTCGCATCGACTCCCTTTGCAGCGGGTTGACCAGCTTCGATAAGCGAACACGCTATTCGAGGCGTGCGCGTTGTCCGCAAGATATGCGTGAGCGGGGGATCTGTCTCGAGACTGTGTGAGCGAAACGCCGGTAGTTAGAACTGGCAATTTGTGGTCGGCGTGGAATGCTGGACCCCATGCCGCGACCGCCCCGGACCTCACTGGACATCGTGCGCGCGGCCGCCGAGGTATGGGAGGGCGACCAAGAAGTCGGTTTCGGCCCGCGGTTGCTAGCCCAAGCGTCCCTGCCGTATCGCAACCCGGGCAAGGACAAGCGAGTCTGGGGACGCCGCAACGGTGACTTACTGCTCACCATCTCGCCTGGTATGACCATCAACGACCGTGGTGAGGAAGAGTCGATTGGGTTCCCGTACGGGACCATGCCCCGCTTGATGATGACACTGCTCGCCACCGAGGCCGTGCGGACACAGTCGCCGGAAATCACCTTCGGATCGTTGACCGAGTTCATGGCAGCGATGGGCCTCACAGCGACCGGCGGCAAGACAGGCTCGCTCACTCGTATGCGCGAGCAAGGCCATCGTCTGTTCAACGCCAACATCAGCGTCGAATACAAAGGTGACGCGAACCGTAAGGTCGGGGCGAAACTTTCGGTTGCCTCTGCGTACAACCTGTGGTGCGGGGCAGAACCAGAAAACGGTCAAGGAGCGCTGTTCTCCTCGATGGTCCGCCTGTCCCCGGAATTCTTCGACGAAGTGACCCGGCATCCGGTGCCGCTTGATCTGAACGCGATCAAAGCGCTCGGAGGATCCGCTCTGCGTCTGGATGTCTACACCTGGCTGACCTATCGAATGTTCACCGTCAGCAGAGCGACGACGGTGCCCTGGGATTCCTTGATGGTTCAGTTCGGTTCCACCGCCGATATTACGGATCGGCGGCGGCGACACCAGTTCCGCAACGACTTCATGAAGGCCCTCAAAGAGGTAGTCGCCGTGTACCCGCAAGCCAACGTCGAGGTCACCGACTCTGGCGTGAAGCTGTTGCCGGGCCTGCCTCATGTGGCGCCTTCACCGGGATTTCGCTCGCTTGCCGTCGGCACTCAAGTAAGTTGATCGGCTGCACTCAATCCACACGTGCAGGGTCTGGAGACGATGCCATCCGCCTCGTCAGGGGCCCGCGCACCTCTCACTCCTGAGGGACCGACTCGCAATATATGCGCGATAGCGCCGCGCATATATTGCGAGCAGGAACGGATTGTCGGCGGGGCAGGGACAGGTCTGCGTCGCGAGGAGTGGCGCTGCTCGCACGTAGCCCCTCCCTGCCGCGGCGTAAGGCTGTGCGCGTGAGCAAGACATTCATGCGGCTGTCAGGTACTACCTGCGGGGAGGCCGACATCGTCGGGGTCGATATCTGTACGGAGCCCGCGAAAGGCGCTGTGACGCAGTGCGTTACCGGTCCATTCTCTGTAGGTGACATCGGCGACCAGGCGTGGCTCGACCCAGTGAGCATGGGCGCTGACATTGCCGGGTGGTGGTATATCCAGAGGGCTGGTGTCGCGGAACAAGCGTTCGAGCTTGGTCTGCGTGAGGCGTCTGACGGCTCGGGTTCCTCCGCTGCCGACGCAGCCGACGAAGGCCAGGCGACCGTCTTCGGTATGCCCGGCAAGGATCAAGGAGCGGAATACCCCTTCGGCGTCGCGGCCGAGCGACCCGGCGACCACAGCGTCGAGAGTGCGACGGATCGGCGACTTGATCCAGAGTTTGGACCGTCCTTGGACGTAGGGGCCGTCGACTCGCTTGCTGAGGATTCCCTCGACCTCGTGCTGTCGGGCGACCTCGAGCAGCGTCGAGGCCGCGACTTGCCAGTGTGGCGGGGTCACCACTCGGCCACCGGACAGTTCCAGGTTCAGCAGTGCGCGGCGGCGCTCGAGGTAGGGGAGGGGCATGAGATCCTCGGCGCCCAGGTGGAGCAGGTCGAAGGCGTAGAACTGGCTGGGGATCGAACGGATCAACGCGGCAGTGGCTTTTGCGTGCAACCGGCGTTGCAGAAGACCGAATCGGGGGACACCGGTTGCCGGCTCCGGTGCCACTATCTCCCCGTCGAGCAGCAATCCATCAGGTCCGGACAGATTCGATTCTCGGCGGAATTGCGTCTGATGCAGGAACTTTCGTGATCAGGGCGGCGGTGTGGCGTGTCGTCAGCATCAGTTTCGCGGTTGGGGTGCTGGTACGGGTTCCGGTCGGCTAATGTCGCCCGTCTAATGACCGAATAGTTCGTCTGATGACGGGTGGTACGGAATGCGCAGAGGTGTTCCGCACGGTGATTCGTCTCTGTACCTGGCCTCTGGCGTCTCTTTCCTCAACGAGGAGGAGGCCGTGTTCGACGCGATACTGGACGGCTGGGCGATGCAGCAGATCGGCGGCCGCAATCTGCGCAAGAACACCGTCGATCGGGTCGTCGGTACAGTCCGGCAGTTCCAGCGCTTCACCGGCGAGTGGCCATGGCAGTGGAACGCCGGGGCGTTGGATGAATGGATGATGCACCTGGTGGGGGTCCTGCGGCGAGAGCCGTCCACGATCCGCGTCTACCAGCAAGCGGTGCGAGGCTTTTGTGACTACATCTGTTCTGAGCACTACGGGTGGGTGCAGGAATGCGAGGCGCGCTTCGGAACCCATCCGGTGCAGGTGTGCCACGAGTGGAACACCGTCACGCATTTGCAGGACTATGAAGGCCGGCCAGGACGTCGTGCTCTGACGCGGCCGGAGTTACAGGGGTTTCTCGACCACGCAGACAACGAGGTCGAGCTCCGGCTGAGCGCTCGCCGCAAGGGTGCGCTTCCTGCCTATCGCGATGCCACATTGTTCAAGGTCATGTACGGGTGGGGTTTGCGGCCGGTCGAGGTTGTCAACCTCGATACCTGCGACTTCTACCGCAACGCCCATGCCCCGGAGTTCGGGTCGTTCGGGATGCTTCAGGTCCGCCACGGCAAGGCATCTCGCGGTGGCGCGCCGAAACGCCGGTCGGTGGTGACTGTGTGGGGATGGGCTGTTTCGGCGGTGGAGGACTACATCGCCAACGTCCGGCCGTTGCTGCGAAGCGAGGGCACCAATGCGCTGTGGCTGACCGAACGAGGACGGCGAATGCGCACCCGGGAAGTCGCCGAGCGATTCGCGCAGTACCGCCACGCGCTGAGCTTGGATCCGGTTCTGTCGCCACATGCGTTGCGGCACA
Source organism: Nocardia sp. NBC_01377 (assembly GCF_045040005.1). Lineage (NCBI taxonomy): Bacteria > Bacillati > Actinomycetota > Actinomycetes > Mycobacteriales > Nocardiaceae > Nocardia > Nocardia sp. NBC_01377. The sequence goes on from NZ_CP109567.1 coordinate 222,615, forward strand.
GCTATGTCACTCATTTGATCGAGGACGGCGCTGACCCACGCTTCGTGCAGCAGCAGGTCGGACACGCTTATCAGTCGACGACCGCGATCTACACGACCGTCAGCGGCGATTTCGCCAACAAGATGATGCGCCAGGCGCTGGACCGGATGCGGGCAGCGGGAGCGCCACCAGGAGGCTCACCATGCGAGTAATCGGATACGAGTGGAAGCTGCGCGAGGTCATGGCGGCGCGCGGAATGTTCAGCACCACCAAGCTGGCACCGATGCTGGCCGAACGCGGCATCCATTTGTCGCCCAGCCAGGTCTATCGTCTCGTCGCGGAGAAGCCGGAGCGGTTGAACATGCACGTGCTGGTCGCGTTGATGGACATCTTCGACTGCAGCGCAGACGATCTGATCGACCGGGTGCAGATGGGGGCCGCGGCGACCGGCACCGACGCTGCGTCGGCAGGTGAGCACTCCTCGGCGGAGGTGTTGCGCGAGAAGGGTTTGCGGCCGCGCCGGGCAGAAATTCTGCCACGCACCGATGCGTGAACACGCCATCGAGGCGATCACTGCGCTGATCACCGAGGTCGAAACGACGCTGCCCGTCGAGGAGATCCACGGCGTCGTCGACGCCATCATTATCAAAGGGCCACCGGCGCTGCGGTTGCTGGCTGCGCTAGAGCACGACCGAGACCTGTTGACCTGCGGATCGTCATCGATGCCCCAAGCCCTGGAACGGATCATCACCGAATTGCACGGCCGCGGCGCGACCACAGTCCGACGGCCTGTCAGCCGCTGCGGAAGAGCCCGGCGGTTGCGCAACCGTGACGGTGACATGCGCTGCTGCGACGGCTGCAAGGCCCAGCAGCGGCGCATGAAATGCCGATGCTCGTGCTGCGGATCGCAGCAGGCATTCCGGGCCGCTGTCGCCGGCAAAAACTACTGCCGCAGCTGCTGGAGGCGGATGCTACCGACCGCGCATGCACGAATCGCCGCGGTCATCGGAAAGTGGGTGCCGACGCTCGCGCCGACGGTCATCGACAAGATCATCGGTGCCCGCGTCGGTTCGGCGCGGGGGCGGCTGACTCTGGCGTTGGAACTCGAGGCTTACGCTCGGTCCTGGTTCGATGATCCAGCGCTGGGATCGGTGCAGTTCGGCATCCTCTATGACGCTCTACGCGCCGCCGGGGCTCCGCTGCCTGGCCGTCGTTGCGGACATTGCGGCACCGAGAACCGGCTGACTGATGTGCTCGACGGGCGGCGTTGCTGCAGCAAGTGCTATCGCCGTGGCCATGCGTCCCGCTGCGGCGGCTGTGGTCAGACCACCACCCATCTCGAACGGGTCCAACCGGATGGAACACGGCTGTGCCAAAGCTGCGCCACCGCATTGCCCGACGAACAGGCGATCTGCCTGGCGTGTGGCAAGCATCGCCGTATCGCCTACCGCGCACCCGAGGGCGCCCTCTGCGATCTATGCAGACGCAAACAGCTGACCGATACCTGCACCCGATGCGGGCGACACGGGTACTGCCGCTTCGCCGGCTCCGACCGCGCGATCTGCGAGGCCTGCTCCAAACCGATCGATCTGTGTATGCGTTGCGAGCGCATCAGGATCGTCAGCCGACGCACCCGCGACGGGGACGCCATCTGCCCTACCTGCGCCGAACAAGCGATCATCCAATGCGCCGATTGCCAGCGCCCCCGGCGCGTGCACGCGCGCAAGAATGGCAACGACTACTGCGCGCCGTGCTGGATCAAGAACCCGGTCTCGTTCCGTGACTGCCAGCGGTGCACCAGACATGCCCACCTGACCCGATCGCTGTGCCAGCGCTGCCGCGCCCAGGACAAGATCACCGCCCTGTTCGGCGATGACACCCACGACGACCGAATTCGCTTGCTGCGCAACGCCTGCATGGCCGCAGATCCAGCCTCGGTGCTGAACACTTTCGATCGCAAGAAGTCCACCGAAATCCTGCGGGCACTGCTGCGCATGCAACATATCGACCACGCCGCCCTCGATCACCTCGGCAGCCCGAATCGCACCCTCGCGGTCCGGGCCTTTCTCGTCGAACACGCCGTCCTGCCGCCCCGCGATGAACGCCTGACCGCGCTGGAAAAGTGGATCGCAAACGCCGCGGTCACCATCGCCGATCCCGTCGAAAGCAAGGCCTTCGTCCAATTTGCGCGCTGGCGCCACCTGCGTTCACTGCGCACCAGCCCCCGGCCGACCACCTTGGGCCAAGCTGCCAGCCGACGCCGGGAACTCACACTGGTGATCGACCTGCTCACCTGGGCCCGCGAGACCGGCGAATCCCTTGCCACACTGAGCCAAAGCGAGGTCGACCGCTTCCGGGCCGCCGGACCCGCCGAGCGGTACCGAATCAAACACTTCCTGGCATGGGCCCGACGCAACGGCTACGCCCAACCGCTGACGGTAACCCGCGCTCGGCGAAGCGATCTGGTCGTGGTCGGTCTCAGCGAGGACGAGCACTGGCGTCAACTCAACACGGTCTTCACCGCCGAGACCGTCCCCGCCCGCATCCGCCTCGCGGCCGCGTTGATCCTGCTCTATGGCATCCGATGCCATGCCATCACCGAACTGAAGCTCAGCGATGTCACCCACCGTGGTGATCTGGTCCACGTCAAACTCGGCGCCGAGCCGTTGCTGCTGCCCGAGGAGGTGGGGGTCCTTGCGCAGTCGGCGACGCGAGATCGCCAGGCGGTGAGGCTGTTCGGGAAAACCAGCGACCTACAGTGGCTCTACCCCGGCGCCATTCCCGGGCACCCGATGACACCTGATGCCTTGGCCGAGCGAGTCCGCGCACTGGGGGTCTCGCCGAGCCCTGCTCGCACGACCGCGCTGGCCTCGCTGGCGATGCAGCTACCCGCTGCCATCATCTCCCGGCTGACCGGGATGAACATCACCGCAGTCACGCGATGGGCCGATGCCGTCGCCGCGAGCAACGCACAATATGGCGCACTACGCCTGGCTGAAGTAAATACCGACGGCGGCACTGGTCCCCACAACAACCATCTCCCGAACCGATGACCGGCCATCATGGCTCTGTCCATGAACTCCGGCGTCGGTTGTTCTCGCACCGTCGGATGTTCGCGCACCCTAGCGGCGTGTCCCCGTAACCCGGTTCGATGTTCACGACCCCCGGCGGCAAGGCAGGCTAGAGAGCTCGGCTGAGCATTCATCACTCGGGCTGCAATGCGCGGTAGTTCCGATGGTCGGGGGTCGATATCACTGCGAAGACGGCCGCGATCCGCTGACCAACCGCGGGTCTGCGGCAGCCTTGGCAGCCTGAACGGCCGCTGGAACTTGCTGAAGATATAGCCGGAATCCTTCTGCTTCTGGCTCGAACCCGAGCGATGTGTAGAGCCGGTGCGCTCCATCGTTGGCGTGGCGCTTGTGGGATAGGAGCTGGACCTTGTTGGCCCCTGCTCTTTCGGCATCGCCGAGCAGACGGCGAATCAGCGCGCTAGCGATTCCCTGGCGCCGATACTCGTGAGCGACTACGACAGCCTCGATGAAAGAGGTTGGCGCACAGCCGTATGTCACATGAGGCATGAGGAGTTGGGTAGCGGTCCCCACGGGCTGATGATCAACCTCGGCGAGGTAGACCGTGAGATCATCCGACCGACGCATCATGCGTGCCCAAGTTCGCTGCTGAAGGTCCGTTGCGGCGCGGAGTGAATCACCATCCGATGTCAGCCCGCCGTGAAGCCTCAGCACGGCCAATAGATCTCCAGGGCTCGCCGCGCGAATAACAAGATCTCCCATGTGGGCAGTATGACGGGTGCACTGTCGAACTGCCGCTCGGCTCAGGATCCTCGCATACGCTCTCGCATGGCGCTGGGCGCGGCCACGAACGTCCGCATCTGCAGAGAAGCGCGCGACCTGATATCGCGCGCTTCCGCTACGGCCAGCCAACTCATGGCATCGCGTGACGCGAAGTCTTGCGGCTGATCGCGATCTAGACGACTTGGAAGATCTGACTGGCGATCGTGTATGCGTCGTCTGCCGAGGATCTGCTCAGCGTGAACGACGTCTCGAACGGGCGAGCCTCGAGAACTCCGTCCCGCATGAGATTCCCGTTCACCCGTAGAAGCACAGAGACATCGGTGCCCGCCTGAACATCGATCGCGTTGACCTTGTACCCAGCCTGTGGCAGGCGGAGGAGCTGTTCGAAGATCGCAGTGGTGCCCACGTACGGAGCGTCCCCGACAGTGAGTCGCGCATCCTCGGCGTACCAGAGCTCCAGTGCACGCTGTTGGGCCGCGAGCTGCGCAAAGTAGAGGGTAGTGAATGCCTTGGCATTGTCGCGGGTGAAGTATTGCTTGGCAGTGTCGTCGACCATGACAGTCCTCCTGATTAGTGCCAGGAAGTGATCCGCAGAGACTTCGGGCCGGTTCTCGGCCGTCGTCACCAGCGTCGCTACCAGAGCGTGCAGGTCCTGTGTCGCGGCCACCTGAGCAGCCAGATAATCGCGATGTGCGGCCAGCACTTGCGCCATAGCTACTGTGCCAGTGAGCACTTGCGCGATCTGGTCCAGACCAAGACCCAACTGGCGCAAAGCCAAAACCTGATACAGACGCTGGACATCGGCTTCGAAGTAGAGCCGGTGACCGGAGCTGGTGCGCCCGGCCGGGCACACCAACCCGATGTGGTCATAGTGATGCAGCGTGCGCACTGTCAGCCCGGACTTGGTCGCGAGCTCGCCGACCTTCCACACCTGCTCGATACCCGTCTCGTCCATCCGCTTCCGTCTCACTTCCACCGGCGCACCTCGCGCGGGTACCGCCGACGCTATGACCTCACGTTACGTCAGGAGCAAGTCGAAACTTTCCGTTGGATCGCGCTACTGCAACGCTGGCGAAGACGTCCTGTATTGCCGCGTACAGGTCGCGGCGGACCGGACTGCATCCTGGTCGGCGCAGACGGTTTTGATTCCACATCACGGCATGGCTGCTCTCGCGGAACAGGATCGCGAACGGTCGCGAGGATCGGCAGGCGCGGAGTTGTCCCTTGCAGTGAGGCCTGGCCGAGCGATAGCGGCCAGCGCGGTCGTATGGAAGATCAACGAGCCCTAGCGATCCAAAGCTGTTGGGACACACGTACTTGCGGCAACTCCGCACATAGCAAAAGCGCTCTCTACCAACACAGTGTCACAACGAGCTCAGGGAACGAGCCGCTCAACTCTCGATGGTTCCGGCTGAATATCCTGCACCGACCCCCGCGAACGACCGCCAAAGCCCGGGCACCGTCCCATTTCATTTCTCGCGCCCATCGCTCGTTATCCACCGGCGGCGTCCCCGGGGTCGCGAGCATGGGTAGCGGCAAAACCACCCCTCCAGCGTACGGTTAGCAATCCGCGCTATAACCGTCTGAACTGGTGTTACTGGGTATGCTCCCAGATATAGCTATCCCGTTTTTCGACGGTGCGGTGAGTGCAGTTCGTGCTGTTCGGTACTCGCGGTGACGAGACCTGGCACGCGGTACACGATCCATGGTTGCTGGCCCGCGAAGAATCGGCCCGAGTCATCACCGCGTACGAACAACTGATGACACAGAATCTGGGGTATGACGGCGACCACCGCTTAGTGACTACCCGTCCTGCGTATTCGCTTGTATGCTCAATGGGTGGGTTATCACTTTCGGGACGACGTTGCCGAGGACGAGTTCCTGCACGACGTCACGAAAGCGGAGGCATTGCAAGCGCTCGCCTACCCGCGGCGGTGGCCGCTGCGGATCGAGTCGAAAGTCGACGCGCGAGTGCTTCAAGTCTTCAGCCGCACAAGCGAAGGTCGCGCTGTCGCCCTGGTGGTGATCCAGATAGATCACTGGGACTGGCTGATCTTCGCAGCTCGACCCCTAGAGGTGGACGAGAACGCCGAATACACCGTATGGGAGGCACAGCAATGAGCACCGAACGCCGCATCGAAGAACTGACCGGACAGGCAGCCGACGCCGGTCTCATGGACGACTTCCTAGCTGGCCGGCTGGTCCGTAGCAGTGAGGCAGCCGACGTGTCCGAGTTGCCAGTACCAGATGCCGCAGAGGTGGCGTCGGTGGCGCTGGTGCCGACAACAGTTCGGTTCTCGCTAACGCAGAGAGAAAAGCTCGCCGAGCTCGCGAAAGAACGCGGGACCGATGTGTCCAGCCTGCTGCGGGAGTGGGTCGATCATCAGATCGAGGCGTCCGAACATCCGGAGAGGCAGTTGATCACCGTCGACGAGGCGGTACGTGCGTTACGTAGCCTCCCGCACTCGGCCTGACTATTTACCACGCCACAGCCAGCTTCGTGCTGGTGATCAAACCCTCTGACTCGCTGGACAGTGGTTCGATTCCGCCAGTGGCAGGAATGCGGCACGCCACCGTGCGGTCACGTCACTGAAGGGGGCGATGACCGATGACCCTTCGAAGCCTGCGGCGCCAGGAATTCGTCAGGACATGCCCGAAGATTCCGAAAGCGCTGTCACGGACTGGGGCCCCACCGAGCAACTCGGTGTGTCAGCGGCCCGGACGGTTTCGACCGAACCGGCGACCCGTGGTTTCCTGGCGCCGATCACCACTGCCTCCGTGTCGGAAATGCGTTGGCCCCAACGATCAAGTTTGGGGCCGGGGACCGGGTTCCCTTCCCCCCGACAAGTCGATCTCATCGCGTAGCCAGACCGTGGGGATGAGTTGGGCACATCGCCGAGTCGAACCAAACCGAGTCCAGACCCGATCAAACCGATCAGTTCGGACTGGAACGCTTCGGTCCGGGACGGTGGCGACTAGAGTTGAATGCCCTCGACCTGGAGGTATTCGATGTCAAAGACGGCTATCTCATTCGCTTGTGGCCTCGGGATGGCGACCACAGTCGCGTTTCTCACCCCACCGTCAGCCCAGGCATATACGACGACCGCGACCGTGGTGAAGGTCGTCGACGGTGACACCATCGGTGTCGAGTACTCCGACGGTCGTGACGACACCGTCCGCATCCTCGGTATCGACACCCCCGAGACCAAACACCCCGACAAAGCTGTCGAATGTTGGGGTCCCGAAGCCACCGCATTCGCCACCGCCGAACTCGCGGGCCGGGTGGTCACGCTAAGTACCGACCCCACCCAGGACGAACGCGACCGATACCGGCGCCTGCTGGCCGTCGTGGACCGCGACGGCTGGAACTACAGCATCGAAGCCGCACGCGCAGGTGCCGCACGCGCCTACATCTACGACGACAATCCGGCCACCATCTACCCGCAGATCCAAGCCGCCCAACAACAGGCACAAGCCGCAGACCGCGGACTGTGGGGACCACCGTGTAACGGGGCTCGATAGCCCGCAAAAGGGGCCGGGGACCCAGTCGGTTCCGGTCACCTCTTGCGGTTCGCGAAGGGCAACGTGTCGTGCATCGCGCAGAATTCATCGAGCATGTCTTGCTTCACAGCGACGGGGTCGTCGACCAGACGCCAGCCCACGAGCAGTTGGGCTCTGTCGGCCAATCGCCAGATCATCCGGCCACCCTCGTGTGGGGCTGCCTGGCCGGTCCCGTATCGGCGTAGTTCATCGAGCCGGGTGCCCAATCCCCGCTGCCCGGTGCCGCCGGCCGCGGCGCTGCCGATGTAGAGCACCGGTTCATCGGGTACCCACGACCGCTGGAGTTCCGTGATCGGCAGTGTCGGGTCATTGTCCTTCCATCGCCCTGCCGAACTGACCGGCAGGAAGACCGGCGGACACGACACCCGGCGCACTACGACATAGACCCCGGCCGCGGCAGGGGCGGTGTCCACATCGACAATCGGCACGAAGGCCTCGAACCCGTCCAGGTTGAATGGCATCAAGCGCATCATGACCGACCGTCTCTCAGGATGGTCGGTTCAGGAGCGCAGCGCCGTGCCGGCGGCGGGAGTGGCGGTGTCCGTGCGGGGGCCGAACGTCGGTTGACTCTGCTCGATGCGCTGGTTACGGCGGTTGAGTTCGTTCGGTGTTCGGGTCGTATCTCGCGCCGAATTCCGTCCGCATCGCCGCGATTTGCGCGGTGAGTTCGGTTACCTGGGCGCGGGTCGCGGATTGGCTGGCTTCGTCTTCTTCTGCGACCCGTTGGATGATCCACGACGCCAATGTCGCTGTGACCACGCCGAGTAAGGCGATACCTCCGAGCATCAATCCGAGGGCGACCAATCGTCCGGTGTTGGTGACCGGTGTGTAGTCCCCGTACCCGACCGTGGTGACGGTGGTGACCGACCACCAGAGAGCGTCGGGAAAGGTGGTGATGTTGGCTCCGGGGGCGTGGCGTTCGGTGTCGAGCATCGCCAGTGAGGCGACGAAGATCAGCAGCAGTGTCGATCCCGCGGTGTAGGCGATGACCCGACCACGAAGCGCGCCACCGACCGACCGTTGTAGAACGCCGACCATGGTGAGGAGTCGAAGAACGCGCAGCGGTCGCAGCATCGGAAGGGCGACGATCGCGAATTCGTAGAGATGTCGGACAAACCACCGCCAGCGCGGCCTGCCCAGATACCAACGGACCGCGTAATCGAGGGCGAAGGCCAGCCACGTGCCCCACAGCACGGCATCGCCGATCCGCGCCGCTGTACCGCCGGGTTGGGCGAGGACTATCCAGGTGTAGACACCCAGGAAGACGACCGCCGCCGCCGTGAGCGGCCAGTCGGTCAGCTGCTTCCAGCGATCTTCGCTCACGCAGGGAAAATCTATCCGACCAGCGCCGATATCGAAGTCACTCGTCGGTGGACTCGCCGCGCCTCGATGACCACGGTGGGAGGTGACTCGGTCGCAGCCGTTCGCGCACGCGATCACCGCCGACGATCACCCGCGCGGACCCGTTCTTCTTCAGCTCTCTGATCGGCCCTGGCAGCGATGCGGTGGTGCTGTGGGCGCCCGCGCCACTGGACGTCGCGAACCCGGGACGGATCAGTAGTCCTACCGTGAGGTCGGCGCAACAGGTTGGTGGGCTGCTTGTCTGTGCGAACAGTGCCGGGTAAATCCGCCGAACCATTGAGTAGCTATCAATTTGCTGACTCTTATACTGGAATATGGTCCAGTTCCGGAAATCGAAAAAGTTCGGCCCGGTGCGGTTCACCGTGTCGAAGAAAGGTCTCGGCGCGAGTGTCGGTGCAGGGCCGCTGCGGGTCGGTGTCGGCCCCGACGGCAAAGTGCGACGCACGATATCGGTGCCCGGCACAGGCATCTACGACACCGAAATCATCGGCCGAGCCAACAAACCCGCAAATCCCACAGATCGTCCGCCGCCCCACGTGCACCCACCGCCACCGCCGCCGGTCGAGCCTCGACAGATCGAGCCACTGGTGCTCGAGCATCCGATCACGGCCAAGGGCCACACCGGCACCGTCACCTTCGACGGATGGTGGATCGACATACAACGCACCGGCATCACCGCCAGGCTCGCAGCCAAGATCAACTCATTCGATTCCACACCGATCCCGCTCGATCGCCTCGTGCGCGTGGAGTGGAAGCAGCCCACGATGCTGGTCAACGGCCACCTGCGATTCGTCGTCGCCGACGAAGAGCCCTCCGCCCACGGCTCGGTGGCGGCCGCGGCCGACCCCAACACCGTCCTGGTGACCAAACAGCAGGTCGAACGCTTCGAACGCCTACGTGCCGCCCTGTCGGAAGCGCTCGGCAGCGACCGCACCCCGCGTTCCGCGGATACAGCAAACCCGGCAGGCACCGACATCGACGACACCGGCCTACCCCCGGGGGACTGTGCGGTCGCGACACCCCCGGCCGCACCGCCAGGCTGGTATCCCGACCCCACTGTTCCCAGCACTCTGCGCTGGTGGGACGGGACGAGTTGGACCCCACACAATGCCCCGCAACGCTGACATCGCTGCGCGCGACTGCTCACCGCGGAGGCGACCCGGTGCCGCGACGACCTCATCGACCCGAACTCTCGAGGTCAACGGGTGAGGTCAGAGCAGTATCAGCAGCAGTATCCCCATGATCGGGATCATTGAGAGGTATCCGAGGATCAATCCGGCGATCGCGAGCCCGTCTCCGCGTTGTCCGGTTGTGCGTATTTCGCGGAGTGCGGCGTGTCCGAACAGGATCGCCAGGGGTGGCAGCAGGATCCCGAGTACGACAGCGGTGACCGCGAGGGAGTTGGTTCCGAGGTGACTGGTCGATGATGGTGCGCCGCTGATCTTGTCGGCGGTCACCGGTTGTCCTTGGGCTGTGTATCCGACGACCGGGAAAACCGGTTCTCCGGTGTCGGTGAACCCGATCGGTGTGGGCCCGGGATCGAGGCGTTCGCGGACTGAGGATCCGTCGTGGCGTTGCAGGAGCGTGTCGAGGGTCGGCCGCTCGCCGGGAGATGATGCCGGCGGTGTATCGGTCGATGGACGGCTTGCGAATACAACCACTAGTAATATCGCACCGAGTGCTGAGATAACAGGAAAGCCGCCGGGTTTCACCGGTACTGCGATACCTGCCACCACCATCACGAGCCCTATCGCCAGGGCGGGGCCGCGAACGTCCCTCATATTCCACTCCGCCCTTTGTTGCACGGGCTAATTCTGTTCAAGGGAACCACTTTCCGTGCCGGGCGATGCTACCCCGACAGCGTTTTTATAACGTCTCGTTCCGAAGCTGCGAGATTTTCGGCTCCCTGGCGAGCTGGCCGGTCGCCAGGATATCCGGGCAAACCGTTCGGACCGAAATCGTAGGCCAGTCCGGAAGCACCGACAGCGACACGGGTAGCGAAGTCCGAAACCCGACGGATCCAGTGATCGTGATTGTTGCGCGTGCGACTGCGACTGGAGTCGATCGAGGCTTCGAATGCCAGATCCGGCCCCGAGGGCGATCAGCCGAATAGGAGCTTCCGATGGACTTTGGCGTGGTCCAGGCGCAGCAGCAGCGGATGAGTACCTGCCCTTTGTCTGCGCGCGTACCGCATCGGATGTGGGTTCCCAGGAGTAGTGCTCGAAGGCTCGCGGGGGTCGGATGCCAGCAGGGTGCGATTGTGGGATGCCCGCACCCGTCAGCAGGTCAGGCCAACGCTCGTCGGTCACAACCGCTGCGGCAACAGATCTGGCTTTCAGCCCCGACGGCACTCTGCCCGCAACCAGCGCAGAACTCGATGACCACGCCGTAGGGCTCCGGGATATGGCCGAACTGCGATAACAGCATCAGCATCAGAGGCGTTGGATGACACAGTCAGGCCCGGTGTGAACGCACGGCGGGACGCGGAACGCGAACTCCATTGCGGCGCAGTCAGCATGTCCGGCGACGGCGCAGACTCAATTCAGTGTCGCGCTCTGGAAATACATACGTAGTGCAGGCGCGGAACACCAGCCGAGGTCAGTCGATCGGTGCCACGAGCGCGTCGAGCATGACACGATCCTGGCTCGCTGGAACCACGGCACATCCAACCTCGACGTGTGTTACCGGCCCTCCGCATCGGCGTGTCAGAAAGTCGGTATAGGCCGCGAGTCCCCGTGTCCGGTCCGAGCGCCAATCGTTGGATGTTCCCCGTGTGATTGCTCGGTGTCGGTGGGTGAATCCGGCAGCCGTCGCCAGCGTCAGAACGAACACCCCGTGGCCGTTCATTGCCCGGAGCTTTTCCCAGTCCTTGCTGAACCAGTCGATCGACGCCTGTTCTCGATTGTTGAGAAAGAAGTGAGTGAACGCCGACTTGAACTCCACGACGGTCTCGTACACACGCAGGTCGATTCTGCTTCCGAGCATTGCCTTGACCGGTATCTCGCGCTCGACCGCCGCGTGTGGAACCCCTGCCTGCACAAGTCGTAGGATCGTCTCCCACACCCACTGTGACTCTCCCTGCGCGAACGAACTCGCCAGCGCCAAACGATCCAGGCCAGCAGTGTCATGTCCGATCGCCTCGAGCGCGCTGACGACCAATCCGACCGAGCGACCCGAGGTTTCCCCGAGATAGTCCGCAATACCCACCTGCGACATCTTCCTGGTCGCAGCGCCATCGTGCAGGCCAGGCCGGAATCGGTCCGTTGCGTCGGCTACTGGTCGACCTCCAGCAGCAGCCGATCACGCCAGAACCTGCTTCTCGCTAGGGCCATTCGAGACCGGCGGTCTGCAGACCGGTCCATCAGGCGCCGATTACTCCCATTGAGGTGGGGGCCGGCACCGCGGCCTGGCTTCCACATCGGCGGGCATATCAGTGCGGAGGTATTCCACGGACTCGCAGCGTTCGTCCTCGAACCGTCCACAGCGCGTCCGCGGAATCGACTGGTGAACGCCCCCGACGTGGCGCCAGCAAGCCTGAATCCCTGCGGGTTTCGGGCATCGAAATCATCCGATTATCCGATCAGTTGCTCGTGACTGTTTCCCGCCAGCTAACGTGAGGGTCGCGCGGCATGAGCGTCTACGCCGCCTTCTAGATGAGGAACGATGACCGACCCATATCAGCCACAGTCCGGCAGTGTCCCCGAGTGGCCCACAACAGCTATCCCATCCGACGGAGTCCCGCAGCCCGGCAATCTCGTGCCCGCAGCAGGGTTCCCGCCGCCGACCGGGCAGATGCCGACAGCCGGATACATGCCGACCGCGCCCCTGCGTGAGGTGTCGATCGATCATCGCCGACAGACATTGGCGATGGCAGTCGCGCACGAGGTCGCCCGTGGAGCCCGCGTGGAGTCGCAGACCGAAACCATGGCGATCATCGTGACCGGCTCGAAACCCAATCACGTCCTCCACCTGATCCTCACCCTCGCGACCTGCGGCTTCTGGGGCATCGGGTGGTTGATCGTGGCCGCCGCGCAACGAGAGCACCGCGCGAGCATCACCGTCGACCCATACGGGCAACTACTCAGGCAGCAACTCAGCTAACCGACAGTCGCAAAGACCGCCCAGAAACCCGCAACGTCCCGCGCACTGCGGGTTTCTGGAATCGCGCGGCAGCAACCATCACCGACCTCAGGACCCGCGCAGACTTGCAGATTTCAAACTGCACCGGATGCCCTACGCCGCCGAGCGACCGGCGATGGTGGCAGTACTTCCTGGCGAGGACGAGACCTCGACCGGCCGAACAGTATGTGACCGCACTTGCAAGGGCAGTGTTCGCGTACTCGGACTGATCGGCAGCGATCCACCGATGTCGTTATCTGCGTTCCGAATCGAGACCGCTGCCGACGCCCTCGCGCAGTTGACACAGTTCCCCCACCAGTGGGACGCACGCCAAATGGCTGGCGCAGTCGTTGCAGTCGGGCCGATCCCGGCTCGCCCTGCCGATGCCCTACGACTGGCCGGGCCCGGTCTTCCCAGTAGCGCGTCTCCGGATTGGTCGAGTCGGGGAACGACGGCGTGGATGCCATCGTGGCGACGACTCTCGTATGCGGTCCAGCACGACGCGAACCGACGCCTGATCCAGGCGCTGGCCCGCGGATCACGGCCGGTATTTTAAGCAGCGCCGGTATCGACGGTGGATGGTTGCGCAGATGAAGTCGCAGCCGGGTGCACCACGGGCTGCCAGAGGCCGACCCCGTCGCTGGCTTTGGCTTCAATCCGTCTGTTGTGGCAACCGGCCAGATCCCGCCACGTCGGGACAAGGTCCGCGACACGCCCGGAAACTGTGCATCGGATCTCTATCGGGCCTTCGCACCCCCTGCCACGGCGCTTTCCAACGGTCGCAGTGTCGAATTGACAGATCCGGGCTGGGCTACTCTCGGATGCCGGAGATGGCCGACGTACGTCTTCGGCCAGACAGACAACAGCGCTATATGCCGACGACAGGGGAGAAGCCGAGGACCGATGACCGACGTGAACAGCGACCACACTGACGACCTCCTGGCGACCCTCAACTACCTGTCCAACCGGGAGCTCCGAGATTTTGGAGCTCCCTCGGAAAGGTACGAGGTTTCTTCTACCGTCGTCGAAGTTCACTTGGACAGCACCTTTGCCACCATGAGCGATCTCCTGCACCTCGCCTTATTAAGCAAAGAAGCACAAGATGCGCCGGAGATGGAGAAGACTCTGTGGGAAACAGACTTCACCTTCAAATCAGTACCGTGCACCATGCGGCATACCAATTTCGGCGTAACACTACAGGTGTATGTTGCCGACAAGGGGGACACACTTGGTCGTTCAATCGGCGATGAAATCGCCAAGCAGCTCCGCAAAGCGGTGAAGAATATACAAGAACGGATCGTGGAACCCCGGATCGCTGAACAGCGACAGAACAACAACGTGGAGATCGTCAACCAGCACAACCGATACCAGGGGTTGTTCTCCTATTTCAGAGACAGGCTCGACGAAGCTCTGCACGTTACGACATCGGAAGAAACTTCTCCTACAAGCACGACACCTCTCACGACCGGGTCGCCCGCCGATGAACTCGCACAGGGCCTGACCCACCTCCTGCAGGGGGTCCAGTCCGAGGTCGCCAGCCGCCACGAGATCGCCTACCTTGCCACGGCGCTCCTGGCTGGGTACTTCTCACTGATCCAGCACCGTCTCATCCTCCTGACCGGATTCTCCCCGAGGGCGATGGAGAACGACTTCTCCGTGGATGAACTGCTGACGATGGAATGGCGAAAGCAGTTCGCCGCGGCTATGGCAGGTCGGACGTCGCCTCACGATCAAAAAGCGCTCACCAATCTCTCGAATCTGGCAAGGACTTACAGGAACACCTTGCTACATGGTGGAGGCGGACGGCTCGCAGACGGCATGTACATCGAATGGGCTCCAGGCTGTCACTCGATCGTCACCGAGCGCGGTGAGTTCACGGACCAATATATGCTGAGCCAACCTGCGGTCACCTCTGATCAAGCCGAAGAGATACTGGCGAAGATCGGCGAAATCGAAGCATGGTTTAAATCCCTGCCCTACTTCCCCTGGATCAATGAGGGCCTCGCAGTCAACTTTCGACGAAGTGCAGTCGAGACCGCGCTTCGCCATCTTCGAGAGAATACTGTATCGACTTATATTGAGTACGAAATCGAAGGTTACGACCGCGATCTCAACTTCGAATGGTGAATTCATCCATCGAAACGAACGCATCAATGGCTGACGTGTAGACCGCGCAGCGCCGAAACTCGTCTATTTCGGCTCGCGATATGTCATATCTAATTGTGTTCGGGCAAAACCCTTGCGGCACAATGCAACCAGGGGAGAGGGCCTGAAAATCCGATAAAACATGACAGCACCGGAAAAATCTGGAAAACCCGACAGTCGAGGAGGCGAACCACAGTCCGACACGTCACCAGCCGGCGTGACTGTGAAATGTTGCTGACTTGGCCGGCTCGGTCGCTTACGATCGTAAGACATTGGTAGGATGGTTTGGTGGTATACGACATACCCGAGTGGGCGCTGGAAGCGGCGGCTCGGTATCGAGCCGTACGAGATCATGCAGGTACTCAACGGGCCGGGACGCCGATGGCCGCGTCCTGTGCGCGGTCCCGGTGATCTACCCGCTCTGATGATCATCGGTCGTACCGCTGCCGGAGTCCCGCTCGCGGTGGTCGCCCGACCAATCGCGCAATGGGATCAGCAGGTCATCGGCGTGTTAACGGTGACCGGTGAACTCCTTGCCGAGTTCGAGAAATGGGAGGCACACCATGAGTGAGCAGAACAGATACCCGAGCAATGCTGACCAGGCCGAGCAGTTCCTCGGCGCTTTGCGCTTCGACGACTCTGCCCCCGAGCCGGACCTCCCCGGTCCGGATACTCCGGTGACTGTGTCCAAAACTGTCCGTATTCCGTTCGAAGTCAATGAGAGTATCGAGGCAGAGGCCAAGGACCGTGGAGTGCCGTTTGCCGTTGTGTTCCGTGAGTGGCTCACGATCGGGATGGCGGCGGCGACCCAGGACCAGAGCGATGACGCCCCGGTCAGTCGCGCCGAGGTTCGTCGAGTCCTGACATTGGCGCTGTCCAGTTTGCATCCGGTGCAACGCTCGGCCTGACCGCCCTGCTCGCCACTCAATGATCGGTTCTCAAGGTCTGATCCGCTCGGGTGTGCAGCTTATTCGTAGGTTGACTATCGGCACCGCACTCGCCAAAGCGAAATCAGCGACATGGGACACGTTTTAAGACGACGGGAGCCTGATCCCCGTTCAGCGCTGTGTCGGCCTGTCATTTGTTGGGTCGGGCCACTGAATCGTCGCCCGACGACCCTGACGCGGTCTGCGTGGACGGTAGACGTCGTGCGGGTCAGCATGTTTGCGTTTGGTCGGCGCTAGGCTCGACTGAGGGGACAGGCATCGCAGTGCCCGTCCGGTGCGAAAAGGGAGGGTGATCGTGATGGCTGAGGTGATGGCGTGTCCGGCGTGGTGTAGCGAGCACGTCGACCCCGATCCGAGCGAACCCGGCGACGAGGGCGCGCATTTCGGCCAGCAGCTGACGATCGTGGTGCCCAAGCCCCCCACCTTGTCCGATGACCAGAGCTTCGTAGTCCAGATCGCTGCGCACGACTACCGCGGGCAGCGCGAGACCATGATCTATCTCGACAACCCCGGACGCGGAGTCGCGCAGATGACCGAGTGGCAGGCCAAAGCGACAGTGGTGAACCTGCTCCACGCCACCGAACTGTGCGACTCGACCAATCCCGCAGGTGTCGGATGCCCGATCTGGTGCACCGAAGACCACGACAACACCCCCGAGGACGAACCCGATACCGACGGCAACGCCTTCCACGCCAGCGCCCCCATGACCGTCGAGGTTTGGGGCCCGACCTCGACCGACACCGACGTCTCGGTCCGAGTCGTCGCCCTCGACAGCGACCGCTCCCGCCGGGTCTACCCGGAGTTGATGCTCTCGGGATCCCACACGCCACTCGGGATCGCCGAAGCCTGCAAGATCGCTGGCAACCTCCTCGAAGCTGTCGACCTCTGCGCCGACAACCAATAGACCGGACAGGTCAGACAGAACCGTCCGGCCAAGTTTTGACGCTGCCCCACGATCCGAGTGCACTCGTTAGAGTTGCGAAGCCTGGACAACCCTGCTGGATTCGCGACATACACCACATTCGTCACAGTGACGCAGCCGGGGCGTATAAATATGCGGAAAAAATATGCATCAAAGCCAGGCTCTGTTGGAATTGACTCGACACCCGGAGATTCTCACACCTTCGCGGCCCCCTCCCACCCTCATCTATTGGAGCGGGCAATTTCCGATAGCAGGATGTAGCGAAAGATGCTGTGCGACAAGCTATCTGCGCCGATAACTGCGATTATGTCAACCTATCGCGATATATCGCCGATAGCTCGATAGTTCGGATTCGACCGGTTCGTCGGCGTGGTCACACTCCTGCCGGGATCGTGGGAACAACCTTGTCTACGACCATCCGTCCGACCGCACAGGCGGTCATGTGTCCGGTAAACCTGTTGGAACCTGGGTGGTTTCTGATGCTGAACTCGAGGCTGCCATCGCGCATCTGCGCATACAGCACGCAGCTCTCCACGCCGGTCGGGTCGGCAGCCTGATAGGTAGGCAACACCGTGCGATCGCTGACGAAATACTCGGGCTCTCCTGAAAAGTGCCGGTCGCGAACATGGTCGACTGTCAAGTTGGTGACGCTGATGCCAGCGAGGAAGCCGTCGGAGACCTGGTAAACGCAGCCCATCCACCTGACGTGGCCGCGCACGGAGTCGTCGATCGCAGTCTTGCCTGTGCCCTTGTGCAGTCCGGGATAGACCGAGGTCAGTACGTCTTGCGGAATCGCGCAGGCGTCGAAGCCCGAAGGGACGACGAGAGCGATGGGGCGTCCCCCGACCGAGGCGGAGATCGGTCTGGCTGTGCCACTGATCGTCTTCCCGCACCCCGCCACCGCCATCGCACCCACCGCCAGCATCGCCACAACAGCCGTTCGCATACCCCACCCCGCCACATTCCTGTCCTCGCGGACTATACCGGAGGCGAAGCAGCGGACCCACCTCCGAGATGTGGACCATGCCAACGCAAGTCGACTGACGACGGCCGATGCTGCGGGACGAAGGAAGTCGAGATTACTAGTGCATGGTCGCCCTCTGAATTCTGTGCAGTCCATTCGGCCGCCTAGGGTCTCGATTGCTCAGGGGGGCCGCTGCCAGACAGCGCCGCTCGGTCGTCATGGCAACGCGCTGAGGTCGCCGCAGGCCGTCATTCGCTACATACCGGAGTGGTTGCGAATAGTTAGCTAAACTATGCTGGGTGAGTGCTGAACATACCGGCACCGATGCTCGCCATTCCGGGGGATCCACCGGAAGGGGACATGTGGGCGCGGGAATTCAAGTGGGACGGCATACGCGCCGCAGTGCGACTCGAAGCAGATAGCTGCACGATAATCAGCCGCAACGGTCGTCCGCTGAGCGAGTACTTTCCGGACATCTGCCAGGGGCTGCTCCGCCTGACCGGTCGCCGCTGCATGCTCGATGGGGAGATTGTGGCGCCCTCCCCTGCTACCGGGGTTCCGAACTTCAGCAGACTCCAACATCGGCTCGGTGCGAGAGCGACACCGCAGCGCCTGGCCGCTGTTCCGGTGCAGCTCTTCCTGTTCGACGCCACATGGGTCGATGATCACAGCGTCATGATGCTGTCCTACCTGCAGCGCAGGGAGGTACTCGAATCGCTGGGCCTGGAAAGCCGGATCGTCCGGACCCCACCGTATTTCCTCGCCGATCCGACACAGATGCTCGAGGTTGCCCGCGCCGCCCATGTCGAAGGCATAGTTTCTAAACGGACCAGCTCGAGTTATCGGCCGGGTCGTCACGCTGCCTGGGTCAAACACCCGATCCGTCGGGTCGGCGAAGGCGTCATCGTGGCCACCGTCCCGGGACGCTCTCCGCGAGACACATTCGGCTCGCTGGTGCTGGCGGCGCATCATCCCGACCGCGGGTTGGTCTACATCGGGCTGGTCGGCACTGGTTTCTCCAGATACTCCCGAACGGTGATTCAGGCCGCGCTCGACCAGATCGCCTGCACCACAAGCCCTCTAGCGGAGGTTGCTCCGAAAGATATTGAGAAGAACGCTTCTTGGGTTGAGCCGATCATCGTCGCCGACATTCGATACCGGGAGTACATAGGCGTGCTGAGACACGCTTCATTCCGCGGAATCCGCACCGACATCGAAGCCAGCGAGGTGTCGATTCCGCCCTGACCTAAGCGTAGTAGCCCCGATCGGCCCTCCCCAGTCCCCCACGGAACAAGGTGGCGAATGGTCCCGCCGACAGGCGCTCGCGCAGTCGAGCCGCGGACCAATCAACGGAACGAGGCAAAAGGGGTCGGATCAGGCGAGCGCGCGTTCGTAAGCGGCGACTACGTCGGCGGAGATCCGTCCGCGCGCGGATACCTGATGCCCGTTCTCTCTTGCCCACGAACGAACGTCAGCGTAGTTGCCACGCTGCGACGTTGACGGGGTGGCGAGTTTCCGGGACCGGCCCGAGCGACCGGTCCTACGGCCCGCAGACGCCCAGGGTTCCATCAGTGCACGCAAGGAGTCGGCGTTACTGCCGGACAGGTCGATATCGTAGGCGACCCCGTCCAGGGCGAAGGACACCGTCTCTGTGGCGGGGGACGTACCGTCGTAGTCGTCGATGAGCGTCACAACGACCTTGCGCGCCATGAAACCACCTTCCTGTCGATGATCTCGGTCGCCGCGATACCCGGCGGTGGCAGACTCGACCCGACCGATTTGCAGAGACCGAGCAGCCGGACGTTGCCCGGCGACTGTACCGCGAGGTCAGCGTCGATCGCCGCGCGGGCCAATGCCGCACCAGGCCGCTCGCGGCGGCATATCGCGGTGATAGTCTGTGTCTCTCGAGCGCCTAGTTTTGCTCGACAGCAGCCCAACCTCGGCGGGCTGAGAATTCCAACCAAACCGGCTCCCGGCCGTGTATTCGGCCGTCCCTGACGCATCCGATCCCACCGGAGATCAGCCATGAGCCAACACTTCTCGCCCGACACATGCCCACTGCGCATCGCGGTGACCGTCATCGAACTCACCGATCCCGAGACCGGTGCAACCCGCGCACACGCGATCGACAGCCGCGACGGTCGCGCTCACGCAAACCTGGCCCACCTCATGATGAAAGCCGTGTGGGATCCGACACGGCTCGATGCCATCGACGGTGTCCCTCAAACGGCCCGTCGCCACCCCGACGACTGCCCACTGTGCGCCTTGCACGCGCGGCCAGGGCCCCGAGTCTGGGGCAACTGGATGACCGACGCGTGGAACGGACATTCGCGATATCAGGTCAACGGCAAACGCGCCCATCGTGGAATCGAACTGTTCGGGGATGCTGCACACGCTCGCGAGTCCGTCGAGGGGTTACAGCAGTTGTGGAATGTCCACGGCCCCACGTCCTTAACTTCCTGTCTTGAGGTGACCGACCTGCGCGCCTACATCGATGCCACGCCGAGCATGGACACACGCCTGGTCACGGCCGGGTCCCAGCTGTGGCTGTGGGACCGCGAACCTCGGCGGTGGTGGCCGGATCGCGTTCTCTGGTTCGGCACCGACGGAATCGAGGAGTCGACCGGCGCACGGATCCGTCGCCTACACGAGACCGGCCAGGTCCCCTCCGGAGTGCTCGGCGACCCACACCGCCGACCACACCGACCCGACCATATCGAGATCGGCGAGTTGATCGTGGTGGCGATCACCCACGGCACCCAGGTGCACGTGGTGTCCATCCGGGACCGATCCTCCACCTCCCCCGCACGGCGGGTACTGTCCAGCGGCGCAACAGAACCGCTGCCTGAAACCACCCCTGGGCTGACGGTGTATGGACGCTACATCGGCGACCGGCCACCGGTCGACCGCATCGCGGACCTGACACCGGAATACGCGGACCTGATCCCCACGATCACCCGAGGATTCAGCGCAACCGACACCGCATGATCAGTGGAATCGCGGCGCGAAGCAGCGCGTTCTCTCACGGTGACGGAGAAATTGGCGAACAATCGAAGGCGTGGGCCCACGCCCTGCCGCTCGCCGATGTCTTCGTTGTCGAGAATTACTTCCCCGCGACGCTCATCCGCGGAAGATCTATTGCACGCCCGCGTGCGTTGCGCGGGCCTATCGCGAACGAAAGCGGGCGACCGTGGTGGGCGAGCAGGTGCACGTCGTCGAAATCCGCTGTCCCGGCTGCGGTCAACTGATCGATCCCGGCGGTGCGAACCTCCGCGCTGACGCCCGCCACTGCTCACCGCGATGCCGCCAACGCGCGCATCGCCGACGTGTCCACGAAAAATAGTTTTCTGATCATGACGGTAGCCGTGACAGTGTCACGGCTACCGTCATGATCACCGCCGAAACTGTCGGTACCCACCCCCACACTGACCCGACATCCAACCAAACCCGAAGGGGGAAAACCGATGTCGGCCCATGCCTGGGTGGAACGAGCGATCGCGCCCAAGAGCAAGAACAACCGTCCCACGCTGTATGCGTATCTGCCCGAGGACCAGGAGCAGGCCAAGAACTGGCTTCGGCAAGTGCTGGGCACCCGAGTCCGACTACGACCAGTACGACGCCACGGCCTCGCTGCCTGGCAACTCAGCCCCAGACACCTACTCACCCTCACCGGTGAACTCGCCTACGCCTACGGCACCGCCGAAATGCGGGTGGAGTTCGTCCCCACCAGCCTCTGCACCTCGCAATGCGAGGACGCGAAGATCCCCGTGTGGGAGTGTGTGTGCCGATGCGCCGGTGAGTTCCACGGCGGCCGCGGGTCCCGCGTCAGCTGGTACCCGACCCAGCCCCGGACCCGGCTGTCTCGCAACGAACGAACCCAGACCGATCAGCTGATCGTCACCGCCGGCCAACTCGAAGCCGTCAAGAAGATTCCGCGACCCGCTGCCCCGGTCGTGGTTGAGCAGCCTCCGCTCGAACCTCCGCGGCATACCGCACCCCAGCGCGACCCCGTGTCGCCTGGACCGCAGGCCCCGCGCACAGTCATCCCCGCTGCCGCCCGCTTCGGCGATTCACAGCAGACCTCCGCCACGACGGGCCCGCCCGCCCCCTCTCCCGCCCACCGCCGGACTCGACAGGTACCAGTATCGGTGCGCACGCCTGTCGCCGCTCCATTGATCGCTGCCGTGCTCTTGATCGCCGCAGTCGTCGGCGGGGTATGGCTGGCCGTGCAACCCGATCATCCCGACACCCGCCACAGCACGAATTCGGAAACGTCCGAACCAGCGGAGATCCCGGCGGAGCTGGCACCTCCACCCGTGGCCGCCGCTGAACCAGCCCCTACCCCCGCGCCGAGGTTCCCTGCGGGCTGTTTCCCGTTCCAAGCAGACTGCTGAGCAAGCAGGCCGAGCTTCACGCTCCGGGCGCCGCAGGAGCGATGTCTTCCCCTGCCGCTCAGATCGTGCTGGGCGGCGTTCGCTGACCGTCGGACCGCGCGGGGGCAGCGACTCGCGGAAGCTGTTGGAGCATCCCGAGATCCGGTGTGCCTATGTTCCATTCGGTCGTGCCTGGATCGAATGAGTTCGACCATGTCGGCGGTCGGGAGCGCCGAGTGCCGCAAGAGCGCTGCTTCCCGCAGCAGACAGAACGGTCTACGGTTTTCACGGATTCATCTGCGCCGAGCTGAGGACAGAACCGAATGTCATCGAGGAGTTTCGCATACCTGGATCCCCGGGCCGAGGGTATGGTGGTGGTGCGGTGGGAGCCGCCACGCGGTTGGTGGTCGGCCTCCTACGAGCAGACCGCCGTCCTGGGGTGGACCTGTGCCGAATGCGGTTTCGATCTGCGACCGAATGGTCCGAATCGCCGTGCGGGCTACCACATCCATGACCCCGCCGAGGAGTGCCTCCACGTCGGCCCGGTCCGGCGGCTGGTGTGTGGGCTGTGCTGCAACGACGGCGCGGACGAGTTGGCGCGGTTGAGCAGTCGGCTGGTGTAGGAACGGCCCACGTAGTGCGAGCATGACTCTCGGACCGCCAGATGGCCCGAGAGCGGATTGGTTGTGTCCCGCCGAATCGGGCCACTGCGCTCACGGCCTGAAGCCCGATCACGGAACACTTCGGTGCAGTCCCTGGGAGGAACCCGTGCAGCCTACGGACGACGGTCGAGTTGCCCGCCCGTGAGGTAGGTCAACTCTGTGATGGCAGCTGCGTCCAACTCGATGAGGACCTGATCAGCTCAGCGCTGATCGTGGACGGTTCTAGTACGCCGGTGGCAGGCCGTTCGTAGAGCACGCTGTCGTCGGGAAGGACGTACCAGCGGCCTCCCGCGATCGGGGTCTCGCGCACCTCGACGTAGATGTGGGCCTGGGATAGGTCGGCGTCGTTGTCCACTGTGGTCGTTCTCCTGCTCTGAGGGATCGCTGATCAGCGATTATCTCTCGAGCGTGATCGGTGAGAATTCAGTCCCCGCAGTCCCCGCAGTCCTGCCAGCGCGGCGACCATCCTCGCGCTGTGGGCGTTGACGCGAAGCCGGGGACGGGTGCGGGTCGTGCATACTGTCTGCGATGTCGATCTCGATGGGTGAACTGGCCGAACTCGTCACTTCGCACGGAGGCAATTCGGCGACTCTGTGCGCGCCGCAAGTGCGGTACACGAGCGTGAATAGCCTCGACGGTGATGCGTGCCTGGATTGGCAGGCACAGTTGATGATGTCGGTCGCGGAACTCGACGGTCTTGAGGTCTGTGTCGGCATTTGCGACTTCGTTACCGTACGCACTGGTGCGGATCCTTTCACGGCGGAATTGCTGGATGGCTTCTCGCACGAGACCTCGGTACTCGCGCCGATTTTCGATGGTGCCTGGGTATGTGACGCGGTGCAGGATCAATTCGATGGCATGCCGGTGAGCGCCGTCGTACTGGTGATCTCGGCGCTGCTGACCGATCCCCTGCGCGGGCATGGTCTGGGGGCGTGGATGATCGCCGAGATCGCGCACAGAATGCTCGCATGCAACGACGGTCTGCTTGTGCTGGGTCCGGCGCCATCGACCGGCGAGCCGGACTCGATGCGAACCCTCGAGGCTGTGGAAAGACTCACCCAGCACTGGTGCACCGCGTTGGGCGTTGAGGCCATCGAGGGCCATGGCGGGTTTCTTGGGCAGAGCACCGCCTACGTCCATCTCGGCGGGGCGCGCGACGAGTTGCGGATCTGTACCGAGGTCGAGGTCTCGGTGCCTGTGCACACTTTGTTGAGATGTCCAGAACTTCAACATCTGTAGGGCAACCCGCCCAGCGCCGCCCTCGGTCATTGCTGGCATTCGACATGTGCCCGGAGTATCGAGATCGCTCGCACACAGCCGACAAAGCCCTGTCGTCACGGCGAGGCTGACTCGAACGTTGTCTATGTGCTCGTTTGCTTGCAGCGATCCGGAGGATCGTCCGGCGAGCGGCCCCTGCCCGGTCCTGCTCGGCGCACAGGGAGCACGCGGCCGCGACTGCGGCTCTCAACCCGGACCGCTTGCCCGGCATCGCACCGACGCCGACGCCACTCTTGCGTTGGATTCACGGTGAAATACGAGCTCGATGCGGCGTATTCGACTAGCTCGCGCTGGAAGCTTCGCGGTGCTCCATGGCCCGCATCAGGTTGCCCGTAACCGACCGCCCGGCGGCATGACGGCTCGAGCAGGCACACCCGAGCCGACGCCGATCGTGCACCGAAACCATGGCCGCGTCATTTCGCAGGTGAACGTCCCGTCCGCGGGATCCACGCACAGACTTCGTGCAGACCTACCGTTCACCGATGGCTAGGGGATGCTGGGCCCGAGGACACCATTCTCGGTCCGGTTCGTGCGGGGGGCACGGCGCGTGTTGCTCACCGCGCACGAGGTGTGCCGCAATTTCGCACAGGCTCGGGCATGTAGCCGCCAGCGGCCGGGCGACGTCGCCCCAGCTGCAGGACTCCTATCTCCGATCTCCTGGCGAAAGGCCGACGTCGCACCGCGTCGAGGACCTCCGTCACCCTCAGTGCGGGAAACCTGCAGTGACGCCGACAACTCGACCGTCGACACCCGGGGTCCGCGTCATGGAGCCGCTCTATCGGCTGGGTCGCCCTATGGTCCGGGCGGTAGCCTGGTGACGGGTTGAGATCGACTCGGACCCGGCTCTGGGAGGTTGTCGTGAGGGATGTGCCGGACCTTTCCGGGGAGGCGGCCTACGAAGTCGCCCGCGAGGTCCTTCTCGAGCTCATCGCCTACGCGAGCAGCCGACCTGACGAGCCGAAATGGGTTGCTTCGCTGAGTGACTGGCAAGGTCAACTCGGCGCGTTGCATCCCGCCGATACCGACGCCGTTCAGGCTGTGTTGCGCTTGCGGGCAGCCGATCTGGCGGCGATACGCGACCGCTAGACCCCCATGGCTGATTCCACCGCGCCACGATCGGTCCTTCCGGAAGGCCGTGCCCGCCAGATCTTCACCAAGCAGATCCTTCCCGCGTTGCTGAGCCCCTACCTCAACCCGCAGTCCGATCCCCGAATGATTCTGTTGGGTGCTCAACCCGGAGCCGGAAAGACCTCGCTGGCCCGGATTCTCACTGATCGAGGCGGAACGGACCGTCGCCCGATCGCTCTCGATGTCGACGCGTTGCGTCCCTTCTATCCCGGCTATCAGAAGATCAAACGCCGCCACGGCGTGAAAGGTGACCGTCGAGTCACCGATGATGTCCACCGCTGGCTCCGAATGGCGTTCGAGCATATCCGACAGCACCGGACCGACCTGATCATCGAGCACACCCTCGGAAATATGGAACAGATCACCGACATGCTCGACAGATTCGTCGGCCACGTCGAACCCGGAGCACTGCCCTACACGGTGGATGTCGCGGTCCTTGCGGTCGCGGTCGCGGACTCCCGCCGCGGAATGCTCGAGCGATGCCAACTCGCGCTCGAGACTGTCGGGCACGGCCGCTATCCGGGCGACGATCTGCACGACAGTCGCTACGACTCCGTCCCGCACACCGCTGACGCGCTGTTCGAGAATCCGCTGGTCTCCTCGATCACCGTCTACCGCCGGGGCGGGCAAGAGCTGAGCCGAAACCGCCGTGATGCCGACGGCGCGTGGATGTCCGACATTCCTCCCAGCCAGATCATCACCACCGAACGCGACCGTCCATGGGATCTCCAGCGCAGCATCGAATGGCTCGCGGGTTTCCAGAGCCTCTCCGCGAGAATGGATTCCGTATGGCAGGAGTCCTTGCAGCGGGCATGGCTGGACGCGCAACCACTACTCGATCCCGCCGCCCTCGGCACGAGTATGTCCGGCAATGGCCTCACCCGGGACTGGGACCTTCTCACCGACCTGCCCCGGACCGGACACCACCACGTCCACCAACCACTCGAGCAGGCACTCGGTGGCGTGCCCGAGGTAGGAAACGACATTCCTGAACCTGATGCGGGCCTGTGAGCAGCTCCGACAGCGCGAGCCACCCACGGTCACGAGCTCAGTCGACGCCGTGAGGTCCACATCCGTGCGTCGCCGGGTAGCCGAACCGCTCCCCTGCCCGCGATAGCCCGGCCGGGCGATGTCGAATGCCGTGAGTCTGCCCGGGAGATGGTCGAACTCGGCCGGGCGTCGATGGCGGATGACACCGCAGGTGGGACACCCCTCACACGAGAAGACCTCGCCGCCGATAGGCACCACCCGCGATCGTGCAGCGGTGACCAGCGCCCGTGGGACGATGACGCGTACGCGTTCGGTTGCGCTCTCGACGTCACAGGCCGGGGCCCCGTGCGCGCAGCAGCGTGCCCGCGTGGATCTCGAGCCGGTAGACCGCGGGCATCGGCATGGCGCGACTGAACTGCCAGTCCACTCCCCCGACTCCGAAGCCGATCAGCGCGCAGGCGATGAAGGTGCCGTGACTTGCGATCACTACCGTGCCGGTGGGGTACCGACGCGCCAGTGCGGAAACGGCTGCCGTTGCCCGGGTCGTGAGTGCGTTCAAGCTTTCTCCGCCGTCGCGGGCACAGGCCGGATCCGCCCAACTCCGCGCGTAATGGCGTTCCCAGTGTGGCGTCGGTGCCAGACCGGAATCCCATTCACGCAGATCGTGTTTCGTGTGGACCGGACCGTCGATGGCGAGCGCCAGCGGTTGGATCGTTTGGATCGCACGCAGGTACGGGCTCGACACGATCGCCACCGGCCGGGGATGGCTCAATACATCCACCAGCAACTCGGCCTGGCGGAGGCCCTCCTCGACCAACGGCCGCTGATAGTCGTCCGGTCCCCCGGCGATGGGAACAGCCGACTGCGCGTGGCGCACGAGAACCACCCGCGCCGGTGTGCTCGGCAGATCGGCAACCATGTTCCCCCTGTCGGCCGCTGTCAGGATCGAACCGATCCGCATCGGCGATGTCGACGCTTTCCCAGCCCGAAGATCCGAACGGTCGGCTACCGCCACTGAACCGCGCGTTCTTGTTCGACGATTCGGCTACGCCTCTGATTCTCCATGAGATAGGCGACCACCAATCGATACGCAACCCACGTCAGGAACAGAAGCTATGGCGCTTCGAGTACCCAACCGGTCACCACCGGCGCGGTCGACGAGTTGGCGACGCCGAAGAACTCGACAGCGACAAATGTGGCCAGCATGAACGGCCCATGGAAGACCAACAGGACGGTCACCGCGATCATGACCAATCCACCCCGACCCCAAGGCCATAGCCCAGAACGGCTCCTTGACGCGACGACTCACGTGAATGAGGCGTAGTCGAGTGTCGTATCGAGATCATGAAACACGCTGCGAAAGAACAGATTCAATGACTCGCGACGGTCCACACCCATGCGAACAACGCCGAGAACCGACGCCGAGCAATCTCATCACTCAACCGCTGGGATATGTCCGATGATCGCCCGCGCGCGAGACAACGGAATCGACTCCGTGCCGAGAGGCACATGCGCGGACCCAGGCGCGTCCAGTCGAGGTCACGTCGGCGTGTGCCGATTCTCGAGAAGGTGAATGTCGGTACCGGTGTCGCCGATGGGGTTAGCTCGTGAGCGCTTGGCGGTAGTCACGAATGAGTTCCGGTGACAGAGGTCCGCGGGACTTCACGTCGCGGCCTTGGTCGAGTGCCCATTGACGAATAGCGGCGCGCTCGGCGGCCGTCGGCTTGGGTGCGTCGCCGCTGTGCTCGTCCTGCGGCTCGCTGGCCGGTACCGAAACGGCCGCTGCCGAAGTCGTTTCAACATCGGCTTCGCGGTCGGAGGCTCCATCATCGACCGAGCCCGGGAGCGTGTCGTCGCGGTCCTGGTAGGCCTTGATGACGGATTCCGGGATTCTGCCTCGCGGGCTGATCGGGAATCCATTGTTCCGGGCCCACTCGCGAATACCGTTGGGGCTCTGGGAGTTAGCCTCTTCGGACTGACTAGGGCCGACCCTGCCGCCTTGTCGTGCCCGGCGCCCGACGACGGTCACCCTGGACGCCTTCTTCATCCAGGGCGTGAGTGTTGCCTCCAGTTCCTCAGCGCTCGCCAGCGAAAGATCCAACGAATATTCGCGGCCATTGAATGTGAAAGTGGTGACCTGCGTGGGTGCGATGTCGGTTGGCTCGACGATATCGCCGGTCCAGTCATCTCGGGTGACGGTCACAGTAGACTTAGCCATGCGCGCAGATTAGCACTCGATTCTGTACGCTAACAATCTGTCTGGTTCGTTCTGTCCGGCATTTTCATATGCCGGTCTGAGGCGGTAGCGCCGCGTGTGAATCCGTGCGTATACGTCGAATTGTGCAAGGTCGGCTTCCAGCTCAGCATTCTGGATGTGGAGCGTTAACCCGGCCGAACCATTCCGCAGTGCAGCCTATCTCGGGCCAGATGCTGTGGTCGATGATCCGGTCGCAGGGTAAATGGAACTCTTGCGGGCTCTCCGTTGGTCCCTCTCGAACCAGCAACTGATCGAAGCCGCGTTCGCCGAACGCGAGATTTGTGTGTGCACTTCTCCCGTCGTCGGTTTCGCCACCTTTTCTGAGCCGCTGCACCCGATATCCGCACAATCTCGTTCAACCTCCCCTCATCCGACCCATGCCCGAAGCGTCGGTCGAGTTCGCCATCCGTCGACAACGCAGTGGGCGTTATCGGAATGTCGCGGCCCACATTGCTGTCGGCCTGACGCGACGGCGATCGCCTGTCGGCGGATCGACTTATCGGTGGTCGGTGATGGCGCTACCGGCGAGGGTGGCGGGACGGATTGACGAGCGTCACCTCATTGGGCGACAGGGCCAGAGTGTCTCGCGAACCCGACGGCCGGACACGGAGGTAATCCGGTTCCGAGGCGTCCACGACCGCGACGAGGCGTCCGGATCGGCCTTCGCTGAGTCCCACTGCCTCGGCCGTGAACCACACGGTCGGTGGTCTGTGACCGGCCTTGAGTTCCTCGGCGATCGTGCGGATCTCGTTGTCCGACAGCGACTGTGATGCAGTTTGATGAGTAGACATGGAGAGCTCCCGCGTGACAGGGCAGGGTCGTGCACTCACCAGGATGCCTGAATCCTCGGCTGCGCGCATCGCGGCCGCACAGCCTCGAGCCGTGACCCGTACGTGGGGAACCGATCCGATCGTGAAGGCGTGGCCAAGAACAAGCCAGAGCATTGAGATGTGTCAGATGCTGGCCGAACAGAGAGTATGAAATGGCTCGAGGCGTTGTGAAGCGGTTCAACAGCGAGAAGGCCTTCGGCTTCATCGCACAAGACGGCGGCGGCCCCGACGTCTCCGTGCACTACTCGGCCGTCAGCGGTTCCGGGTTCAAGTCTCTCGAGGGTCGGCGCGTGGAGTTCGAGGTCGGCCAGGGCCAGAAGGGCCCGCAGGCCCAGGATGTTCGCGTCTTCTGAACCTTGCCGGGTCCGACAGCACCGCAACCGGTAACGGTGCGGGCCGTCGCCAGTGCGTCGACTCGGCGGCATTGCGCCGCAAGATGATTCAGCGGATCAACCACATCAGCTGGTCGAGATATCAGGGTGCTGTCGGCGGCCGGTAGCGGCACAGCACAACCCGACATCCGCATCGAAGACCCCGCCTCCGCGCGGGAGGTTGCGTCGGTGGCGCTGCACAGCTGCACGATTCCGGCTCCGGACGCACGTTGCGAGGTGTCAGCACCGTGCTATGCAGGTCGTGGGGCGCGGCTGTGGAGGTTTGGGGCAGTATCCAGGGGCATCGTTCGCTTTCAGTGACAGGTCCGGATCGGTCGACCTGGCGGCCAGAACATGCGCACCCCGAAGGTAGGAGTCAAGGCCATGAGTTCGGATACGACGTCATCGCGGCAACTGCGCGATGACATTCAGGCGATCACCGAAGGGGTGGCCGCGGTGATGGGTTCGGATCATCCTGCAGTGTCGACGCTGATGCGCGCAGCTGACGAGCTCGTGCAGACAGAACTCGACAGCCAGCCGCGCAGGTACGGCGACATGACGGATTGACCCATCGACAGCGACAGGTTCCCTACGGCGCAGCGCCCGACCCCGCCCACATGGGCTCTTGCGATCAAGAGGGCGCTCGAGGGGCGACGTCGAGGTCCTCGAGGTACAGGCCCCATCGTCACGCGCTGAAGTTTGACCGGCGTCCCGCTTGGCTGGCGCGGGCCCGCGCGAATAATCTGGTTGCATCGCGCGCACCGTGGCTTGACCATCGACGGATGACAAGAGCCGACATCCTGACCGTGCGTGCGTTGGCTCCTGGCGACGAGGAAGGTTTCCTCACGCTTCGCTCGGCGATCACGGACGAGGGCGCGGTATTCGCCAAGGACTACCAGACGGGTGTCTCCTGGCCGGAATACCTTGCCGTGCAGAATGATGCGCGGGTCGGCATCGGCTTGGCGCCGGGTACCGTGCCCTACACCTTCCTCGTCGCCGAGACCGGCGGCGTGCTGGTGGGCAGCAGCGACATCCGCCACCATCTCACCGAGAAAATGACCCGGTGGGGCGGGCACATCGGCTATGTCGTCGCACCCCGATTCCGCAGGCTGGGGTACGGGACGGAAATCCTGCGCCAAACACTGCTGCTGGCAGCGGAACTCGGTATCAGCCCGGCATTGCTGACCTGCCGCGCCGACAACTTCGGATCCCGGGGTGTGATCCACGCATGCGGCGGCACCGTCTCTACCGAGACAGTGGACGGAATCTGTTCGTATTGGCTGTGACTCGTTCGCGACAGGTGGATCGAGGGGTGCGGCAGGGGGCGTTGGCCAGCGGTTCTCGCAGACTCTGGCCTTCCCGGCCAGGAGCGATCAGCCGAGGTCCTGCGTCGTTACGGTGCGTTCTGCCCGGCGTTGGGGTCAGACGAGAAGTTCGTCGGCGCGCAATCAGGATCGGGTGTGGTCTCGAAGTGTCCACCGACACGATCGAGGGGTTCATGCCCCGCCCGGAACAGGCTGCCTTGCCCGTGGCGTGCGGGGCGGAGCTGGCCTCGCCCGTATGAACACGCCTTTCTGGTTCGGTGCCGCCTGGATGCGGGGCCGCCGATGACTGATCGCAGCAACCGCCGTGTCGAGGGCTCGCCGGCCACGCACGGTGCGGGTAGTCCTCAGATCGGTCGGCTGGGTGCGCAGTCCGCGCAGCTGGCCGGGCACCCGGTGATCGTCATGGTGCAGCCCGATACCCACTCCTACGTCGGCCGAGACGGTCACCGACTCATCGGCGACAGCACCGAGTTCGCCGTTCGTGAGCACGGCGCACGCCCGATCGCACCACCGGATTTCAGCTTCCCCGGCGACCCGGCTCCGCAGTGGCAGGCCCACCTCACCTACGCCACCGACGAACTGCTGATCCATTTCCCTGGTGGATCGGTCATGTACGACGGCACAATGCCCACGACCGCGAATTGGCGTGCGGCGGCCGCGAGTAGTCGCGGCATCGTGATGATCACCGGACCGATAGCCGCCGTGAGCGCCATCGAGCCGGTGATCATAGGCGGGCGTGCGAGCTGGATACGCCTACCGCTGATCTGCGAATGATCCTGTCCCGGTGGTGAAACCGCCGTTCCGTCGGGTCGGCACGGGAGGCAGGAGCGAGTCTCTAGCGGCCGCTGGTGGACCTGATCGAAATCGTCACCTGTCCGGAGCCGTGAGTACGGTGGGCAGGAATTTCGTGCCGCGGGTCAGGTGGTGGACGAGGTCGTCGTGGTCGATGTACGCGCGGCCCAATCGGCGACGGTTGGCACCCTCGGGACCGTCGAGCACGAAACGATTGAATGAGATCGAGTACAGGTAGGCGAGACGGGAGTACACCGCGCCCAGGCCATCGGGATGCTCGGTGGCCCCCGGGGCGGGGGCGCCGAGGATCCGACGCGCCTGCCGACCGATGGCCGCGATCAGGCGTTGGGACTCGTGCCAGATCTCGATCATCGAATCGAGTCCGGCGTCTGCCGTCTCCGGTATCGCGACGGCATGGCCCGGTGCGACGGACACCTCGATGGTGGCGGTTCGGGTTGCCATCCGGCGGTGTGCGTCGAGCGGGCCGCCGAGAGAATCGAGCAGTACCGACCCTGTAGCGGTGGGGGTGTCGCCTTCATCGCGTCGAGCGAATGTGGCCACGACGAGTGGGCTGTCGGGCAGCGTATCGATGGCATCGGCATTCACGGCATCCCCCTCGACCTCGCCGCAGCGAGTCTGAGCACGGCTCGGGAGTTCACCCCCTTGTGAATCCCCCCTCGATGCGCGCCCTTCTCCAGAGGACCGAACCCCGATCGCTGATCACGCACGGCAGATCGTCCGGATGAAGTACGCAGCTGGCCTGTAATCTACTCTGTGTCAACGACTTCCGCTGACATCGGCCTGCGTTTCGGAGTGCCGTGGGGTTGGCGCGATGGCGGCCCCGCAACGTTGCGCCGGTAGCGGGGCCGTCGATCTGCGATGGTTCAGAGGACGCGGACGTCCTGGGCCTGGGGGCCTTTGTTGCCTTGGCCGATCTCGAATTCCACGCGCTGTCCCTCGTCGAGGGACTTGAATCCGGAGCCGCTGACGGACGAGTAGTGCACGAAGACGTCGGGGCCTCCTCCGTCCTGGGCGATGAAGCCGAAGCCCTTCTCGCTGTTGAACCACTTCACGGTGCCTTGAGCCATTTCATACACTTTCTGTTCCAGCCAGAGGCCGACAATGGGAATGCCCTGGTCTTCAAGGTCAACGCCGCCAAGATCAGATCGGTTCCACAATCCCGGACAGATGTGTCCGGTATCGGAGCCTGATACAGACCGACGCGGGTGTCATCGAATCCGGCGCCGGGGGTTGGGCCGCACGAATTCGCCTGAGGGCGGCAGGTTGCGCGTCCCCACGACCGCGTGTCAGAGAGGGCGCACGAAGTGCAGCGCGCTTGCATCCAGCAGCCGGAAACCTCTGTTTTCGAGGAACTTTCGTCGTTGCCACCGGTGTGTTGCTTCGGTGTCGATGACCGCGCTCAGTTGTGGTGCACCCGCCGCGGTGGCATGGCGCGCGAAGGCCTCGACCAGGGCAGCGCCGATTCCGGTGCCGGGGCGCAGTGATCCGATGAGCGCGATGTGGCCGTCCTGTGGTCGCCTTGCGAGGAAGCCCACCATCTCGTCACGGTGGATCGCGACAAGGTGACATGACCGGGCGCCCGGCGGGGGTTCGCTCAGCCATTTCGGGTTCGCGAAGTCGCTGTCGGCGAGTTGGTGCATTGCCGCCAACGCGTGCAGCAGGCGTGCCAGCGAGGCTCGCGGCACGTGCGCGGAGCGACGCTCGACGACCACCACATCACTCACGGTATGAGCGTGACACAGCAAGAACCTGCCGGGTCGTGGGCGGGTCCAGCGAGCCTTGCCCGCCTGCTGTTGGCGGCCGGTGGCTTTACAGTGCGCTGGTGCGGTAGGGGATGCGTGCGATGGCGACGGTGCCGTGACGGCGGGCGGCGGTGAGTTCGTCGGTGCGGTGGCGGTCGGTGTAGGTGTCGAGGTCTGTTGCGTCGGGAATCCGCGCGCCGGTGTTGACGCCGTAGATGACCTGCACCTGGCCGTGTTGGTGGGCGGCGGCGAGCCATTCGGCGGGTACGGCGATCTCGGCGACGGCCCACTGCGCGGCCTGATCCCACAGTTGCAGGCCGGTCAGGGTGCGCCGGATCGACCATAGGGGCAGCAGCGGCACGCGAACGGGCGCGGAGGGGCCCAGTGGCGCGAATCCGACGCTGATGATCCCTGCGGCCTGGGCTTCGACCCTGTGGCCGGTGCCCGGAGCGGTCATGACGACCGCCGCGAGGGGCTCGAACACGATCACCGGGAGGTCGCCGCCGCCGGTCGCCTCGTCGGCGACGGCGATCAGGCGGGCGTGAGTGCGTACGTCGTCGAGCACTTCGGCCGCTCGGCGGCGGTCGGTGAGGATATCGAAGACCTGGGGTTCGGCGGGTGCGCTTGGCGATGTGGTGTCGCGATGGGTGGTTGTGGTGATGTCGTCGAGGCGTAGAGCGAGTTCGGTGCCGTCGCCGACGGGAACGGGGAAGCGCAGGTGCCCGGTGTCGTCGGGAACGGGATCGGCGGTGCCGACGGCGTCGAGAAGCGCGTGCAGCCGCGGGTAGGGGGCCGCGCGGACGCGGTCGACGACGCCGGGCAGCCGCCAGAACATCAGGGCGTGAGAGGCGAGGTCTATACCGGCGAGCCGGTGCTGTTCGGCGTTCGCGATCACCCCTGGATGTCCGGTGACGATCTGGTCGAATTCATTGTCCACGGTGGTGTAGAGCAGCTGAAGATCCTTGCGCTGCACCGCGATGTGCGCGTTAGGGGCGAGTTCGCCGTGCTGCACCGCTGATCGCTGCGCGGTGTTTCCTGACGTCGCTGCCACGCGTCCGACGATCGGACCGAGCCGGTGTCGGCGTACCTCCGGGTACTGCTCGACGGTGGCATCGACTATGCGCAGCGACCCCGGCAGCCACAGTATGCAGTGCCCAGCGAAAGTGGTGTCCTCCCATGCGGGGTCGGGCCGACCGTAGGCGATGGTCTGGCCGGTGCGCTGGTCCTCGATCATTAGGTCGACCGCGCGAGGGTGGGCGGTGATGCCGAGTTCGGCGTAGGCGTAGTGCAGCACCATCGACGCGTCGACGCACACGTTGGCGGGCTGGCCGTGCATGTGGCCCAGCCACAACATCGGTGGCAGTAGTTCCACCACCGTGTCGGGCGCGGCCTGGCCGGAGAACAGCAGCTCCGCGATCTGCTCCATAGACCCTTTCAATCGGCCCGCCGCGTACCGGGTGGGCGCGGCGGGGATCCGCGACGCCTTCTTTCGCGGCTCGGTGCGAGCCCGGCTCTTGGCAGGCTTGCGGCCTTTGGATTTCGGCATGAGATGCCCCCCTCGTTCGAGTGACGAATCGTTGACACACAGGAAAAGTGTTGTCCTCCAACGGTAGCCGTGGCTACCGACACGCTCTGCGATCGGCCGCGCGGTCCCTTCCCCCGTTTGGATGCGCCTCTCGCGGTGGGCGTTCAGTCTGTTCGGTGAGTCGGTCGTCGGTTAGCTCCGTTTCGACGTCGGCCAACCGCACAGCGCGGTGTCGAGTCCCTGTGCCGGGTTCTCGGCCAGCGGCGTCCGGGTGGTTATCAGGCGCGCCCGCTCACCCTGGCGGGTCTTCGCGGTATGTGTCGGCAGGACGGGGTATCGTTGACCTCGCCAACCCGATCACTGGATGCGGGTCGCGACAGCAGCCCGATTCGTTCGGACTGAGAATCCCAACAGCCACAGCGCCTTTCGATGCCGCTCCCGCGCGTCTTCTCCACAGACCACGGCAGCGGTGATTCCCCGTCCCATTCCGCTGTTGCATCGAGGAGTCCAGTCGTGGCTTTCTACGACATCACCTTTTCCTGCGGTCATCACGACCGCGTCTGCCGGATCTGGTGTGGCGTGCGCACAAGATCTGGCGCGAAGTTCGTGACACCCTCGCCGTACCAGCGCGGATCACCCGACTGCGCCAGGTGAGCGTCACCGCGTTGTCGGCGGCGACGCTGCCCGCCCAACTGGCGCGGGTGGCGGTTCGGACCGCGGCCGCCGCACCGGCGACAGCACACACCGCCGCGGAGGAATATGCCGCCGCGCAACTGCTGCTCGACGAATACCGGTGCCACACCAGCACACCCGTCCCTGCACCGGCGATCCCGGATGCCGAGCGAGTCGAGATCTCGACGCACTCGTGGTGGGTCAGGGCGCGGGTCCGGGTGCTACAGGAATCTCGGTGCGGCGCACGCACTGTGGCCGCTGGTGAGGTGCTGGAGTTGATCCAGTACGGGCTGCCCGGCTGGCCGGCCGCGCCGGGCGAAGGATGGTGGGACATCGACCCGGCCACCGCGCTGGATCCGGCCTCGGATCTGGACGGGGTGTTCTGTATCGACGCCGATCGGGTCGAGATCGTGGAAATCCTGGCCACCTCGACACCGCGTTAGCGCCGGTCGACTCCTTCGATCCATTGAATTCGCAGGACCGGACCACTGGATCATAGACATGGCCGGAGTCGAGTGCACGGAGATCTACTCATCGAACGCGTTGGACTCGTCGTAATCGTCGTGATCAGCTGAGAGCCAGTTGTTTTCCGCGAGTAGGTACATCAGCAGGTCGCCCATTCGGGTGAGCAGGTAGTCACGGGCCGAGTCCGGGACCTGGACTTGGCCGACTTCGGAGTGGCGGATCCGAAATTGGTTCCCGATGTCTCTGAGTGCGAACATCTCTTTCTCGATTGCGGTGCGCAGGTCGGGCGGTTCGATCCCTTCGAGCAGCGCTTCGGCTCCGCGCTGTTTGTTGGGATCGCGGATGGACTTGAGGCGTTCGAACCCGTCCCACAGTTTTTCGAGCGCGTCTTGGCGCACCTGCGGGTCGGTGGAGGTGTAGAGCCTGGTCGCACGCAGGATCAGTTCATCGAGGACGTCGTCACCGGTGTCGGGGCGAAGCTCGCGGACGAGCCGTCGTACCGACGCAGACCCTCGCCGCTGGATCTGGCCCTCGTCGTCCATCTCGTAGTTCGCGCCGCCCCGCGCCAGCAGGTGATTCACCTGGTCACGGAATTCGCCCGGCGCGGACCTGCGGTTGAAAAACGTGTACTCGTGATGCCGACGGAAGCTGTGGTAGTCACCTTGCTTGGGCTTGGAGATGAGCGGATAGGCGTACTCGAGGAGATCGAACACTTCCAGGTCACTCATGCGGTCGGGATTCGGAGGTATCGAGATGCCGGGGATGATCGCCTGGAAGGCGATGCCCAGGCTCGTCTTGTGCGTGGCGCAGATGCTGTTTCCATCGCGGCACCGTTCCGGGAAGCGCTCGGCGAACCAGTCCTGATCGATGAGTCCGGCGACGTAGGCCACCAGCCCGGCGCGCGTCGCGTCAGGCAGTTCGTCCTGATCGCGCGGTACCGGTCCTATTGTTCTGTCGCTGTTGAGATCTGCTTCGGCCACGCCCAGATCATGGCACGCAACGGGCTGGCGCGGCCGCCACATTTCGGCGTACTGGTGGTGCCAAGAGCGCTGACGCCGAAACCGAGTAGAGGCGTGTTCGAGGCCGACGACGCGTGGTCCTGCCACACGAACCTTGGTGACGCGGTGCTCAGTGGTCTTCAAGATGTGTGGACTGCCGATACAACGTCGTAAAACACCATCCTCTCGGTGACGGCGGCACCATATACGCCCGATTCGCGCGTGTAAGTTTCAGTGGGTCAGCTCAGCGATCAGCCTGGTGGCGTGGGCGGTGGTCGGCGCGTATGCGGGGGCCGTGGCGAAGCCGGGGCTGGTGAGGTCTTTGCAGCAGGTGAATAGGGCCATGAGTTTGCCTGATCTGGTCTCGAGGTCGGCTTGTCGCTCACCGAAGACTCTGTCGGCCAGGGCAGGGATCATCAGTGAGTTGGTCCACAGGGTCGCCGCGTCGAGGCCGCGGGGGGCCAGGCCGAGGTCTTCCCAGTCCAGGATCTGGCAGTCCGGGGCGGTGAGGTTGGACCAGACGAGGTCGGCGTGTGCGGGTACCCATGCCCGGGTGTCGTCGATGGTGGTTTCGAGCGCGCCGGGAAAGACACCTTCGATGGTGTCGGTGACCAGGGCCTGGGTGATCGGTTGGGTGTCGGGGGTGGCTCGGCGGGTGATGGACTGGCGGGCGAGGTTGTCCAGGGAGGTGTTGAGCGTGGTCCACCAGTGTGGTGTGAGCGTGGGTTCGGTGAGCGGGTAACCGATCGGGGTGGCGGCCGGTCCGGTGACGAGGTCGCATTCGTCGGCTCGCCAGAGTGTGTCGGTGGTGTCGTCGAGCCAGGAAACCGCTTGGTGCCAGCGGGGTTTGGCGATACCGTGCAGCAGCGCGGAGGTCTCGATGCCGTTGTTGGTCTGCCCTTGCGCGGTGGCGGTGGCGTGCGGTCGGGCCTCGATCCGGACCCAGGTGTTCCGGTCGGTGGCGATGCCGAGGGTGCGTCGTTTGCGCACGATCGTGGAGTGGTCCAGTGAGGTTGCGAGCCGGGCGGCGACGTCGGCGAGCAGGTCGGTGATCGTGGCCTTGCGTAGATCGGTGACAGCGGCTGTGGGTCGGTCGCGTGGGGCTGTGTGTGCCACGAACCCGGCTCCTCTGTGATGGATGTGGTGTGGTCCGACCCGGAAGTTATATCGCGGCGCGGTGGGGCGGCCCGGTTTCAGGTGCCGGTTCGTAGGAGTGCGCGGTAGCGGTGCAGGGCGGCGTCGTCGACATCGAGGCCGGTCGCGGTGACCAGTTCCCGCAGATGGGTCGCATCGCTGGTGCTCACGGCGACTCGGGTCACCGGGGGCAGTTCGTAGGTGAGACGGAACGCGGCCTGCGGTGTCGACGGGTGCGGCTGGCCGGTAACCAGCGGTGAGAGGTTCGTCGTTCGCCATGCCTGATCTGTGGTGCTGCCCGCGAAAGGGCTCATGCCCCAACGCCGGTCGGGAGGGATCGCGAACGCCTCACCCAGTTCGCACGCCGCGGTGAGCGCCGGGTCGGGCAGTGTCAGCCCGACGCGGACCATCACCACGGACGGTCGATGCTCGATCTCGCCGGCGCGGATCACCCCGAGGACCGGTGCCGGGTTCCAGCTGGAAATTCCCCACTCCCGGGCCAATCCGACGCTGACCGCATCGGCGAGCGCGGCGCACGCTGCGGCGAACAGGTCACCGGCCTGGTCTGTGGGCAGGGCGGTGAGGCTGTGTTCCGGGTTGTGCAGCAACACCACATCCGGGATCCGGCCCAGATCCTGGCAGGATTGCTCGACCGCGGTGGCCAGGCGTGCGGGGTCGAGGCTGTGGACGGGGCGGCCGTGTGGGTTCGGGAAGAATCCGACCTTGGTCGAGATCGTGAACTGTGCGAGCAGATCCCCGGCGACGGCGGCGAGCCGTCGTTGGGAGGTGAAGTCGCGGTAGTTGAACGCGGTGTCCACCCCGCACACTCCCAGGCGCAGAGCGTGTTCGATCAACCGTCGGTCGGGATCATGCCGGTATAGCCCGAGGACAACGCCTCGGTGACCTCCGCGCACACACCCTCCTGGATCAGACTGCCCGCCACTGCCGCGGCGTCGACGCCGGTCGCCGCGCTCACCGCGTCCAACTGGACCGGGTGCCCGCTGAGCAACCGGCGTAGTGCGGGTTCGGCGCGCGCGGCGAAGGTCATTTTCTTGCCCGCCGCGACGACCTCGACACCGGTCGGGCCGATCTCGA
This sequence comes from Nocardia sp. NBC_01377, assembly GCF_045040005.1. Taxonomy (NCBI): domain Bacteria; kingdom Bacillati; phylum Actinomycetota; class Actinomycetes; order Mycobacteriales; family Nocardiaceae; genus Nocardia; species Nocardia sp. NBC_01377. The sequence continues at coordinate 262,084 of NZ_CP109567.1, forward strand.
GGTGCGGGGGGAAATCGGTCACGCACACCACCGCGGCAGGTGGACCGAACACGCCGCCGGTGTCGACGTGGCGGGGTGGAGGGCGTTGCTGTTCACGGGCGGCGAGATATGCCTGGATCGGGTAGTCCAGGAGCAACTGCTCCATCTCGGCGACCAGGGCGTGTTCCTGGTCCCCGCGCTCGGTCTGGGTGCCCCACCGGTGCAGGTCGTGGCGGAACGGTTCGCGCTCTCGGCTGCGGTCGGCCACCCATGACATCCAGTCGACCCCTGTGCGTTTCACGAACCCGAAGGTCATATGCAGGCTGTAGCCGGTGCCGAGTCCGGCGCGGGTGGCCTGGTGCCAGTAGCCCCGTGGAATGTGCATGACATCGCCTGCGCGCATCGTGCCCGACCACACGATCTGTTCGGGGATCACGGTGTTGGGTTCGGCGTCGCGGTACATCGGCGCCGGTCGCGACGTCCCGCGTACCTGCCACGACTTCTCGCCGCCGATCTGCACGACGATCACATCGTGGTCGTCCCAGTGCAGCGAGAACCCGGCCGCGTCGTTGGTGGTCAGATAGGTGTTGACCTGCACCAGTTCCCGCGACCACCATTGCAGCGCCCGGCACGCGATCTCCATCGTCGGGTCGAAGGAATCCAACGCGTCCAGCACGATAGAACACCCCGACCGCATCAACACGTGTAGCCGGTCCATGTCCGCGACCGGCAACACCTGGGAACGCCGGGTCACCAACTGTGACAGGAAAGCGTCGGGCGCCAACTCGTCGCCGTCGCGGAAACACCGGAACTGCGGCGGCGACAACGCACGCCGCATGACCACATCCAGCAGCCTCGACGGAGTCAGCAACCGCGTGCACAGCCCCGGATCAGGCAGGACACCGCGTGCGAACCCGACCCCGAGCCCATCCGGCCCGCTCCACCTCAGCGCCTTCTCGATCGCCTCGGTCAGGGAATGGCGCACCCGACGTGCTCTACGACTCGGCGAGATTCAGCCCGTCACCGCCCGAACTGCCGTGCCCATCGCTGTTGGAATCCGAATGCCCGCTGTCGAGCCGCCCTCGCACAGTGCTCAGCGATTCCACCGCGAGCAACAGATCATCGGTCGATTCCATATCGCCCCACCCTCTCGATCGATACAGGCACCCCACCCTGGTGCGCCACAACCCCGCCACCACCGGCACCCGCGCGGTCACCGCCAACGGCGACGACACAGCTCTCCCGGCATACGGAAGTCGAATGTCATTGTAACAGCGATCTTTTCGCAGTGGGGACTGATGGATGAATGGGCCATCGACGACTCGGGTGCGCAACACCGGCGGACCCAGGAATTCCGTTGCGGTGTCGAACTACCGCCACGACCGAGGTGATCTCGCGTCCTCACGCGGCCGGTGGCCGTCCGATTCGTGACGCTCGAAATGGTCGATGGTGACGCGATCCCAGAGGGGGCCTTGGTGGTGCGGGTAAGGATTCCTGGTCCGCTGAGGCTGTGGGCGAGGTTGGATAGCCAGGCATCGAATTCGCCGTTGGGATTGGGGCCGATATGGTCGATGAGTCCGAGGTCGCGGGCGGTGTGGGTGTCGAGGGTTTCCCCGTCGACGAGTAGGCGTGTGGCTGTGGCGGTTCCGACCCGGCGCGGGAGTGTGAGGGTGTGTAGCTCGGATCCGGTCAGCCCCATGCGGTAGTGGGGATTGAGCATGACGCGCTCGCGGGCGGCGACGATGTCGGCGCACAGCGCGAGCATCGCCCCGCCTGCGGCGGCAGAGGTGATCCGGACACCGGCGCGCGCTCGCCATCGCGCGGGGCCTCACCCGCACGGTCAGAGCCCGGATCCAGGGCCGCGTCGCGGCCACCGAACAGGGTCGGCGAGCACGGCATCGACCGTTCACCGTTGGTTCTTCGCGGCCACAGTTCTACGCGAGATCGAATGGGCCGCTTTCCCTATCGACACCGTCCGGTCCGACATCTCGACGCATTGCCTCTCAACTGATCCGGGTCTGTGAATTGATCGCTCGCGCGATACGGGGCCCGACAACGCGCTCGGCCAGCTCGATTGGATACCACCCGGCACCCGCTACTTCGGATTCCTGAATATTTCCGACGTCGCCCTGCACAGTCGAGAAGGAATACCCGATATCGAGGTGGTAATGCTCCGGTTCGTCTTTCGCTGGTCGAGCCGGAACCTTGCCGTACTCGACGTAGACAGGCGTCGGCGACGTCAGGCTGACCGTGCCGGGCTCGACGCCGGTCTCCTCTGCCAGCTCGCGCACCGCCGCGTCGATCAGCGTGACGTCCGTCGGTTCGAGGTGACCGCCGGGCTGAAGCGTGATCGCGTACGCGAGATGTTCGATGAGCAGGATCTCGGCATTGTTGCGCACCAGCAGGGCACCGACTGTTACGTGGAGCGGAAAGGTTCGCCTCGAGGCGACATTCTTGCCCTGCCCCAGCAGACGCATCGGAGTGCGCAGTTGCGCAGCCTCATCCGGGTAGCTTTCGAGATACGCCGAAAGCGTGTCCGAGATATCGGAATCACTGATCGCCATCGGTCACCATCGCTCCTGGACTCGGTCCTTCAGTGGGATTCTGCGGGTGGTGGTCCGCAAAGAGGGCACCTACGGCTGCTTGCTGGTGAAATGTGTGCCTGGCACCGTGACCGGGACGACCAGCGCTCACCACAGCCCACCTTCGGGTGCTGTCGGCGGCATGCATTCGGTGGGTGCTGCGGAGTGAAGGATCTGCTCCCAGTCCAAACCGCTGTCATCGACGAGCCGGACCAGCAACCGCCACGCCGCCCACGTGTCCCACCCGGCCCGATGATGGCCGTGATCGGAGACCGCGGTGACGTCCAGGCCCGCGTGGGCGACGAGGTTGCCCAGTCCGTAGCCAGTCCGGCCGGGCCATACCGCTTTGGCGAATCGTAAGGTGTCGAGCACCAACGGCGGTGTCCATTCGGGCAGGTGCTCGGACAGGACTCGGCGTTCGAGGTTCGCGTTGTGAGCGACAAGGATCCGGTCGCCGAGCGCGTTCTGCACCTGCTCGGCGACACCGGCCCAGGGCGGGCAATCGGCGACATCGGCGTTGGTGATTCCATGCACCTTGCGGGTCACGGTCGGGGTGATCAGGCGTTGTGGTCGGACCATCCAGGTCCGCATCTCGTCGACGTCCACGGTCGTTCCGGACACGGGGAGGATCGCGATCTCGATGATCTCGGGTGGAGTCTGCCATTGCCTTCGATATCGACCACGGCGAAGTCCTTGCCGCGCAGTGCTTTCGGAACGATCACCGCTCTACCTCCCGATTGTGAGTACATGCGGCTTCGGTGCGTCCGTGGCGGCCTGGGTGATGCGCCCGGGCGCCGTCGTTGCCCCGTGTCCGGGCAGTCATCATTATTGCTGGGCTTCGGTAGTCATGAACGGATCTCGCCCCGTGACGGTCTGGCTACACGGGGTCGGCGTCAACCGACTGTGGCGTCTGAAGTTCGTCGTGGAGATCGGCCTCCACGGGGAGCTCGAAATAATCGCAGGGCACGCCCTTGCAGGGGCGTTGATCCACGAGTGCGAAGCCGATCTTTTCCAGGACACGAGCGCTGTTGCGGTGTCCGACTTGGACGTGGGCGCATAGATCGTCGAACAAGCCATATGGACGATGTCGGAGATGCCAGTCGACCAGCGCGACACCAATCTCGGTGGCCAGGCCCTGTCCCCATCGCTCGCGGAGCAGGGTGTATGCCAGATCGCGGCGCGAGTAGGCTTCCCCGAATCCTGCCCGGCCGATCATCTTGCCGTCACAGTCGACCATGCGCCACTTCGTCCAGCCCCTGGAATCCTGCTCATCGAGATAGCCCGCGAGTCTGGCCCGCGCCTCATCGACGGTATCGGGTCGTCCGTGACCGACGAACCGCATCGTCTCCGGATCCGAATGCAATTCGGCAAGCTCATCGAGATCGGACGGCAGCCAGGTCGTGAGGGCAAGCCGTCGGGTGGTCAGCACCACGCGGCGATTCACGCCAGTATTCTCGCACTCGCATGTCACGCCCACAGCTGATTGCCCTTCCCGGAGGCGGCCGCGCCGACCACAGCGGTAAACACCTGTGGCACAGCAGAATCTGTCAGAGGTGGGACGCGGCTGGTAGGCGGCCGAGGATGGGTAGGGCCGTGAAGGCTTCGCCGTGGGTGGCGCCTATGCGGGCGCCCCAGAGCCGTGCGAGGTTTTCGGCCATGGGCGCGAAGTGGTCGGTGATGGGTTGGGTGCCTGCGTGGGCGTGGAGTGCATGGATTTTGGTGGGGAATGTAGCGGTGATATCGATGATCGTGTTTGCGGGTACAGGCCCGGTCAAGGTCAGAGAGTTGTAGCTGTCGCAAGAGTAGAGCCGCCTGGGGTGGCCGGTGGAGATGACCGCGGCGGGAAGTGCTTGGAGCACGGTGGTGGCGATGTGTCGGTGGTCGGGGTGCACGTCGTCGATGCGGTGGGTGATGATCACTTCTGGCCGTGAGGTGATCATCAGATCGCGGACGTCGTCGTCGGTCGGCTCCGCGGGCAGGGGGTACAGGCGCGCGCCGAGGCGTTGTGCGCCGGTGGCGGCTTCGTTCATGCGTTGGTCGTCGGTGTGAGGTATGGCGATGGTGGCGGTGGCTCCAGCGGCGATGTGCAGGGCCAAGGCTCCCCCGGCCCACAGTTCGGCGTCGTCGGGGTGGGCCAGGATGGTCATGATCGAGGCGGCCCGTGGCTCGGTTTTCACCACAGCGACTCTTGGCAGGTGATCTGGGACGCGGTGGCGGATCGAGGTTTCGCGGCGGGCGCGGTTCCCCACAGGCCGAGTTTGTCGATCACTTCGCCTGGGACCGGCAGCGGATGGGTCGGGCGGCCGGTGGGTTGGATCGGCAAGGGGAGGTCGTGGCGTGTCCGGATCATCTCGCGCCAGGTGAGGACTTGTTGCCAGGCGGCGGTGATCGCGGCGGCCTTGGTGCCGTGGGTGAGCCGATCCGAGCGTGCGAGGTCTTCGAGCAGGAGTCCGTCGGCGAGCAGGGTCGCCGCGGTTTTGGCGCCGATGCCTTTGACGCCGGGGATGTTGTCGCTGGTGTCGCCGCACAGGGCGCGGAAGTCGGCGAATTGCGTTGGGGTGATGCCGTAGCGTTCGCTGACCTGGGCGGGGCCGATGAGCCGGGCTCCGGGGCGCATAGCGGTGTTGAGGACCCGCACGCTGGCGCCGCCGGGTTGCCGGTCGCGCAGCAGTTGGTAGAAGTCTTGGTCCATGGAGTTGATCAGGATGTCGCGGTGTGGGTTCGCGGCGACGAGGGTGGCGATGACGTCGTCGGCTTCGGCATCGTCGATCTCGATCCAGGCAATGCCGTAGACGTCGAGAATCGCTTTCACATCGTCCAATGCCTCGATCGGGTTGCGGCCCGGCCCTTCGGCGAGATCGGGCCGTTGGGCCTTGTAGTTGGCGTCGGCTTCCTTGCGCTGTGCGGTGCCGTTCTGGCCGTCGAAGACGACAAGGACCTCGGGCCAAGTAGCGAGCTCGTCGTTGATGCCCTTGCGCAACATGGCCGCGAACATGAACTGGGTAGTGATGTCACGTCGGGGTTCGTCACGTGAGTAGATCTCGGCCGGTGAGCCGAAACAGGCCCGGAACAACAGGTTGTGGCCGTCTACGAGCAGCAGTGTCACGTCATCGGTTGATATGGCGGTCATCGACCACACCCCTTCACAAATGTTTCGGCGACGAGGGTGGGGCAGTAGTTCCGAGACCGGCAGTACGCAGCTCCACATGTAGCGTCGTAGCGTAGCGGGTCAACGGTCAGCTCCCCCACAGCGCGCCACAGCCCGGTCGGACCCTCGGCTGGATCGACACAGATTCCGGCGTCCTCGCCGATGAGTTCCGCAAGGTGCCCGACGCGGTAGGCGACAACCGGTGTTGCGGCCGAGAGCGATTGGGCGGCGAGGTTTCCGAAAGTCTCCAGCAGTGAGGGCGCCACGGTGACGGCCGCGCCGGCGAGGTAGCGCGGCAACGCGTGCCGTAGCAGTGGTCTCAAGATCGTGGCGCCGGTATCGGCGGCGTGCTGGTGCAGTTGTGTAAGTAGTGCTTGTTGACTACCGGGGTTGGTCGCGAATCCCGCCTGAGCCGCAACCATGTGCACCGCTCTGCCCGTGGGGTTGGGCGCCGCCAGGAGATCTGCGACGCGTTTCTCCACGCCGCGCCTGGTCACCAGGCGCACGGTTCCATTGCGGCGCTGTCGTTCTCGCTCCTCGTGGTCAGGGCGGGTGATCTGGCGGGGTCGATGAGCAGTGGATTGGGGATCACCTGCCAGGAGCGGGGCGTGCATCCGGTTGCGACGGCCTCCCCGATCACCACGGAAGAGGGGGCGAACACGTGCTCGGCCGCGTTCAGTGCGGGCCGCCGGTCTTGGTGGTGGCCCAGGACAAGGGAGGGCAAGGACGCGGTGTCTAGGGTGGCGTACCAACTTGATCCTCGCTGCGGTCCGGATGATCACGCACACCGTACGTCCTTGCCGGGACGGGCGCCGGGTGTGGTGCTGGGCCGTCACGGCTTAAAACCCAGTGACCGCGCCCGAACATGGCAGCTAACGTGGACCGATGTCAATTCCTCGGGTTGCCCGCCATTCTCCCCGCGCGGGAGATCCACCTGGCGCGTTCGAGTACGCGGGCCGACGTCTGCGTGTGCTCATCGACGCACCGAGACAGCGACGTTCGTCCGGTGATCGCGACATGGTCGGTGACCGAGTCGAGATGCCGTCGGATCTTGTCTCGTTCTGCTGGGGTTTGGCCAGCCGCGACGACGTCGAACTGTTGTGGGTCAACGAGCCCGACGAGCCACTCACCGTGGGCTCGGTGGTCATCGATGAGCAACCGTCCGCCGACTTCCTACAGTTCCGTGTCTGGAGTGAAGGTGGGCGTACAGTCGGCCGCGCTGTTTCGCTCTACTCCCAGTGGGAGGAATTCGCCGAACGCGACGCTCCCGATGTCGGTTTACCGCAAGACCGATGGCTTGACCAGATCCTGGTCGCCCGGGTGGCAGTCGAATTGCGCTGCGATGTGTTCATAACAACGCGGGGCGAGACGCTGGGCTACGACGGACGCTACATCACCGAAGCCAACCCGATGGCACCTCAGGACGCGCTCTTCGTGCTCGGCTTGTACCTCCGCTCACGCAATCGGGACTGTCCGATCGTGGCACCTGCTCAATTGGTCATGCCGCCAAGCGACATGTTCCGTATCGCCGTGGACGCGATCATGCCGTCGGGGCGTCCGTGGGCCGCCGCGTTGTACAAACTGCGCTGGGAGAACGATATCGAGGAGCCGTCGCGATTGGTAAACGCTTTCCGGGAACGGCTCAGCTGGGTCCTTCGGTACCGAGACCGCCTCCATATCGCGTTGCTCGCGCCGCATGACAACGACACCGCCGAAAACGTCAGGGCCGATCTGAGCAACCTTCTCTACAACTTGGTCGGCGCCTTCGATGCTGCCGCCCGAGTGGCACATCTGTGCGCTGGGAACCTACCGAAAGACCAACGGAAGGCTGGGTGGCAGAATCCCACATGGCTAAAGTCGCTGAACAACACCGCATTATCGGATCTGTTCGGTAACAGCTCCCGCGGGTCAGACGTGTTCGCGGCGTGCCGGAACTTGCGTAACACGATTCACGGCGAAGGACTCTCATCCACCGCGTTACAGGAACAATCCGCGCCTCTGCAGACGATGGTCCGAATCCCGGACAGCGAAGTGGCCGCCCTCACAGCACTCCTCGACCGACTCGACGGACCCATCAGCTGGGGACTGCGAACGATACCTGGCGCGGGTACCTTGATCGACACCGCACCGTTCATCGAACGCCTTGTCCCCGAAGCTCTGGCCGTCCTCGACGAGGCGATCCGTCTGACACCGACCGAACAGCTGACAGGAGTCGACCCGGCGACGGTCGTCGGTCGCCCGTTCGACGCGAGCGAGCAGGCCACCCATCACCGGATCGCGCTGCTCCTCGGGCTCGGTGCGGCCACCGAAGTACATCCCGCGCCCGCCGCGGCCTCCACCGCTGCCGTGGGTGCCGCAAGTCATTGACCGGCGCGGTCGGCGGATGGTTCCGCCGAGGTCGCCTCACAGCTGTGCTGGGCTTGGGATGCGGCACTGTTCTGCGTGAGGTGTATCAGCGACGCGGTGCCAGGGATCGGCAGGACAGCAGGTGACTGCGCGAGCAACCATCGAAGCGAGCCCGTCGCCGCCGCGGCCGTGTCGATTGCGTCTCGTCCGGCGACCAGGGCTCCTGCGGCGAGCGGGGCGTAGGGAACGAAGGCTATCTGTGCTGTGGTGCAGTAGTCGAGGACCTCGCGCCCCGCTTCGCGTTGGTTGAACTTGTTCTGAACGGCCGCGATCGGCGTGCTTGCGCGGGCGGCTTCGATCTGTTCGACGGTGACCTTGGACAAGCCGAGATGTCGGATCTTGCCTTCTCGTCGTAGGTCGTCGAGTGCGCCGAGTTGGTCCTCGAGCGGGACGGCGGGATCGACGCGGTGCAGATAGTAGAGGTCGATGCAGTCGAGACGCAGGCGCCGCAGGCTCATCTCCACGCATTGGCGCAGGTATTCCGGCCGCCCGAGAGGTGTCCACAGGTTCGGGCCCTGCCTGGTCATGCCGCCTTTGGTGGCGATGACAAGGTCCGTGGGATAGGGGTGTAGCGCCTTGTGGATCAGGTGCTCGGCGACGTGCGGGCCGTAGGCATCGGCGGTATCGAGATGGTTGATTCCCAGTGCGACAGCACGGCGAAGGACGTGCACGGCATTGCCGATGTCGGCGGGGTCGCCCCAATGGCCGGGCCCGGTGAGTTGCATGGTGCCGTACCCGATCCGGTTGACCGCCAGCTCGCCCCCGATCAGGTATCGATGGTGCGGGTCTGGTGCTGCTGCTGTTCTCATGGCCGAATGTCCTTCCGCTGCTGTCCAGTGACGGCACGCGTGCCACTGGACAGCGTGTGTCGTGTATGCGGCCTCAGCGACCGGGGTCGTTGTTTGTTCGGTCGAGCTGGCCTCTGATGAAGGCGTTCGCTTCGACGAGGGCGCGGTCGTGGCCGTTGGCGGGCAACGTGTCGTGGTCGATGCCGAGGCGTTCGGTGACTTTGGCGACGTGGCGGTCGGCGAGCGAACGGAAGGCGAGGTCGGTTCCGCGGGGCTTGCTCAGGTCCAAGGGGATGGTCGGGTCGAGCACCGTCCGCAGGACCAGGTCGTAGTTTGGTACGTGTCGGGCGACGATGTCCTCGAGCTGGCGCATGTTCTGTGGGTCAGGTTGCTGGCCGCGGGATTCCAGCGCGGCCTCGTAGTAGCCGAGCGCGTCGGAGACCGGCCGATCGATCAGAACGACGTCGGCCTGCGCCCATGCCTGAGCCTCGAGCGAGATTCCGCGGGTGATGATCCACAGAGTCGACACCCAGGTGTGCTTGTCGAGGATCGGCAGGCCTCGTTCGGCGGCTTCCGCGCCGAGATCGGCGACCACTGCGACGTCGATGCGGTCGCGGTGCAACTCGTCGGCGAGACGCTGGAGGAAAGTGCTTTTGCCGGTGGAATGGGTTCCGGTCACCGCGACGGTGACCGGCCGGAGGAAATCGGTTCTCACCACAACCGGCCTTCGGGTTCTCTCGGCGGCACGAATTCGGCCGGTGCGGCGGACGCGACGATCTGATCCCAGTCCGAGCCGCTGTCGTCGACGAGCCGGGCCAGCAGCTGCCATGCCGCCCACGTGTCCCATCCGGCGCGATGATGGCCGTGGTCGGAGACCTCGGTGGCGTCCAGGCCCGCGTGGGCGACGAGTTTGTCCAGTCCGTAGCCGGGCAGGCCGGGCCATACCGCTTTGGCGAATCGCAAGGTGTCGAGCACGAGCGGTGGCGTCCATTCGGGCAGATGCTCGGACAGGACTCGGCGTTCGAGGTTCGCGTTGTGCGCGACGAGGATCCGGCCGCTCAGCGCGGTCTCGACCTCTGCGGCGATCTCGTCCCAGGACGGGCATTCGGCGACGTCGGCGTTGGTGATGCCGTGCACTTTGCGGGTCACGATCGGGGTGATCGGGCGCGACGGACGAACCATCCAGGTCCGCATCGCCTCGACGGTCACGCTCTCACCGGACACCGGAAGGATCGCGATCTCGATGATCTCGGGCGGGGTCTGCCCGTTGCCTTCGACATCGACCACGGCGAAGTCGTTGCCGTGCAGTGTGGTCGGAACGATCATCGCGCTGCCTCCCGATTGTGGGTCCATCCGATGTCGGCGCGGCCGTGGCGGCCGATGTGGTGCGGGCGCTCGCGGTCGTTGACCTGGTACCCGAGATTGTGCTGGAGGAAGTTCCGTCGCCCTTCGGGCAGCCCCTGCACGATCACCGCTCGGTCGGTGATCTCCAGCATCCCTCCACCGAGACGCTCGACCCAGGCGGCGGTCGGTTCCTCGGCGGGGCGACGCCAGTCGGCGGCGCATCGCTGGATCTGGGCCACGGGGCAGATGTCGCAGAGCTCGCGTACGCCATAGTGGCCGTTGTAGTCGGCAACGCCGTGAGCGTAGGTGACGCCGCAGGAGGTCTTGCGGAACAGCGGTGACCCGAACCCGTCGCTGTGGGCGAGGATTCGCTGTTCGAGCTGTTCGGGGAAGATCTTGCGCGAGGGGCCCTCGTCGTAGAGCTCGGGCAGCCCGTTGGCCTGGTAGTAGTCGCGGATCTAGTCCTTGAAGAACAGGCCCGTGAACACGGTGGCGTGGGCGTGGTGGGACAGTTCGCGTGCCCGGTCCAGGTGCACGTCGGTGTCGTTGAGTCCGGGCACGATCGGCCGCCAGTACAGGATGACGCGGTAGTTGTCGGCGTGGGCGGAGGCGGTCCGCAGCGATGCGGCGGCGATGTTCGAGTCGACCGGTTCGATGCGTTCGTCGTCGATGCCCGAGTGGGTGACCAGGATCGTCAGTCGAATGTTGTTGAAGCTGTTGAGGATTGCGCAGTCCTCGGGCTCGATCCGCCAGCGGGTGATGACCAGGACGTGGTTGGTGACCCCCTGCTCGTCGAGCAGTCGCAGCATCTCGAGGGTGTATGGCTTCACGGCGGGCAGCATCGGGTCGGTGGCCCGGTTGAGCAGCTGTATCGGGGTCACGTGCGGCCGGAAATGCTTGTTGCGTAACAGCATTCGCGCGGCTTCCGCTTCGTCCATCAACCGGCGAGGGACCTTCATGTCGTAGTTGCCGAAGGTGTGGCGCACGCAGTAGGTGCAATCCAGTGGGCAGCCGACGATCCAGTTCAGGCTCAGTCCGCTCTTGCGGTAGTCGATCACTCGTTGCAGCAGCGGATCGAGGGCGTCCTGCTGGTCGGGGGTGAGGATGGGCAGTGGGCGTCGAGTTGTGGAGTGTCTGGCCTGCGGCAGATTGCTCGCAGCGTGGGAATCGCTCATTGCAGCGTCCTCCGTGTGAAGCGAAGCGTCACAGCTTCGATCTGATATGTCCCGGCGACAGACCGAGCGGGCGGTGCCGGTCGCCCGAATCGCAGTGCGCCGGTACGGTGCTGGCTGTCGCGGGCGGCGGCACGGCAGACCGGGTCGGTGATGTTCGACGACTGGACATGTGCTGCTCCCCCGGGGCTGGCTAGTGGCACACCGACGCCGGACCGGGGAGGACCGGGACGTTGTCCTGGAACCGGTTTCGCGTATTCCGAGATGAGGATCGCCAGCGAGCCGGCGTCGGGTGCCGAATTCAGCGTGACCGGTCGAGGCGGAACTAGCTACGAACCAAACCCGCAGTATCACCGCACTATCACCGCAACAACAGTTCGATCCGCGCTGCACACTGCGTGGGCCGGTGTAGTTTTCGGTTCACCACGGCGGCATAACCCAGGGGCTGGAGCTGGACCGATGATCACGATCGAACGCTGGACCGGCATCGAATGCCGAGTCCTGCGTCAGGCCATGCGGATGTCGGTCGGAGACTTCGCGCAGAAGTTGAAGATGTCGACTCGTTGCGTCGAGGGCTGGGAAGCCAAGGGCGCGGCCACGAATCTGCGTCCCTCGAGTCAGCGGATGCTCGAGCAAGCCCTGTCCGAGGCACAAGCGGATGTTGTCGAGCGGTTCACTCTCGCACTGGCGAAGCCCCACGAGACGGTCGACGATGTCGATCACGGCGCGCCTCGAACAGTTACGCTGGCGAACGGCCCCCAGGGCTCGGTCCTGTCAACCGTCGTGGCGGGAATCGAAGAAGCTGATCAGGTCTGGGTGCCCGCCCGGACCGTCTCTGGAGAGGTCGTCGTCGTGTCACTCCCCCGTCGCAGTGTCGTCGCCGGTATCGGGGCAGGAGCCCTGGCCGCGGTCGTCGGTGCACTGCCCGCACCTGTGCTCGCCAACGCCGCCGACATCGACCAGGTCGGCCACTTCCACAACTTGCGTCTGGCGCTCATCGAGAGCGACAACCTGCACGGCTCGGCGTCGGTGATCCCGCTGATGGAGCAAAGCATCGAACGGATCGGGCAACTCAGAAGAGCAGGGATCGGCGACGCCACCGCGATGCAGCGGATGCGGATCCTGTACGCGGAGTTCGCGGCGTGGCTGCATCAGGACCGCCGCGCCTGGGACCACGCCCAACACTGGACCGACCGTGCGTTGACCTGGTCTCATCAACTCGGCGATGACCGTTCGATCGCCGCGACGTTGATTCGGAAAGCCCAGATCGCCAACGACCACGGCGACGGCGCCGAAGCCCTCGAACTCGCCGAGGCCGCCGAACGCGCCGCGCCACCAGGAACCCGTTTCGCGGCAGTTGCCGCGGCGTTCGCCGGGCACGGTGCCGCGCTGGCCGGGGACCGAACCGCCAGCGAGCGCGCGTTCGACCGTGCCCGCGTCCTGGCCGAGGACGTAGATGCCGACCCGTCGTGGGGGTTCTTCCTCGATCATTCCTACGTCGACGTCCACCAGGCCCAAGCCCGGGTAGCCCTGGGCGAATACCGTCGCGCGATCGACCAGTTCGGTACCGCGATCGGCGCCATGCAATCGGGCTACACCCGCGATCAAGCCGTCTACCTCGCCCGCCAAGCGCTCGCCCACGCCCACGCCGGCGAACCCGAACCCGCCGCCCAACTCGGCCAGGCCGCCATGCGGGTCGGGGTCAGCACCGGCTCCGAACGCATCCTGCACAACATCCGAACCCTGGACGCCATGCTGTCCACCGACACCACCCAACCCGAGGTAGCGGCGTTCCGCGACGCCGGACGGCGCTGGGCGGTACTGACGTCGTGACCCGACCGCATGTGCTGGCCTCGGTCGCGGTCAGCGTCGACGGCTACATCGACGACACCAGCCCCGAGCGGCTATTGCTGTCCAACACAGCAGATTTCGACAGAGTCGACGCGGTACGGGCCGACTCCGACGCGATCCTGATCGGCGCCGCCACCCTGCGCAGCGACAACCCGCGCCTGATCGTGAAGAGCCCACAGCGCACAGCCGAACGTCTCGCAGCCGGAAAGCCCGAACAACCGCTGAAAGTGACCGTCACCGCGACCGGCAACCTCGACCCGGCAGCGAAGTTCTGGCACCACGGCACCGAACTACACCGGCCCCTCGTCTATACCACCGCGGCCGCCGCCGAGAAGCTCACCGATCAACTGGCCGGTCTCGCACAGGTCGTATCACTCGGACCGACAGTCGATTTCGCTGCGTTGCTCGACGACCTCGGCGGCCGCGGGATCGACCGGTTGATGGTCGAAGGCGGCGGCCACATCCACACCGCCCTGCTGTCAGCAGGGCTCGTCGACGAACTACACCTCGCCCTCGGACCCAACCTCGTCGGCGACCCGAACGCACCCCGGTTCCTGCACCCCGCATCCTTCCCCGGCGGATCCACCCGCAGAATGCAATTGATCGACATCGCCCAGATCGGCGACGTCGCGCTGTTGCGCTACCGACCATCCAAGGAGAACGACCGGTGACCGAGCAAGACCACATTCGCTGGATGAATCGCGCCATCGACCTGGCCCGACAGTGCCCGGTCGTCGAAGGGGCGTTCTCGGTCGGCGCGGTCATCGTCGCCGATGGCCTAGAGATCGCCACCGGCTACTCCCGCGAAACCGACCCGAAAATCCACGCCGAGGAATCCGCGCTCGACAAACTCGACCCCGCCGACCCGCGCCTGAAACGAGCGACGATCTACAGCACCCTGGAACCCTGCTCGGAACGAGCCACCAAAACCCGTGTCCCGTGCACCGACCGGATCCTGCACGCAGGCATTTCGACAGTCGTGATCGCCTGGCGTGAGCCGCCCACCTTCGTCGAGGACTGCGTCGGCGTCGAAAAACTCGAACAGCAAGGCGTCAAAGTCATCGAACTCCCCGAACAAGCTGACGCGGCAATGTCGATGAACCGCCACCTCGACCTCTCCTGACCGCTGAGGCCACTGCTCGACCCCAGCCCCGCCAGGTCAGTACTGCCTCGTCGAAGATCACGAAGATCACGAAGATCACGAAGATCACGAAGGTCGCTGGAGGCGGCCGAAGCGCTGACCCACGCAGTGCACATCGACCACCTTCTCTCGGTCGCTGGATCTCAGCGTCCGGTCAGACCCGCATTGGCTGGCGACGACCACCTTCGCCGAGGCGACCCGGTACTTCCCAACCGCCGTCCTTGTGCTGGGATCTGGCTGGGAGCGACCACGTGCACGCTGCGATTCGGGAACGGAACCTCACCGCTTTTCGCCTCTCGATACCGCCCCAGCAGCGCGAAATGTTGCTCGGTGAGTTGCGTGGCGGACTCGGGATCGGCCTGAGTGAGCTCGATCTGGCAGTGACGAAGCTGTGTCAGCAGATCATTGCGCTCAGCGGCGGCTTCACGCATTGCCTGCATCGCTGATCGTGCCTCGGAGGAAAGCTCATGGCGTTCGATCTCATCGATATAGCTCGGCAGCATGTCGAAACGAGGATTGCGCCGGCGCGGGCCCGCCAGCGTCCACGACCGGACGAGATCAGCACGACGTCCCACGCGATGCTCCGCCCGGACGTCCCACGCGATGCTCCGCCCGGACACCCCACGTGTTGACACCGCGAGGTTCGGCGAGCAAGCCGCAGGCGGCGAAGAGGCCAGGAATTTCACCACCCCAGAGTTCGGGTGGCAGTTCGAGCTGAGCTGAACGGGTTCGTCCCTGCATTCCGGTCAGCGTATCCGGGCGGACCGACACCCTTCGTCCTTCACTGCCGCAACTCCGAAGCGGTGTATCCGCGGGCCCGCCGACCTCGGGCTCACGATCCGACGACGGGCCCTAGTGATTTCGGTGATCTCGGGCTGAACCCCGACAGTCGGCGAAATGGTTTTGGCGCCGGTCGATCTCGCTCTCGGCGAACCGTGTCGACACCATCAGGACCACGCCCGCCACGACGACCGGTAATTCACGTACACGGCGGCGCAGGAACGACCCCTGGTCATGGTGCAACCTCGGTCTTCGACCGCTGGGGAGGTTCGGTGCCTCCGGTGAATCCGACGGTACCTCGACGTGTTCGTCAAGTCAGTTGCTTCTGTACCCAGTTCATGGCCGATGGTGAGGAGGGCATGGTGTTGTGTGTCGTCGGCGCTTCGGCGGGGAAGAGATCCTCGTAGTAGGCGTTGAGCACGCCGGGTTCCTCGATGAACGATGTCGTTTCGGCTGGTGTCAGGAAGGGGTCTTTTCTTGTTGCCAGGACGGTGTAGCGGATTCCTGGTTGGGTGATCCCGCCTCTGGTGACGGCCTCGATCACTTCCGATCCGGCTACGCACTGCATCGCGGCCGGAAATGGCGTCAGCACGGTGCCCGCGGCCTGGACCAGTACGGGAAAGTCGGTGACGAGTTGTTCCGGGCCGCCTGGGTAGGTCCCGGCTCCGATGACAGTGGCGACCTGGGCGGGGTCTGCTCCGTGGGTGACCGGTGAGAACATGACGATGCGGCGCAGGTTGGGCGCGCCGTGTAGGACTTTGGCGTAGTAGTTGGTGACCAGCGCGCCTTCGGAATGGGCCACGACATCGACTCGGTCCGCGCCGGTCTCGGCCCGCACCCGGTCCACGAATGCCGCGAAGGCGGTCGCCGAGTCCGGTATCGGCCCGGCGCCCTGGATTCCGGCGACGATGCCGTGCGGGAACGCGACGGTACAGAATCCGGCCTCGCGCAGCGTCCGGCGCAACGCCCCGTACAGGAACTCGATCGCTGTGTCGGCGCCGCTGTCGCTGTAGATCCCACCGCCGGGCATCACTATCACCGGATTCGGATGCTCCTTGGCGGGGGCGCATTCGTGGGTCTCTGCGCGAGCGGCTGCGGCGGGAACAGTCAGAGCGGCGAGCACGAGCGCGAGTCCCCCGATCAGGGTGCGTACTGCGTTGTTGGTCAACAGGTTTCCTTCGGTGTCATCGTGTCGGGCAGGTCGAGACGTAGGGCATTCCCGGTAGGTAGCTCGCCCAGGTCTGGGAAGTGATCGGTGTTGTTCCGCTGTGACAGAGACGTTCGGCTTCGGCGGCGGCGTCGATCCGCCACTGCCGCAATGTGCCGTCGGTCGCCGATTCGGCCAATACCCCGTCGGCGGGAAAGGAGATGAAGGTTTGCATCATCCGTTGCTTCCCGCCGGTCAGGGTCGCGTACTTGGTGGGGTTGTCGATGTCGGTGAGGTTCCACAGATGAATCCGGCCTCCGATCGGGTCGGCTGATGCCAGCAGGTCACCTCGCTGGTCGAACGCGACCGAAGACGCCAGATTCGGTGGCCCGGTCAGGGGGATCTCTCGCGGCGAGTCGGCTATGGCGAGATCGTAGAGTCGCGTTCCGTCGATCGTTCCTACAGCGAGAATCTTCCGTGAGCTGACCGCCAGCGACATCAAGTTGCCGTCGGTGTCGAAACCTGACACCTCAGCGACCACGCGTACCGCGGCAGGGTCGCTGATATCGAAGACTGTGGCCGTTCCTCCGGTGTCGCTGCCCACCGCCAGCAACGTTCCGTCGGAACTGAAGGCGAGCGAGCTCGGAAACCCCCGCGGATACCTGATCGAATCACTTGGGCGTGGTGGGCCGGTACCGGAGACATCCCAGAGCGCGACTGTCGACGACCACGGTCGCGCGACGGCGAGCAGACCGTCGGGCCCGAAGGTCAGTGAGTGGACTTCGAAGTTGCTCGAGGTGGTGATCGGTGGGCCGAGTGCGACTGGGGTGTCGGGGTTTTCGATGTTCCAGATTTGGATGTTGCGTTCGTCGTCGGTGACCGCGCGGCGCCCGTCCGGGGACACGGCCAGGACACTGCTGATTCCGGTGGGTTCCAACTCCCGCAACTCTTGTTCGCGTGGTGTGTCGATGACCGTCAACGCACGCAAGTGGGGCAGTAGAGCACTCGCCGACGGCCTGTTCGGGCCTGCGGCGGGCATGCGGATCAGCGTGCGTGGGGCAGTGCGGATGATCGCTCCGGGCAGGTCGTAGATCTGCAGTGAGGAGTCGAAGCCGATGACGGCCAGGGATTGCCCGTGTCGCAGCAGGCGTAGTTGGAAGGGCATCGGGCTGGTCAGCGAGATCTGGTCTTCGCCGGTGGTGAGGTCACGGATGCGGATGCGCTGATCGGCCCCGGCGGTGAGCAACCATTCCCCGCCGTTACCCAGAATCGCGTCGTGCAGCTTGACCCCGTCCCCACGCACCGCCGCCAGCGGCTCCGGTCGGGCCAGGTCTGCACCGATGCGCCACCGCAGCACTTCGGAGATGTCGAGACCGGCCATGAGCGTGGTGCCGTCGGCGGTGAAGGAGATCGACCGTACATAGGCACCCCGCAATGGATCGATCGACTCGGCGTAGACCGAGTCGGTGACCTCGGGGGTTGAGGTGTCCCAGATTTGGACGACGCTGCGCGAAGTTCCGGGCGGAATCAGGACGGGTGCGGCGGCCGCGACCGCGCGGTCACTGACCGCGACGTTGACATGCTGTCCTCCCACGACAGCCAGGTCAGGCAACGGGGCAGGGAGGGCAGGATCGGTGAGGCTCCATCGCAGGACCTTGCCGTTCTGTGTACCCAGCACCAGCAGAGGCTGGTCGGGGCTGAAAGCCACCGACCACGGCAGTTCTCGGGTGAGATCCAGATCGGCCAGACGGGTCGGAGTTGCCGGGTTCGAGATGTCCCACAAGCTGGTTCGGGTCTGTCCCGCGGTGAGGATCCATCGCTGATCACCACTGAGGGCAAGTGCGCGGATGTGGCCGCCACCGGCATCGAACGACGGCAGCCCGATGACGCCGGTCTCGGTCACGCGCGCCAGGTCCACGGTGCCGTCGTCCCTGCCGAGCGCGAGCAGGTCACCGTCGGGCGTGGTGGCCAGTTGCGGGCCGTCATCGATGAACGCGAGCGGGGCAGGCTTGGTGGCGAGCTGGATGGGCGCGTTCGTGGAGGTGCTGTCCAGTAGCGCCGAGCGGGTGTCCTCGCCGTCGTGGGTGCGGTACGCGGCCAGCGCGATCTGTCGGGCGGTCGCCGGGTCCCGGTCGCGGGCGAGCTGGGAAACGCTGGCATACAGGCTCGCGTGTGCTCGTGCCTGCGCCCGCGCCGACTCCTCGCGTAGCTCAGCGAACTTCAGACCCGTCCCGGTGACGGTCGCGGCACCGAGTACCACGACCAGCGCCGCGGCCCATAGTTTGTAGTTGAGGCGTGTTCGTGTGTGGCGGATGGCGTCGCCGACGGTGTGCGCGCCGAGGACGCGGTCGGTGAAGTCGTGTGGCGCTGATTGGACGGCGGCGTCGCATCCGGCTGCGGCCACGATGACCCGTAGCGAATGCTTTTGTGCTGCGGCGAGTTTGTCGCCGTATCCGGTGACCGGGGTGAGAGTGTCGCCGTCGAGTCCCGCGGTGACAGCGCATCGCGGGTCGAGTCGGCGTGGTCGTAGCTGGCGTAGCAGTTGATGGCGTGGGGCGAGGTCGTCGAGAGCGACCGCGAGGGCGGCCGCCATCGACCTTCCGACGATGGCGTTGGCGGGTGTGCCTCGTTCGAGGGTGACCGACCAGAGCACGCACGCGTCGGTGTCGGCCAGATGGCTGATCGACCACGCCGCAGCGAAACTGTCGGTGAACGCAGGGTCGGCCTGCAGGAACCCCATCCGTGCCGGGTCGGGATGCAAACCGGACGGGCCATGCTTGAGCTGTTCGAGGCGTAGGGTGCCGACTTCTCCGCCGCGTCCGCTGTAGGTCGCGAACAGCACCCGGGTGTGGGTGGACCGTCGCCGTGGGGGCCTGGCCGCGGCGAGTTCGAGCGCGACCAGGATCCCGTAGCCCCGCGCGGGTGCCCCGCCGTGCCCGAGCAACGCCAGTATCAGGGCATTGAGAGACTCGTTGTCGCTGTTCGCGGCACTGGCAGGCATCAGTTGGGTACCGGTGGAATGCAGGCCTGCCCGCTCGGTGTGTGCCAGGAACACCGCACACGCCTCGTCGACGGGCATCGCGCCGGTCAACGCGTTCGCGATCGCCGCCGTCGCACGCGCGGCGGACAGATCAGCAGGGAGCCGGGCATCACCGGGATCAGGTAACTCGGCTTCGAGTTCGAGCAGATCCTCCCCATCCAGGGAGGAAGCCGCCTCTGCTGTGGTCCGTCGCCATGTGGCACGAGATCGCTGGGCCAGGACTCGTGTCTCGGGGGTATCGCCCATCAACGCCGCAGTCGCGTCGGCACCGTCGGTGACGGCGCGACGGCACAACGCGATCCACCGTTGCTGCGCCCCGGTCAGTGCCTCGAGCAGGTTTTCCTTGTCGTGGTCGCCTTGATCGTTCACCGGAGTCCATTGATCACGGCCGCGCGCACCGGGTGCGTGGCGGGCAACTGGCGGGCGATGCTCCGCCACGCGTTACGTCCTGCGGTCGGGGAGTTCCGTACCGCGGCGGTGACCGCGCTCGCGTGTTCGGCTGTCAGGGTGGATGATTCGACGACAGCGACCTGGAGGTCATCGGACAGGGTGATCTGTGAGGTGACGATCTGCCCGGTCAGTGTGCCCTGCTGCTTCTCATGGAGCACGACGAGCAGTTCGGTGCGCTGGGTCGCGCCGGTGACCTGGATCGAGACGATATCGCCCGCCGACGCGCGGTCGCTGTGCGCGGTCACATCGATACTGGTGGCATGCCCGTCCGGCGAGGACCGCCGAAACTCGATACCGAGCTCACGATCGCAGATCCGCTGGACCGGCCCCGCGGTATCGGAGGCAGCCGCACGGATCTCGGCGGTGAAGCCCGGCACCCGCACGCCTCGCGCCCGGTGGCTCAGCGCGGTGACGGTGGCCTCGCGGGTCGACCGGCGTGCCCACTGCCCGGTCAAACGGTCGGCGATCCGGTCTCCGGCCGCCAGGAATTCGGGCTCGATCGGCATCGGCGAACGGTCATCGTCGGTGATGCTCGCGACCAGGTCATCTAGCTGGGCGTTGCGAAAATCGTTGCTGTCCGAACTCATCGGTCTGATCCTTTACCGTCGTCACGACCCGGCTGCGGATCGAGAAGTTGTCTGAGGACAAGAACTCCGCTGGCGCGCAGACGTTTGACTTTGGACTGGCTGATGCCCAGCAGCTCGGAGGCTTCCGCGGTGGATCGGATGTCATAGCCGCCGTCGTGGGTCGGAAGAACAAACGTCGCCCGCAGCACCGCCCGTACCTCCGGATCCGGGACGGCGTCCAAAGCCGCCGCGATTTCCTCACGAGCGAGCAGACGGTCGTGATCGTCCACCGCGCTCGAATCACTCAACTGCGCCACCGCACTGTCGTAGTCGACACGTCGACCGGGATGGCGCATCGCGGCGAGTCGCTCACGGCGAAGATGCAGCACCCGCCATCGCACGTTCTGCACGATGATCGCCCGCCAGTGCCGAATCGGTTCGGCGGGAAGCGGATCGGTCAGACCGACGATCACATCCTGGGCGATGTCTTCGTAGCTGTAACGCATGTCCGCGTCGATCTCACGCAGGACGTGGAACGCCTTCTGTGCGGCATACGCGGCGGCCACAGCGAGATCGACACCGACGATGTGCTCGAAAACCGCCCGATGCGACTCCACGGGAGCCTCGGTGATCGGCCGCCCCAACCATTCATCGAACGCGTGCCGCGACCCAGTACCCACAGGGGTTCCCTCCCACATCCGGCGATTCCGCTTACCCCGGTTCGACTGCACGGTAACCGTTCTCGTCACGCAAAGTACGTCATCACCGGAGCCGCCGCCACTTCGCTCGCCACCCTCGCCCAGGCGAGTATCGACAGCCGCTCTCATGTCGTTGCACACGAAATTCGATCGTGCTCACCACTGTGTGTGGACGACTCGGGTGTCATGTCGCTGCTCCTGTCAGTTCGATCGGAAGGTCATGACAGGGAAGCGATTCGGTGAGCAACGGGTTTGCGCCCGGACCCACCGTTGCCGATTCGTTACGGTGCGACGGCGATCCGAACCGGTCGACCGCGACGGCCCGTCGAGCGACTCTTGCGCATCGCGGAGTTGAAACGGCCTTGTCGCACTCGATGTCTACACCCCACCGCTCGTTCGGATGCAACCGGTGGGGACAACGCTTCACCAACTCGTATCGATTCCGATTCCGGCGCTGAACCGAACCGATAGTGGTTGCGATCGCACCACTGAATACGGCACATGCACACATTGTCGTGGACGCGGCGTTCTCGCTGCACGGTCCGCGTGTTCCGAACACCGACGAGAAAGAATCCTTCATGCCCTATATTCATACGACGTTCGCCGCTTTGGCCGGCATCGGACTCACTGCTGGCGCTCTCATCGTCGGCACCGCCGCTCGGGCAAACGCTCTCGCGTGGCCACATTCGACGTGCGAAGCCCGCACCTACGAACCCGACGCCACCAGCCTGTACCGGTTCAAATTCGATCACTCCGACGGCAACGTGAAGTACTTCAAAGTCTGGATGCCCGGCAAGAAGATGAACGGTTATCAGGTACCCGACCTGCCTTTGCGACTCGGCGACCCGGGCCACCCCGACAACTGGGCCAGTTGCCGCTGACATCGCACGAGTCTCGGGTGGTTCTCACCGGAGGCCGATCTGATCACCGAGGAAAGGTGCAAACATCATGCTCTCGAATATCGTCGGCGCCCGCACGATATTGACCGCACTCACAGCCAGTGGCGTCATCGCCGCGTTTCTCGCCATCGGCGCCGCCGCACAGGCTAACGCCTTCGCGTGGCCGCATGAAACTTGCGATGCCCGCACCTACTATCCCGATTCACACAGCGATTACAAGTTCACCTTCGACCATTCCGACGGCAAAACGAAATATTTCCAGGTCTGGAACACCGACCTCGGCTACGACCTGCCGCGAGTTCTTGGTCTCGAAGACGGCAATCATGAGAACTGGGCAAGCTGCCGCTGACTCGCTCTATCTCCGATCTCGGACGGTAGGTCATTCCCTTTGGCCTACCGATCCGTCGGCTACCGCATGCCCCGCGGTCACCCCGAAAGTCTGTGAACAATGTCTACTCGAGACGACGATTCGGCCACGTGGTGGGTTCTCCTGTGGGAGAGCCTGCTCCGGCCGATTCTCATTGGCTGGCAAATCGCCGAGAACGTCTTTCGGCCGGAGTTCCGGTTGATACCCAAGGACATACTGGTCGATCGGCTCGCCAGCGTGCGGGCGTCTGCCGGACTCGCGATCAACGTGATATTGCTGGACACGTTCATCGGTGACCGTAGCGAGCAGGTCCTTACCGGCCTGCTCATCCGTCCGCTTGTTCCCGCGGTTATCGGTGTTCCCGTTTCTCTCGTCGCCATCGGCGTATTCGTAGTAATCAGCGACATCAGGGTTCGGTCCGACACAGTCCGCGAGATGAAGTGGCCTCTACGCACCCTCGGTCTCGGAGCGCTGTTCGTTTCGATTCTCGCAGCGCTACCCTTCGTCGTCCGAATAGCGAGCACAGTGCTGTGGGCGTTGCTCGGCGGCTGGGCTGCGCTGGTGATGCTGCTGGTGTTTCCGGTATTCCTCGCTGTCGGTCTCGCGCTGGCGGCGCTCGTACTGCGCATGGTGTTCCTGGTTGCAAAGTACTGGTTCAACGCCGCGGACGGTCACCCACTGCTGGCACCCGTGATAGCGATCGTCGTTTCCTGGCTGTCGGCACTGGTCGACGTCCTCACCGATGGGCCGAATTCGCTGCCGACCGGACTCTATGCGATCACGCTGTGTGGGTCGGTGATCACCATCACGGCATTGTCCGGATTCGAGATTCACCGCATTCGTTCGAAGCACGGGGCGGGCTTCCGCAGCGGCCCCTACCCGCGTCGTCTGCCCGCACCCGGCAGGCCCGAGCATTCCCGAAAAACATGTCGGCAATGCGAGAGCGCTCTCCCGTTCTGGACCACCGACTGCGTCTGGTGTGACGAACTCACCGACGATCAAAAGGCGGGACGGGCGCAGGCGGCCGTCGGCGCGCTGATCGTGGTCACGATCCTGGCAGCGGTCTTCCTCCATCGATCGGGGCCATCGACGCGGGACACCCGCAGCGCAACACACACCGCACCGCCGGGAACAGCGGAATTCGTCTCACCGAGCGGCAATATCGCATGCAGGATCGAGCCGAATGCGACACCACCGGCGGTGGTGTGCGAGGCCACGGATATAGCCTTCACCGCTCCACCGGTCCCCGATTGCGATTCGAACCGATACGGACACGTAGTCGTCTTGGTCGTGGGTGACCGTCCCCGCTTCCCATGTGCGCCGCAGCCCCTGCCGTCACAGGCCCTGCCCCGCCTGCCCTACGGCTCCCACTCGACTGCCGGGCCGTTCACGTGTGACAGCGCCGAGAACGGCGTCACATGTCGCGACACCGGGACCGGCAACGGATTCCGACTGGCTCGCGAAACCTACGACCTATTCTGACGGACAGTGCATTCGCAGCTTGGGACGACTTGCTGAACGCCTCCCCCGTGCACGAAGGCTCGGTGGGCGTCGGATGGCGGGGGATCGAGTGGATCGGGTTGTCGAGGTCGATGATGGTGCACAGAGTTGTGAGCCGGGTCAGTTCGGTGGTCGATCCCATCGCGGCGCCGAGCACCGATAGAAAGTAGGTGAAGACCGGAGCCGAGCACGGGGTGCACATGCCGCCGGTGAGAGCCGCTTGTGATCGCGTGCGGAGTACGGCACATACGGCGAAGGTGGCGACGGTGCTCCCGAACGCGGGTTTCGCCGTCGTTCGGGGACAGGCGGAGGTGGCGTTTCTTGGCCGTGGCCGAGTCCTCGCGTAGCCCTGCGACCGTCGACTTGGGAGACCGTTGCACCGGGGTCGGGCTCGATGATACCGCCAAGCAGAGAGGCGACAAGCACCTCAGATTTGGTTCCACGGTTTCGATCCTCAAGGCTGCACGCACCGTCAGCCAGGAGCATGAAACCCCTTCTAACCAGTAGGTTTCAGCGCATAACCGCACGACTGCTCGCCAGCTGGATTCGGCCAGGCCGCAGCCCCGACCATACCCACATGACTCGGCGGACATCCGGTAGTGGCTCGACCCGGTTGGTACATCAACCATCTTCAAGCGCATGCGCTCATGCCGCAGCGTACTCGTGCCGCTGGCCAGTACGGATTCGCAGGCTTGTCGAGGTTCGGCCGGGTTTCCGCGAGGAATAGTGCAACGGCCGAATAGCTACCGTCCTCCAGGTTCTCGTCACCACAATGTCAGTAGGAGGCCCGCCACCTGTGGGTTTCCGAGACGCCAGGATTGCTGAGGACGGAGCGAGGGGACGAGCGTGGCTGGACCGCCGACTGTCCTGACCTGCGTGTCATGCGCTGACCGCCGAGAAGGGCTGATTCTCGGCGGTACGGGTTATCAGGTCTCCTCGACGCTGGTGCGCCAGTTGTGGTCCAGATCGAGGTGTTCGGTGAACGCGATCGCGGGCAACCCGATGTCATGTCCACCGCCCGCTGGCAGGTCAATCGCATTCGACCCGCAGCGGTCGAGTCGAGACCGCCGGTGTCCCAGGACCATTCGCTGTGTACGTGCGCCTCGGCAGGCAAGACCATGACCTCAACAGTGACATTGTGGTGCGCTGCCGCAGCGTCGGCTCGGGTGCTGGACGATTCGTCGAGCGGCCTAGCATCGACTGGCAGGACGGTCCCCGGACCAGTACACGAGGAGTCGTGGAACGCACTCAAGAGCGGGGACATGGCTGCCGGGTTGGACAGTGACGGAGACGTCCACATCGCCGCTGAGGCATTGGGGTCGATCGTGGCGTACACGAACGCGCTCGCCACCCTCGTTCACAGGCACAGCAAGGCCGACCTGACCGAAGATTCCCGAGTCGAGGCTGTGGTCGACGCGCTGTGGCGCGGCGCGGGCCCTGCATCGAAGCCGATGCAGAACTACGCCTTCGGCATCGTGTTCCCCAACATTCGACTCATCGACTGACGCACGACCCCGTGTGGCCGCGCCGAATCACGGGTCGGCTGTGCAACGAGCAGGTTCGCGACCCCGCACGCGGTGGATCAGCGGCCAACCGTCGCTCAAGCGAGGTCCTGGCCGATGTCGCTGCGGACGACTTTTCCTCGGAGTTCGACGTGAGCGAGGGCTTCGTAGGCGGTGGCCCGGGCCAGCTCGGGGGTGCTGGCGCGCGCCACGACGTTGAGCAGACGCCCGCCCGCGGCGACCAGTTCCCCGGTGTCGTTGTAGGCGGTGCCCGCGTGCAGGATGTGCGCGCCCTCGACCGAGCCCGCCGCGTCCAGGCCGGTGATGGTGTCACCGGCGACCGGGTCGGTGGGGTATCCGTCACTCGCGATCACGATATTGAGGGCGGTGTCGCCGCTCCAGTCCAATGCGACATCGGATTTGAGAGTGCCTGTGGCGCAGGCCATCAGCAGTCCGGCCAGTGGTGTTTCGAGGCGTTCGAGAACCACCTGGATCTCCGGGTCGCCGAAGCGGGCGTTGTATTCGATGACCTTGACCCCGTCGGTGGTGAGCACCAGGCCCGGGAACAGCACGCCGGAGAACGGTGTGCCGCGCTTCTCCAGTTCGGCCAGCACAGGGTCGACGACGGTAGCGGCGAGGGTGTCTTCCACTCCGGCGGGAAGCCAGCTGACCGGGGAGTACGCGCCCATTCCGCCGGTGTTGGGTCCGAGGTCGCCGTCGTAGGCGCGTTTGTGGTCACGCGCGAGGGCCAGCAGCACCGAACGCGTGCTGCCGTCGCACAGGGCGAAAGCCGAGAACTCCGGTCCGGCCAGGTATTCCTCGATCACGACCCTGTCGCAGCCTGCCGCGTGCGCGCGTGCTTGGTCGATGTCGTCGGTGACGATGACGCCCTTGCCCGCGGCCAGCCCGTCGTCCTTGACGACGTAGGGCGATCCGAATTCTGTCAGCGCCGCCTCTACCTCGACGGTTGATGTGCAGGTGCGGGATCGGGCGGTAGGCACCCCGGCAGCGGCCATCACGTCCTTGGCGAAGGCTTTGGAACCTTCGATACGCGCGGCGGCCTCGGTGGGGCCGAAGCAGGCGACGCCGCGGGCCCGGACGGCGTCGGCGACACCGGCGATGAGCGGCGCCTCGGGGCCGATGACGACGAGATCGACGCCGAGTTCGACCGCGAGGGCGGCGACCGCAGCGCCGTCACAGACATCAACCGGATGACACTGCGCGAGGACGGCGATTCCGGGGTTGCCAGGGGCGGCGTGCAGTGCGGTGGCTTCCGGGTCGCGAGAGAGCGCCTTGATGATGGCGTGCTCGCGGCCTCCGGGTCCAACGACGAGAATCTTCACAGCGTCCATCCTTACTGGTCACGGGCACGTGGGCGGTGCCTCAGTGGTGTCGGTGAAGCACGGCGCGAAAGGTATCGATCCTCTGATCGCGCCCGTCTGCGGTGCGCACGGCGCGCCGGTGTGAAGTGCGGCACCGGCTCGAGACCGCACTGTTCTCGATACATGAAGGTGCACAGAGGTTTTCGCTCCGGCATTCAGACGTTGGGGTGTCTAGGATATCGGATGTTGGTGGGCGGGTGGAGCAGGCGGGAATGTATTGCGAGAGAGAAGCTCTTCGGTCTTGGGGTTGGGCCGGCTTGTGCACGACGCCAGCTACCGCGCGCGATCAGGCGAACTGATCTATCACGGCTCTCGTGGCGGGGGCAGCGTGTGGAATGCGTTGGCGAATTTGGCGGTCGGTGGGCGTCGGTGCGCAGGCATCGCGGTTGCGGGGCGTGATAGGCAGGCGGCAGTCGCGGTGGCCGACAACGAGGGGCTCGGGATCGCGATGCGATTGGAGAGCTGTCGCGGTGCGACGGTCACCATGCATCACTTTCCCGTGGAGCGAGGAGTCGACGGGTATACGACGCGGGCACGTTGTGCGTGTTGTGCCGGTTTGCGTTCGGCCGCGCTGCTGGGTAGCTGTGCGGGGTTGGCGAATGGGCCCGGAGTGAGCATGCTGAGTGCCCCGTCGGTACTTGTGGTGGACAAGCTGGTCGCGGTGACCGTGGAATGGGCGTATCGGTTGCGGTCGGCGGGGTGGACGACTGTCATCGACATCGGATACCCGAACTATCTGCACTTTCGCGAAGCCGCGCTGCTGTGGGGACAGTTGTCGACGTTCGATCTGATCACCCTGAATTCGACGGTGGCGCGGTTCCTGAACAGTCGTTTGGGGTGCAGTGTTTCGACGGCCGCGCCGGGACCGCAGCATCGCCGATCCAGGTTTCGGCCCCGCACTGTCTGGTGGTCGACACCGTCGGCGCAGGCGACGCGCTCGTCGCGGGACTGCTGGAGGGTTTGCTCGGGTCCGGGCACATCGCGGGCCCGATCAAGGCGTCGCCGTCGGAACTGCGCCGGTGGTGTCAGCAGGCGACCGAGGCGACTCGAGCTGTGCTGGGGGCGGTGGGTGCACGGGGGCATCTCGGCGGGAACCTGGTTCGGCTCGATGACCCTGCGCCGGGAATGTGTCGTGTTTGCGGGGGGCCGCAGAGCACCCGTGTCACTCCGGTGACGGGGTCGGCGGGTCGGGCGTTCGCTGCGAGTGTGGAAAACTATTAGCCATGTCGCAACTGCGGGTCGGTGTCCTGGTTTCCCACAACGGCTCCAACCTGCGGGCTCTGCACCGCGCGTCCGCCCAGCCCGGCGCGGCCTTCACTGTCGCGGCGGTGATCAGCAACAACAGTGGCTCCGGTGGCGTGAGTTATGCACGCGAGCAAGGGATCCCGACCGCGCACCTGTCAGGAAAGACCCATCCCGACCCGATCGATCTGGATGAAGCGATCCGTGCGATGCTGGTCGAGCACACGGTCGATTGGGTCGTGACCGCCGGGTACATGAAGAAACTCGGCCCGGCCACCCTCAAGGAATTCGCGCCGCGGATCCTCAATATCCATCCCGCTCTTCTGCCGAAATTCGGCGGCCACGGCATGTGGGGGGCGAACGTGCACCGTGCGGTACTCGAGGCCGGTGAGACGGTCAGCGGCCCGTCGGTCCATCTGGTCGACGAGGACTACGACACCGGTGAAGTGATCGCCCAGCTCGAGGTGCCGGTGCTGCCCGAGGACACCATCGATAGCCTGGCCGGGCGTGTGCTCGCCGCTGAACACACGCTGTTGCCGATGGTCCTCACCCAGCTCGGTACCAGGCACCGCCTGTTTCTGAACATCCCGCCCGCCTGACCTCCACGAGCGCGCGACGGGCTCGACCGCCGAAACCGGCCGCGAGTCGGCGACATCGACTCGCGCCGCCGGAGGTCGAGATGATCCCGGATCAGACAGGCGCCAGATTCAGTGCGACGTACACCGCGAAATCTCGACAGGCTGTCAGCGCGCGCAGGTCGATGCTGCGTCGTGTCGGAGTGTCGCCGTCTCCGGAGAAACTGACGAACATCGCGTCGTGGTCGGTGCCGGAGGTCGGGTTGGTCACCAGCCCCCAATCGTCGCCCCGCGAGTGATAGGCGCTGCTGACTCGCACGTCGATCCCCGCACGGGTCGCCGCGGGTATGAGCTCGTCGCGTAGCGCCGCGAATGTCTGTGGCGCGACGGTGTATCCGGCGCCGTCGCCGGTGTGCGCGACGACGAGCGCGCCTGGATGGATGCGTGGTAGGCCGTCGCGTGCTGCGGGATCGAAGATGCCGTCGAGGAAGATGATCCGCGCCTGGGGGGACAGTCGGGGCAGGATGTGGGGGAAGGTCCGGGAGAAATAGCCTTCGGGGAGGTGCTGTTCGCCGTCGGAGAGCACCACCGCACATGGCACGCCGTGCGCGGTCAGAACCCGGGCGACATGGAGGGCGATTACCGCACCGGTGCGGTCTTCGATCCCTGTGCCGCTCAACTGATTTCCGTCGACGCTGATCGGTTGATGGTAGACGGCACGGTCGCCGGTCCGGATGTCGGCGGCGGTGCGGGCGACCAAGCGAGCCTGACGTAATTTGACCTCGGCATTCCCGAGATCGGTCACCGCGCCGTCGCGGATACCGAGGAAGGACACCGCAGCGTGGGTGAAGTTCGGTGACAGCCTGTGGCAGGCCGCCACGTGCAGATGCTGCGGTCCGACGTCGACGACCGTGAACGATGACTCGTCCAGGTGCGCCGAGAGTACGAACTGCGCCTCGGTCAAGTCGCCGACGACGAGGTTGCCGCCGATGACGTGAGGGGCCGGGAGTTCCAGTCGGCGGCAGATGTCGGTGATCGGTGGGAGTAGGACCAGCGGAACGAACCGGTGTGGTGCGTCGTGGTCGAGCAGCCGTCGTAGATCCTCCACCATTCCTGCCACCGTCGCCGTCGGTTGCGTGGTGAGGGTGCTGTTGTCATCCATCACGGGGTGTCCTTCGAGGCGTGCCATTTGATGCTGCATCCCAGCGACGGCACCTGCTGGGCAGGTGGTGGTTGACGGTCGAGCATCGCGGCGGCCGCGGCGAGGAGATGGTCACCGGTGACGAGCAGCCAGTTGCCGGGTCGACTCTCGTCGAGTTGGCCACGGTAGTACAGGTTTCCGTCGTGGTCGTAGAGGAAGAAGTCCGGTGTGCACACTGCCCCGAACGCGCGCGCGATGTTCTGGGTGGTGTCGATGAGATACGGGAACTTGTAGTGGTTTTCGGTGATGGCCGCGGTCATTCCCTCGGGACCGTCTTCGGGATTCTCGGTGGCGTCGTTGGGGTTGATCGCGACCGTTCTGACTCCGCTGGCGAGCAGGGTCGCGGCGATCTCGGCGAGACCGGGCGCGACGTGGCGCACGTAGGGGCAGTGGTTGCAGATGAACATGACCAGGGTGCCGTTCTGCCCGGTCAGGTCGGCACTGGAATGGAGTTCGCCGGTGGGGTCGGGCAGCTCGAAAGCGGGCATCGGTGCGCCGATCCGGGCAGGCTGTGATTCGGTGCGGGCCACGGTGTCACACCTCGCGCAGGGTGTAGTCGGCGAGCAGGCTGGAGTAGAGCTGGCTCAGGGCTTCGTCGGTGGCCGCGGTCAGGTATCGGGGTTTGCGGGCGCCGGGCCCAGTGCCGGTGACGGTGTCGCGCACGGTGTCCAGGTAGGTGGCGCGGATAAGGGTTTCGATGTTGACCTTGCGGATTCCGGCGTCGATACCTCGCCGGATGTGGTCGGGGGTGACGCCGGAGGAACCGTGCAGGACGACGGGGAGTCCGGTGCTCGCGGCGACCGCGGCGATCAGGTCGATGTCGATCGCGCGGGTCTGTTCGGTCATCCCGTGCAGTGATCCGGCGTCGAAGCCGACGATGTCGGGGCTGCACGCGCGAGCGAAGTCGGTCACCTGTGCCGCGGTCACCGGTTCGGGGGTGTGGGCGTGTCCGGCGTGACCGAGTTGTCCCAGCACGAATTCCAGCGACGCCCGCGAGGACAGGTCGCTGTGCAGGGCCGCGGCGGTGTCGAGGTAGGTCCCCGGCGCGATCGCGCCCTCGTCGAGGAAATTTCCCGAGGTCCAGCCCGCGTCGACGGCGGCGCGTAGATCGGCGGGGTCCTCGCAGTGGTCCAGGTGCAGTGCGTAGTCGACGTCGGGGTGCTGGCCCGCCAGGCATTGGACCAGGTCGGCGGTTTCGGCGAATCCGAGGTACCGGGCGGCGGGCACCGAGTAGGCGAGAACGACGGGCGCGCCGGTCTTCTGGGCGGCCCCGAACACCGGATACAGGGTGTCGAAAGTTTCGACGTTGAACGCGCACAGTGCTTTCGCGGGATCGAGGTCGGCGAGGAGTTCGGTGATGGTGCGTGGCGGGTTGGGCATCGGTGTTACTCCTATTTTTCGGTGAACAGGTGGACGCCGAGTTTGTTGGCGGTGGCGATCTGCATGCGCTGGTCGGGCAGGCGGCGTACCGCGAACTGCATGCCGACACCGCTGCTGTCGTCGATCACTTCGGTCTGTGCTGGCACGGTGGGGTCGGCGTGGATGCCTACTCGGAACAGCAGCGGTGTCCCGCCGGGATCGAGGTCGAAGCCGGGGCCGTGGGCGTGCCAGCGTTTGCCGGTGATCACCCACGCGTCGACGGGTTCTTGCGCTGTCGCCGGTATCACCGCCAGGGCGTGCAGTTGGGAGGTGGTCGATTCGAGCGTGCGGCGTTGGTAGATGCGGCAGCGGTGGTTGGCTTCGGCCAGGTCCCAGCGCCACAGGCCGCGCCCGTGGGGACTGGCCGCGAACAGTGACGCCGGTCCGGTCCCGAACCGGTGGGTGTGGATCATGCCCACATCGCCCAGACCGGCACTGATGGTGCTGCGTTCATCGATCTGCATCAGCGCTGTCCGCCGCCACCGGCGGCGGATGTCACCGTCTGGGACGTAACTGCACGTCGGGGTCAGGATATGAGGCTGGGTGTCGGCGTCGATCGCGCCGACCCCCAGCCCGTGCCAGTTACCGCCGTAGTCGCCCACCGGATGTTCGATCCACGGCTCGTATGGGTCCGGGCGCGGTTCGAACCAGGAGATCTTGGGCCGGTCGGGGACGGTGACCAGGCCGCGGGTGCCGCGAGGATCGAGTGCGGTGTACACGACCGATTCGTAGATCCCACCGCGGGTGATCTCATGGCCGCGCCACAGCCCAGGAGCGTCTCGATGTTCGAACCAGCGCAGTGGGTCGCGGTGCATGCCGACCGACAGCAACGCGGGACCGTCACGGCCGGGTAGCGGCCAATCGTAGGTGGCCGCCTTGTATTGCGGCGGTCCTCCGCCCTCACGCAGATGAGTGTGCGGGTCGGTCCGGTCCGGTCCCCCGCCCCACGGCGGAAGCCACGCATCCTCGACCGTGCGGAACACTGTCGATGCAGCGGCAGGATCATCGAGCGACCACCACTGCTCTCCCGCGACGAGTTCGTCGACACCGTCACCGTTCATGTCGGCGAAGCAGCATCCCTCCGCGACGAACGCCGCGGACACGACGGTGCGGTCCCAGCGACTACGTGAATCGATCACAGCGCCAACATTCCGATGGCGTTGTCGCCGTCTATGGTTCGCCCCTCCGACCATGCCCGCAGCACCGGCTCGTCGGCCGGACTCGACCAATGCATCGTGTCGTACCACTGCCGCAACGGCGCCAGCAGCGCGGCGGTGTTGTCGACCTCGATCGGCACGATGGTCTGTTCGTAGATGTCGGGGCCGATCACGAGGGTGTCGACGTGCAGGTAGCGGGTCGCGGGGTTCCATACCGGATCCTGGAGCAGCCCATCGGCGAAGTCGATGCGCTGGTCATTCGGTGTGCTCAGCGCCGATATCGCGATCACCGCCCCGGGACCTACCCCGAAGCTGTCGCGATCCAGCGGTGTGGTGACCTCCTCGATGCTCGAGCCCGCGGCGGCGAAGCGCTCCAGTTCGGCTGCGGTGAACAACGCACGCAAGGTGTCTGTGTCACCGAGAGCGCGGGCGGCGACGTACTGGTCGAGGTAGCCGAGCAACCCCTGTGGGTGTTCGTAGATGGTGTCACGAGAGACCACCAGCCCCGACCAGCTGTGGTAGATCGTGGACTGAATTCTCGCTTCTACCAGCCCTATTCGCCCGAACTCGAGAGCGCATTCGAGTGGAAGGGTGATCGTGGCGTCGCCGACGGCGAACCAGCCCGCACCTGCGAGCGAGGGCCGGTACCCGCTGCGGGATCCGATGCGTCGCGCGGGGGAACCACCCAGCCTGTAGTGCAAGGCACGGTTGTCGTCGCGGTTGAGAAACGCGGTCGTTTCCGGTCCACGCAGGTGATCGGTGATGACTTCGGCCCACCTGCCGGTCTCGAATACCGCTCCGACGTCGACGCTGTGGCTGCCGATCGCGAAGATCGATTGCTCGTCAGCGAGGTTCAGTCTGGGCGCGGTGGGGCCCATAGCGACGACGCTGACCGCGCGCGGGCCACCTCGGGCTGCGTTGAGTGACCCGTCGATCGGGTCGCACACCAGCCACCATCCGTCCCTGTGTTCAGCGGGTGGGAGGTGTAGTGGTTCGGCGCCGTCGCGGACCCCTTCGCACCCGCCCAGCCGGATCGACCCGACCTCGGTCGGTGCGGTGGCCAGAACGGCGGTGAGGGCAGAGGTCGCGGCACGGTCCAGCAGCGGTGCGGCTTGCGCTCCCAGGCCGAGGAAGGGATATGCGGCCGCGACGGCAGTGGAGGTCGCGGCCGAGGCCAGCGCGGCGGCGGCGTGGACGGCGGGGTCGGTCATCGCGGGATCACCGATTCGTTCAGTGCGCCGAAGTCGCAGTCGGGATGGACCGCTGTTGCTTGCATGACGGAAATGACCTCTCGGACAAGGGGATGGGAGACATCGGTGTGTGCGCCGACCACGATGCGGACGTCGGCGCGCATCAACTCGCGTACGACGACCAGCCCGTTGGCGGCGGCCGTGCCCCCGGTTTCGACACAGTCCAGCGCGGTGTCGGTGAACCGTCCCGGGTAGGCCTCCACGGCACCGGCGATGGTGGTGATCGACGCCGTCGCGGGAAGCAGCCGCGCCGCTAGCCGGGGATACGGCGTGGCGACGCTGTAGGTGCCGCCGGTAGCGACGGTGTGGTGCTGTGGCGCCAGCAGGCTGATCGTCACGTGATACCAGCACAGCGGATCGAGAACTCTGATTTCGCAACCGGTTTCGGCGATCCATTCATCCGAAGCGACAGCCACATCGACGTGGCCGCGTTCGACGGCGGTCGGGATATCGGGGACCTTCAACAACAGCACTTCCAGCGCGCCGTCGCCGCGAGTGAAGGCGTATCTGCGGGTGTCGGTGCGGGCCCCGGGCACGAGTTGAGTGAGCAGGTGGCGGCTTTGACTCGACAGTCGCCCACCCGGCAACGCGACCCGGATCATCGCGGTTCCCGGAACGCCGGGGACCGAGACGGTCGCAGTGCGCCGTGAGTATCCAATTGTCGCAGGACTTCGTGGCCCAGCGCACGCTCCGCGTGCTCGGCGAGATCGACTTCGCCGATATTGGCCACGCAGAACACCCAATGCAACAACTGCGCGAGTTCCTGCCCGATACGGGCGGGGCTCTCGCAGCGGCGGATCGCCTTGGCCACTTCGCCGGCTTCCTCGAGCATCCACGACAACGCCCGCTCGGATTCCGGTCTGCCGAATACCTGCGCGGCGACCGACTGCATTGTCCGCAACCCCGCCAGTGCCCCTGCTGGATAGACCACCGGCACAGACCCGAACGGCAGGTCCACGATCGCACCGTCGCGCCAACCACCGACACGGCGGTGCTGCACACAAGCGGCTGTCAATGCGCTGGCCAGGCTGTGGATGTGGGCTTCGGCGACACGGTCGACCTCAGCGAGCGAAGTTGTCGCCTCGGGTCCACCGAACATCGGGGCCAGGACCGCGACAGGGCTGCCGAGCGCCGCGCGCAGGTGGGTGATCACCGCCTTGGCGGGCAGATACCGGTCCTGTTCGTCGACGACCACGATAGCTTTCACCGCCACGGGTTCGACTGCCCGCGCGCGGGTTTCCCACACGCTCTCCTCGGTGAGGATGCAGGCTTCGGGTGGGTCGAGGTGCGCGTCGATGAGCAGATGAGGGACCGAGCGTGGTTGCGCGTGCCCGTCGCTGTCATCGCCGAGAACCAGCAGTCCGGCCGCGTTCGATTCGATGATGTGCCCGCTCAGATACAGCATGCCGTTCCGGTATGCGACCAGCGCGAGCAGGACCGGCGTCACCGCTGTTCGCACCTGGTCCCAGGTAGTGACGTGGATCCGGATTTCGTGGCGCCGATCCGGTGCGCACCACACCGAGATCGACCCTTGCGCTATCGAATTCACGTGCGAAGTGGTCGGGCCGATGACCACTGCGACCGCGGCCTGGCCGACGCGAGCGACGCCGGTGGCGCGGGCCTTCTCGAGGTCGGCCGCAGGGGTCTGCGCGGTGGGGATCCACACCACAGCGAGCTGCGGAGGTTCGGTCGGGGTCACGTCAATACTCCGACGGGCAGCGTCATCGCCGATTCCCATGCGATGCCTGCGGGTTCGCTGTCGATGTGGCCCAGCAGGCTCATGTGCCGCTCATAGGCGGGATAGTGCTCGCTCAGGTGCTCCCGGATCGTCTCGCGGGCCACCGCGACGTCGGGAGCCAGACAGCCCCGCGCCAGCCGTTCGGCCAGGCGACGCCCCCAGCAGTTCAACCGCAGCTGACGGTCCGGACCGTACTCGCCCCGAAATTTCAGGGCGACCGGGAACTGATACAGCAACTCGGCTTCGCACATCCCCCGCAGTACGCGGTCGAACCCGTCCGGCGAGGCGGGCTCGGGCAATCGCCAGTCCGTGATCTCGGCGATGGCCCACACCGACCGCGAGGAGGCGAGGTAGACGTTGCTGGCGAACAGCCCGCTCGTGCGGAACTCGCTGTCCCACAACCACATC
Organism: Nocardia sp. NBC_01377; assembly: GCF_045040005.1. Classification (NCBI taxonomy): domain Bacteria; kingdom Bacillati; phylum Actinomycetota; class Actinomycetes; order Mycobacteriales; family Nocardiaceae; genus Nocardia; species Nocardia sp. NBC_01377. Next base: position 297,816 of record NZ_CP109567.1, read on the forward strand.
AGCAGGCACAGGCCTATCGGCGGAATCGACAGCGGGTTTCCCACGCACGCACGGTGCATTTCGTCGGTGATGGCGTCGAGGACCTCGTCCGGTGTCATCGCGGATTCGGTGTCGATCGCCACGGTGGCTGCCGGGTCGGTCCATCCGCGCTGTGGCGATGCCCATCCGACCGCGCCTTCCTGGAATCGGCGTGCCGAGGCGTCCACCGGGACCGTCAGCCACGCCACTCGCCGGTCAGGTGCTATCGACACGGCATGGCGCCGCATCCGCCGATTTCCGGCCATCGGACCGACGTCTTCGCTGCTCTGGTGCGCACCGGTCATCGAACCCACTGCTCTTTCGGGGACTTATCGGCGAAGATGCGCGACGGCTCACATGCCTGCATGCCGACCAGGAACGGGCGAGGGTCCCATCCCAGGTCGATGCGAGCACGTTCGTGCGGGATGACCGCGCGGCGCAATTCGACCTCGAGTCGGCGCCCGAAACCCGGCAGGCCCAGGCAACGGTGAATGCGCGAACGGAGCCGAAGCGCACGCACCGATTCGTTGCGCGGGGCACCGCGGCCAACCGCCCGGTGATGCGCGCGCGCCCAATCCAACCAGGTCAGGCCCTCGTCGTTGACCAGGTTGTAGGTGCGGCCTGCCGCGTTGGGGTGTCGGCTCGCTGCGAGGATCGCGTCGACGACATCGTCTTCGAACACCGGGAATATCCGTCCGCCGTCTCCGAGCACACCGATGCCGCCGCGTCGGGCCGCCTGCCACAGGTATCGGTGGGTCCAATACTGTGAGCCAGGGCCGTAGATAGCGCCGGGACGCACGATGACGAACTCGCTCGAACCTGCGGCGGTGTAGGCGTGTGTCACTGCCTGTTCGCCCGCGTATTTCGAATCGGAGTAGGGATGTCCGTTGCTTCGGTGGGGCGCGTCCTCCTCCAGAGTCCTGCCACAGAACGCGCCGTAAGCCTCGATAGTGGACACCAACACCATTCGTGCCCCGCTGCTGGCTGCCGCGCGGGCCAGCCGTTCGCTGATACCTCTGTTGACCTTGTAGAACTCGCCGAGGGTTCCGTGCCCCAACCGTGCTGCGGCGTGAATCACCAGGTCCGTGTCGGCGACGACAGCGCGGCTGAATTCCGGGTCGATCAAGTCACCACGGACGACGGTGAAGCCCTGCCCCGCCAGCCTCGCCGCGTCCTGCGGGTTTCGGACTGCGCACCGCACCGAGGCCGCGCCGTACTGTTCGCCATAAGCCCGACAGAGCAGTCCACCCACATAGCCGCCTGCGCCGGTCACGACCACCCGTGCGTTCACTGCACAACCTCGCCCTGGGCGTCGACGACCCGGCTCGTGATCGCGTTCCAGACATCGAGCATCTGCGCGTAGGGGCGTACCTCGTGGACCCGCAGGTAGCGACACCCGGCCAGCACCGACCAGAGCGAACCCGTCAGCGATCCACCCAAGCGCTCCTCCGGCGGCACCGGGCTGATCGCCTCCACGAACTGTTTGCGTGAACACGCCGACATCTGGGCCACACCGAGTTCACTGAATTCCGACAGGCGTGCCAGCAGCTCGTAGTCGTGGGCGGGTCGCTTGCCCGCGCCCAGCCCGACATCGATGACGATCTTGTCTTTGTCGATCCCCGCCGCAGAAAGCGTCCCGATCCGTTCGATGAAGAATTCCCGCACCTCCTTCACGACGTCGGTGTAGCGCGGCCGGTTCAGCTTCCGCCCGGCATGACCGCCAGGCCCTTCCAAGTGCATCAGGAACACCCGCGCGCCAGCATCTTTCGCGACCGCCACCATCGCCGGGTCATAGGTCATGGCGGTCACGTCGTTGATCGCGCACGCCCCCGCCGACAGCGCGGCGGCCGCGATCTCCGCCCGGAACGTGTCGACAGTGACGTTGACCTGCGGGAACTCGGCGACGATCGCCTCGATCACAGGCAGAGTCCGGTCGCGTTCTTCCTGCTCGCTCACCCGCTTGGCCGACGACCCACCCGAGAGCCCTCCGACCTCTACGTAGTGCGCACCGTGCTGGATGTGGGTGCGGGCGGCGGCCACCGCGGCGTCGACGTCGGATGCGATCGAAGGCCCGAAATATGAATCAGGCGAGGTATTGACGACACCTACGATGTCGACGGCCTCGGCGAACTTCACCGGCCAGTTCCGGTAGCGATGGTATTCGGGAGGTTTCATGACACAGGCCTTTCATGTTCGAGCGGAGATCGTGGATCGTGCGGAGCTCAAGAGGGTGCGACGTGGCAGGACCGTCGGCCGGATTCGCGGGTTCTCAGGAACCAGCGGATGTCGTCACCGGTCCGGCCGCCGGTCCTCGCACGGAAGTTTTGATAGGGCCGCGCCACCCGCACGGCAACCCGCAGGTGGGATGGAAGGTGATCTCCGTGCGCCCGTCGTCGAATCCGCGAACTATCTGGGAGGCCGTGGCCGCGTACCCGCACCGAGGGCATTTCGCGAAGAAGTTCGGGACATCCTGGACACTCATGACGATTCCGTGTGACATGGCGACTATCGAGCCCGGCTCGGACGAGGAAGAGTCGGTCCGATTCGGCGCGGTCACGGGATCCTGCCGATCGCGACATCACGGTGCCAGCCTGTGCGGAAGTGCGGGCCCAGTCTGGGCTGATGACGATCGCTGGCGCTCTGAACAGCGAGCGTGTGATCCGTCGTGGCGAAACGGCCGCGCCCTATCACTCTGTAGGACAATGTAATTCACTTTCCCTAGCGAGTCTGTGTAGTCTCGTTCGACTCGTAGCCGTTCAGATCGCGGTGTGTGCGCCGACAATCGAAAGCTCCACGGTGTCCTCGGCTGCGTCGAACGGTTCTAGTACGGCTCGGATGGAGCGGACCAGCGCGAGCCCCGACGGTCGAAACGGGGTGTGGGCGGCTCGGATCCATCCGCAATAGAGCCCGCCGCGATCGGCCGGTGACGGCAATGCGACCAACTGTCCGGGCTGGGCTATTTGGATCCGCCCGCGCCATAGCTCAGCCTCATCCCGACGCGCCGAGGCGGAAATATCCGATTGCACCAGAAAGGTCCACACCCTGGCGCGGGGGTGGCAGATGATCGGACCTTCGACCGCTCGGCGGTCGAGATCGACCTTCACCAGTTGAGCGATGCTCGATGGCATTCGCACTGCCGACACCGGACCTGCTTGAATGCGGATCCCACCACCCACAACCACCATGGCCGCCAGACTGCATCGGTGTCGGTAGTACAAGCAGCGTGTGTCTGGAGTATCGACATTCGCCCTGTGGGCCGGTCGTGCGTTTCGCAGACGGCCGGGATGTATCCGGTGCCCGGTCTCGGTGCAGGGCTCAGCGGGCATCGGACGCTCCCACACGGTCGACGAACACCGCAGGGCGATATGCGATCCCCAGGTCCAAGGTGTCGGACACGACCCGTGTCGCCCACCGCTGGAAGCCGGAGTGATCGGCCGAGTCAGACATCAGCATCGGAAACCCGTCAGCATGCTCGTGCATGCGTCCGTCAGGATCGATCCGTATCCGGTGAGGCGTGAATTCTACGAACGGCATTGCGGCCGCGGCGGATATCGTCAATGGGTTCGCCGGTTTCGAATTCGGGTGCGCACGCTGGAACCATCGTCGATAGCCTGCGGCTGCCAGTTGGGCCCAGCTGGGTGCGTTATCGGCGGAAAGAAGCCGATAGATCTCGCTGCCGGGGCCGATCGCGAATTGCTCGGTCCATGAGAGGTTCGAGGTCACGAGCGCCAGGTTCAGATCGTGGGCAGTCAATATCTCCGCGGCGCTGGTCGGATCCAGTTCGAGGTTGTAGCTCGCGTGCTGAGGACTTTGGTACAGCCGCGCTGGGCCTCCGCATCCCTGCCAGACCATCAACTGCTGGGCGGTCCGTGGAGCGTTTCTGTATAGCCGGGCCAGATTGGTGAGAGGACCCTGCCCGATCCACAATGCCGCTGGAGTGTCGGCGAGTACGTCATCTACGGCGTCCTCGACGCTCACGTCCAGCAACGGAGTCTTCGGATAGCCAGGAGGGACCAGACCTTCGCACACCCACCGGGTATGCGCGCCGTCGAGTTCGGCGCCCGCGACTACGCCGACACCGGACAGGCCGCACAGATCCAGCAGGTGTCGAACCAGGCGTGCACGTTCGCCATCGTTGAACTCGTCGGAAGTGACAACCAAACGCAAACGTAACGTGACGATCGCGAGAATCAGTGCGAGCAGGTCGTCGGGGTCACCTCCAGCATTCGTGCAGATCACGGCGGGCAGCAATGCATTCGGTCTGACAGCGGTCATCTGAGCGATCCTCGCGGCGTGAAAAAAGTTCGGAATCAATGGAATTCAACGAACAGTCGGAAAGTTGACATCCCACAGCTCCGGGGGTCCTTCGACAATGCTCGCTCGACACCGAGCTTGACCAGGACATCTCACCGGACATCTCACCGGACATTTCACATTCAGTCGCACAACTCAACCAGTTCGGACGACGCAACCCGCGATGATCTGCGAAGCTGTCCTAAATATGTTGGCCGATAGGCAGTTTCAACAGGGGTGCAACGTGTCGTGGGGTGAAGAGTTACGCCGATGGCGTAACGAGCAGGGCTGGACGCAGTCAGAGATGGCCGCTCAGCTCAGCGAAGAGGCAGAACGCAGCGGGATCACCGTGTGTTGCGACGATCGCCCGATCAGACGATGGGAGAACGACGAAACCCGGCCGCAACGCACGTACCGTGGACTACTGACGGCCATCGGTGCCCCGATACCCACCGCCGATCTCCACCCACGGAAGGAAACCGATCCGATGCGACGCAGACAGCTCCTCACCGCAATCGCGGCCGCCGTAGCGGGCACACGCACCGGCCTGGCGCAATGGTGGCCGCAGCAACAAACACTGAGCTGGGGCCCTCTGCCCGCCCGAGCGGGAACCACTGACGTAGACCAGGTTCGCCTGGTTACCGACCATCTGCGCACCCTCGATGCCAAGGTCGGCGGTGGCGCCACGGTCGATCCCGCTCGTGCTGCGCTCGCCCACGCCGCCAGGCTCCTGGACCGCGTAGCCGACGACCGAACCCGGACCGATCTCGATCTGGCATTGGCCGACATGGCAAACGTCACCGGCTGGGCATGCCACGACTCGGGCCAACAGGACGACGCCACCGGGTACCTGATGTGGGGTCTGGACCGGGCGCTTGCCAGCGGAACCGCCCAAGGCACCGGCCTAGCGGCCAACCTGATGTTCGGTCTGGCGCGGGTCGCGCTCTACCGCCAAGACCCCCGCACCGCTCTCGGATTGGTCGAACACGGCCACACACTCGCCACCGCAGTCGACGACCGCGGCGCAACCGCCCAACTGCACGCGACCGCCGCGTGGGCACACGCCATCCTGGACAACCCGCACGCGATGACCGACAGCCTCACCCGCGCCGAAGACGCGATGAGTAGTGCCAGCGCCGGCGAGCCCTGGAAGCAGATATTCTTCTCCGCGGGCGACTTCGCCGGTCACCAAGCTCTCATGCACTGCGAGCTCGCCAACCACACCGCCGATGCCTCCGTGGCCCGTGCCAGCGCGGCAACCGCCCTGGACAAGACCCGGACCTCACTATCCGCGCACGCTCCCGACCGGCCATCACGGTCCCGTACTTTCGATGCCATCGTGGCCGCGCAATCGGCGTTGCGCCTCGGCGATCTCGACACCGGAATAACCATGACCCGCCGCGCACTGACCGGCGCCCGCGAGACCACCAGTCGCAGGGCCAACGACCGGCTGCGAGAAGTCATAAACGCCGCCGCTCCCCACACTCACAACAGCACCCTCACACAACTGCACCATGAACTCGTCTCGGCCACCTCTGGCGTTTGAGCAGCACGTGGCAACCGAACTCTCTGCATTTCGTGCCGCCGAACTCCGGGGTGCGTTGTCTGAGGTGTGCGCCGCAGCGGGCCTCCGTCCAGGAGGTGCCCGGCTGCTCCGCTACACCAACAACGCGGTCTGGGCGCTGGCCACTGAACCGATCATCGTGCGGGTCGGCCGGTCGGGTTTTACAAAGTACTCGGAGTCGCGGCTATGGCTCACCGATCGAGTTGCCTTCTCCACAGCCACTCCCCGAGGCTACGCAGCGCCGATCTGGAATCGATCGCTACATCCGAATCCGCAGGCTGGCGCCCTTGAAATACGAAGATGACAGATTATGCCGAGAGAGCAGGTATGAATTCACGAGTTGAACCTCCCCGACCTGGCCACGATCAGATCGGGCATCTGCCGACGATCCAGGGATTGTGGTCAGCATTATTTGCCGCCGACAGAATCGATGAGGGTGCCGAACCGGCGTCCGAAATACACCGATGCGTCAAAGAGATGGTCGCCGCTCATCGTCGGTGGGCCACCATCGGCTCACCCGCACCGGGAGACTGGGTCGGTGCCGAAGCGGAAATCAGCCGCCTCAAGGAATCTCTCGACTCCACCATTACGACGATGCTCGGCCCCCCGACTGCGGGCGCCCACGAACATCACGAGAGCTACGCGTCCATGATGGACCGGATCGCCGCGCTCTACGCAAGCGCGTGGCCGGCGTCCGGGCAGTGGGGACCCGCGCAATCCCGGACGCTGCTCGGACATGAGTTCACCAATTACGACAAGGTAATCCGCAGGCTCGCCGCAGGAACTCTGCGGCTTCCGGTAACTGCCACCACCTGAGGTCGTATCTGTCGGTAACAACTCAGCGATCGGCGGCGACGCTCCGTGAATTGAAATTTCGCGCGGAGGCATCACTCGCAGGCCTGCCCTGTTCGACGCCGACCACTTCACATTGCCGAATAACTCCCGAGGCCGGCGGTCAGGACAGGTAGGGTGTTGTGGTGGACGCGGGGAGTATCGACACCGACATCGTTGCGTCAGAACAGTTCTGGGTTGCTGCAGCACGCGTCACGGATCTGGTTGCTATGCGCGCGCTCGCCGAGCAAGCCGACCGCCGCGGTCTCTACCGCACGGCCGCCCAGCTCTGGAAGGGTGCGGCATCCTACGGCGACATCTTTGCCGCCGCCTCGCTGATTCGTGTTCTCGATCGCGTTGGCAATCGTGACCGACGGTGTTTCGAGTGGATCGTCGAACATGCCGCTCTCGATACCGCCAATGGAACCGCCGAACTGTTGAAGGCGTTGCGTGAGGTCGACGCAGTCGAGCAGATCGAGGTCGTCGCGCCTCGTGCCACAGAAGTCCCGCTCGCCGACAGCAAGGGCGCTGCCGCGTTGGTGGTGGCGCTGCGGATGGTGGGCGCGAATCAGCCCCTCGGTCGGGTCGTACTTCGCGCGGCGACTCTCGACCCTCCTTACGGTGTATCTCATATCGCATGGCTGGTCGGTGCAATGCGTGAGATAGGCACAGAGGAACACATTGGTAGATTCGCGCAACGCGCGGCCATTGGCGCCCCGCTCGACTCCGCCTCTGGCGCAGCTCACCTTTTGTCATTACTGCGGCAAATCGGAGCGAGCGAGTCGGCAGATCTGTTCGCACGGCGCGCGGCAACGGAGTCTCCTGCTGAGAGTGTCTATGGTGCTGCAGAACTGTTGAAGGCGTTGAGTGTGGCCGACGCAGCTGACCAACTTGAGCTGTTCGCCTGTCGTACGTCAAACGAGGCCGCGCTCACCGTCGCCGACGGTACAGCCCAACTGATACGGACGTTGCATGAAGTCGGTGCAACCACGCACGCTCATGCCTTGGCCCGCCGCGCTGCCTGGGACACTGAGTTCGATAGCACCTACGGCACAGCCCAACTGGTGAATGCCATGGAGCAGGTTGGTGCGGGCGAGTACATCGGTGAACTCGCGCGCCGTGCGGCCACACAGGCCCCGCTCGACAACGCCATCGGTTCAGCGGACTTGCTGGGTGCCTTGTGGCGGACGGGTGCGCATGCTCTCGCTCAAGTTTTCGCAGGCCGCGCCGCCACGAATGCGCCCCTCGCCAACGACTTCCACGTGAGCAGATTGATGCAAGCGTTGCGACTGGTGGGCGCGACCGGACAGATCGACATACTCACCAACCGGGTTCCCCCGACATGGCGGACCGATCTGTTCCCGAGCAGTGTCGAGGTCTCGCCTCCCTCTCGATACGGGCGGACACCTGAAGGCGGGCAGTCCGCTCCGTGGGGCTGGCAAGATCTGGAATAGTGGCCGCAGCGACGCGAGTAGATCCTTGCGCGCCTCTATTGTTTCACTGCGCTGCCCTGCAACGGCGGCGCAGCTCTGTTAGCGGCAAGATCGGCGATCAGGTCAGCGTACTTCTCTCGCACCTGTGCAAGTCTGGTCCACTCGCGGTGCCTTGCCTCCGGTGCCTGAGCGAAAGCTACTGTGTTCCAGGCGGTTGCGAATGTCGCGGCGATCTGGCTGATTACTTCGCCCAGACCGTGGCTGTGCTTGGGTACTCTATGAGCAGCCAGTAGGTGTGCATCGGCGAAGTCGTTGATCGCAGCGATTATCTGCTCGATGGTGGCGCGGATGGCACGTTCGTCGAAGTCAGCGGGATGCCTCCAGTCTTCGACCGGCAGCAGGCTGGCGTGCAAGTCACTGAGCTCGCGAGCCCACACCGCCACCGCGGCAGCAGCGCCGAGTTGACGAGCGTCGCGATGTGCAAACCCCGAGATCGCGCTAATTGCTTCCGAAGGCGTGAGTAGCCAGGGACACTCGTCCGTCACGTCTGTGAGATCGTGACGATCAGCCGCGGCATCTCGAATGCGGTTTCCGCTCGCCTGGCCTGTGCAATTCGTCTGGTCGGGCTGGGTGATCATGAATTATGCTCGCCTCGGTCGAATTTAGGTGCTCGCGGGATCGGCTCAGCATGGTGGTCTCTGGCTCTCAAACGCGGCGGATGGGTAAACGAAGGCGTGCTGACCCGGTCCACGTCCTCGGCTAGTTGTGCCGCGTGTGATACCGACATTCGGCCGATCGTCACCGCCGTCTCGTTGCTCACGACAACCAAGATCCATTCGCGACCGGTGGCGATCAACCGCCATCGCTTCATTGAGAACTGCACAAACTCGATGCCGCCTGAGCTGATCCGGGGAATGCGGCGCAGTCTCAGGTAGGCGGTGAATCGGTCTGCGCTGTGTCGATGTTGGTGATCGCAGCCCGCCCTGAAGCTGGACGGCGAGGGCGAGTAGTCGTCCGGAATCGGCGGTTGCAACGACCATTGCCACGCGGTCTGCGGACGTCACTTGCCGTCGGCTGCGGCCTGGTGCCGACGCCGTCACCGCGCAAGCTTCCCGAAAACACCGAGAGGCTGAGTCGTGTGAGGATCACGAGGAGGGAGTTCGATCCTCGGTCGGCTGGCCTGATTTCGTGTGACGGGGACTGGTGAGGTGTGACGCACTCGGACCCAGCAGCGTGTCACTGCCAGCCCGGCATAGAAGTCTTGGTCGACATGGTCGACGAATTCGGCCAGCTCCTCGAGCGGCGTCGAATCGTCCTGTCGCTCTGTCAGCTCCACGAAGACGTGCTCGGGCCCGAAACCGATGCCAACGCTGATCTCCGTAGCCGCGAATTCTGGAAGCTGCTTGTGGGCTGCGATCTGCTGTATATCGCTCAGTCCTGCGTGATCCCAGCGCTTTTGCACTGCCTGAGACCACCGCCTGACCAAGGCTTCCGCTGGATGCTTGTTCAACCCGTAGGCCGATCCCCGCGATGCCAGCGCACACCCGACGTAGCCCGCTGCGACCGAGGTCATCAGCTCTGACGCTCGCCCGGCGCAATGATATTCGATTGTCGCAGCATCGGGTATCCACCTGCTGGCCGGTGGTCGCGCGCCGGTGCCGACCCACGCACTCATGAGGTGCCTCGAATCAACGACTTTGCTGTGCACAGACGTCGCCGACCACCTGCGAGCGAATCGCGGGCCACAGGGGACGGTGCGGCGACACGACGGGGCACGCCCAAGTGCAGCCCGTTTGAGCGTCGATTACGCGTCGTAGTGAGGGTGGTGAGCGTTCGGGTGAGGATCCGTGATGTTGGGGGTAGGTCTTGGCCAGGCTGATGTACCCAGTGGCAGCGTGGCTCACCAGTATTCGCAGGCAGAGCGATCGTGGTTCCTGTGGGGGTCAGCCGAAAACCGGCGGCGGCCAGAATGGCGTCGTTGCATCCGTCCAACGGAGTGTCCAGCCAAGCGAAGAACGACCATCGCCATGAATGACCATCGTGCTGACACAAGACCGGGCCGGGAAGCAGCGGCGTGTTGACTGCCTGACCGAGGCTGGCGGGCATCGAGGCGAGAGTGGTCCAGTCATCGGTCACCAGCTGTACTCCGGTTCCGGCGATTTGAACCGGAAGTCCCCACAAGCGGTATTGGTACAGCCAGTCCATCGGCAAATCTGCGTGCGCGGTCATGATATTGATCGTCGTGAGCACGACGGGCTGGTGGAACGTAGCAATGACTTAGCAAGACCCTGGTTGCCGGTAACATCGCTGTAATGCAGGATCCGCCGCTGACTACAGTTCATAGGTCGGATCCGGTCTATGTCGCCAACAATCCTGAGGGCCCGCCGTGGTTGACGGTCAGCGACAACACCATCACGACTCCCGACGGGATCCGCCGGACCCATCACGCTGTCATCCTCAACCCTGTGGCGATCGTGGCTGTTGTCGACGAGCACGGGCGTGCGCTTCTGTTGCGGCGGCACCGCTGGATAGTCGACCGCATCGGCTTCGAGGCACCAGGCGGGATCATCGGCCTTGGTGAGGAGCCGGTCGCGGCCGCCCGGCGGGAACTACGCGAGGAAACCGGTTTCGTCTGTGGGGAAATGCAACCGATCGGTGAGCTCGAGCCGATGCCGGGGCTGATCGAGAGCAGCCATCACATCTACCTCGGACACGATCCCCGTCAGGTCGGAGCGCCCGATGATGCCGAGGAAGCTGCGCAGCTGCTATGGGTCCCAGTCACCGAGACACCGGATCTGCTTGCCGCGGGGCAGATCCTCGGCTGCGGAACCGCTGTGGCATTGCTTGCCGCGCTGTCGTCATACGGTCTCCGCCGGACTTCGGACTCGCCCGGACAGCAACCGGTGGCGTCGCCGCAGACGAACTGAACCGAGGCCGTCGATCGACTCGGCGGATGCACTCAGAATCCCCGCCGCCTCCGCATGACGCTGTCCATTTAGCGCATCCTGGGCTAAGTCCAGGTGTTGAGCGGCCCGTGCGCGCACAAAGTCGGACGGGAGCTGGGAAAGAGCGTCACGTGTAACTGGACCAGCCGCGGAATCGCTCAGCAGAGCGAGAACGTGGCCCGACCAGCGTGCAAAATGCACTGGGTTGTGCGACAAGAACGGAAGTTCCGGAGCCTCTGCGGTCTTTGTGGTGGCCAGCAGTTTCTCTGCACGAGTCAAGGCGCGCCGAGCTGCTCGAGCGTCGGAATTTGCACCAGCGTGAATCTGAGCTCTAGTCGCCCACAACCAGGAGCGCAGCAGCGTCGGCAACTGTTGAGCCGCGGTGGCCACTTCTACTTGATCGACCGCCTGCCGGACCCGTCCGGTCTCGGCGAGCATTATTGCCTCCTCGCCCATCGTGTGTGCGAGACGAACGGGGTCCTCGGCTCGCGCCGCCGCTAGCTTCGCCGCTGCGTAGTGGTTGCTCGCAGAGACGAGATCACCGACATCGAGATCCTGCCACGCCGCCAGGCTCGCTGCTTCGGCGTGTGCGTACGCCACCGTCCGCTTGTCGGCGCCGAAGGTGTTGCGCCACAGCATATCCAATGATTCGACGTGTGCGGTCGTCTGTTTTCGGGCTGCCGGGGCGCCGAAGCGGCGATCAAGGGCTCGGCAACTATCGACATGAGCCGCGAGCACACTGTGAAGGGAATCCTCAGTCGCGGCGCTGACACTGGCGGCAACATTCGGCTCGCCTACCAACCGTTCGTTACGGTCGAGTTCGGGCATTACGGCTCGCAGTAGCCGAGAGTAGTGGTGATCCGGCGCGTGCCGGTCGTTCTCCCACCGCGACACTGCTCCGCGAAGGCTGTCTGGACGCATCAGGGTCCACCCATTGCGCACCGCTTGGGTGCGCATCGCCGCCATCAGGTCGCTCTGAGACCAGCCGCGCGCGGCGCGGGCGCTGCGAATCTTCGCTCCGTCGATCACGGCTGGCCCCCGACTCCCCGATTCGACATACAAGGCGTTCGGCTCGGCAGATTCGTTTGAATCCGGGACAAGTTCATCGTCGACGGCTCAAGCCCAGACATATTGCGTCGCCACGCATCCACCGGATCGGCAGCCCTGGACAAGCCCGGATCAATCATCGAGATGGAACAACTCCTGCTGCGGGGATCCTCCCCTATCGGGCAATTTCGGTGTCAGTTTGAATAGTCGCCACGTACGTGGCTGCGGAGGTTCTGGCTGGCTGGTCTGCCGGTAGTGCTCGGCGACATCGCCGGTCTTGAAGTCTCGCAATTGAATACTGTTCGAGGGGTCCTCGACCGTCTCCGTCGGGGTGAACCAGAATCGCTGGAATTCGGGCGCATCCACAAGGTCGCTGAGCAGAACGCCCAGACGCGGTCGGGGAACGAACGTCGGCCACAGACAGTGCAGAGTGCCAACCAACTGGTGCGTCTCCCGTGTCCAATACGGCTCAGGCAGCACCCTCCGAGCACGCTCGTCCAGCAGCAACCATTTGATGAGATTGCCGTGCTCACTAGCACCAGGCAGCGCTCTATCGAACTGCTCATTGGTTGCTAACAGGTTGCAGTCGGCCGGTGTCATCAGCGCGGCGGGACAATCCAGGGCATGGAGCTCCGCCAGGTCGTGCACTTGGGGGGAGCTCGTCTCAGCCGCGGACAGCCGTTGTTTGACCGTGTCGGGTTCGAAGGCCAGATCGGCGTACTCGGAATGGGCTACCGGGTTGCTATCGAGTGCCTCAAGCATCAGACGTAGAAACGTGCGACTGACGGGGCGCAGTCCCTGCTCGACCTCCTCGATCGTCTGGGCCGATATGCCGGTTTTCTGTGCGAGAACCCGCCGCGTCATACGCCGATAGATCCGAAGAGACAGCAACACATCAGCGATATCAGGAGGTGAATCCTCATCGCCACCAACCACGCCAACCAAATTCGAAACCATCATCAGCAGTAATTCCTACGATCGCGTACGCCCGAATTCTTCACAGTGTCCTCGTCTCTACATCGCGAAGGATCTGCCCGTGAACCGCCAGGTCGGCAGAAGCGGTCGCATATCCGACTCCATCGCTGAAAACTGAGCGGAGTTCCCATAGAACGCAGTCGCCGTCAAAATCAGCTTCCGATGCTTGACGGCTCGAGCGCTTCGGTCGACCGCACGGTCGGGGCCGCGATGATATCGGCGCTGCCCGTGCGAGAGTTGGAGATTAGGCACCGAACCGTGCGGTTCCGGACCTCGCCGGTCACAGGGTCACGCACCGCGATCCGGTTGTTGCCGTGCACATCCGGTCCAGGTATGGTGCGCCACATATATTCAAACGCCGCCTCGCTGCGGCACGCTCGCATGATGCGTTCATGATGTGCGGCTGAAGTGCCCGACGACCACAACCTCTTCAGGTAGACCATCCGATGGGCAACCTGGGACCAGTTGACGAAGACGCGGGGTGAACGAGGGTCCGTAATCATCCGCTCGATCAGATTCGCGCGATGCGCTTCATTGAGTGGGGCGGGCGTGAACATGGGGAAAGCGGAAATGCATGCCTGATTGCTATATATAATGTCGAAGTCGGGCAGGCTCCTGTAGAGCGCGGGAAAAGAAAGGCTCTCGATGAATTCGACGTCCTCAGAGGAAATCCTCGGCTGCTGTCCCAACCTGAAGTCCGACATCGTACCTGACAGTAGTGACATCATGCTCCGCCGTCGCCAATCCTTACAATTCAGCGATTCGCAGATACGCTCCAGATGCTCTGGAGTGATTCGGCGCAGTCCGCTTTCCCATTTAAAGTACGCCGATGTGGTTACACCCACCTGATCGGCGACCATTGCCTGGGTGACCTTCGGGTCCTTGCTGGTCCGAAGATCCTTCATCATCGATCCGAGCACCACCGATGCCAGACCGGCTGTGCCATTCATAGTTACTCGCGCCACACTGCCCTCCCTGCGTTTCGTCGCCTGTCACGCGCTTTTCCGATAGATGCGATCAGCACTCAGCGACCGAATCGGCGCTCCGGATTGCCACGGCGGCCGCGGAGTGTCGACACGCTGGTCTGCGATCAATCGGCGCTGCACTGCATCGCTCCATCCGGAGTTGCTCGCGAGTGGCACCATCGTTCTCTCTGGATTCGTCGTGCAAGGAACAGGTCGGTCGATGATTCCCGACTGGGCTCGGCGACCGAAAAGTCCCGGAGTGCGGCCCGGCAACAGGAGAAAGGTGTGGACTGGGCCACGATCGTGTTCTCGTGGTCGGCGTCGGTATTCCCCGATCCGCAGTCGGCATACAATCCCCTCCTTGCATCGTCCGAATCCCTGTGATAGCGATACGGTTACAGCGAGGCTAGCCGGTGTGAAACTCCGGGATCGACCGGATTTTTGCACAGATTGCGACGGATTTTTGCACGGGAGGAGAGCTCTGTGGACGAGGGGCCGTACGTCAAGACAGAGCAGAGCACCCACGATGACGAGATCAATCCGAGCGATCGAGTGGCGTTCTGGGGCACCGAGGTGGGCAGCCGACAATGTGATGTGCGCTTCGATGTCCCTGACACGGACGACTACAGGACCTTCCGAGGCAGGACGTATGCGCAGTGGTATGTCGACGGCTCGCGGATCTACCAGATGGTCGAGTTCGAATCCGATGCAGTTTTATACGAACGCTTGCCCAGTCAACTGGGTGACGATACCGACAAACGGGCGATCGTGCCCCTGGACGGGGAGGTCATCCTCAAGCAGGACGACCGCGAGGCGGTACTGGGGCCAGGCCAGCTCGGCATGATCACGATGGCCCGCACGATGGGCCTCCGACACGTAGCCGGTGTGCGGGCACTGATTCTCACTATCCCCGGCGAGATGATTCCAGACCTGACCGACACCACACCAGTCGCTCTCAACCCGAGAGACGGTGCTATAGCCGCAGCGATCGCTATGACCCGGGCGCTCGCCGACACCCGAAAAACCTGTAGCGGTGAGGATTTCCGGCGGGTGTTCCTCAGCATGACCGACTTGCTGGCGAGTTCGGTTGACCCGCGCCAAGAACCCGAGACCGCCGACTACGCGACCGTACACCGACAGGCATGCGCGTTCGTCGCGAACGTCTTCCGAGACCCGACGGTGACGGCACCCTCGATCGCGAAGCATCTGAACTGGTCGGAACGCCGTTTGGCGACCGCGCTGAAGAAAATGGGCGACTCTCCAGGAAGGCTGCTCCGCCGCGTGCGGCTCGAAGAAGCAGCGCGGCTCTTGAGCGGCGAGATGAACCTTAAGACCTCAGAAGTCGCGTTCCGATGTGGGTTCGGCTCTACGAGCGCGTTTCGTGAGGCATGGAAGATCCGCTATGGGATGTCGCCCACCGACTGGCGCGACATCGGCCTTGCGGACGGTAAGTGGCCAGCACCGGTCGAAACACGTAGCTGACCAGTGGGTATTGTGTCGTGTCCGTCAGGTTGCGGTTGGCGCGGCGCTGAACGCCCCGGACTGGGAGCGCGGGTTCGGACGGCTGCGTTCACCGCTCGGATTGCCGCACGTGCCGTTGAACCTGGTTGTGGGTCCTGATTGGCGCGCTGCCGCCCGTGTTATTTCTCGACGCGGGCAGCAGGCAAATTTCGCCATCAGCACAGTCGGGCCAGAACCCTTCTGTGCCCGTTGCTGATGAAGCCGGGGACGGTGCCCATGTCCTGGGGATCCGCTGCCAGTTTCATATTGGGGAAGCGATCGAAGAGCATCCGCAGCGCGATCGTGCCTTCGAGGCGGGCGAGCGGTGCGCCGAGGCACATATGCGCGCCAAATCCAAATGCTGCGTGGTCCTTGTTGCTCCGGAAGATGTCGAACTCGGCGGCTGTGTCACCGAAGGATCGCGGATCGCGGTTTGCGGCCGCGTAGGAGACGATGATCGCGTCCCCCTTTCTGATCGTCTCGCCTGCAACCCTGATGTCTTCGACTGCGAAGCGCAGTGGCAAATTCGCCAATGGTGGTTCGTATCGCAGCGATTCCTCCACCACAGCTTCCCAGGTTTGCTCGCCAGCACGCACCGCCGCCAACTGTGCGGGATGGGTCAGCAGTGCGAACACAGCCTGATCGAGGAGATTGACGGTGGTTTCGTGTCCGGCGCTCAAGATGAGCAGCAGTGTGTCGATCAGTTCTTGCTCGGTGAGTCGTGAGTGGTCCTGCTCGTCGCGAGTGGCGATGAGCACGCTGGTCATATCGTCTTGCGGCTCGTCGCGGTGATGAGCCACAAGAGCAGCAAGGAGTTTCTGCATATCGGAATAGGCAGCCAACCCGGTGTCAGGGTCGGTGTCGAATATGCCGTCGACACATTTTCGGAGTCCGGGCTGGAGGTCGGTGGGCACCCCCATCAGGTCGCTGATGACCTTGATAGGCAGCGGATATGCGAACGTCTCTCGCAGGTCGACGCAGTCACCTTCCGGCGCCGCTGCGAGGTTGGCCAGAAGGTCTTCTGTGATGTGTTCGATCTGCGATCGCATCGCGTCGACACGCCGCTTGCTGAACGCGGGTCTGACCAATCCGCGGAGTCGCTTGTGATCGGGCCCATAGGCAGTAAGCATGTTTTTGACCGCGACCCATGTATATAGCGGCCACGCCGACGTGATTTCACCGTTGATGAACGCAGGCCAGTGCTTGCGCGCATCCTTTGAGACACGTCTATCGAGTAGCAGATTCTTGACCAACTCCAGGTCAGTGACTGCCCAAGCGATGACGTTGCCGGGCAGTTCGACGAGTGTCACCGCTCCGCGCTTGCGCAACTCGTCGGCCTCGCCTTGAACGTTCGCGCCTCGCGGGTCCAGGACGAACGGGGCAGGTGATGATCGTGACATGGTGGAGCTCCTACTCATGTGAGACTTTCTTGAACAGCAGGGATCACGTCCGCTGAGCGGGTGCCGGAAGTGGGGATGACGCCGGGAACTCAACCGGCAAGGTGGTCAGCGCGCGGTGGAAGGGGCCGGGTCGCCATGCCAGCGCCGCCTCTGGAACTGCCAGCCTGATTTCGGGCAACGCATCGAGGAGTTGATCGATCGCGTTTTGGGCGATCAGCCGAGCAGGGTCTTGAGCGGGGCACGTGTGCGGGCCCGCACCGTAGGCAAGGTGTGAGCGATTGCCGTCGTGTCCATGGGGAGATTTGACGTTCGGATCGTTGTTGCACGCGGCCATGCTGATCACGACCGGTTGGTGGGCGGGCAGCCAAAAGTCCTCGATCACAATCGGTTGCCGCGGATAGGTCACGCAGAAATTAGCCAGCGGAGGGTCTGTGAACAGCACGCCGTCCAGTGCATCTCGAGTTGGCAAGCTGCCGCCGAACACACCATCACCGAACCCCTGATCGGTCAACATGGTGCGCAATGTGTTCGATATCAGGTGGACCAGCGGCTCGATGCCCGCCCCGTAGAACGTCACGAGCTGATGTACCACCTCTTCATCGGTCAGGCCATTGGCGTGGTAAATCAATCGCGATGTGACGTCGTCGTGAGGTTCGCGCCTTTTCTGTTCGGTCTGTGTCCGTAGTGCGTCGACAAGCTGACGTTCCCCCGCACCAGCCTCGGCTCCCGCGTCGAACATCGCAGCCATACCCGCCGCGACCTGCTGACCGATGTCGGGCTCAACGCCGAGCATTGCGTTCAACGCCGTGAACACCAGCGGCCATACATACTGTTCGAGCAGGTCGGCTTTCCCGTTTCCGCAGAAGCCGTTGATGAGCGATATAGCAGTTTGTTCGACTGTTGTCTGCAGCTCGAACAGGTTGACCTCGGAGATGGCAGTGCTGCTCGGTGCGCGGTAACGAAGGTGCTCAGGGCCCGAGTTGCGCAATGCGTTAGGCCGCCACCGCATCATCGCAAGCACCGGACAGCTGTCGTCGATGCCCTGCTCCCAGACCCGTGGGTCTGCTGGAAAATGGTCGGGATCATTGAGAATTCGCCGAGCGACTTCATAGCTGAGCACCAACGTAGCCGGAACCCCGGGGGCCAGCTCGACGGGGGCGAGTCCGCCGTATCGGGTCCTCATCGACTCATAGAATCCATGAGGATCAGCCGCGAAGCTGGCGCTGTGCATCGCAAGGCGACCTTCGGCACCGCCCCTTGCGCCAGCATGCAAGGACCACGGGCGCACGGACTGGGACTGCGACGCTGTATCCGGATCAGACGTCGGCACAGAGATTCTCCAATTAGTAGCCGGGAACGGGGATAGCTTTGATGGCGACTGGCTTCGACACCCTGACACTCCGCATATGTCCGCCGTCTCGTCAAGCGAAACATAGACACAAGATTCCTACCGAGCAGCAAATATAAATTGCTCAACCGATCGTACGCACTCGCGTCAACTAGCGCACGCTAACGACTTCGCCGAGATGGCCCCACATGCGGAGCTGATCAAGCTGAACACATACAAATGCTGCCATAAGGCACCACTCGAAAAAATTCGCACTGGTGCGTGCGAAATTTGGAGAAATTCGCACAAGTCGGTGTGGGTTGATGACTGCGCCCGCGGGCGGCGGTGGACCTCCACGTACACCTTCGGAGGCCCTGTGGCCGTCGCTGCGGAAGGCATCTCTTACGGTTTGGCGGCGACACCGCCATATGCGGAGATCGAGCGCGGCGAGCCCACTTCGGCGTCCGGGCTGCGCCACTGGGTGATCGAGGTGAAGCCGGGCTCGACCAGTTCGAGGCCGTCGAAGACGGCGCGGAGTTGAGCCTGAGGTCGTGGAACATACGGTGTGCCACCGGTTCCGGTGTAGTTCTCGCACAGGGTCACGTAGGCCGGACTGTCGTCGCTGCCGTCCCACATCACCAGATGGCTGCCTGCGGGGACGGCGTCGAGCACGGTGTGCACGATGCGCAGCAGTTCGTCGTAGGACTTGGCGTGGCCGAGCACGCCCATGAACATGACGGCGATCGGCTCGTTGAAATTCAGCACGTTGCGGGCGTCGGCGATGATCTGCTCGGGGAAGTGGTAGTCCGAATCCACGTAGGTGGTCACACCTTTGGGGGTGGTGCTGATGAGTAGCGCTCTGGCGTGGGTGAGGACGAGGGGGTCGTTGTCGACGTAGACGACCTTCGATTCGGGTGCGACGCTCTGCGCCACCTGGTGGGTGTTCTGCATGGTCGGAAGTCCGGTGCCGATGTCGAGGAACTGGCGGATGCCCACCTCGCCCGCGAGGTAGGTGACCGCGCGGATGAGGAACTGGCGCGACTGCACCGCCATGGTGGTGATGTCGGGGTCGACCTCGATGCCGGCATCACCTGCGATGCGGTCGATTTCGTAGTAGTCCTTGCCGCCCATCCAGTAGTTCCAGATGCGGGCCGAATGGGGAATATCGGTTCTGATCAGTGGTTCGTTTTTTTCGGGCAATTCGCTGAACTCCGTTCGTGATATTGAGATATGTCAAAGGAACGAGGCCGCCGGTCACTGAGCCTTTCCGAGTAGCGGCGTGTCACGGTCAGACGCTGCGGCCGTGTTGAAGATGCAGCAACACCAGCGCGGCTGCGGCGATGGCACCGATCCGGCACGGGCACAAGCTGACTCGACGCAATGCCTTGAACCATTTGAGCAGTGCGTTACCGCGCTCACCGACCGCGCGAACCTGGTTGTGGGCCTTGTTCGCCGTTTTCTGTTCGTCGGTCAGCTGCCCGCCCTTGGGCTTCTTGACCGCGACCGTGATCGTTGTGGCCTCGCCCAAGTATCCGAGATCGCCCAGCACGGGCAGGTTTTCACCGGTCCAGTCCGTGAGCGCGGGCAGCATCTCGGGGTGGGCGCGCAGCGCGGTGACATCGTGCTCACGTCCCGGACGAACCTCGGAGGTCCACATCGGCCACCCGTCCGGGGCGGTAACGACCTGGATGTTCCCGCCGTGGCGGCCGTGTTTTCCCGACCACCAGAGGTCGACTTTGACCCGGCGTGGCACCGAGGTGGCTTTGGCGGTGGTGGGGCCGGCTTGGCCGACCCGGTCGGTGTGGATGAGCGTACCGTCCACGCTGATGTGCTGGTGCCCAGCGACTTTCGCGGCCAGCAGCACGTTGTGCAAGGCCGGGGCCTGGGCGGCGAGAGTATCGATCACCTCGTGGAGGCTGTCGTAGGCGGTGGTGCGGCCGATCGCGTTGTCCAGGGCGAGCTGCTCGACACGGGTGCCGTCGGTGAACCACCGCAACCCCAGCACTGCCTGTTCGAGGCAGGTCAACGCCCTCCAGCGGGTCCCCAAGGCCTGGCGGCGCGCGGCCAGCAAGCCCGCGACGTGGGTGACGGTGGACTCGGGCAACGGCAGGATGGCGATGTATGCGACACTCATGACGCGCGGAACCTCTGTGAAGTTGATCTTTAGTCGGACCTCCTTCATACGCCAGAGGTTCCGCGTTTCGCGTTCCACCCCAACATCTTTCAGCACCGCCGCAGCAACCGATCCGTCAGACCACTACTCGGAAACGTTCACTGTGTGGTGATCCCGGCCCGGCCGGAACTATGAGTCCGGCATGTACGCTTGGCACCGAATTACTTACCGGCACAGCTTCTGGATTCAGGTTGCTATCGGAACAGATCGGGGTTGCACTGTCCGCGAAGCTGTGTGCCGATGAGCGTCAGTAGCGCGGCAAGGCACCCCGCGGCAGGCAACCGAATCGCGAATATCTTCTCGGCATCCTCAAAGGCCATTCGCGCGCGCGCCGAGACCAGTTGCAACGCCCAGACCTGTTCAGCCTCGAGTCCATCGGTTGCTGGAAGGTCGGCGAACTGTCGTGCCCTCGGTGACGTGCGGAGGAACGTGTCGATCCAGAACAGGCAACCCTGGGTCATCTCGCTGCGCCCCCAATCCATCACGTGGACGGCTGCCGTGTCGATGTCCCCCTCGATGGCAGCGGCCAACGCAACTCCCGCGTCGACCCGCCAATCCATGTCCTGTCTCATCGGACACCTTGAGCAGTGCCGACCCGGAATAGGCCAGTGACAGCACGCCGAGTGAGTATCTTCGCCTGACTTGTGTACTGGGTGCCGGTCAGAGCCGAAACGCGCGTGATGATATTTTCTGCCTTTCGGTGCCTGCGATGACGAGGTCGCCACGGCCCGGACGGGAAGTCCATCAGGACAACAGATTTGAGGAGCGACACACCAGCAAGGTTGCATAATGAACGCTGTGTCAAACCAGTGCCACACCAGTGAAAAAGTTGTGAAAAACCCTCGTAGCGATCACGACGACGTCGAGGCGGGCCGATGATCGCCCTGCGGTGGTACCCACCCCAGATCCGAGCGTTGAGGCGGGCCGCGATGCTCAGCCAGCAAGAGTTCGCCAAGCACCTCGGGGTAACCCGACGGACTGTGATTTTCTGGGAAAACAACCGGACCACGACACCAAACCAGGCCAGCCGACGTCTGCTGCAGCGGATGCTTGAGGGTTCAGACGAACAGGTGCGCAGCCGATTCGAGGCGATGCTCAAGGACCCGATGGTCGCCGAGGGCTATATACCAATTCCAGCGGCGGTCGGTTTCGAGGGGCCTGACCGTCGAGAGTTCTTGGTCGCGCTGGCAGGTGCACTGATGGGGTCCGCAGTTCAACTGTCACGCTGGCATGTGACGCTGCCCGCGACCAGCTCTCCACTACCTGCGCAGATCGGTGCGAGCGATGTCACCCGCCTGCGCATGACAGCGGACCAGATCCGCGATTTGGACAGTAGATTCGGTGGTGGTGCCGCAGTGGATCCGAGCCTGGGCGCGCTGAGTCGAGGAGCGGCGATGCTGCCGCGCTGCCGCAACGAGGACGTTCTGCGGCAGCTATACGTGGCATTGGCTGACCTGTCCAATATCGTCGCGTGGGCACATCACGACGCCGGGCAACAGCGCCAAGCCCGTCTCCATCTCGCCCAGGGCGTGCGATGGGCATCAGAGGCGGCCACAGCCGAGGCATACAGCCTTTGCGCCGATTTGCTGTTCGGCCTCGCAAGGGTGGAGTTGCACGAAAGGGAACCCGACGCTGCCCTGGAGATGGTTCAGCTAGGTCAGATCGCTGCGGCGAAGGCCGCCGATACCGCAGCCACGGCACAATTGCACGCCACTGCGGCATGGGCGTACGCGCACAAAGGCGCGGATCGCCTGATGCGAGACAGCCTCGCCCGCGCTGAGCACGAAATGGCGCTGGCCCCAATGCCGCGCGAGCCGTGGATGCAGGTCTTCTACACCTCTGGCGACTATGTCGGGCACCAGGCCCTGGTACACGGCGTGCTGGCCGCCAACAGCACCGACCCCCGCATCGCGATGAACAGCGCCGCGCGCGCCGTCGAACTGACTACTATCGCCCGAGGCGAGTCAGGGCCGGACCGGCCCGCTCGATCCAAACTGTTCGACGACATCGTCGCCGCAACCAATCACTTTCGCGTCGATGACCCTGCCACTGCGATACCGATCACCGAACGCGCCATCGCCGGACTCGGCACGATCGCAACCCAACGCGGCATCGATCGGCTTCCTGAGTTGATCGCAGCTGCTAGGCCCCATGCCGCAGACAGCGGCGTCATCGACCTCATCGAGCAGGTAGAGCAACTCGTGACGGCCTAGAGTGTTGAATGCGATGACACAACTCTCACGTTCGGCCTCCGATGAACTACAGTCGTCGCTGGCTGAGATCTGTCGCGTGGCTGGCCTCGATGACCGCAACGCGAAGTTGATCAAATACACCAATAACGTCGTCTGGCACCTCGCTACCGCGCCGGTGATTGTGCGTATAGGTGTCGGTGAGATTGGGCGCACTCGCGCGCCGCGGGTCGTCCGTCTCGCCAACTGGCTCGCTGAAAACGACGCACCTGTACCGCGCCTGCATCCGGGAATTGAACAACCCGTCGTGACGAGCGACACCGCGGCCACGATCTGGGAGTGGCTGCCAGGCAGCGAGAACCACTGGGATATCACCGATTTGGCTGTGCCATTGCGAACATTGCATGCCCTTGAGCCACCCGAGGACGCATCACTGCCACGATGGGACCCATTCGCGGCGGCGCAGCGGCGCCTGGCCGCGGCCGATCCTGCACTGCCTGCACCGGATCTAGCCTGGATCGACGAGCAGTGGCAGCAGGTCGAAGACGACTACTTCGGGCTGCGCCCCCAGCGGTGCGGCATCGTTCACGGCGACGCCCATACAGGCAACTTGCTGTGCGACCACCATGGGCGTGCGGTGCTATGCGACCTCGACAGTGCCGGGTACGGCCCACTGGCTTGGGACCTGGCAACCAGCGCCGTCGACGCGGTGCGCTTCGGCGCCAGCGGCGACCACGAACGCCTCGCCTCTGCGTACGGCTACGACGTCACCACCGATCCGGCATGGTCGGTGCTTCGCCGTATCCGTGAACTCGGACTGATCACCAGCGTCATACCCGACCTTGCCCGTCGACCAGCAGTCGCTGCCGAACACGCCCGCCGCCTGGCCGCACTGCGCCAAGGCGACAGCACAACGCGATGGCGGCCGTACCGATGAGTTGCCCTCACCAATCCACAGCCGATCGCCCGAGTACCGACGCAGGCCCAGTGTGCCCAGTTTGGAACCCTCCTGGCCGTCTGTTCATCTGAACTGTGGGCTTAATGCGCCGCTGGGGTTAGACGATTGCCATCGGCGCCGTGTTGGGGAATCTCACCGGCATCTCCGACATGGCTCGATGGAAGGGTCCTGGCCGCCAAACCAACTCAGCAGGTGTGATGGCCAGTTGAAGGTCCGGAAGCGCGTCGAGGAGCTGATCGATCGCCGATTGCACCGTTGCATACGCGACGTTCTTGGCCGGACAGACGTGCGGGCCCGAGCTCCACGCCAGATGTGAGCGGTTTCCGATACTGCTGTCGCCGCCGTGCCGGCTGCCGCGGATCGCTGGGTCGTTGTTGCAGGCAGCGAGACTGATGACAACTGGTTGATGTGGGGGCAGCCAGGTGCCGTCGATCGAGATGGGCTGGCGTGGGTAGGTGGTGCAGAAGTTCGCCATGGGAGGGTCGTTGAACAACACTTCGTCGATGGCGTCGCTGGTCGAAAGATTCCTACCGAGAACCTGACCGGACCGAAAGCGATCGTCGGTGATCAGCAGCAGCAGTGCGTTGGTGATGAGGTTGCGTTGGGCTTCGAAGCCCGCGCCGTAGAAACTCATCAGTTGCGCGAAGATCTCCACCGGGGTGAGAGCTCCGGAGTCCTGCGCGAGTCTGGACGTCACGTCGTTGCCGGGGTTGCTGCGCTTGAGAGTGATCAACTCCATCAGTGTCTCTTTGAGGATCGCCATCCCCCCGGGGTCCCCCTCGAACCGTGCCGCCATCCCGGCCGCCACACGCTCTCCGATCTCCTCCGGACATCCGACCATCTCGTTGAGGACATGCAATACGAGCGGGAACGCGTACTGCGACACCACATCGGCACTTCCCTGTTCGGAGAAGGCATTGATCAGCGGGACCGCATGTTTCGCGACGAGGAGATCCACGGTGTACAGATCGATCC
Source organism: Nocardia sp. NBC_01377 (assembly GCF_045040005.1). Taxonomy (NCBI): domain Bacteria; kingdom Bacillati; phylum Actinomycetota; class Actinomycetes; order Mycobacteriales; family Nocardiaceae; genus Nocardia; species Nocardia sp. NBC_01377. The sequence goes on from NZ_CP109567.1 coordinate 322,409, forward strand.
CCTCGATGCCCGCGACCGATGCCCTGCGCAGACGCGCGTGCTCGGTTCCGTCGGAGTTCCGCGCCGCCGGGAGGTAGCCCATCATCGGCCGGACAGGGCAATCCTGTGGGATGGTTTCCTGCCACGTCCGCGGATCCGCCGGGAAATGGTGCGGGTCGTTGAGGATGCGTACCGCGGTGGCATGGCCGAGTACGAGCGTTGCAGGCACGCCCGGTGCGAGGTCCACGGGGGCCATCGTGCCGAATTTTCGGCGCATCTGCTCGTACGCGGCGTGAGGGTCTGCGACGAACTTCTCCGTGTACAGGCGGTATCGATCCTCGGCGAGCACGACGGGTGAGCTGAACTCGTCGTCCGGATCCCACTGGGCCTCGGCGGTGTGTGGCGTAGGTATGGGTGGCGGTGGTGTGGTCAAAGACGTGACTCCAGACAGTGGAACAGGAATTCGACAAGCATGATCAGTGGGCGCGACGAACCGCCGCCTCGATCATCGACGGCGTGCGATGCTCATCGGTCTAACAGGTGGTTGGTCGTTCGCGCTGAGCGACAGCTTCCCACGACTTGTCCAAACCTTGCCGACTCGCCCACGGAAGAAACATAGCAACCCTCTCGCGTCGACGCTGGCGAACCCGCCCGCGCCTGGACGTCACCGACCACGAAGGGGTTTGCTCAACGCATCGTCGGCTCGCGCCAATCTGACGCGACACCAACAGATTCAGTGCGCGCCGGGCATCTTCACAGGTCTGGTCCCCGCATCCCAGCAGCACATTGCGATCAGCCTCGCGAGGACTTCGCTGGCACAGCTGAGAACCGCTGTCAGGGCACGTGAACATCGTCCAGGGCGGCAATCACGCAGCGCAGTAGCTGGCTCGGATCGAGGCCTCGGCCGTGCTCGAAGGCACTGTCGCAGAACCGTTCACGGTCGCGTCTCGGTGCGCCGAACAAGTCCCTGACAGATCCGGGTGCATATTCGAGGTGTAGGCCGCCGAAAGATGTCCCGGTCGATCTGCAGGCGTCACCGAAGGCGTGAATCGATGCCGCTGCCAGTTCGGTGCGGCATCGGAGGCCGCGGTCGACGTTCCGCAGTCCCGTCGGGATGGGATCACACAGCCACGTCACTGGCGTCCCACAGTCGGCGCCAGCCTCGAACAGCGCGCGGAGGTGGTCACCGGCGTCCAGGGCAACGCTCGGCACCAGGGTGAGAACTCCGGGGCGATTCTCGGGATTCCACCTGCGGCAGAGCATCACGACATCAGCTGGTGTCGTCTGCCGGTCAAGGGCGATGGCCGTCGGATGCCCTGGACGTAGCGTGCCCCGGAGGCCGCCGTCAGCACCTGTTCGGTCGCCGATCCACAACAGGGCCGCACTGTCCGGTGGTCGACTGGGGAGCTCGGGGAGTCCGGTGTACTCCCTCGAAAGATGCAGTTGCGGAACCGAACTGTGCAATTCCCAGCCACCTGCGGGGATGTCCGTGGCGAGCGCGAGCAGCCCGGCGACATGGCGGAGCAGATCACGGCGCGTCGCGCTCTCACACCGATCCGCGACTCGGCGCAGGATATCGACCGGTGACGGCGTCGACGGTGGGTCCCCGTGTTGGTCGTCGAACACGACGACCGGGCGCCGAAAAGCGCGTGGCAGCTGGCCGGAGTCCGGTGGGCCCCCTTTGTCCGAGCGTGCCCTGATGGGGCCGGGCGACGAGTGGGCGATCGCCACGACCGCTCGGCTCGAACATTGACTCAGGACCGCGGCCGCAGCGTGGAGTAGGGCGTCGCGCTCGGATGCGCGTGCCGGCAGGTTGTGGCCTGTGCGCGTCGAGCCGTCGGCCAGGTGCAGAACGATAGCGTCGCCGCGGGCAGCGCGGTCCAGATCACTGCTGAGGCAGTCCTTCTGGGGAGTACTGGAGTGTGTCGGTGCGCTTTCGCGCGGACGGGTTGTGAACCACTCCCGCCGCCCGGACGAAGGTTCGAGTGGGTGGCTGGCTCTGGTCGGCGCGTTCGACGTCAGAGCATCCGCGCCGACGGTCTGGGCGCTCGACGGCTCGTCGTTCCAGTGCAGATCCTCGCTGACGTCGGTGCCGTGGTGGTCGGCCACGATCACGCTGGGATTGAACGCTTCCCGGATGTAGCACAGCGGGCGGTCGCCGAGCATGATGACGTACGCCTTCGTCGCGCTCAGGCGCCCGTCCGGCCATCGCGTCAATCCCACCCGCAGTATGTGTCGTCGCTGGGTCAGGCCTCGGGCGCGCAGACTGTGTCCGATCGGCACACCTACGTCGTCGACCCCGGCGGCGGCGGAGGGGCCGCTGATTCCGATGACGAGGTTGATCGACGCGGTCCGCATGTGGCGGTCGACCAGACGTGACCGCCGAATCACGAGGCAGTCGCTTCCGGCGACCTGTAGGGCTGCGCAGATGGTGTCCGGCAGGTGAGCCGCCGTGATGCAGTCCTGGCGCAGCACTCGCACGCCTAATGTGGTGTCCAGCGCTGCTTCCAGCATCGGCATGGTGAACCCGCTGCTGGCGAGCAGCGCTCTGGTCCCCGGATCGGTGAAACGGGCGATCTCATCATCGATGGCCCGGCTAGCCGGGCCATCCGATGATGAGTCCTCCACCGGATCAGGGAGATCCCGCGCGGTTTTCATGATCGTGCGCGTCGAAACCTAGTGCAGGCCCGGCGCTGTCGGTGGCACGACGGGACGAGCGATGGCGCTGATCTCCGCGTCGGTGCGAGGGCGGCGGGTCAGACCGAGCACAGGCTCGGTCGTGATACGTAGACCGTCCATCGCGCTGTCGGGACCCAGCGGGTCGCGCCAGTGGTCCCACACCACTGACATGTCCAGGCCACCCATGTAGCGGATGTTGCCTTCCTGATCGGGCTGATGGTTTTCGACCTCGGCGACGATCGTGTCAGTGCCGACCCGCTCGGCCTGCCCGGACGTCTCGACGACGTCGGTCAGACCCGCAGAGATTCTGGTGAACGACTCCTGTGCTGTGTCACTACTGTGCTCATTGGTGAGACGGCGGGCGTGGGAGAAATACTCAGCAGAGCCGATGTAGTCGCGATACATCCGCGTGACAAGCGACAGGAAGCGGCCGAATGCCCTGCGTGCGGTGTATTCGTAGAAATCGAGGGCATCGGATTCCGCCATCTCACCGCGCAAACTTGTGGCGATCGCAGCGGCGGCGGTCAAACCACCGTAGGTCGCCAAGTGCACGCCGGTGGAAAGCAGCGGGTCGAGGAAAGCTGCCGCGTCACCGACGATCGCGTAACCCGGACCGCAGAACCGCTCCGAGACGTAGGAGTAGTCCTGCTCGACGCGGACCTCGGCAACCTGTTGCGCGCCGGCGAGCCGCTGCGACATTCCCGGGCTGTTGCGCAGCATGTAGTCGTAGTAGGCCGCGTCGGAGCCGTGCTCGGCCCGCATCTGCGCGGCTCGACTTGCGGCGATCACGTAGCCGACGCTGAATCGGCCATCCGCGAGCGGGATGTGCCAGAACCAGCCGCCTTCCTCTGTAGACACGACGTTGATAGCCCCTTCGGGGCTTTCCGGATGCAGTCGGGCGCCGGTCCAGTACGACCAGATTGCGATATTCTGCAGGTCGGGCAGCGGCCGTCGCATATTGAAATGCCTGCGCGAAAGCAATCCGGCTCGCCCGGACGCGTCGACGAGGAAGTCGAACGAGGTCGTGAGAGTCTGATCGTCACCGGCCTTGGTCCACTCGACCGCGGTCGGGCGCTCGGCGCCGTCGAAGATCACTTCGCGAACGGTCGCCTGCTCGATCACCTCGACACCTTGCGCGGTGGCGTTGCGCAGCAGGATGTCGTCGAAAGCAGCACGATCGACCTGCCATGACTGGGCATCGGCGGCGACCAGTTCGGCCCAGTTCAAGCGCCAGACGTCGTTGCGCCACTCGAAGAACCCACCCCGCTTCACCTGGAACCCGTGCGCGGCCACCGCGTCGTAGGCTCCTGACAGGCGCAGCGTGGACAGCCCCGAGGCCAGCAATGACTCACCGATGTGATAGCGCGGGAACTGATCTCGTTCCAGCAAGGTCACCCTGATACCTGCTCGCGCGAGAAGCGCGGCGGTGGTCGAACCCCCGGGGCCTCCACCGATTACCAGGACATGCGGCGTATTCCCCATAGCAAACTCCCTGCCACTGCTGATCGCAGTTGATCACCGTCGACCGGTGTGAATCCGGAGCCCCCTTGGCTCGGCAACTACGGCGATTGTTGCCGCCAGTTATCTTAAGCAATCATTAGTGAATCTTCAATTGGAAGAACGCATTCGGGAGATCCCCGCCCGGAGCGAAAAGCGGATATCTGATCAGTAGCGGAGACCTCATTATGGAAGTTCCATCCTGAACTGTCCGCACCCGGATTCACGAACCCGCGCACCGAGCCTCGCGGCGACGCCATGGGGGTGCCATCGGCGCAGATCCGCTCTCCGACAACGTCTTGCACGACGTTGTCGCCCTTTCGGAAAGAAACCGTCTGGCCGGACTGCTAGCGCTGGTCTCGCCGCTCGCCACCGGCGGCCACGAACCACCACGACAAGTGGCTGCCGAACGCCGATCTGCCAGGACTTCGCTATCGCCAACGACAGCGCCAGGACACGGCGATCGGATGGATGCCTCTGCCGCAGAGCGGGTTTGCCGATGCTTTGCGTTCAGCACCGAATCTGCGCGATTCAGGCCCGGCGAGCGGCATTCGGAGCAATCCGCGCCACCGGGGCATCACGGCGAGTCGCACCGAAACGTGCCCTGCGTGTCTAGGGTCGCTCGGACAGAGCAACCATGGTCGCGACCGCGCGTTCGGCGTCGGCGACACTGCACCGGCCCAACCCGCATGCGGGGGCGACTCCATAGGCCGTGGTGCCGGTCGAGCGTTCGAACAGCGCGAGGGCCTCCGCGCTGTCGGCTTCGGACTTCGGCGACACCACACCGGCGATCAACCGCCAGCCTGGATCCAATTTGCGCAGCGGGGCATAGAAGCCCGGACGCAGCGGCGCGGGCGCAGTCCCGTAGGCGCAAGGGATGTGCACCGCCGGGAGCGCGAGTCCCTGACGACGCAGGCGACGCGCGGTATGAGCGAGCAGGCGCACCGCGGGCTCGAGGGTGCGCGGCGCGATCAGGCTTTCATGGTTGTAGTCGCCGTAGCACAGATGCACGATCGTCCGGGCGCCGCTGGCGTGCATACGCGCGAGGAACCCGGCGAGTTGGCGCGCGACGACCGGCCCGAGCGCCCATTGCGATCGCAGTTGATGTGCTTTAACCATGCTCAGAAGCGCGACGGGCGACTCGAGCTGCCAGATGACGCGGTCACCGAAGCGCCGCACCACCTCGGTGATCTCTTGTAGTGCCGCCTCGGCGAAGACCGGTAGGTGCCGCAATGCGGTGATGACGACATCGCTTCGCCGCAAGGCTTTGCCGAGGGGCAGTCCGCCCGATACCGCTGCACCCGCGAAGACGAACAGCGCCAGGTCCAGTGGATTGGGTTGGCTGATCTGCACTCTGGTGTCCGACAGTTCCGGTCGGACACGGCGTAGCGCGTCGAAGGCCGACACGACCTGACCGATCCGCTCGACCCGATCCATCGACACATGCCGCGCTTCCAGTAGTCGACCGGCGCGGACTGCGTAGGTCGGGAAGTCGCCGTAGTCGGCGAATTTCCCGCCCCGCACGACCTCGAGGATGTCGCTGTGTTCGGCGCGGTCGCGAAGGTATTGCAGAATCCAGTCCGGATCCAGATCGCAGGGGATCGCGGTGACCGGTCGGCCCTGGCTGTGGTCGACGAGCCATTGCATGGCTGCTCGGTCATCGGTCATCAGCTCTGCGGGTATCGAGCCGACAGAATGCAGATATCTGGTCATGTCGGCTCTTCTTCTGTCGGCGTTCACAGTTCGCGGGATCACAGACTCCGCATCCATGACACTTTACGCCAAATCTGCTGCCCAGCAGTAAGTTACGCACCGGCCGCGCAGACGGTGCCGATCATCGCCTTGACCTTCGCAGCGCAGAGCACCAACCGGACGCCACGATCTACACGACGGTCGCCGTTGGTGCTGCGACTGCCGCAGCGAGGCCACCGACCTCTGCGCGCTGTGCGTCGATGTCGTGTGTGGCATCGATATGTTCGAGGATCAGCGCAGCCACGCGTGCGGGGGCCTCGAGGGCCAGGGAGTGACCGGCGCCGTCGATCACCGCGCCTGTGCCGTTGGTGGCTGCGACGATGTGGTCCACCGAGATCAGTGGCGGGTAGGCGTGATCGTCGGTGCCTCCTATGGCCAGAACCGGCACGCTCCCGTTCTGCTCGAGCTCCTCGATGATCCGATCCCGGGTGATGACCGCGGCCGCGGCCGCGCTGATGCTGGTAGGAAGCGCGCCCATATAGCTCTTCCATTGCCCGATGATCGGGTTGCTCGCGGCCTCGGCGAGTGAGCGATCGCCAAACATGATGTGCATCAACTCACCCAGCCGCTCCCGGACCCCGCCCGGAAGACCGAGGTGATCGACCAACGGCCTGAATTCGGGCAGGCTGTGTTCTTCCTCTGCCGAGGAGCCCAGCGCGGTGATCGTGTGTACCAGGTCTCGGCGGCGGGTTCCCAGCCGCAGGGCAACCATGCCACCGAGGCTGTTGCCGATGAAGTGCACCGGTGCGACTGCGAGGGATTCGATGAACGTTGCCGCGGTCTCGGTAAGCCGATCGAGCGACAAATCGGCGCGCGATACCGGCGCAGACGCCCCTTGGCTGGGGTGATCGTAGGCGACGGTCCGAAATCCACTCTGACGTAGGTGATCGGCTAATTCCGCCATCATCGCCTTGTTCATGAACAGGGAATGACTCAGGACGGCCGTGCCTCTGATGGCTGTCTCGGGCCCACTGTCGACGTAGGCGATCCTGGTTCCCTTGAGGTCTGCGAACGGCATACGATTCCCTTCTTGCGTCGGCCCGAATCCCGGTGATAGCGATACGGTTACAGGGGAGGCTAGCGGCGCGGAATCGCTGGCTTCGACAAGATTTCTGCACAGATTCCGACAGATTTTTGCACTCGAGGGGAGGTTGCGTGGACGAGCCGGACTACCTCAGGACCACGCTGGACACCTCCGGGCTCCCGCAGTCCGATGGAGTGGACTATTGGACCAGCGAGGTGCACAAGAACCACTGCGAGATGGAATTCGGTTTCCCGAACGGGACGCATGCCTTCAGCGGAAAGACGCAGGTACAGCGAGCGGTGGAGGGCTCGCTGGTTCGCCAGATCGTGGAGTTCCAATCCGACGCGGTGTGCTACGAACGGTTCCCCCACCAAACCGGGGACGACACCGACAAACGGGTCGTTATCCCCGTAACCGGCGAAGTCATTCTCAAGCAGCGTGAGCGTGAGGCAGTCCTACTGCCCGGGCATCTGGGCATCATCACCATGGCGCTGCCGATGGGCCTGGCCCACGGTGACGGTGTGCGTGCGTGGATTCTCACCATCCCCGAGAAGGCGATCCCTACGCTGACCGACAGGACTCCGATCGCACTGAACCCTGAGGACGGCGCGATCGCCGCCGCAGTCGCGATGACCCAGGCGTTGGTCAATACCCGCGCAACTTCCTCCGCCGAAAGTTTCAACAGGGTGTTCGCTGCGCTGACCGACCTGGTGGCCGGTTCGGTCGATCCACGTCGCGAGCCTGAGATCGCCGAATTCGCCCAAGTCGAGAGAGACGCGCGAGCCTATGTCGAACGCAACTACTCCGATCACCGGGTGACTGCGGCATCGGTTGCCCAACATCTCAACTGGTCATCCCGCAGACTGGCTTACGCCTTGGAATACATGGGCACCAGCCCAGGCAAGATGCTGCGAGGTGTCCGGCTCCAGCGGGCCGCGCAACTACTGCAAAGCCCATCCAGAATCAATCTCAACGAGATCGCGTACAACTGCGGATTCGGCTCTACCACTGGATTCCGAGGGGCATGGCAGCGACACTACGGGATCTCTGTGACCGAATGGCGTGAACTGGGTCTGGCCGGCAAGGGGTGGAGGCCGCCACTGTCCAGCATCGATGACATCGAGCAGTAATAGCCCCAACCCGTGTGCTGCACGCAACAGCCGACTTCAGAACGACCGTCGCAGCTATTTCATGAACTGCTCCTCGGCGGCCTCGGCGCGAATCAGGTTCAAACACTCGGCCGGGTCCAGGTACGGCAGTTCGACGTCGTCGGGATTGCGAAGCACCAACTCCCGCCGAAGCACGCTGGCGACCCACACCTCACCCCACCTTCGCACCACGACTTCTGCTTGTTCGCGTTGCTGCGAACGTGTCCACTCATCGGTCGGGCACAGCGTATGCGCCTGCATCCGTAGCTCATTGAGCACAACCTCGGGCAACGCGGTGGGCCCGGCTGGTGCAGGATTGTCGCCGCCCATGGTGCTCCCAACGTCCCTCGGCCGGATCACCCCGACCATCGAATCACTATCTGCGGTGGCGTGATTCACCTCATGCCCCAGTTTCGCCGCTGATCAGCTGAGCCGCAAACCACACGAGCTACGCAAACCTATCGCCAGCGGTGGGCGGGTGCCTTCACAGCACCCCCGTTGGCGAGGATTGAAGCTGTTGTGTATCCACTAGTTGAGTCCACTCGGTGCGTCGACAGCGCCGGTTGGGCTATCGTCCTGAACGCACACGGCAGTCGAGATCGCGATCGGGGAAACATCAGATGGACCGTGACTGGCACTGGGACGGGCAACTACCGACCTGGTCGGGCCTGTGGCCCGCACTGATAGCTGCCGACAGACCCGGAGACACGACAACGCTCCCGAGTCCTATTCACCAGTGCATCGCCGGTCTGGTCGCCGCGCATCGGCTGCGCGAGAAGGCAGAGGCCGACGGCAACAGCGTTGACCAAGCAAATGCTGGCACGGCAATCCGCGGGTACCGGAGCGAGATCGACCAGGAAGTCTCCACACGGCTGCCGAAACCACTTCCCGACGCGGTTCTCCATCACGAGTCCTACGGGGAAGTCCTGGACCGCATCGCCCGCCTCTACACCCAAGCATGCCAACCGACTGGCGCTCCCCGGCGACATCACACCCCCAGCGACCATCACCTGGTGGACGAACACGCCCCCTACGGTTGGCTCGTGACCAGACTGAATTGTAGGTTGCTTCGTCTCCCACCGACGCTCACCGTAGACCACCGACTATGACGCGACTGGACATGTCGAGTGGCCGGTCGGAAGTTGGCTGCCCGACGCTGCGCGGGAACCGTTTGTCTCCCTGCTGGTGTATGCGCACTTCGGCGCAGCCACGGCTGAACCACATCAGCCTGATCAAGAGCATCTTCGATGTGATTACCACGCCACCCGGTCAGTTGCAGTTGCCTCCGGACTTTCGTGAGCGGGATCGGGGCGGAAACAGCCACAGACTGATCGCGATAGTTATGGCGCCATATACCAATCCGCCGAGTAATACCACACCTAGTGCTACATAAACCGGTGACCTGCCTACCGCACTCAAGACTGCCCCTGACCTCGATTTTGCGCCTGACGTATGAATCATCCTTGAAATGAGGCGGATTCGCTTGCCCGAATTCCCCCCAGTTTGGGGGGAATCCGCAGTCGACTGATCCCCGGCCCGACTGCGGAAATCGAACAAATCACAACGCGGAGAGCCGTTTCGGCATATTCTCTTCGGCGTCATGTGACGGCGTTCGCGTTCTGACAGCCCTGCTGGCCTCAGGCTTCCGATACTGTCCGTCGGGCTGGAGCGCGCTGCGGACCACCGCGTCCACATTGACGGGTCGGCTCCACGTACACAGATTGATCTCGCGAGCCGCCATCAGCCCGATCGCGGCTGCCCTGGTCAGGGCACCTTTCGGAGTCCTCCTGACGAAGGCCCTGCTCGAAAGGCCTGCTTCGCGACAAGCCACGTGGAATGGAACATCTGGCTCAATGCAGTCAGACGCAATATCGAGCAGCCAACCGGGCGGCTGCCTTGCTTCCAACCCTTCAGACCATACCCGCGCTGCCGCCGCCACTTCCGGAGTCTCCAGGCTGGCCAATCCTTTGAGTGTGTCCTGAAACCCGTACACGCCGACGACAGGCAGCTGTTGCAAACAATCATCGATTCGCTGGCACCACTGGGCGACCGCGGCCGCCGGGTGCACGCAGTCGAAACGCAGTGCTAGTCCATCAGTCGCAGCGTCGAGGGTCTTATGCTCCCGGAACGCGAACTCTGCGACTGCGACCCCGATGTCGTCTACGAAAGCAACCCCGGCAACCATCGGTCTGGCCTCGGAGGTTGATCGCGGAAAGATACCCGGCAAGGATGTAGGGCTCGGCTCGGCCGAATGCGCCAGGTAGAGCCTTGCAGCCCCTGCAGACATAGGTACCTCTCAAATTCGCAGCCGAACAGTGGATTTCAGTCGGTCGTCGAGTGTCGCTTCTGACCGGGGACGAATAAAGCTTACGACAGTCCTGGATTCGGCGCGCTGTCGTTCGAACAGTGGCCACACAACGCTAGGCGCCGATCACGCACGAGAGTGCCTGGTCGCAGACCAGGCATTTATCGTCGATGTCTTCCTACTCCCCTTTATCGACACTCCTCCATCGCCTCAAACATTTCCAACTGCCATCCGCTGGTGACAGCGAATCATGCTCGCCACCCGGCCACGACGAGCAGCTGCCGCGATATACGTCGCGTACCAGTGGCGTTCGGCTCTCAGCTCCGCAGCCGGAAGGCCAAATTGTCAATCCGGATCTGCTGTCTTTTATCACCTGTCTCCATTCGTACCTACAGATCGACCGACCTGACCTCTGCGGAGGGCGATACGCGGAAGGTGGTGCTGCGCGCGAAAACCCGCATCCGCGATTGCTCTCGCGTCTGTGGTCGTTCGTTCTCGCAGAATCCGACTGTCTGTTGCTCCTAGTGAACCGCCCGTCCGCATTTCCGTCGATAGTCGGAATCCCCCCAATTTGGGGGGATTTTCCACTAGCGGATCGAGCTGCGACGTGAGCGGACCAGGCTGCGAGCCACCTTGACGGCGATATGCGCTGGCAGCCGCGGGGATTCAGGTTGACAGACCGCCGGTCAGCGATATGGTTGGCCAATGGGACACGCAACGCCGAACGCGGCGATGCCTGGGGGGCACAACGATGACGACAACTCATGCGCCGACATTGGTCACGTGTTCGCCGAACATCGCGTGAAGCAGAAACGATCTCGTCTGTCGGTAGCGAGGGCTATAGGCTGTTCGCCCGGGCACTACGAGAAAATGGAGCTCGGATCTCGACGATTCACGCTCGAGTATCTGGAAGGCGCTGCTAAGGAGCTGGGAATATTTCCTCTGGCACGCGATCAGCTGATGGCGTTGGCGACGCAGCCGGAGACAGTCTTGGCCAGAATACTGGCAGGAGAAAGAACTGTACCACAGCCTTACGACCTATCCTTGCTCGACGTAATTACTGGTCCGGCCTGTCTGTACACGCCGGCAACCTTCAATATCCTTGCCTCTAACGAAGAATTCGATCGCACATTCCCCGGTGCCTGCGAGATGGGGAATCTGGTTCTTTGGCTGCTGACATCTGATTCTGCTAAAGAGGTTCTCCCACAGCCGTACTGGGAGCAAGAAGCAACCTTGTATGTTGGTGCTGCGGCCTGCCTCTGGCCAGGACTGTTGACCAGAAGAGCATTCGAGCAGTTCCGCGATGAAATGGCGGTAGCAAAGGACTTTAATAGACTGTGGAATACGTACATCCCGCCGGACCAAGTGCCGACTACCAACATCGTCACGCTAGATCAGGAAGGTGGAACCACCCGGGAATGGTTCCGTCATGCCGTTGCGCCGGAATTTGCGTACCAACGGCCTTGGCGGATGTGCGTCCTAGCTCCGACAACCCGCCCGAAGTCTACGTTCATCGTCCCGACCGGCATGGCTCGGCGCACTCGCTCTAGGCCCTGAGCTTCGGAATCTGCGGCACGGCGCTGGCACGATGGCAGCGCTGAGACCAACGATGCAGAGTTCACAACCTTGGTCGCGGCGCACTCCTCGATGGCTGCACGAATTGTCTGTCGATTCGGCGATTTCGACGGATGCGCAAGGTTGCGCCAAAGAAGAATAGGAGACCGGGCAGCTGGAATGTCAACCCGAAGAGGACAGCGGCTGCCAGAAGATGTTCGGTGATGGCTTGTCCACGTGCTCCTGTGCCAAGCATCATGTAGGTGGCCATCATCAAATAGACGTAGATAACTGTGAAGAGAAAGCCTGCCAGGATGAACGGAAGGGGGGACTTCGTCCTTATGGGCGCTGCCAGGTAGTGACGGCCGTCACCATCGCGGACTATCTGGTACGACATCGGGTGCACTCCCATTATTTCCAGCGAAATGCGCTTGGTTGACCTCTTTGAATTGCCCTCGTATCTTAGTGCCCTTCTTGCTATTTGCGCAATCAATATCGGCTATTCGCTGTTCGGCGAGGTCGTAGTCCATCGAACTCTCCCGGACGTTCACGCTGTGCCGCTGTCGCAAGCGTGAAGATGGTGCTGAGTCCCTTCGGTGCACCGTGTAGATCGCCACGCCGCTGGTTTTGTAGTGGAAGAGAAGGTTGGTGCTCAGCTCGGGTTCGCTGCCGTGATGGTCTCGCGGTCGGCCGCGGATAGGATGCCTCGGCTCTGTTCAAACCGCCGGAGCAGGTCAACGCCGTCGATTTCGCGAATGCCCGGTCGCCCGGCGCTGCGACACTGTCCGATGTGGTGGCGTGGACCTGCCCTACCGCGGACAGGTCGATAGCCTGGTTGAGTGGGATCCGATGTCTCGTAACTGATGTCGTGCGGCGCATCGCCCCGCAAGCGGACGGAAACAAGGGAAGGGTCGGGTCGTCGACAATGGAGCAGGTCCGTACAGAGGGCTCGTGGTCCAGCTCGGTGACGCATGTGGTTCAGACCAGTGAAGTGTGTGGATACGTTGATATGCGCATCTAAACATGATTTTTCCAGTCCTGTCGGTCATCCAGACGTCTGCTCACCGCGTATCCAACGACATTGCACGGACAGGACGGGTTTTCGATGTCAGAACAGGGCTCGATCGACAGACAGGCAGATTTCAACTTGGCCGTGAAGATCTTGAGCGGGCTTGTAGCGGACGCGAGCCTTCGCGCTGAGCACGATCCGGAGTGGGTCGAGCGGCGCGATAAGTTCACGGAACTGCGAAAGTCGCTGGATCCAGCGGATGTAGACGGGGTTCGGGCGGTCCTCACGCAGTACGGTCCGCTGTATGGGGCGTTGACGAACCCGCGCTGATGGTGCAGCCACACGACGATCGCCTGACGTGGATCTTCGATAACCATGTCGTTCCGGTTCTGCTAGTCCGAATGCGGACTGTGTTGGCAGGATCCAGCTGAGATGTGCCCCACGCCGGGCTGACAGCACGCCAGCAACGACGCCTTGTCGTGCTCGTGGCTCGCGCCGGGCCCCTGCTGTGATTGCTAGACTCGCACTCGCCTCACAGTCGGGGCAGGTGGGTAGCCCCGACTGGGATCGTTCTGGACCCAAACTCCCACCCAGTCAAGGCTTCTACCGACACTCGCTCGTTGGTGGTCGCTGGCCATTCCATCGCCTCCAGTCCAAGCACCAAAGCTCGAAGTTGACAGTAGGGAGTGTGCTCCATGAAAGACCTTGCGCATACCACGATCAAGGAGGGGGATGTCGATCCTCCTCACCGATGGGCCGGGGACCCAGCCCAAGGCAGCCTCCCCATTCAGCTCACCGAGTTCCTTCACGAAGCATTCGAGAGGTCCGGCCTCGCGTTGACGAAACCTCCTGCGCGGGAGGCTGAAAGCGCTGAGTACGGCGCCTGCAGATTCGAGATCGAAGGTCGGAGCATTGCCTTTCGGGTGGCCAAGACTACGCCCACCAAAATCGGACAGTTTGTCACAATTTGGAAGAGGCCGGATGTCGCACGCGATATCGCGCCGCTCGACACTGCGGACGGCATCAGCTCCGTGGTCATTGCAGCCTTCGATGCGGACCATCGAGGGATATTCGTCTTCAACCGTAAAGAGCTGGTTCGTAGAGGAATCATGTCAGTCGCTGGAAAGGGCGGGAAGAGGGCAATACGTGTCTACGCACCATGGGTGCACCCGGATTCTAAACAAGCAATTCAGACAAAGCGGTGGCAGAGCGATCGACTTGTCCTGCTCCAGCCCCAGGCGTCTTTCGACGCCGATCTGCTACGGGATCTTATCCGGAGCTAACCGCTACGTCATCACCAGAAGGTCAGTGTATCGGCGAGGTTCGAGCGGGAGATCAACGGATTCTTCGAACATGGTAGCGCTCCGCGGCGATCCAGTGCCGTTCTCAGACACTAACCACCCCAGTGATATCTATCGAACACAGCGTCCATAGGACGAGACGTAGCCGCAACCGCCTAGAATCGTCGAGATGAGCAAGCTAGACCACTTGGTATTGGCGACCCCGGACCTGTTCGAGACCGTGCACACGGTGAAGGAAGTGCTGGGAGTTGGTCCGGCCGAAGGCGGCAGCCACCCAGGATTCGGCACCCGCAACTTCCTACTCGGCCTGGGTGACTGCAGCTATCTCGAGATTGTTGGTATAGATCCAGGCCAGCCAAATCCGCGGCGGCAGCGCCCATTCGGGCTTGACGATCTGACCGAACCGCGGCTGGTGACCTGGGCAGCACAGGTGGTAGGGATCGACTCCGCTGTTTCCATCGCACGCGCAGCCGGTTTCGATCCCGGAGAGATATCGCAAATGGCTCGGGCCACTCCCGAAGGCCGAATGCTTGAATGGAGACTCACACTCAGCACCGACGGCAGCCACGGCGGAGTGATCCCGTTCCTTATCGACTGGGGCACCACCCCACACCCGTCGGCCGCGCTGCCTCAAGCGTCTCTATGTTCCTTCGAAACCGTCCATCCTGAACCGACAGCGGTTATTGCCAAGCTCAAAGCCCTGTCAATTGACCTCACAGTGCACCCTGGAGTACGCCCTGCCCTGGTCGCCACCATCGAAGGCCCCGAAGGGGCAATAACCCTCCTATAGGCGTTGGCGTCTCCAACGAAGTTGTTGGCATCCCTACCGGCTGCCATTTGTGGCGGCGGCGGTTGGTGCCGATACCGGGTTTCGCGGCTCAGCAGCTCAGCGCGGGCGCATGAGGCAATGCGGCGCCCCTCACGAGGAAGCAGGGTGGTTGGAGAAGTCGGATTTCACGCCTGCAATACCTGCACGCCTGCAACAGGCAGTTTCTCGTGCAGAACCCTCGCAGGGCGTGCAGGTTGTCGACACATGCACGCCTGCACTCGCCAGTGCTGCCGCCTCACACGCTTACGAGTCCAGCCCGAGCCCACGGCGTTGCACCCGGGCGTGGCAGTCATATTGCAGGGTCTGTCCTTCTGGAACCCGGTCTAATCCGCATTCCCGGCACCCTCGTTGTGCGCCATTGGATTCGACCGTGTCGGGTGGGGTGAGATGGTGTCGACCACAACGCCCGAGGCGACGCCGGCTCAGGTGCTGGGGGCGAGGTGTCGAGCTAATACTGCAACGGCACTCGGTTGAGTGTGTGCTGGTAGATCTGGCATGTGGTGTTGGATCGTGTTGTGGCCGAGTTGGATTCGTTGATGTCTCGGATAGGTTCCCGGTTCGCGCGGTCCGAGCCGCGGCAGCGGGCGCGGGAGTACGTGTCGGGCCTGCTGGCCGGTTTGGAACGCAAGAACGGGTGGACTCTGGCCGAACGCGCTGGTGAGGGGTGCCCGGACGGGATGCAGCGGCTGCTGCGCAAAGCCGATTGGGATGTCGAGGGGGTGCGTGACGATGTGCGGGAATACGTGGTCGAACACCTCGGCGACCCTGACGCTGTGCTGGCCGGTGACGAGACCGGGTTCTTGAAGAAGGGCACCAAATCTGCTGGGGTGCAACGCCAATACTCGGGCACAGCCGGGCGTACGGAGAACTGTCAGATCGGGGTGTTCCTGGCGTACGCGTCGAAGCAGGGGCACGCGCTGATCGATCGGGAACTCTATATTCCCGAGTCGTGGACCAGCGATCGCGAGCGTTGCCGCGACGCTGGGATTCCCGACGAGGTCGAGTTCGCCACCAAACCCCGGCTGATGATCGCCATGCTCGAACGCGCGTTGGCCGCGAAGGTGCCGTTCGGGTGGTTCACCGCCGATGAGGCCTACGGGCAGGCCGGTTACCTACGGGACTGGTGCGAAGACCACGACGTGTTCTACGTGATGGCCACCCGCTGCGACCACCAGATGGCCACCCGCGCCGACCGTGTCGCGCGCGCCGATGATCTGGTCGCCGAGTTCGGCGGCCGCACCTGGCAGCGGCTCTCGGTCGGCGCCGGCGCGCACGGACCGCGCGAATACGACTGGGCGCGCCGCCAAATCGAGGGCACCTGGGCCGCCGGGCGAGGACACTGGCTGCTGGCGCGACGTTCGCTCACACCCAACAGCAGAGGCGAACTCGAGATCGCCTACTACATCTGTTACGGCCCCGCCACCGCCCGGCTGGTCGATCTGGCCTGGACGGCCGGGTCACGCTGGCATGTGGAAGAGGCGTTCCAGCAGGCCAAAGGGGAAGCCGGACTCGATCACTACCAAGTCCGCAGCTGGCGGGCCTGGCACGCCCACATCACCCTGTCGATGCTCGCCCTGGCATGGCTCGCCGCGTCGAAAACCCTTGCTGCAAAGGGGAACCAGTGACCTCGACGAGGGCATGATCGCTCTCACGCTACCGGAGATCCGCCGCCTGCTCATCGCGTTCGTCCTCACCCCACGCCATGCCGCCGATCACATCTGGTCATGGTCGACCTGGCGACGACGACGCCAGCACCAAGCCCGCCTCAGCCACTACCGGCGACGCGGACATCCACTTACCTGAGCGCCGAGTGCCGTTGCAGTACTAGGCGACGGCGTCTTTCCGGAGCGGAGACCGCGGGCTGTCCTGCTGGTCGGGCAGCCCGGCGCGGGCAAGACAGAGCTGGCGGTGATGCTGCGTGAGCAGGTCGAGGCCGGGGCGCGTCCGCTGGTTCTCGGCCGCAGCGACCTGCGGCCTTTTATTCCCGGGTACTACGAGTTCATCGCCGAATTCGGTCAGCAGGAGGCCGATACCCGGACTGACGCTGAGGCCGGCCGTCTGATGCGCATGACTCTGGACTATCTGCGCCGGTTGCAGGTCAGCGTGATCATCGACGACGTCCTCACCGACCCTGCCTACGTCGCCGAACTCGCCGGATCGATCGAATCCGGTCCCGGAGTAGGTTCTGGCTACATGGTCGAGGTCGCTGTGCTGGCTACCCCTATTGCGCGTAGCGAACTGGCGTGCCTGGCACAGGTACAGCGCAGCCGCGAACTCGGGATCGCCGAGCACCATCCCGGCCAGCCGGTCCTGGACCGTGCCGCGGCCGGTGTCCTCGAGGTCGTCGAATGGGTCGAAGCGTCGACGACTGTGGCCGAGATCAGTCTGTACCGCGGCGGTTCCGGCCCGATCGCGCGGCGGGTCCGCGACCGCCGGGGTGGTTGGGTCCATCACGACCTCGGTGGCCGCTTGCCGGCGAATGCCGCCGCGATGGGTGCTCGTGAGCTGGTCGGACGAACTCGTGCGCTGGAGTTGTCACCTGCCGAGGGCCTCGACTGGCTGCGGTTGCATGACCGACTGCTGGTACAGCTGCCCCCACGCTGGCGTCGCGCGCTCACCCACGCAAGCGCGATGCTGATCCTGGAGCCGGTCACCGAGTCGGAGACCTCGCCACGTCAGCGGGCTGTCACGTTCGGCCGGTTCCAGATCGTCACTCCCGCGCATGTGGACGCGGTCCGCGACATTCTGCGGCAACATTCGTCTCTGACCATCGGGATCCTGGACGTATCACGCGGCGGTGCAGCGAGTTCCGATGTCGCGCCGCGTGTGAAGGACTTTCTTGCCGACCGGCAGCGCGCGGCGGCACCGGAATTGAACCCGATCACCGTCGGTGAGCAGATGTCTATGTGGCGCAACGCCCTGATCGTGGCCGACCTGCACCACCAGGTCGAGTTCGAGGTCATCGGTCGTCCCGAACTCGACCCTGAGGCGTTCAACCGCCGCTTCGACCCCGACACCTTCGATCTGGTACTCCTCGAGACCACGACCGAGCCCCGCGAGGCCTACACCGAGGTGTTGGACCGGGCGATCACGACGGCCGCGCCCACGATCAGCGAATCCGGTCCCGACCTCCGCCAACAGTATTCGGCAGGCGACCCCGCCTGGCGCACCCGGATCGCGCTCGGCGCTCTGGAAGTGTTCGAGCTGATCGACGGGCCGACACGACTGTTCGAGCAGACCCCCGCACAACCAATCCCGGAGTCCCCCAGCGACGCCGCGGTCGCCGCCGCCCGCCAGATCGGCACCGTCGTCGACGAAGCGATTCGCGCCGCGGACCCCGAGGTAGCCTCACCTCCTGGTCCTCACCCACAACGCCGAGCCACCGACCCTCACAGCATCGCCGCGACGATCCAGGATGCCCTGCCCGGCCACGTCGACCGCTCGACCGCGAGCCACCTCGATGACCGCATGGCGGAAACGGATTCGACCGCACCCCAGAGCCAGCCGGACATGGGGCCATCGGCGTGAGAACTACCCCGGTTCGACCGACACCACTGATGCCGAGAAGACGTCGTGGTGACAACGACGGCAG
The DNA here is from genome assembly GCF_045040005.1 of Nocardia sp. NBC_01377. Taxonomy (NCBI): domain Bacteria; kingdom Bacillati; phylum Actinomycetota; class Actinomycetes; order Mycobacteriales; family Nocardiaceae; genus Nocardia; species Nocardia sp. NBC_01377. Next base: position 341,078 of record NZ_CP109567.1, read on the forward strand.
CACCGCCACAGCGGTCCAACTCCGGATGTGGAGCATCGCACCTCCTGTGCAGTTCCCGGTCCTGGTCGAGGCTGAGGCGGGTCGCTGCTGGTGAGTCAGGAAGATAACTGGAACTCCTACCTGTGGCCCTCGGACGCCGGCCCCGGGGAAGTGATGCTGGTCAATCTCTACGGCCTACACGACCCGGAAGAACTGGCTCGGCGCGAATACAGCGAAACGGCGCTGCGCGCTTTGGAACTACAGTTGGGCAAAGTCGAGATCCCCTCGACCGGCGACCTCGCCGAATGGCAGGCGGTCCATTCGCACTTGTTCGGCAACGTCTACTCGTGGGCCGGTGAGCTGCGCACGGTCAGCTTCACCCGCCACGACGGCCACTACTTCCTGCACCCGCAGCATTTCACCGAGGTCATCCCCAAGGTGTTCGACGCAGTGGCCGACCTCGACTGGGCGGACATGACCCGATACCAGTTCGCGGACAACGCCGCGCGGCTGTACACGCTCCTGAACTGGGTTCACCCGTTCCGCGAGGGCAACGGTCGATCGACCCGGCTGTTTCTCGATCGCCAGATCGCCGCCGCCCCCTACATGCTCGACTACACCCGCGTCAGTCCGGAACGATGGGAGACCGCGGCGATGGCCTCACGCCCCACCAAATACGCGGGGCCGACCAACCACCGTCCCGTGCAGGCAGTGTTCAACGAGATCGCCAGCCGCCGAGATAGATCCCCCGTCGAACTCGATCCTCTCGACCCACTCGATCTGCAACTGATTATCGACAACGCCCGCCAATCGGTGACCTCCGGGCACGAGACCGGCGCCGCGATCGACGCAGCAGGACTGAACCCGCAGCGGATCATCGACTCCTCCCCCACCGACCAGGGCGTCGCCGACGAGGAACGCGCCTCTACGGTGGATTCGGGCACCGAGCTCGATGCGGGTCCGTGACGATCGGACTCGAACACCGCCACCGATACATGGCCTACGACACTGCAAGCCGTCAACAGATCGCGTCGGCACCGGGCGGTCCCCCGAGCCCGTCAGCGGTCCCCAGCGACCGTTCGAGCCGCACTCTCCATACGAACGGCCCCGGAATTCCCCACGATCGCCTGCGAGCAGCCCGACCGTCAGGTTGGCACCGTCGTCGACGAGCCGCTGCTGGCCGGTGACCGCGAACAAGGCTTACGGCCTGGCCCGCAACCGCGAGCCAACGACGTGGCCCGGATCGCACCGACGATCCAGACTGTCCTGCCCGGTAGCGTCGACCACTCGACAGCGCGGCCCGGCGGTGACTCCGTCGCCGAGTCCGACCTGCCGGTACCTCGGAGGGGACTCGACATCGGCCCGCCATCGGCCTGAGAGCTGCGCGGGACTTCCGCTGATTCGGCGGCGGCTCGGCAGCGGCCCGCGACTTCGGCCGGTGACGGCCGCCACCCTCGCTGCGGGGAAAACGTCGCCGACCTGAGGCGATCTCTTCGATCAGTTCGGTGTAGCGCCCGCATTCGCGCCCGAACTCGAATCGGGAATCGGCCGTACCCCAAGCGCCCGAGGCAGGCCACGCGGCGACGTACCTGCTCGCCAGGCGATTCATCACCGCCCCGAAACCCTCTTCGTGCTCGCCGATTCCGTCCGCGGGCTCACCCAGCCAGGCAGTGACCATGTCGTCGAGGACCTGCATCAGCACGAAGACCTCAGCTTCGGCGCTGACCGCGTCCCCGGTCGGATGATCGCTACCGGTGCCCGCCAATTCCCAACGTCGGTGTGCGGCAACCAACCCCGCCACGCACCGGTGCACTTCGCTAGCGAAGGACTCGTCCTTGCCGAACCGGTCAGCGTGACTCCACGCCTCCCACAGACCCGCGATAGTCGGCAACCGACCACGCCAATGCATACCCCTGCCCGGCACATGCCCGTGCTGATCCACAGCCCCTCCCCACTCGGCCTGTGCCGAGGGGACAGTGCACTCACCACCCAGCCGAACGTCAACGTATCGGCACCGAGCGGATCGAACTCCCCGACCGCACAGCACATTTGAAGCAAATAGTACAGCAGTACGCAGCTATTCGGCTGTCCGACGCGGCCGGGCATGACCGACAGGGACGGGGTCCCGACCGGAATCGGTCAGCTGGCTTGCTCGCGGCCGCCGCAGCCGTGAACAACAGTCCAGATGAAGTACTACTGGCGTGGCGGACTCGGCGTTTCCGCAGCGGACAGCGCGGCCGCCGAGCACCACTGCGTGACCTCGATCCGGCCCTGCTTGTTTCCGGTCTCGAGGACAAACGACGCAAGACCGATCCACACACCGGTGTGCGTGCGCGCCCACGCGTGCAACTGACCGGGAACGCTGCCTACCACGCGCAACCCGCCTGACTTGACCCTGAGCGGAACCGCATCGAGACCGAACACTTCGGGACGGGTCGGGAGCGCCACAGCCAGATCCACGATCACCGGCCGCGGCGGATCGACCACCGACCGCAAAGGTGGGGTGAACTGATCCGGCCAGTCATCGAACACGCATTCGATAGTAGCCGATTAATTGCCGAGCGGGTTTCCGGGATGGCTTGTTGTGACGAGGCATCACATCTGTCACTTCAGCACGATATCTGACACCGCGATGCGTGGTCGCCGTCCGAGCGGTGGTGGTGGATGGGCTCGCGAGTAGGCAGCTATCGCTTGGCTCAGTCCTGGCGAGCAAGCGTGTTGGGCAGGGAGGAAGAGTCTTTTCCAGAGTCGGCCGGTGTAGTCGTTGTGGAGCATTTCATCGATCAGAGCTGCCATGTCTTCGTGGTCTGGGATGTTCAGAAGGTTGAACGTGGTGGTGAGCAGCGCGCCGCATTCTTTGGCCGGCAGGGGTGGTCGGCATGGTCCCCGGTGCTTGCCTGCTGGCTGGTGCTGTGGTCCCTCTCTGTGGCGGAGTTCGGCGGTGTGCTGGTCGATGATTTCGGCGATGGGCGCGGTGGGGGCGAAGGCTCGGGCGGTCGGCCAGCTTTTGATGAGGAGTTCGGAGAGCATGCGCAGATCGGTGAAGATCAGTGGTGCGGGAGTGGGTTGACCGCCGCTCGATGTAGTGGTGGGGCCGTTCGGTGCCAGCAGGTGGGTCAGCTGCTCTTGGGTGGTGAGCAGGCTGGAAAGGGATTGGGGGTCGAGTTCGTCGCCGTCGAGGGGAGCGTCGCCGAGGAAGCTGCCGCAAGGTCGTGGTTTCCCGGATCGGCATTGTGTGGGGTGCAGTTGGGCTTGTGGGTTGGCGATAAAGAGGTCGAAGGGGTGTCCATAGACCGGTTGCTGGTTGACGGGTTGTCGACAGTCGGGGCAGAGGTGCAGGAGAAGCCTGCGGTGCGTCAGGCAGCTGAAGGCGATCGGCAAGCGCCAGGCTCGTTTCCAGGGGCCGCCGTGGTGTCGCTGGATGGCGGTGCCGTCACCGGCCAGGCATTGCGGGCAATATCTCGTCCACCGCCAGAACACCCATGGCTCTTTGAGAAGCGCCTGTGGCTCACGGGTTTTGCCGAGGTATTGCAGCCGCAGCGGCGGATAGCGGCCTGCCAGGGCCGCCAGAGACATGTTCTCGACCTCGGTTATGGACAGCCTGGCCGCGCGGGCGAACCCGGCGGGGTCGACGAGCCCGAGGAGCACGGAGCGACCGGGCGCGTAGCGGTTGCCGCGAAGTCCGGCCAGGGCGGTCAGGTATCTGGGTGAGATTTCGAGGCGGTGTGCCAGTCGCAGGAGATAGCCGGGCAGGATTTCGTCGTCGAACGGGTCGAGGCTGCGTGGGAAGGGGCGCTCGACCGAGCGAGGCAGTGACGGCATCGCCTATGCCCCCGTCTTGGTCTCGGGAACGCCGGAGTCGTCGAAGACGGTGTTTCGGTTCTTGGTGGCCTTTCGCCGCGTTCGTGTTTCGGGTGCGGGGACGAGTGGGATTTCGCCGTCTTCGGCGCTGCGGCCGGAGTCGTTCTCGATGTCGAGCACGACCGTGTCGAGCAGGGCGGGGGTGAGTTTTTCGGTGCCGTCGGTTATGGCTTCGGAGCAGGCGCCTTCGATGAGGCGTTCCAGCAGGCCGACGACGCCGTTGGTCCGCCGGAACAGGTATTCGGGCATGGTGCCGCAGGTGAGCATGCCGGGCTCGGCGCGCAACAGGCGCAAGTTCTCTTCCAGTCCCGCCAGATGCGCTGTCCAGGCAGCGATGGCCTCGGCGGTGGAGTAGTGAAACGGCTTGAGATGGATCAGGGTGAAACGCCGTTGGGTCTGGGTGGCCGCCTCGTCACCGAACTCGTTGCCCTGCGACCCGAAGATCCAGTCGTCGGTGCGGGGATCGCGCCGGCCGCCTCGCAGGAGCCCGGAGCGGGGGATGCCGACGCCGATGAGCACCAGGGTCACTTTCATGCTCATCAACGCGCGTAGCAGGTCGAGGGTGTTCTGGTCGTCGGCGCGGTGCATTCTAAGCCGGGTGATGTCATCGAGGATTAGCACTCGGGTGCCGAGTTGATGCATCACGACCCGGACCTGCCGTGTCAGCTCGGGCAGGGTCATTTTCCTGTGATCGTCGCCGTAGAAATCGAGAATCGCCCGACAGGTCGATTTCGGTGTGGCGGTGACCGGGGTCTGAACGTAGGCGACCGGGACGTGCAGGTCGCGGGTGCCGGGCAGAGCCTCGGGGTTGAGTTGGTTGTGCAACTCCAGCCAGGCGTCCTCGAACGCGGCCGCGATTTCGCAGGCGGTTTCGGTTTTGCCTTGATAGCCGCCGCCGGTGATCATCAGCCCGGCCCGGGTGGTGGGCCGGTGTTTGAGGGCGTTGGCCTGCATGCGTGTTCGCATGATCCGCGTCAGTTCGGCGCTCATGGGAGTTTCCTGTAGCGGCAGATTCGAGTGGGTGGCATGCCGATGCAAATCGTGCAGGCCCCGCTGGCGGGGACTCATGAGCCGGTATTCACCGAGGCCGATCCGCGGGGCGGGAACGAAAGCGTGGCGGCTCAGTCGCCATCGCCGCCAGCCCTCGACGGTCTCCCGGTCGGGAACCTGACCTGGCAGGATGAACTGTGCCACTGCGGAATCCGATTCCGCTGTCACGAATGCCTCTCTCCATCAGCGGTGTCCGGTTCGTCGGAATCGCCTGTGAGCAGGAAGAGATTCCCGCGGCGGAAGCTCTCGCCAAGCCGGGCCGGGCGAGTGATCGCTGCCTGTGTGGTGAGCTGTTCGCGCCGTTGCCGACGGTCGGCGTCGACGGTGGTTTCGACCTGTGCAGCGTGGCCGGGCCAACGAGGTTCGATGACCACCGGTGTCGCGGGGGCGGGCGTCGATCGTGCGGTGGCCGCTTCGGCCAGCCGCTTCGGCCGGTCGGCGGCCGCCGCAGCGCGTTGGGTATCCTCACGGGCCAGATCGATGCGTCTGGCCTTGGGCATCGACGGCCAGTCTCGGACCGGGACGTGCGCGCCCAGTAGCTCCAGCAGCACCGGCAGCAGCTCTCTATCGCTGCGTGGGCGTAGACCTGAATTCCTTGCTGCGGTAAGCGTTTCCCGGACTCGCGCGTCACCGAAACAGGGAACCTCGTCGTGGTCGGGCAGCCCCGTCCAGCGCAACGGCTCCCAGACATGGGTCCTCGGATCCTGAAAGAACACTGTGCGCGCGTCTCGGGGATCGCGGCGGACCACATACTTCCGCTTGTGTTTGCCGCCCCTGGTCGAGTCCTCGTTCAGATAGGGGCGCAGGGCTTCGCCCTTATAGTGCAGGCCGCAGACCTTGACACCGCGTTCGGGGTCGACGGAGACGTGATGCGGCGGGAGCAGTTGGTAATAGAGCTCCGGGGACGGGATCTGCATGGCGAATCCGCCTTGAACCATCGACGCGGCGAACAAGGTATTCGGACTGTGATCGCCGGTTGGATCCCAGGACGGAGCGTGTTCGCCGAGCCGCCGGTTCTGCCAGACCTTCACGATCCAGGTCGCGATCAGGTGTTCCATCTCGCTGACGGTGAGAGCGGCGTCGGTCTCGGGGTCTTCACCGCGGTCAGCGACGTCGACGCCGGTGTAGCCAGGCAACTGCTCGAACAGCAGCGAACGAACCGAGCCGAATGCCCTTTCGACAGTCTGCTTGTCGGTCGGGCGCAGCACTCGTGCCGGCAAAATGTTGCAGCCCAGCACCCGCTGAACTTCGACCAGATGATGGTTGCGATAAACCGACCCATGGTCGGTGGTCACCGTCTCCGGAGCGAAGAACGGCAGCCCGGCAACCGGATGCCCGGCGAACTCGGCTACCAGGTTCGCGGGAATACCCGGGTAGGGCCATGCCATGTCCCCACCCCAGTCCGGGCGCATCGGCAATGGCATCGTGATGTCGCGCAACAACATTGCGACGTCGATCGAAGAGTCCGAGACCAGCGTCAACCGGAAACCCACCAGCGAGCGGGTGAATACGTCCATCGCCAAAGTCAAGTGAACCGAGACCGGGTCGCCGAACACCGTCTCGCGGACCTTGACCGGCAAGATCGTGGAGTCCAGCACCACCACTTGCCCGGGCCGGTGGATCACCACATGCTCTCCGGAAGTCGGTTTCGCCGCCGAACGGACGTAACGTTGGCGACCACCACCGGATCCGAACCACTCACGCCAAATCCGGCGCAGCGTGTCATAACTCGGGATCTGCTGCGTAGCTTCGGGTCCGAACTGCTCACGAATGTATTGATGGATCATGCGCTCTTTGGTGCGCATGCTCACCCGTGACCGGTGCAGGCACTCGGCATGAACCGCGTGAACCGCTTCCCGGACCTGGTCACCGACCCGGCGCCCGAGGAGCGGGCGAAGCCACCGATCATCGGCGCAACCGATCAGTCCGACTGCGCGGCGACGGGTCTCCCAGCGGATCAGAGTGCGAATTCCGACCCTGTCCAACCCGACCAGCCGGGCTTGCTCGCGATCGAGCGCAGCGAGTTCAGCCACTTTCGCCTCACGCCGCTGCGTGATCGTCGTCGACACCGGGTCATAACCCGGCCGCGGCTCATCAGCCCGCGTCCGCAGCGGATCCCCACTGCGGTAACCAGTCTCGACCTCGAGCAGATGCGCCATCCGCAGCATCACCAAGTCCCGTTGATGATCGGTCAGATCTGCCAGCGACGGCTCCTGCCGTCCTCGCGCTGAGGCCACCAGCGCAGTCGTCCGGCTTGAGTTGCGGCAATCTCGGTGCCGCATCAGAGAACCGAAACTCGCCGACATCCGACGCCCGCCGCTACGGCCGACCAGCATCACCCGACCGAACTGCGGGACCAACTGCTCGACCAGCCACTCGACACCATCGAGCACCAACAGCGCGCCCGGCGACAACTCCAGACCCACTACCCGACCCTCCGCGCCTCGAAATCAGCCGCGCGGATCAGCGTCGCGTCCGTCAACGGCCGACCCAGATTCATCCCCACGCGTCGGCGCCAGAGCAGGTGCAACAAGAACGCCCGGGCGATCGGAGCACACGCCGTCGCATCGGCCAACGCGGCAAACGTCGCCGGACCCGTGCTCAACAGGCCCAACAAGGTCTCGACCATGCCGAGGCGATCGATCAAGGGACGCCGCTGCGAGGAAAACCAGTCGACGGTCGCGACCATCTGCGGACGCCATCCACCCACCACCACGTATCCCCATCCGTGCAGGGCGGCGACTTCCGCGGTCGCGGCGAACTTCACCTCGTCGCGCTCCCCGATCCGGTTCATCGGCCGGACGTCGATCAACCAGATCCCCGAATCGGTCACCGCCAGGAAATCCGGGAAGTGCTCCACTGGGCCGTCGCCGGTCCAGAACCGCAGCCGCAGGGGCTGCGACAACACTTCCCTCGCCCCACCAGCGAAATCGAGCATCAGCAGCAGACGAGCCTCCGCCAGCGACTCATGCCCGTGCTGACGCTCGGTACTCACCAGGTACTCCAGCCCCGACCGGTGTCTCTGCCCCCGCCGCCAGGAAAACTCCCGCGTCGGGCCACGCCCCGCCAACGGCAACTCCGGCAGGTCCCGCACCGGCACCGACACCTCCCGCTCGTGGACCCGGCACGACACCGACCACCGCGCCGACCAGCCATCACCGAGTGTCAACCGATTCCGCGCATCCTCGGCAAGCGCTGCTGCCGTAGCCATCTCGGTCCACCGGCAGCTATGCGACCACACCTCAAGCGAGTCCACCGCAACATCCAAACCAGCAAACCATCGACCCGCACCTGAAACCCCACGAAACGACCGAGAACCGCCAGCAAACCCACCGAAACCCGGCAATGGTGACAACAATCTTGCAAACTCAGTGACAGATAGCCTGCCTCGCCGAAGCCGAACTCCAACGTCACGTCGGCAGCCGGTGACAACTACGGTGCTTCGTCACACTTGTCGACCCAGATCTTTTCGCACCCGGCGGTGAGCGCGTCGATCGGGGTCCGGGATGCTGGCGGTAGCGTGTTTTGATGTGGGTGGTTCCGGGGGATCAGGGGGTGAGCCGAAGATGACTGGCGTCACTGCTGGGCGCAAAGTGTCGGGTACCGTCCATTTCGAAGTGGTCGGTGACGGGGCGGGAGAGCCTGTTCTGGTGTTGCCCGGGGGCGGCGTTCGTGACCCCGAGTATCTGGGTGATCTTCGGCGTTGGGGCGCGAGTCGGCCTCTGGCGGTGGTCCATTTCCGCGGCACACCGAAGTCGGGCGGTCTGCCGGAGCCGTGGTGGAATCAGTACGAGGACATCGAGTCGGTGCGGGTGGCACTGGGTGTGGAATCTGTCGATGTGATCGCGCATTCGGCCGGTTCGCGGGTCGCGCTTGCCTACGCGGCCTCGGACGCACCTGTGCGTCGGCTGGCCCTCGTGACACCACCAGCGGCGTGGCTGACCGGTACGGACAGCGATGTTGCGGAGTTGGCGGCGACGCGCGCTGATGAGCCCTACATCGCGGAGGCGTTGACGGCCCCGCCGCTGGGCTTCGGCAGTGAAGCGGCGTTTCGTGAACAGCAGCGATTGACCGCGCCTCTGGGGTACGCCCGATGGGACGAGCAAGCGAAGAGGCACGCGATCACCGGATCGACATGCTTCGAGGGCCTGCGGGCGTTCTTCTCAGCGCCGCCGCCGGACGATCTGGTGGAGCGTATTCGACGTTTGGCAATGCCGGTGCTCGTTATCGGGGGCGCCGTGGATCTGTTGTCCGGGCGTGCTCCCGTGGAAGCGTTGGCCGCAATGCTGATCAATGGCTCTGTGGAGATGATCCCCGACTGTGGCCACTATCCATGGATCGACCAACCGGATGTCTTCGCACAGATAATTAACCGGTGGTCGACGCTCTGATCCCAGACGGGGCAGCGGGTAGCGCATCAGAAGAAGGTGTCGCCCACCCGCCGCGGCCGGCGGCCGGTGGGTCCGAACTGCGCTAGCTCGGCATCGATATCGACTTCGATCGTGCCGACCAATCTCACCCAGGCGGCTATCGCTTGGCTCAGTCTCGGCGCGGAAGGTGTTGGTATCCGCTGGTTTCGACGCCACCGGACCGGTGGCGATGGCGAGATCCTCCTGTTGTCAGCCGGTGGCCAGGCAGAACGGGTGACCAGCCGGATCCAGCAGCACTCGCCACCGGTCGCCGCCCGGCTGGTGATCCGGTCTGACCGCGCCGAACCCCAACGCCAACTTCTCCGCCGCGTCGAGATCCTCGACCCTGAAGTCCAAGTGCAACTGCTGCGGCACGTCCTGACCAGGCCACTGCGGCTCCCGGTATCGGTCGACCTGTTGAAAGCCAAGGTCGAAACCCGAACCATCGGTCAGGGAGACGAACTCGTCAGCGGTATAGCCGAGCTGCATGCCTGTCAGCTCTTGATAGAACCGGGCCAGAGCCCGGGGATCGGCGCAGTCCAGAGTCACGCCTCGCAATGTGGCGATCGGCATCGTCGGCTCCCTAGTCATCTATGTTCGCGGGCCGCGCGGCGGCCGCGCAGGTCGTCATCCAACCGCACTGTCGTGGCCCCGCTCCACTCCTTTTTCGGGCGGCGGACAGCACTCGTCTCGGACTCGGTTGCGCCGTTGCGCCACCACCCCGGCTGGGACGAGCTGAGCCGGTTCTCGGGCGACGGCAAGCGGGACGCGCATGGCGGGCGCGGAGCCGAGGCTGCGGAACGCTGCACTTCGCGCCCCCGGCGGGCACACCCGGCCGTGCGCGCCTGAACCCGTCCGCCACGCTGTTCAACGGCCCTGAGATCACAGTCCACGACCTCCTCACCGAGCCTTTCCTGTTCTGGCTCGAAATTTCTGGACTATGGGTGATGTCCGGACCTGCGATGGACCAGATAGATCGAGTCGACCCGGGTGGTACCAACTCAAACAATCTGGCCTGCATGGAATAGAGGGGGTCTGCTGCCGACGCGTCATCCTTGCAGCGATGCACGAATCCTGCGTGTTGGAATACGGTGCGGGTATGAGTTTCCGGCTGGCGGCGTATGCCGTGTGCATCGAGGACGGCCGGGTGCTGCTCGCGCATCACATGCCGCCGGAGGGCGAGTCGAACTGGACTCTGCCCGGCGGTGGAGTCGAGCACGGGGAGGATCCGTTCGACGCGGTGACCCGTGAGGTCGGCGAGGAGACCGGCTGTGTCGCGGTGGTCGAGCGCCTGTTGGGTGTGGACTCCAGGGTTATCCCAGCGGCAGAACGCCGTGTGCCCGGCCCGCTGCCGCACCAGAATGTCGGAATCTTCTACCGAGTTCGTATCATCGGCGGCAGCTTGCGGCCCGAGCCGAACGGCGAGACCGCCGAGTCGGTCTGGACGCCGTTTGCCGACGTCGCTCACCTGCGCCGTTCGTCGCTGGTCGATATCGGTCTCGCCTTGGCTCGGACCGTTCCGGCGACTGGCCACGTCGTTGCTGTTCCAGTCGGAGGCCTGCTCCAGCACTGAGCGCCACCGGGCAATGGTGACAACGATCCTGCAACCAAGTGACATAGCCTGCTTCGCCGGGAGCGAACTCCAACGTCACTTCGGCACGATATTTGACACCGAGACGCGCGGTCGCCGCCCGCGCGGTGGTGGGTGGGCTCGTGAGTAGGCAGCTATCCTCGCGTACGCGATCGGATTCGCCTCCCACGACATCGGCACCGACGGCGCGGCCCTGCGCTACTTCCTGTCCGCGCTGCGCCTGGCACAGGAATCCGGCGTGCCAGGCCAGGACGGGTTCGTGTTCCGCATCCTCGCCCTGCACGCGGGCGATATCGGACATCCACAGCACAGCGTCGAACTCGCCGAACGTGCCGTGTCACAGGCGCGCGGGCACGTCGACGACGACGCGATGGTGCTGTTCGACATCGGGTTGGCGCGCTGCCATGCCGAGACCGGTGATCAGCGCACCGCCCGCGCGATCCTGCACCGCGCCGAACCGTGGCTCACCCCGACGGCGACGACCGAGTTGCCGCGCTGGATCCAGCTGTTCTGTCCCAACAAGGCCTCCCTGGGTCGACAGACATCCAAAGCGTTCGTCGCGCTCGGCGACGTGGTAGAGGCCGAACGGTTCCTGCATATGAGTGCGATGGCGTGGAACCCGAAAACCCACACTCGCATCCACGCGTTGAGCCAGATCGAAACCGGGCTGCTGCGCTGGCAACTCGGCCGCCACGAGGACGCCGCAAGCCTGTGGCGCAACGCCGCGACGGTGCTGTCCGGAGTCGATTCCGACCGTGTCACCAAGGCCCTGACCAAGGTCGCTCGCTGCGCCCCGGACCTGCTCACTACCTGAGCGCCTGTCGGGAGCATCCGGATTCGCTGTTCTTTCGAAGGTCCGCCAACGGAGCCCGCCCGAGCAGCCCCGCATGAAGCCGCTTTCCCGGTCAGGACGAGGAACAGGGGAAGAACCTGGACGGGCTATCTGCGTTGAACGTCGTGAGCCGAGCCGACTACTCGACCTTCCGTGTGGGATCGTCCAGGAAGGTCCAATCGATCCCGACCTGTGCCTGCGGTGCAACCTGTAGGGCGGCGCGGGTAACAGCTTCCTCGAAGTCGGGACGCCACCGATCGAAACCTGCGATCAGGACCGGCGTGTCTTCGGTGTAGCCGAAACTGGTCCACCGACCGTCAGGCTCCTCACGCCAACTGTTGAGCACGTCCTCACCCAGATATTCACGATCATGGACATCGCCGAGCGCACCGAGCACCTCACGCGCGTGCCCCCAGTCTCTCAACCCACTCACCCGATACCCGTAGTGCACTCTCGTAGCAGTGCAGGCCCACACCGAGGAGAAGTATTCCGCAGGCCGCGTCCCACGCAGCACACTGCCCGACCGGAAACCCGTCGCTAACCGCGCCACTTCGGTAGGTACTTCGCAGAAGTAGTCCACTTCCGCGCTACCGGACTCCTGATTCACACGCGCGCGAGCCAAGACATCGGCGAACCCGCCCGGCGGATCACCTTCGAGTTCGAGATGATCGACCGAAACATCCCGATCATGACGTACACCCCAAATCTGCTGCCCGTCCCCATAGCCCACCGCCGAACTACTCGGCCCGAAAGAGGACTCGTAATACGCCACTACCTCGGCCCCCCGTGACAGTGGTCGCAACACCTCGGGATAGCGCAGAAACCCCGGCGGATTCACATCGGGTTTGAACACGATATGCCAATCGGCGAACGACACCGACTCCGCGCCAGACTCCGCGCTCTCGATCTCGGCCAGATCCAGCGCATTCAGAACCGTTGCCCTCGACCGTCCACGCACCGCGACCCACGAAACGATACTTCCCACGGCTCAGACTCTAGATCCGCGATCCAGGCCCGATGACACATCGGTGACGCAACTCCCTGGACACCACCGGAGGGCCGGACCCCGCGTTCGGCGCCGGGATGAGGACTGCGGCAGGGGTAGACACGCTCGGGTTCTACTGTCGGGAGTTGGTCTGTCCAGAATCGACGACGCCGGTGAATGCTGTTGTCCCCCAGCGCTGAGCGTGGTCGGCCGGTTCAGTCGGCATCCGGAAAGCGCGCATACATGTACATGTCGCGCGGCCAGGCCGTCGATCTTCTGCCACCGGCGTAGCAAGCCCTCACGTCGATATCCGGCCGATTCCGCAGCGCGCCATGATCCCTCGTTCCACGGCTCGACGTAGAGCTCCAGCCGCGTCACCTCATCGAGGGTCGAGCCCCAGGAACTGAGCAGGCGCAATGCCCGGCCCGCGTAGCCGTGACGGCGATGGCTGCGCTCGATCCAATATCCGATCGATACCCGGCCGTGGCCGATCTCTTTCCGCCACAGTCCGATCTGTCCCACGGCCGTGTCCGTGCCAGGATCTGCGATCGCGAACGACCACCCCTGCCCGGTGCAGGCACGGTGGTGCTGCCGTCGAATGAACTCTCGGGCGTCGGCTTCGTCCCCGTTGGCGCAGACCGAGGTGATCGAGGGAATCAGAGGATCCTTGCCCGCGGCGATGATCAAGTCCACATCGGAGGCCGCGAACGGTCGCAACCGGACCATGTCCGCGTCGAGTACCGGCACCACCAACCCAGTCATGAGTTCCACCCCATACCCGACAGTTGGCGTTGGCAATCGAATTCGGGTGGTGTCGGTTTTCGCGCACGGCGTGGTTCTCCGGCCGCGCTCACTGGTTCAGGGTTGGTATCCATATGGATACTTGAATGGGCCGAGCATCTGATCAGCGGAAACATGTTCGGGCACAGGGTGTTCGCGTGTCGGTGACTTGTCGTATGGTCCTGAAATGATGCTGGTGAGCCACGCTCACACCCGTGATCGGAAGGGATCCGCGATGACCGCCAGCGACCGCATGTACCTCGGTCCCCAACTCCTTGCCTCGGCGCTCGACATGCCGCGGTGGCAGTTCGAGCGCGCCGACGCGGCCGAGATGCTGCCCGCCCGCGAGCACGCTCAGGGGTGGACACCCGCCCAGGTCGAGCAGATCCGTGCCCTGGTGCCCGCGATCGTGGCGCGGTTCGGCGCCGAGCATCCGATCGGGATGACCCGGTGTGCGGATCGGCTCGCGCACCGGCTGAGTCTGCCGGTGCAGCCGGGCGATATCGCCGCACTCGCCGAGGCCGGACACCTCGAGGTCGTCGACACCTTCACCAATCGCGGCACCACCTACGACCTCTACGCGCCCGCCGCCGTCGACGCCCTCGCGGTCGATGTGGTCCAGGCGGTGATCACCGCCCGCACCGAATGGACCGCGGCCTCGGTCACCGCGGACGAAGCCTGTGCCCGGTTGGACTGGAAATGGGACGAGTTGGAACGGGTGGCCACCGAACGCGGGCTCATGACCGGCCGATACGGGCGCTACCAGCGCACCGACATCGACGCCCTGGCCGCCGATACCGACCTCGTCGAGCAGGTGCGTGCCGACCGTGTCGTCACCGCCGATCACGCGGCGCGCGAGATCCTCGACGTCGAGCGTCGACACTTCGACATCATGGTCGAACACGGCTGGGTGAAACCGATCCGCCACCACACCAAGGAGGTCGGCCGGTACCGGACGGTGCAGGTGCCGCTGTACCGCACGCGGGACGTGGAGGCTCTGCTCGACACCCCCGATGTCGACTTCGAGGCGCTGCGAGCCACACCGAAGGGCACCAAATCACCCCTGCTGGACCTGGTCGGCGGGCGGAAAGCCAGCCGCGCGAGGGTGATCCGCGCCTTCCTCGACCGGTTCGGCGCCGAACACGGCATCGAGATGTGGGGATGGTGGGTTCCGGGCCCGGACCGCTGGGAGATCGACTGGGAACGCCTCGACAACGGCCCCACCAAAGCCGATGTCGCGGCCGCGATCGACGCCCACCCCGGGCTGCGCGCCTACCGCCGCGACATCCAACTGCACTCCGACGCCGGCGCCGCGATCCGCTTCGCCCGCGCCATGCTCGAACCGAACGTCGCGGTCATCCTCGACACCGAGACCACCGACCGTTACGGCGCGGTCTGCGAGATCGCGGTCATCGACGCCTGCACCGGGAAAACCTTGCTCGACACCCTGATCAACCCCGGCACCCCGATCACCCCCGACGCGCAGGCGGTACACGGCATCAGCGACGACGATGTCACCGCCGAGGGCGTGCCGGACTGGAAGACCGTTTATCCGAAAGTGTTGCGGGCGACCAAAGATCGAATCGTATTGGCTTACAAGGCCGACTACGACCAGACGGTCATTGTCGGCGACTGCGCCCGCGCCGGGATCCGCCGCACCCGCCTCGCCGACGCCAACCACTGGGCCGACGTCATGATCCTCAGAGCCAACCACGCCCGCTCACCGCGGTGGCTACCCAACGGCGGGGGACATCGCTCGCTCGGCGACGCCCAGGAAACCCGGCGTCACCTGCAACGGATGACCGCACCCTGAACCGGGCGCAAGTCTGACCAGCACACCGCCGGACCTTTCCTGCCCACTGAGGGACAGGACACGGTCCACTGCGGTCAGGCTCCCAGATGCAGGCGTGCCAGATCACCCAGCGTCTTCAGCACCCGCAACATGGTCACCGCCCGCACCGATATGCCCTACGAGACCGTGAACGCGAGGTAGTTGCTGCGGGCGGCCAGTTCGGCGGGGGTGAGGTTGTGGGCGCTGCGCGCGCACGACTGCGCCGTGGTCCCGCGGTCCAGGGCATCACGCACCGTGAGGGTGTCCCAGATCGCGCGGTCGTCCATCGTCGCGCATCCTTGCTCGGACCGGACTTCGAAGATATCGAGCAGAACCCGCACTGGGGGAGCCGTAGTATCGGCCGAATTTCGGGCGGATAGGGCGTAACCCGCTGGCAGTGGTGGGGTTTGAGGTTGTCGCGCTGCGGGTCGGGTTGTTGGTGCTTTGCTGGCTGGCGTCGTGGTCGCCCACATACGCTCGCCACACGCTTCGAGAACCGGCCGTAACAACGGCGATCGCCGTCACATCTCAACAGGAAGTAGTACACAACATGCAGGTCGACTACGACGGCGCGGTCCGGATCGCGCGGCTGGCAGCGGCATTCGACTGGAGTTGGACCGTTGCCGATGTAGAGCCCTTCTGTGCCGCGGCGGGCTGGCGCTTCGAGCCGTTCCCCAAAACAAGCAAGACGCTGAGCCTCCAGGTGACGACCGACCTTGCTATCAACCGCCAGGACGGCCTCGCCCGGGCCAGTGTCCTCGAGGTCAAGCGATGGCGACCGTCGCGAACAATGCTGAATGACTTCAGCGTCTACATCACCGACGTCACCACCGTCGGTGATGTAGACGCCGACCTGACCGACGCGTTCGCCGGTCTGACCGCGCGCCTGACCTCCGAACTCGCCGAACCTACACGGTGGGCTACCGGAGACGATGACCTCGACCAGGAAGTCGGTTGGGAGCTGCCGAAATCGGTCATCGTGTTGTCGGCTAGTTATCCGGTGCAATCCCCGCCCAAGCCCACCGGTGCGATCAGGCTGAAGCTGATCAATCCCGTATACCAGGCTTTCAATGACGCAGCGGCGGAGTACGAGCGCCTGGAAGAAGAGGACGAAGGGTAGCGGTCAGACCGTTCGGGTCTCGGAGGGGGCGCGCGGCCCGTGCGGATCGGCGTCGCGGGGGGACACGCGGACGTCGGGTACAGGTACATGCCTCACATGCCGCAAGGCATACCGGATCTACCGCGACCACCTCAACCGACAACCCCGGCCTGACCAGCACCCAGCAGAACCCGCCCTCTACCAGCGAGTTACGCCATATCCGCCCGAAATTCGGCCGATGCTGCGGCGACCCCGCACTGCGCCAGCAGATTTGCCGATCCTGCAACAGATTCTCCTGTGCCGCAGAGCCCGTGGTCGATGAGAACCGGTTCTTCGTCTCCTGGTAGATGCCGAGGCGGCCTATCCCACCCCACTGCGGCGCAGGAGCGACGCCATGACCATCCACACCACTATGGGATCACCGACGCCACACACCCTGATGGCTGGCTCGGAGATGACCGTGACCGAACTCGACCGTGCCGGTCTGCTGCACGCCGAACCCGATACGCGGTTCAGCAGGTTCGCGGTGTTCGTGCCCGCCGACCACCTCGGTACGCTTCGCCCGATAGCGGTGGGCCGGGGCGCGGTGATCTCCGCGTTCGCGGTCCTGCACGGCGGCGTGAGGCTCGCCGACGGTGCCCGGGTCGAGGAGCGCACGGTGATCGGCAAGCCGAGTTCGCCGACGGCTGTTGATGTGCGTGACTGCCCGGGCCGTGTCCGGTGCACGAGCGGGCCACGGCATGCCGCAGTGTCCGAGAAGCGGACGACCGGGCTTGACCGTGCTCGCGGTCGGTCATCTCGCGATGCGATCTCCGACGCGATTGGGGTAGGCCGCTACTTCAGCCGCCTACTGCGGCCGGGCCAAGACTGGTTGTAGGGCCGGTTTCGGTCCACATAATCCGCAGTAGCAGGGCTCCGATCCTGTGCTGTTGCGAACGGAGGTATGTGATGCGACACAACACTATTGGGGCGACAGTGCTCGCGCTGGCAGCAGCGACGGCGGTCGCGGTGTGGCCGGGCTCGGCTTCGGCGACGGCGTTGGATCCGGAGCCTGTCGGTGGCCGTGAGCGGGTGAAGGTCACCGTCACGTCCACGGAGGTCGATCCACTGGGGTGCTGGGCATCGGTGGATGGTGGCGATACCCGAAAGATCGATGTCCCGGTCGGAGGCAAGCAGAGCGTGCTGCTCTCGCAGGTCGCGCCGGGAACTCGCATGGTCCGCACGGTCTGCTATACCCAGCCCCCGGTCCCGAAACCGCAAATCCTGGTGCTGGACTCGATCCGCCCGGTCCAGGTCGAACTGGCCAACGTGGTCCTGGACGGACTCGACGGACTCTTGGTGGGTACGGGTAGCAGTTCGATGGCAACCGACCCTGCCTTGCGCTGAGCGTCGCTGTCCGAGGCGGCAAGACGGCAGGTTCCCGGCCTCACCAGCGAAGGGTCTGGCCGGGTCCTTGCGAATCAGTCGGTTCCCGTGCGGAAGCCGGGTGTGCGCTAGCCCCTTTAGTCGAGAGCAGAAAGGTCGTGGGGTGGGCTGATGGACGAGGACGAGCGGGATCGATGGGCGATGGATCGACTGCCGTTTCCATATCTGGAGGCGCTGCGGCTACGCGCTGCTGGCGTAACCGATGAGGTGATCGCGAAGGTTCTGGCCCTGGACGTGGCAGCGGTGGGGTCGGTATTGGCGATGGCCGAGGTGAAACTCGCCGCGATCCGCGCTCGAGGGCGGCGATGACGATACGATCGCGTGACCTGGCCTTATCCGGTGCCGTCGACGATTATTCTGAGACCATGGTTGCGGCGTGGCCGCTGATCGGGCGGGCCGAGGAACTGGACCGGCTACGGGAATCCACTACTCCCGCAGCCCACGGCGTGGTCCTTTCGGGCCCGGCCGGTGTCGGCAAAACCCGTCTGGCCGCAGAGGTCCTCGCTTACTGGCAGGGCCAGGGGCGGTGGTGCCGCTGGTTCGTGGCTACCCGATCGGCGCAGTCGGTGCCATTGGGGGTTTTCGCCGAGGTCATCGAGACCGACGTCCATGACTCGGTAGGACGCATCCGTTCGGTCGTCAACGCACTGACCGGCGACGGGAGCGGGGATCGCGTGCTCCTGGTCATCGATGACGCGCACCTGCTCGACGAGCAGTCCGCACTCGCGCTGCACCAGATCGTGCGGCATTCGCACGCTGATGTGCTGTTGACGATGCGCAGCGGCGAACCCGCCCCCGACGCGGTGACAGGGTTGTGGAAGGACCAACTCATCGCACGGCTGGATCTGCAACCGCTCTCACAAGAGGAGACCACCGATCTACTCACCCGCACACTGGGCGGGCACCTCGAATCCTCCGCCGCTGCGGGATTGTGGCGTTTCACCCGCGGCAACGTGCTGCACCTGCGGCACCTGGTCGAGGGCGAACGCGCCGACGGCCGGTTGAGCGAACGAGACGGGGTGTGGGTGTGGGAGGGCCGCCCGGAGATCTCGGCGCCGCTGACCGAGTTGATCGACGCCGGTATCGCCCGTCAACCGGCACCTGTACTGGTCGTGGTGGACCTGGTGTCGGTCGCTGACCCTCTCGAGGTCGCGGTGCTCACGGCGTTGTGCGATCCCGACGCGGTCGAAGCCGCCCACCGTGCCGGGTTGATCGTCATCGACACCGACGCAGCACCGGCGGTGGCACGGCTGGCGCACCCTCTGCTCGGGGAAGTCCGCCGGGCGCGCAGCCTTCCTACCCGGTTGCAAGCGCTGCGAAGCAAGGTCGCACGCCAACTGGAACTCCACGACAACGCTCCCGGCCCGATCATGCTGGTCCGACGAGCGGTGCTCATGTGTGGATCCGATCTCGCCCCTGACAGCGACCTGCTGATCGATGCGGCTCGCGCAGCGCTGCGACTGTCGGATCCGATCACCGCTGAACGCCTCGCGCGCCACGCCGTCGCGGCCGGTGGCGGGTACCGGGCCCACTGGGCGCACGTCGGTGGGTTGATCGACACTCAACGCTTCCGTGAGGCGCACGAGATCACCACCATGCTGGCAGCATCGGCCAAGTCACCGCGAGAACGAGTCGCCATGACGGTACTCGCTGCTGTGATCAAGGACATGATGGTGGGGCCGCCCGGAGAAAATTGCGTGGCTGCGCTGGAAAACGAGGCCGCCGCAGCGGGTTTGAGAGGCATCTACGATGCGGCCGTAGCGTGTACGGCAGCGTTCCAGATCAACCCGGCGCGGGCGGTCGAGGCGGCGCAGGTGGCGCTGGACTCGGCAGAGCTGTTCAACGAAGACTACGAGCTGGTTGCCCTCATGGGACTCACCACGGGCAACGCCATGCTGGGCCGCTACAGCGCTATGGCCGCGCCTGCCGAGCGCGGCTATGTGATGGGCAGAAACTCCACTCGTTCGGCCACCGCCCATCTGCTGCACAGTGTTCATCACTTGCTAGGGCTCTACACCGGCGGCTACCTCGCACAGGCCGCTGGTCTGGTCGCGCAGCTCACTCGCGAGCAGTTGGACTTCCCCCTGGCGTATTCCTACTGGGAGTTCATCGAAGGACTTGTCGCGATCGCTCATGGAGATCTGGCCGTGACTGTCCAGCGGTGCAGGGAAGCTCGAGCGGTGAATGTCGTCGCGGAATCGACTTGGACACAGACGTGGGCGTTGCTCCAGCAGGTCACCGCTGTGGCGATGAGCGGCGACAACGAGACCGCGGCGACCTTATTGCAGGATTACCATGGACCGGGTTCGGTTGCCGCGGCGTTGAGCCCACCGAGCGTCCTGCTCCTCACTCGGGCGTGGGTTGGTGCCGCAGCCGGGGTCACCAGCCGCGCTGTATCGCTCGCTGTCGAGGCTGCCGAAATAGCTCGCGGGCAACACTTCTTCGCCCACGAAGTCCTGTGCCGCCAAACCGCGGTCCAGTTCGGCGACCGGAACCAAGCGCGACGCCTCACCGAGCTCGTAGCGATCGTCGAAGGACCGCGGGTCGCGGCCGCCGCCTTGCACGCCACCGGTTTGGAGACCGGTGACTGCGACGGACTGTGCGAGGCCGCCGGCCGCTATGAGCAATTCGGTGACCGGATCGCTGCGGCCGACACCTTCGCGCAAGCGGCGAACCTGTTGCGCGACCGTGGTCTTCGCGGTGCTGCCCTCACTGCGGCAGCGTCGGCCGAACGGCTCTCCGCGGCGACCGGCGCCGCCACACCCGCACTACGATCGCTGCGATGCCCCTGCCCGCTGACCGCGCGGCAACGCGAAGTGATCGCCTTGGTCGCCGCAGGGCTGACCAACCGACAGATCGCCGAACAACTCGTCACCTCGATCCGAACCGTGGAGGGACACCTGTTCCGGGCATCTCAACGCACCGGAATCAGCAGCCGCGAAGGGCTCGCCACGCTCGTGGACCACAGCACATGACACTTCCGTGGCCTCTGCTCTCGCAAGACCTGACAGATTCGGGCACGCGCGTATCAGAACGAGGATGCGCTGTCAGTCCATCGCAGACATTTCGTGGGCCTGGGGAATGCCACGATTCTGAGACAGAACTCTGATGCCACGTCGCGAGACAAACTGATTGCGGCCACACGCGGTGCGGGTTCACCCCAGCTCGGTCTGGGCTTGTGTATAGCTGGTCAGTGACCGGTCGCAGGGGGTGGGCCGCCGCCCCCACCCCCGCGACCGTCGGCTTCGCCCGATCGCGGGGTGTCGGCCGCAGGGTCCTCGGGTGGGGTCGCTCCGGATCGGGGCTACGGAGCCTCTTGATCGTTGGGGTGGTCAGACCGTGATGGCGAGGGTGATGGTCGGGCGAGCAGATCGAGTCGATTGTTAGTGAGCTGGAGGGTATTTGGTTGGTGGTGAATTCAGTGGGGGCGGGTTCAGCGATTGATCGGTGTGGTGGGCGGCTCTATGTCGGCGTGGTCGGTGGTTCGGGGTCGGGGCGGTCGTCGTTGTTGTGGCGCACGTCGTTGTGGTGGGGGGTCGGGTTCGTAGACAGCGGGGATCTGGAGGGTGACCGGGTCGGTGATGGGGGTGGCCCGGATGAGGTCGACGGGGTTGGCGTTACGGGGGTGTGCGTCGTCGAGGATGGGTTCGCCGAGGCCGATTCGTTGTTGGATGCGTTTCATCCAGGGTGGGGCCCACCAGCAGTCGTCGCCGAGCAGTTTCATGGTGGCCGGTACCAGGAGCATGCGTAGGACGGTGGCGTCGATGATCAGGGCGGCGATCATGCCGACGGCGATGTATTGCATCATCACCAGGTCGGAGAAGGCGAAGGCGCCGACGACCACGAGCAGGATCAGGGCGGCTGCGGTGATGATGCGCCCGGTGTGGGCGGTGCCGATGCGTACTGCCTCGGTGGTCGACGCGCCTTTGGCGCGCGCTTCGACCATTCGGGACAGCAGGAACACCTCGTAGTCGGTGGACAGGCCGTAGATGATGGCAATGATCACGACCAGCACCGGTGCGGTGATCGGTTGCGGGGTGAAGTTCAGCAGTCCGGCACCGTGTCCGTCGATGAAGATCCAGGTCAGGATGCCCAGGGTGGAGCCGAGACCGAGCGCGCTCATCAGCGCGGCCTTGATCGGCAGTACGAGCGAGCCGAAGGTCAAGAACATCAGCAGCGTGGTGATCAGGACAACCGCGGTGATCATCCACGGCATCCAGAACAGTAGCGCGTCGATGCTGTCCTTCTGCAGCGCCGGGACACCGCCGACGAGCATGCGCACGGAGTCGGGTTGCTCGAGGTCGCGCAGGTATTCGATGGTGAGGCCTGCTTCGTCGGAGTCGGTGAGCGCGGCGGTGGTGCGGAACACCTCGGGGTCGGTCGTCGAGCGCGAGGGGATGCCGAACGGTGCGGCCAGACCGGGTGCGGTGTTGGCTTGTTTCCACAGTGCGCCGATGGCGTTGGTGTCGGCGCCGACGAAGACCAGCTCGATGGGGTCGGATTTGCGCAGCGGGAAGAGTACGTCGAATTCCTGCTGCGCGAGACGTGTCGGGTTGTCCGGCGGTAGGTATTTCTCGCTCAATCCGCCGAAGACCAGGTTGCCGATGGGCAGGATCAACAACACCAGCCCGGCGACGATCGGGACGGCGACCTTGATCGGATGGCGCATCACCGCGCGGGTACTGCGTCCCCAGAATCCGTTTTCGACCTCGTCGGCGGATCTGGTTTTGCGTAAGCGTTTGATCCCGAGCATGTCCACGCGTGGGCCGAGTACCGCCAGGATCGCGGGCAGGATGGTGATCGCGGTCAGTGCCGCCATCGACACGGTGGCGATCGCGCCGTAGGCGATGGATTTGAGGAATCCTTGTGGGAAGAGCAGCATGCCGCCGAGGCTGGCGACGATCATCGTCGCCGAGAACACGACGGTGCGGCCCGCGGTCATGACTGTGCGGCGCACCGCGGTCGGGGTGTCGTAGCCCTCGGCGAGTTCTTCGCGGAAGCGGCTGACGATGAAAAGTCCGTAGTCGATGGCCAGACCGAACCCGATCATCGACACCACCGCGGACACGAAGGATGCGACCTCGGTGAACTCGGTCAGGAACATCACGATGCCGAACGCGCCGAAAACGGTGAGCCCGCCGACGATCAGCGGCAACGACACGGCGACGAGACCGCCGAAGATGAAGAACAGCAGGACCCCGACCGCCGGGAACGCCAGCAGTTCCATCCGGTGGATGTCGGCGGCGATGGTGTCGTTCAGGGCCCCGGCCACCGGCTGCAACCCACCGACCTGCACATCGACGCCGGGGATGGCGAAGGCGTCCTTGACCGTCCGATAGTTGCGGACCATCGTGGTGTCGTCGTCACCGCGGATCGCGATCGCGGCGAACGCGTGCTTGCGATCATCGGTCGCCACGCGTGATCCGCTGATCTTGCCTGTCTCGGTGCGCCAATAGGCGGCATTGATCCCCGCGATCTGCTCCGGATAGCGCTTCGGCAGACTGTTGAGACTGTCGACGATCTTGTCCGCGAACTCCGGGTCGTCGACGGTCTTGCCCTCGGGGGCGGTGTAGAGAATCACGACATCGCCATCGTGGTTGCGGCCGAACGCCGCGTCGGCCACCCGCGCGGCCTCCGAGGACTCCGAGCCAGGGTCGAACATGCCACCCGAACTCAGATGGTCTTCGAGCCCGACGCCGTACCAGGCCAGTCCGAGCATCGCCGCGGCCACCACCCCGATGACCACGAAACGGATTCGTGAGACCAGATCACCCCACCAGGCGAACACTCAATCCACCACCACTCCGAGACGCACGCCCGCTGATCTTGCGCCGCGTTCGTCCTCGCTGCCACTGCCGACCCTGACCTTGTCGAACACGCCGTTGTGCATGAGGCCGACATCCTTTCCACGTGGTGGTCCCGCCCGATGTGCCACCCCGCCAACGGCCATCACTTTTCGCGAGTTCCCAACATCAGCGAATTCTCAGGAAGAAATCTCTGCTGACGGCCAACCGAAAAGAATGTACGAAACGGGCCTGTCGGCCCTGATGGGACAGTTCCGGACACCTCGGCTGCTCGACATGAACCGCAGGCCAGCTGCACCGGCCGCCTGCGCGGGAAAACCGAAGTGGGTGTTGCCCTCTACGGCGTCGAGACCGGGTGGGGGTACTTTTTCGGTTGGATCGTAGGGACAGGCAAGGTGACGAGCTGTTCGTATGGGAGCCCGCGCAACTCCTCGACCAGCAGTTCGCGTCGCCGCTCGAATTCGGCCACAACCCAGCCGAATGCATCTTGTGCCAGCCGGCGCAGGTTCGGCACGGCTGTCGGATCCGAGAGTTGGTCGGCGTTCATATGCAGGAACAACACCTCGATGACCTTCGTATCAGGGTTGTCGGGGCCAAGCACAGCACAAACTTTCGAGTCGGTCACCAAGGCATCGTCGTGCGCGATGTCCTTGTCGCGCAGATCTTGCATATATTTCTGGAGCTGACGGGGCAGCCCGGCCTGGTAGACCTTGGCCGCCTCCAGGTCCAACTGCCGTGCGTTGGACTTGGTGTCGAAACAGCGTGCGAAGGTCACGATCGCCGATCGCCACAACGCTGTACGCACCACCGTGGGATCGCCGGGAAACCGCAGCAGCCGTTCGGTGGCCTCCACGACGAAAGCCAAATCGATGTGGTGCTTGGCGAGGTCGCCCAGGTGAGCGACCTTTCTGTCGCGGCCGCCGTAACCGTGCAAGTCGACCACCGCTACGGCGCTGTCGTAGCCGTCGATGACGAGCTGACCGTTTTCGAACCTCGTCGTAGGCATCACCGCAGCGTAGCCACTACAAACCGATCCTGACGAACCGATTTCCGACATATCGATCGGCCGAATACCTCGGCAAGACACGCGACCCAGCGCGACCAGTTCACTACGGCATATCCGTCCGAAAGCCGGCTTTCCGGCCACCTCGACCACCAGCACGGACTACCTGAGCTGTCGGCCTGACCAGCAACTACGCCAAATCCGTCGTTTCTTGCCGTTTCTACCGGAACTCCGACTTCGGCGATAGCCTCACCGGCCTGACGGGCGGTCGTGACCGGCTTCGCCCAATCTCGGCGTGTCGGTCGCGGGGGTGCTCGTATTTTGTCGCAGTGCCTGTTCTCGGATGGAGGTTGTGCTATTTCCCGACTGAGTTGCCGACTCCCACGGTGTTGCCGCCGTTCACGTTACCGACCGCCGCCGAGTGGATTCGGTGGCGCGACGGAGCCGCGATCCCGGCGAAAACGCCGTTTCTGTTGTCGCCGCGTTTCGACTACGACACCGCGCTGAACGGCTTCTTTATGTCCGCCGACATGCTCGGCGCGGCCTACAACACTCAGATCGGTTATGCGCGAGACCTGAAGGCCTTCCTTAACTTCCTGTGGCACAACCGCAATCGCGTCACATGGCGTGATGCCAGCACCGCCGATCACCTGGCCTACCTGGCCTGGCGGCGACGAGACCCAGCCGGGCCCCGCGTCGATGACTCCACATGGGATCGCGAGGTCACCGCAGTCAACCGCTTCTACGGTTGGCAGGTGAGCGCAAAACACCTCGCTCAGAACCCGATCCCGCAACGGGCGCGGCGGGCGCAGCCTTCCATCGTCGGGCACCGAGCCGCCGCTGGAACGACCCCAGCGACCTACAGTCACGGCGCGGGCCGGGAGAAGATCGAATGGGCACCTCCGGCCACCTATCGGCGCTGGCGCGATGTCGGATTGCGGGGATATTCCTCGGATGGGTTGCCCGACCACGGGTTCCGAGGCCGATGGGCCCAGATACTCGACTTCACCACCGTCCCACCCGCTTGCAGGATCATGGCGAAAGAGCTGTTCTACGCCATGCTGTCCGGGAAACTTCCAGACGGCGAGCCTCGGCCATCACTGTCGACGATCCGCACACGGTTCACCGAAGTCCGGCCGTTCCTGATATGGGCCGACCGACAATCCACGCTGGCAGATCACGAACTGCGGTTTGCCTCGATCGTCGGCGCCGATCTGGTGCGATTCAACAAGCAGTTGAGTGCCACTTCGCGCAACCAGTCCCAGCGTGTCAAGACCCGCACCGCGGTCCGGATGCTTTGGCGTTATCGCGACGTTCTCAGTGACACACTGAGCTTCGATCCAGCCCACCTCGACGGCTGGAGAGAGTCCAAGCAGACCTCGGCCGAGAACCGGACCGACCGCATCCCCGAGCAGGTTCACGGTCCGCTGCTTGCCTGGGCGATTCGTTTCGTCGATGTCTTCGCCCCCGACATTCTCGCCGCCCACGCGGAATGGGCGACCTGGCGTGAAGCGTCGTCCACGCCTCGGGGCCGCAACCGCGACGCTGACCGAGCGCTGATGGCCGTGCTCGACGGTCATATCCGCCGCAACCAGCCGCTTCCCGGATATCGGGGAAAGATCAGCGTGAGTCGACTGGCCACCCTCGCGGACTGCTCTCGCAGAACCCTCATGCGCCACCACTCAGACATCCTCGCCGTCGCCGCTAAACTTGAATCCACTGATCGAATGTGGAGCTGGCCCGCACGCCTCCGGCGTGCGGGCCAGCGGGGTTTCGGGCGTGGAGTGACCGCTGGTGTGCCCAGCATTTCCACGGAGATTCCTGGTTGGGGCCGGATGGCCGGGGCGGGTCAGGTGGTGGTCGGGGGTGGTGGTTTGTAGCCGATCGTGTTGTGCCACAACCTCAGCCACGCGCCGGTCCATGGCCAGTGGCGGGGCAGGTGCAGGATAGGGCGGCGTTGTGGTCGAGCGAGTCGGGCGGGAATGTTCACGATCTTGCGGCGCAGGGTCGATCCGCGGGCTCGCCCGAGTCGGTTCCCGGCCAGGGTGCCGGCGGCGCGCAGCAGGTTGTGAGCGATCGCGGCGCACAGGGTCCAGGCGGAGTTGGCGGCGAATCGCCCGGACGGCATGTGAGCCAAGGGGCCGTCGATCAGGTCGGCGAACACGGTCTCGATCACCGCGTGGCGGCGGTGGGTGATGTCGGCGTCGGTGGTGGTTTCGGTGGAGTCGGTGAAGAACGGATGATATCGCCAGACGGGGAACAGGGCGTCGGGATAGCGGGCGTCCTTGACGCGGCGCACGATCAGTCTCGCGGTGACACGATCGTCGGTGGAAGCGAAAGCGGTGTAGGAGATTTCGGCGACTTCGGCGTCGGATATCCATTCCCCGGTGTCGGGGTCACGGACCGCGCCGGGATAACGAACCGGTGTCCAGGCGTTCTCGGGGATGGACGCGATGGCGGCTTTCACCGCGGTGTTCTTGGTCAGCACCAGCGAGAACCGGGCACCGGCGCGCGTAGCGGCGCGCACAATCTTGCGGGTGCCGTAGGCCGAATCACCGCGCACCAGGATCTCACCGGTCCCACCGGCCGAGCGGGCGGTGCCGATCGCGGCGGTGACCATCGAAGCGGCGCCTTTGCCGGATCCGCTCCTCCCGGCCCGTAGCCGCATTCCCGCGATCACGGGCGCGGCGAGATCGGTGCCGATCGTGGCCGCCAAAGGTGAAAGTCCCTTGCGCAGAATCTGTTTCCCAGCGACCTTGGTGTGCCCGTAGGACGCCCCCTGCTTCTGATGTCCGTAGACCGGACGCAACAGCGAGTCGATATCGATGAACGCTCGCACCTCGATACCGGGCAGCAGGCCCGCCCGCTCGATGAGGGCGAGCAGGTGGGCGCGCATCACCGACTCCAACTGTTTGGTGTGACCGAAGGTGAACTCCCGCAACAGGGTTCCCACCGTCGAGGGCGCGTACACACCACCGAACAGACTACCCATCCCGCCACTGCGCAACACCTCGATGTCATCGATGCTGTCCGCGCCGGCGCACATCCCCGCGATCAACGTCGCCAACTTCGGCGCCGGATTCGCCGACCCGGAGGCGATCCGGGGCGAGTCGATCACGATCCTCTCATCGAACATGCTGGTCAAACCGGTTTGCTCGGCCAAGGCCATCACCGGAACCAACCCCGCGCACGACACGAGCCCATCGTCATCGAACCTCGCCGAATCCTCGGCGAACCTGTGGAACAATCGCACTGAAAGTGTCTTTCGGATCTGGAACTGATTGTTGCGTGAGAACTCCAATCATCCCAGTTCAGAAGGCACTTTCCTCATTTCGACACACCTGAATCCACCGATTTCATCGGTGGATTCAGGCTAAAGTCGGAGTCGCCGAGGCCACCCCATTCGACATCTCGATTACAGCTCACCTGGACGGGCGGCCCTGGGTCGAGGAGATCGTCACCGACGGCGCAAAGCTCAACGGGCTCGTCAGACTCTCACGCGCCCTGATGGCGGCCGCCTACGTGGTGATCGCGTTCCTGTCCGGCATGCGCGACAGCGAGATCAAACATCTGCGCCGCGGCTGCTTGCAACTCCAGCGCGACGAGAACGGACACACCTACCGCTATAAGCTCGCCAGTCTTGCTTTCAAAGGCGAAACCGACCCGGCGGGCGTCCAGGCAACCTGGGTCGTCGGGGCTGCGGCTGCCCGCGCGATCACGGTCCTGGAAACACTCCAACCCACCTCCACCGATCTTCTTTTCGCTCACCTCCAAAACGGATGCGGTGCTGGCGCGAATGGCCAGAACGAGGTGATCACCACAAAAGGAACCGCCCTACAACTCAACAATTTCCTCAGCTGGATCAACGACTACTGCGCCACCCACCACCGCCACGACGTCATCCCCACCGTCAACGGGCGAACCTGGAGACTGCAAACCAGGCAATTCCGTCGCACGTTGGCCTGGTTCATCGCCCGCCGCCCCGGCGGCTCCATTGCTGGCGCAATTGCGTTTCGGCACTTGAGCATTCAGATGTTCGAAGGCTACGCCGGAACGTCGGACTCCGGATTCCGAGCCGAAGTCGAATCCGAACAAGCCCTCGCCCGCGGCGAACACCTGCTCACCATGACCGACCAGCACGAACACTCCCACCTAGTCGGCCCGGCTGCCGCAGAAGCCGCCCGCCGACTCGAACAGTTCGCTGACCAAGCACGGTTCCACGGCAAGATCATCACCGACGAGCGACGCCTTCGTCGACTCATGGACCGCGAGGACCCAGCCGTCTATCCCGGCAAATACGTCACCTGCGTTCACACCCACGACACAGCCCTCTGTCAGCAGCGCCGTGACCACCGCGACACCCTGCGCCCCGACATCGGCAGTTGCAAGCCCTTAGTCTGCCGGAACGTCGCCCTCACCGCGGACAATGTCGACAACCTGCGCAGCGAAATCACCCACATCGACCGGCAACTCACCACCAGGCCGACGCCGCCCCCGCTACTGCTGCACCAACTTCACTCACGCCGCGGCGACATCGAGAACTTCCTTGCCCGCCATGCCTCGGAGGACACATGAGCCTTCCTGCCGAACTTCAAGTGCGACAAGCATTCACGGACCTAGTCGAGCAATCCCACAGTGACGGGCGACGACCCAGCGTCCTGGCGCTCGCCCGCCAGTTCGGGCTGTCCAACACGACCTTTCGCCGCCACTACCCCGAGATCGTGAAAGAACTCGGAGAAATCCGGCGCACCCCGCCAACCGCACACATCGACCGAACAGCCGGCACCGAACACGCGCGGCTGGTCGCCCGCAACGCCAAACTTCGCCGTCGAAACCACCAGCTCCAACAACACCTCGACCTCGCCGCGGCGAACATCGCCCGCCTGACCATCGACAACCAGACACTCCGACAACACCTTGAGCAGGCAAGGGAGGTCACCAACCTCACTGACCGTCGCACTCACACCTGACCTTGCCCGACTACCCACTTCAGGCGGTCAGTGGTCTGAACTGAACTACATCCATAAGGTGGCGCGAATCCACACCGCGCGTTCGGCCTCCATCATTTCCAGCGCGGCGTCTGGAGTCAGCTGATCGGCGGTGCCGCTGATGAGGACCAAGCCCGCGCCGATGTGATGCAGACCCGCGACCCGCTCACGCCACTGCGTATCAGCTTCCAGTCCGCCGGAGTAGATTTCGCCGAGTCCGGTCGGGCCGGTGATCCGCACCGTGGTCACACCCGCGCCGATGGTGACCGTCCAGCCCGGTGCCGGATCGCCGAGGAAATCGGTATCGCGCATCGGCTGGGCGCCGTGTTCGGTGAGCGCGGTGGTCCAGGCATCCGCGGTAGCCAGCGTGCCGGATTCGGCGATGTGCACGCTACGGAATCGGGGCAGCACGATCACGACCGGAGTGGTGCCGATGACGGCGGTCCAGGTCATTGCCTGCTCGATCTCGGGCGTGGCCATGCCGATCGACACTACCGGGCCGAAACGGCCGTTTTCACCCGAGAATCTATCGACGGCGCCCCGGGTACACCCGGATGGACAGCCGTTGCCGAGCAAGTGCCGCCACAGTGGTGACCTGCCTCTACGACGCCGGGTTCGAACTCGCCGAGGACACCACCCGGCTCACCGCAACGAGGCCGAGGCGGCGTTCACAGCCCTGGATGCGCGCCTGTGGATCGAAGAATCCGCGCGAACCTGACCCACGACCACCGACCTTTCAGGCACGAGCGCATCGAGGAACTGCACGGCGACCCCGATGCCTTCGACGTGTAATCAGTTCTGGGCGAGACGGTTCCGGTCACCTTCGCGGTAGCGCCACAGCGCGAGCCGATCTGATCCTGCGAGTCGAGTCCAAGCAGCACACCGGCACATCAGGCGGGTGCACCCGACCAATCAGCGTCCTCGACCGCGCGACTCCTCGCGCGCTCCCGCTCGACGCTCTACAAACACCTGCCCGAACTCGGCCGTGCCAGGCCCGCGACCGAGCGGACCGAGCAGTTGACCGCTGCCCTCGCCCACCACGACGCGAGCAGGGAGCCGGACGCGGCGGCACCGCTTGCATCGATTCCGACTGTTCGATCCGATGACTTCCACTATTCACTCGAATACATTCGATGGCTTCCGATCGGCTGAATTTTTGGTCTCATCGCTCGGTTATCTTTCGATTACCAAGGAATGCGACCGGTCCGTATTCGGAATATTTCTTCCGATGTGAAGGGACGGTGTGTATAAATGTCGATCTTCGCCTTACGTTGTCTGTAACCCGGAAAACTGCACTTAGAGGCCACTATGCTCGAATCTGCCACGCGAGAGATCATGTGGCGGACAGGGGGACGGTCTGCTTTTCGATGAGTGCAAAATGCATGACTCATCGATTATTCGCCGTTCGGTTATCGCGTGGTTTGTGCTCTTCGGATCAATTACGGAGAGCTCGTTGTGCGCCCGAGGTGATTCTCGGGCGGGAGGAGGAATGAACAATGCCTGATCTGGATCTCGGTGTCGCCAGTGACTGGACCGAGGGCGACCCGAACGGTCGGGTGGCGTTGCGGCAGAACCAGCGCTATCCGGACGAGCCCCGCAAGAAGGACGTCCTGGTCGGCTCGCCGAACAGTATCGAACTGTCGGTCAACACCAACTTCAGCAACACCCAGGAGGCGGACAAGATCTTCTTCACCACCCACCACGGGACCGAGAAGAAGATCATCGCCATCCTCGACTCCAACGGCGATCTCTACCTCGCGGGCCGAGTGATCCAAGAGGCCGGAGACCTCACCTACGGCGACTGAACCCGTCGAGCACCACCCGTTCGAAGAGTCCGGCCGGACGATCACGCCGATCGTCCGGCCGGACCTGTCGCGTTGCCGGAGCGCCGAGCAGGTCGTTCATCCGGTCCGCTCCAGCCCCGACTGTGTCCGGGACGGTGAGGCGCCCGCCTGATGCCAGCGCACCCGTTCGGGCAGGGTGGCGTCCAGGACTATCCGGGCGGTGCGACGGCTGCCGCTGCGTTCGGTCACCGCGACCTCGAACAAGATTCGGCGCAGACGCCCGCTGCCCTGTCCCAAGCCGTCGTAGCCGCGTGCGCGGGCGGTGATGGTCAACGAGGGCCGGATCACCGTAGGTGAGGCGGTCAGCAGGACCGCGCCTCTCTCACGGATCCGTGCGGTGATCACCTTCGAGCGTGCCGGTGCCGCGGTCACGCTCGGGTCCGAGAGAGCGATGACGTCGATGCCGTCGGCCAGGATCGTTACCACTTCCAGGACGTCGGAGCCCGGCGGCGGCAGGACGTGAGCGATCCGCTCCAGCTCGCCGCCGAGCTCGGCGCACGCCAGCCACCCTGCCCCCGGGTTGCCGACCATGGCGACGTTGCGTCCGGCGCCGGACGCCTGGGCCAGCAACCCCATCAGAATCGTGGCGCTCCCGGAACAGCACACCACGCTTCCCCGGGGCAGCCCACCGTGGGGCAGTAGCTGCCCGAGCGGCCCCTCGATCGGGATGACTTCGACATCTTCGGTGACGCGGCCCGTTTGCTGCGGTGCGCTGGCATGAGGAGCGGAGGCGCCGGACCGTGGCGGAATCGCCGCCATCCGGGCCCTCAGCTGCTCCAGCTGGGCCGCGCGCGGCAAGTCGCTGAGCGGCTGCTCCGACCGCTCGGCCCTCGTCTCACCCACCTCGGAATCGAACATATGTTCGTATCATGCCTGACTGGCACGGCCACGTCGAGAGCGCGCGCTGATCGATTGCCGAATATGTGCTGAATACGCAGGATAGCGACCCGGCCGCAACCGGCCGCGGTACCTGCCGTTCTCGCTGCGCGCACCACACCGGTAATCGCCCCACTTCGCCCGTCACGGACGCGTCTCCTGCCCGGGGCTTCGCGGACAGCACGTCCGCACCCCACGACCTGCGCCGTCGCCCCCTTGCCCTTGCTCTCACCCCTCCCCTCCAGCCCGCGCCTTGCGGACTGTGTGTTCCCCCATCAGAAGGGCCGACCACCATGGCTTACGTGCACTCTTCCGTCCAGATCCGGGCAGATGCCGAGGACGACTGGACCTGCCGGTGCGGCAACCGTCCCGACCTGGACGGTTTCCAGCCCTGCGACGTCGACGGTGTCGAGATCGAGCCCACCGTCGCTGCTGGCTGGACATCGCTGTATGCCTGCCAGCGGTGCCCACTCATCGTCGACGTCGACACCTACGACCCGACCGGTCACACCATCACCAGTGTCATCCCCGGTTTGGTGATCCACGGCCAGCACGCCGCAGACCTCACTTGGACCGACGCCGACCAGGCCCTGCTACAGCGCTTTCGTGATGCCCGCGCCGAGGTGGAAGGGACCTGCGAGGACCCGCTGGGCGGCGATGTCGTGGAATTCGGCGACGGCGTACGGTACCGGCTCGCCTACGACGGCCGCGGCCTGTTCGCAGCCCCGATATGCCAGCTGGACACCGAATTCGAGATCATCAAATTCGGTGGCGTCCGATACAACGGGCCTCGTGCCCTGACCGACATCCCGATCGATCCCGACGAGTTGCAGGCCACGGGCAGCCACCTACGCGTGGCCAGTATCTATGTGGCCACCGAATCGGGAATGAGGATCGCGGTCGAGCACCGCGCTCGTGTGCTGCGCACCGACCGGGTCGCCGCCGAGGCCACCCTGACCCGGATCCGTGTCTTGACCGCTCCCTCGCAGCCCGACCACGCACCGAACAACCCCGGCACGGTCGGCTCCGACGACGCCGAAGTGGCGGCGTTGTGGGCAGGTTTGGACGCCCACCTGACCGCCGGTGGCGAACTGCCCACCGCGTGGGCCGCAGCGCGCATCCCGGCCGCCTACACCGCCCGGGAGATCACGCTCGACCGGCTCACCGAGGTCTACGCCGAAGAACTCGCGGAGCTGACCGCGTGGCTGGGTTCGGCCCGCGTCACCTATACCGGCGGCACGAACACCGCCATCGAGGCCACCATCGGCACCGCCATCACCGGCATGCCCGCCGCGGCGGACATGGTCATCGTCTCCACCACCGCAGGGCTGGCCTCGACGCGCCCGCAGATCGTGCACTGGCTCGCACAGATCTACCCCGATGGCGACGAACAGACAGCGATCGGGCACAGCCTGCACAGCGCCCGCGACGCCGTAACCGCCGCGATCGAAAATTTGCGCCAGCGCCGCCATCCCGACTCCGTGCGCTGCGGCTGCCAGATGGTGGCCGACGGCGACTCCGACGCGTTCACCGCCAAAGAACTCGCCGACATCCGTGCCAGCTACCGGGAACTGCTGACCGCTCAACGCGACGCCAGCCTCCCCGCCGACTACTTCGACACCGTCGACGAACTTGCCGAAGAGATCGAACTGCGCGACGGGACGATCGTGCACGAGAACGCCCGCGGCACCGGGTTGACAGTGCAATTCGTTCGCCGGGGCAACGGGCTTTCGATCCGGGCGTTTCACGTCGACCACGGCAGACTGATCGCCGAACTGCCGTGGTCGACGCTGACCGGCGAACTCATCAACCAGATCTGGACACAAGTGGCCTGACCCGGAGTCCCCGAGTCGGCCCACCCGATCGAAACCGGCGATCGTCGTACTCCCTCGCTCTACGCACCTCCCGTCGGCGCCCACGCAGATCCCGCCCGCCATCCGGCTGCGTGGGGACACCGCTGGGTGCTCGCGCAGACCGAATTCGGGGCCGCGACAGCCGATCGGCAATCGGCCTCTCTGATCGGACCTGCTGCGGAGAACTCGGGAACCGCCCGGCCAAGGCCACCGCGCCACGGCATGGCTACGACACCGACTCCGCATCCTCCAGAGGCGCACAGGGAGTCGCAGCCGATCGAAACCGTTGCAGGTAAACACTATTCGAGAAGAATTGGAGTTCAGAAATGCCCAAGGGCACTGACAAAGTCGAATCCGCTCCCGACACAGCGGCGCTGCACCTCTGCGATGACGAATGCGGCGACGAACGACATCCGCGTGACGGACGAATCACTCCGGAGCGCCCGGAGAAGCAGGTCTACACCTTCGATGCCTACCTCGCTGTCACCGCGCAAGTATCCGGCACGGACTTCCCCGAAGCCAGAGAGAACCTTCGCCGCGAGTACCGCGTCGTCGAGGTCCCCGACTACGGAGGTCGATACACCCCCAACGTCGCCCTGACCAGTTTCGAATTGCGGGGCGTACAAAAGGTTTTCGCGCCGTCGGACGCCCCGGACGCCACCGTGGCCGAGAGGTTCTACGAGGGGACCGGGTTCGATCAGCTGGAGCTCCTCAGGGAAGGAGACAGCCTATTGCCGTTGATGTTCCGCGTCGTGCCGCTCTCACCGTCGGGACAGGATATGTGGAGCGCTGACGCGGACACGCTGCGCACCGCCATGGATATGGGCAGGGTGATCCGCGTCGGACATAGAGCCCACATCTGCTTCGAAGACGAGGTCTGCGCACCGAAGGTAGTCCTCGGCGCCGACGACGACGTGCGTTTCGAATCCGGCACCGAGCGGCGGTGCGAGCGCCATCGACGGTTGGGCGCTGGTGCGTGAATGCTCCCAGCCGGACCATTTCGGGTCGCGATTGCCACTGTCGCAACGCGTATGCGGTCGCGGACTCAGCGCGTTGACGCTATTGCCGCGAAGAACTGCATGTCACCCAGTCCACCGCCTGGTCGTCGAGGCATTCGACGAGGCCCGGCTTGTGACCGGCCGTCGACGGCGGCGCGGTGGCCACCTGCCCAATCTGCGGCCCGACCTGGCAGGTAACCGCACTCATCGCACGGGCGCAGAGCCCGTTTGAACATCTCTCGGAGGTATCCCATGGCTGAAATCAATGCTGACCTGTACGACCGCCTCGAGACATTCGTGTGCGCCAGCGAAGCGAATTGGGCGGCCTTCCAGAGCATGCGCTGCCCCCATGCGCAGCTGTTCGTCGATCTCGCGATAACGATGGGCGCGCACAATTCGGCCGAAGATATCGCCGATTCCCATCGCCGCGATTGCGGCAGCCAGTGCACCGTTGCGGTGCCGGAGTGATGGATTTCGGCGCGTACGGACCGGCCCTGACCGAGCCGGTCACTCTCGATGAATACATGGCGGTCCTTCAGCAACGCTTGGACACCTACAACGCGTCACGGCCTCCGAGCGACAACCAGGTTTTCCGGGTGAAGTCCTGGGTCGAGCCGTTGTTGCCCTGGTTTTTTCGCGACGAGGACGAAGCCTTCGTCGTGCTGCCGGAACCGAAACAGCCGAAACCGAAGCCGAAACCAAAGCCGCGCTACTACCGCCCCGCGTCGTACTGGCGAGAGAAGTTGGCCCGCATCGAGGCCCAGATGAAGCCGCTCGAGGAGCCTTTGATCACTGACCGCGCAGCCGCCGGCGGCTGCGCTCTCGGCCCCAAGCGCACCCAGCGCATCCAGAACCAGGAAGACGGCCGTCTTCAGCGCTACGTCGCTCTGAAGAAGGAGCGGGACCGCCTGGCATCGATGCTGCGCACCGCCGAAGCCCGCGAAGCCAAGGCGCTCGAATCCGCGTCCGCTGCAACAGAAAGAGCGTAACCCCGTGTCCATAGAGGAGGAGTACGAGTTCCGTCAGCTGATCAAGAAGATCGCTGCCGAGCTACCCGAGTTCCAGCTGGAACGCGACGACGAGCTGGTCGCCTCGACTGACGAGTCGTTGGAATTCCTCGACGGCGACCAGAGCTCCGAAACCTCCCTTCGCGGCAAGCTCGTCGTCACACCGCAGGTGCCGACGGAGTTGCATCGGTTCGTTATCCAACGGGCCCGACCATTCGGATCTCGAAATCGCGGACCATCGACGCGATTGTCGCCGATATCCGCCGCCGCGCACTCGCACCGCTGGTGCAGTTGGCCGCCAGCGCGAACGAGGCCCGCGACGCGGAGACCGACCACCGTGAGGCCTTGCGATGCGACATGCACGCGATGGCAAAAGCGATCGGTAGCAGCGTCTATCGGACGCGCGGCGGCTTGACGGTGCACGCCCCGTCGTTCGACATCGTGGCCTGCGAACCAGAGCTGGTCAACGACGGCGGCAACGTCTACACCCCACACCGAGGCAAGGTCCAGATCGTCACGACCTTGCCGCGCGGTCCAGCGCGTGCTGCCGAATTCGGCGTGGCGCTACGCGCTCTCATCCAGCCCGAATCGACACCGGACAAAGAAGCCGAGACGCAGTCATGAAACTTCACACCAACACTATCGAATTGCCCGCGATCACCCAAGCAGCGACGAAAGCCGTTGCGGCCGTGGTCGACGCGCACCGTCGACCGTCTCATACCCACGACCATTCCTTCGATGTCACCCTGTCCGGCGACGGAAACCTCGGCAGGCAGTCGGGCACCTTGACCTACCGGGAAGCGACCTGGGATCAGAAAGGCATAACCCTGGCCGCCCTGTTCGAGGTCGACGAAACCTTGGCGGTCCCGCGGACCTACCCAGACGCCGCATCGTTCCATTGGGCGACCTTCGACCGGTTCCGCACCCTCGCCGCCGCCGATCAGCACATCCTGCATCGGTGGTCCTACAGCGGCCGCGGGGTCACCGGCTTCTACGCCTACGTCGCCTGGGCTTGCACCTGCGGTGCCCGGTTGCGGCGCCTCGACGGCATCAACTTCTACACCTCGATCTCGCTGGCGCACGGTGGGGACCGCTGATGCCGGTCCTCGACAAGACCGATTTCATCAACAACGGAGTCGGTATCGACCCGCCCGAATGTGGCTGCACCGACTGCATTGTCGGCAACTCCGTACCTCTCGGCTCGGGCGGCGACCTCGACCGGCTCGCCGCCCAGGCACTCCAGGGCCGAATCCTGATCAACCGCGCGAGCGAGCCGGTGGTCCTCGACATCGAAGGGCCGAGCATCCTGCTCGTCTCGCGGACCGACCCCGATCGCTGGATGTTCTCGACCGAGGAAGTCACTCCCGTGGTGCGACGCAACGGCCGCTGGGTCGTTGCCAGCCTGCCTGATCGGCACACCCACGAGTGCAGCTACTGCCTGCGCCACGCCACCAGCGACGACGGCCCGGTCGACAACGCCGCGCGCTACTTCGGCACGGCGCCCGAGATCGCCGCGCACGCACTCGCTCATCCGATCGGTGAACCAGGCGACTTTGCGATGCGCGTTGCACCCCTCGAGATCGAAGGTCCGTGAAAACCTCTGGCACATGTAGTGATTCAGGCCGGGCGGCGGTGAACTGTCCTTGCACGCTTCCGACACCGGCGAGGGGCCTGCGAGTTCATCGAGGACTGTGGACGGGATCAGCAGGCTAGATCCTCGGTCGTCGAGATATCCGATGAGCTCGACCGGGTGCCCTCGAGGAGGCATTGCCGTGCCCTGGCAGTCTGCGGCCTACGAACTCGGCGTCGAGGGCGAAGTCTTGCCTTGACCGCCAGAGATCACGCCACCACAGCTGACGGCAACTCAGAATCTCCTGGTAGAGCACCGGACTCGCTACAGTGAAACGGCTATCGCCGCGTGAACACGCCAGGCGACCCGGAAGGAACCACGACGTTGTCTCACCTGGTCACGGTGACCCCCGAGCCTCAGAAAGCGCTCGAACTGCGGGAGCTGCCGTGTGATGACTGCGGGCAGCCGCGGTTGCTGGGGCTCGAGACCGGCACCGTCTCCTGCGGGACCTCCTGGTGCTCGGCGGCGGGGATCCTCGCGCCGCTGTGGCGGCTGCTCGATTCCGCAGGGATCGACCACAACCCCGCTGGGCTCCGCAGACCCAACCATCAACTCATGCCGATCCCGTGGATCACTCCCGTCACCGGCGACCCGGCCGGGGCATTGCAGCCGCATTGGCGAATGATCCACCGCGGCCGCCTCGCCGTCGCCCAGCAACAGTGGGGCTGCCAGCACTGCGGACTGCCCGCCGATCCCGCTGACGCGGTCGTATTCGTCGACCAGGACGGCCACTGCTCCACATCGGCGCCCTTGCACCCCGGCTGCGCTACCGTCTCCGCTGCGCGCTGCTCTTACCTTGCCAAGACCGGTGCTGTACCTGTCCTTATCGCCCGCGGCCAGGAACGGCGCTCTGGGGAGATCGCCCCCGAGATCGGACTCATCCAGGACTGGTGGCTGCCCTCCAACCTCTACTGACCGACACTCCAGGCCACACCGCTGCTGCGGATCCGCTGACCCTCGGATTGACCAGCCACTGCGGAATCGGTCACCGCCGACCTACGGTCTGCGGCTGGACGAGCGGCCAAATTTTTTCGAATCGGGGGTTCTGTCCCCGGTCGGCGCAGCCGGTGGCCGGGACTGCTGGTCAACAACTTCAGCCTCGATGGCATGCCTTTGCCTGAACGGGCCAGACCTGGAACATATTTCAGTACTTCCGATCCCATAGCTCGCTGCGCCGGAACGCCCCGGGGCGCAGCCGATCACCCAACGACACCCGGCGATCGAGTGTCGAGAGGTTCGGCGCCAGGTGCGCTCAGCTAGTGCGGGTTTCGCTGGCCATCTCCGAGGTTCTCGGCTGGGTGGTTGTGCGTGTTGTCGGCTGGCTGTGGCCGTGGTTGTCGGCCTGATCTTCTTCTGATCCGGTTCATGACTCGCATCTGAACTCGGTGCGTTTCTTCGTGCTGCCGATTTCCGGCAGAACATTTCAACGCAATGAGTGAATAGTGATGTACGACAGCGATACTCGCGAAATCAGTCTCAGCGATCTTTTGGAGGCCGCGACCACCGCACATCAGGTCGCCACCCTGAACGGCATCTTCGGTGACCTCGACAGCGGCTGGACCCTGGGCTACCGCACCGGCCAGTGGAAGGTTCACGTGTGCTCGCTCGAGATCATGGCCGGCCGTGCCATGTACTCCACGGCGTTCACGCTCACGCCCGGTGGGATCGTGAGCGCGGCGACCTTCCGCGAGTCCGGACCGGAAGACGTCACAGTGGACTCCGAAAGCGTGGGGCGCGGCCAAAGGTGGGAAACGCCGAGCGAACTGGTGCTGAACGAGGTCGCCCCGCGCGGTGACATCGCACTGTTCCTCGGCCGCTGGGTGCGGGCGATTCAGAGCCGTGTCGATGACTCCGATCTGGTCCGGCACATGCTGGCCGAAGCGAACAAGGCGCTGGTCAAGCGGACACAGGAACTGATCGGCGCCGAACGTAGGGCAGCCGAGTTGCGCGGCGAACTCTTGGCGCTCGGCGCGTGGGTGAACGCGCTGCACGGCTCGCCCGACGTGGTACCCCCGCGCGCTCCCGTCGCGGCGATCCCGCCGGACTGGTCGCGGCTGACCTTGCGATACATCGAGACCGTCACATCCACCGCCTCGTTCGACCGTTGCGAGATCGACGCAGTCCTGGCTGCGATGGGCGGCACTCTCGCCGAAGTCGACCATCAAGACCTGCTACTGCGACTCGTCGACCACACCGACATGCTCACCCGCGCGGCGTTCGCACTGAAGAGCTCGCCCCACATCCTCACGTGCCGCGCCGAATGACCGCCGTCGACCACACCCGGTTTCGCGTGGGTGACGAGGTCCATGTCGTCCGCGTTTACACGCCGCCGACCATGCGGAGCCGCGCCGAGATCCGCGGCCTGCTGACCGATACCGACGAGCACTCCTTCGTGATCGACGGCGAAAGGGGTCGGCTCTGCTGGAACTCCGGCCCGAATATCGAGCAAACCGTCGAGCACGTCCGCCCGGCGTAATCCGCAACACTTCAGACAGGAACGGCAATGTCCATCGAAAACGCCAGCGATAACCCCACCCCTTCGGATTCGGGCTCTGTCCACAAGATCGAGCAGATCGTCAGGGTCTACCTCATGTTCGAGGACGGCCGGTGGCGGATCGACCCGGCGTCGATCGGCGGGGTCGGTCTCGAAGGCCTCGACGCGGCGGAGTGCGTCGACACCGGGGAGTACTTCACGTGCGCGGTCTGCTCGGCCCCGGAAGGTATCGAGAGACTGATGGTGGCCGACGCGACCTTGTTGCCGACATCTCGCCAGCTCCTCGACATGCTCGCCGTCGCCCATGGCTACGAGTTGGCCCGGCCGGGTGAGACGAAGGCGGTCGATCTGGCGGTCAAGCTGTCCGGGCAGCTGAGCGACTCGGTATCGGCCGCGAACGAGCTGATACACATTCTCGCGGTCGTCGTCCACGCCCTGCTCGACGACTCGTCACCGGGTCTGTTCCGCCACATGTTCCGGCACATGTTGGGTCGCGTCATCGAGCGCATGGCCCGGGCAGCGAGCAGATGATCACACTGCACGCCGAGTTCACAGTCGAACTCGACGGTCTCACCCGGGCGATATCAGGTCGTCGAGCGTAAGGAGCGAATCCTGACGCTGGAAGTACACGAGTTCCCCGGCGAGCCTTGGCAGTTCGGTCACGCTCGCGCCATCCCCGAGGCGATGACCGCCACGCAGGTCGCTGACGTGATGGAGCGGTTCGTCAACGGCGAGTTCGATAGCGACGAGTATCGCGATCTTCTGAGTCGGGAATGACCGACTGATTCCCAGTTCCTCCACGCACCGATTTCGTGCGTCGATTTGCGCTGCCCAGGCGAGGCAGCCATTCGATTGGAGAAATTCATGTCCGGATCTCCGCTGTCGCACGCGCTGGCCGGGACCGAATTCCGACACCGCGCCGCCGCCGAGACGGACCGAAACATTCCCGAAAGACAAGGAACCGCCATGGAATTGATGCTATCCGCACGTTGCTGCCAGTGCGGCGGTCAGATCGTCGCCTGTCCGGACTGTGTCATGGGGTTGCCCATCGACCCGGTCACCGGACTTCCCCCGGACGTCGAGGCCACGTCCTCGGGCGGCTACGCGCGCAAGAAGCCGGATCCGGAAGCGCTCGCGCGCGCCGTAGCCCAGCCGCTGTGCGACGGCTGCGCCGCGATGGGCGGAGCGACCGACACCGCGGCGCAGCGGCACCGACGCCACATCGCCTCCGGCATGCCGTGACCGGGTTCCGGCGTGCCGGATCGACCGGTGATCGACACATCACATCAGGCCCTGAAAGTCAGGGCCCGAACCACTGGAGGTGGAAATGACCATGTCACAGCACGAGGCGGTCGATTCGGGATGGCCCGCGGATATGCCGCGGATCCAGCGGCTGCGCATAGCGGCCGCATACCTGGTCGACCGCGACGTGTGGGCGCTGCTACGAGGCGCGCACGGCCTCGCGGAGTCCACCGGTAAGCAGCAACTGGTCGCGGCGCTGTCGTTGCAGCTGATCGAGTCCGGCTGCCGTCTCGACGACGGCCGCCGAGTCGGTTCGTTCGAAATGGACCACAGCCGCGACGGCATGGCCCTGGTGCGGTTACTCGCGCTCGACGGCACCGAGGTCCACATCGCCGCGGTCGATGCGAAGGTCGCGGATTGGGTGCGCAACCTGTCCGCACCGGAACTCGTTGTCCCCGGCGTTGTCCCCGGCCGCGGCCCGTACCTGGTCCGTCTGACCGAGCCCGACGAGATGTACCTGGGCGAGTACTGGGGCCCACGAGGCGATATCGCCGTCCCGCCCGGATACATGCCCTGGGATGGCGCGACGGGGATCGCCGACGCGTTCTTTCCCCGCGACGGTGCCGTTCCCGACGAGCGGCAATGGGCCGAGATCGAGGCCATGCTCGGATATCGGGTCTCGCACGTCGACGAGTTCAGCGCCGAACCACTGACGAAGTCTTCGCTGTACAGAGCCTTACGCCGGTCGCTGGTCCTGGGCACCGAGCACAGCCTGCTGCACCCCGCCTGAACTTCCTCCGAGACCGGCAATTGCTCGCCAACGACCGAATCCCAGCAGTTCATCGCTTCCGCGGGTGACAAGACAGGATCGACAGACCTGTCGTGCTGGCGAGTTCTGAGTAACGACAGCCCGTAGGTGTCATAAGTTGGCGATCGTTGTCACAAGCTGGCCCGACCAGCGGGAGCGTTCATGTACTCGGGGAACATGTTCCGCAATGCGTCGTCGAAGGCTGCGGCCCGCTCGGGGAATCCAAGAAATCCTCGGGGAACGGGCCGGGACTCGGGCGGGCGTTGGCCGGAATCGGCGTATTCGGGCAGACTGGAATGTTCGAACATCGCAGCCGCACTGCTGTTTCCACTACAGTCCGGACTTCGGGAGTTGATCTGGTGTACAGCCCGATTCATTTCACCGGCCCGTTCGCCGAACCCGTCACAGGGCGAGGTCGATACCCGGACGCGAGGTCCACCGTCGCACCAACAGGACCGGTCCTCAGCGAACGAGGCTGCCATGGCCGACCCTGATCTGGAGGCGCTACGGCGCTGGTATTCCTACCTGTGGGCCTCCGACACCGGCGAGGACATGCTGGCCAATTTGCTGGGACTACACAACGAACGCGAACTCAGGGCCCGGGAATACGCCGAAACCACCAAACGAGCCCTCGAGATCGCGCTGGGCACAGTGCAGATTCCCGCGACCCGCGACCTGACCGAGCTGAGCGCGATCCACGCGCACCTGTTCGGCAACATCTACAGCTGGGCCGGACAGCTCCGGACGGTAGGGCTCGGAAAGGGTACCGGGGCCTTCCTGCACCCTGCCGATTTCGACAAGTTCCTGCCGTCGGCATTCGAACCGGCCAAGCACACCGACTGGGCGGGGCTGGCGCGCACCGACTTCCTGCTTGTCTCCGCCACACAGTTCATGAATCTGAACTGGGCACACCCGTTCCGCGAGGGCAACGGCCGCACAACCCAGCTGTTCCTGGACAGAGTCACCAGCACGGCCCGGTGGAAGCTGGACTTCTCCCGCGTATCGCGTCAGGTCTGGGCAATGGCATCCTCGGTGGGAACCCCGATGGACTACCGCGAACCCGAAGACCTCGATGCGCTGCTGCGCGTCTTCGACGCCATCACCGTCGCCCGCGAGACGCCTCCCACACCGCAGCCGCAACCCGCCGATCCCGGGCCCCGGGGACCGGAGATCACCAACACCGCCGTCCCCGCGCCACTTGTGCCCGCCACGGGCGGCGGGGCCGAGATCGGCGCCGCAATCCGCGCGGCGGTCACCGTCGATCCCGGGCACGCCACCACACAGCCTCCCGAACGCGACTTCACTGTCCCCGCGGCGCTGGCCGAGCCCGATCCCGGCATCGATCCGGCTCTCTGACGCACCGCCGCTCAAACCCGCGATCGGCACTGTGACCGCCACACCGAGGGGCACACATTGTCGCGGTGGTGCCCGCACAACCACATGGCTGGGCAAGGCCGCGTTCGGAGACAGCGGTCGGCCCCGTACTGGAGCGTCGATCTCGCGTGGCTCTGGCTGCGACTTCGCATTCGAACGGGCGAAGACCGAACGCATGGCTGTCGCACCTCGATTGCTGGGCCGATGATCGGTCGGCGCTGCGCCGGTCACTGCCGACCAACCGGATCGGGTCCAACGGCCGAGAACTGAATTCGCGGCAAGTCGTCCGAATTTCTGCGACCAGATCGGGTTCTGGTCCGCCTGGATCCACGTT
The DNA here is from genome assembly GCF_045040005.1 of Nocardia sp. NBC_01377. Taxonomy (NCBI): domain Bacteria; kingdom Bacillati; phylum Actinomycetota; class Actinomycetes; order Mycobacteriales; family Nocardiaceae; genus Nocardia; species Nocardia sp. NBC_01377. The sequence continues at coordinate 385,175 of NZ_CP109567.1, forward strand.
GCGGGGTTGTTGCTTGCTCCGCGACCAGCCCACAACCAACCCGCCCACACATATGCATCAATGCGCATGTCGAACTGGAAGGAGATGGCGATGAAAACGGTGACGATCTCCCACAACGCCAAAGACGGCACACTGCTCCAAGGCACGGAACGCGACGACGGCACCTACGAAGTCATGCGCGAAGTCGAAGACACGGTCGGACATTGGAGATGGTCACGCCACCTCGGCCAGTGGATCGTGAGGTACTCCCGCGACCGTCAACCTGACCAGTACGTCATCGACGCCGCCGCGACAGCGTTGCGTGACGCCGGATTCGACGTGCAGATGCACATCGATCGCACCGCCCGCCCGACCGCTCTCGCCGAGGCCGACCGCGCCGAGCGCCAGACCGGTCGAGTGACGGCATTGCGGGCCAAGGCATCCCGCAAGGACCTCACGGCCGCGGCCGCGGCGGCCGCTCACGAACGGGCGTGCCGTCGCGTGCCGCCGGGAGGCGAGCCGGTCAAACTGGGACATCATTCCCAGGCCGGTCATGAGCGCGCACTGGAGAACGTACCCAAAGCGTTGAGTCGGTCGGTGCAGGCCGACCGCGACGCCGCCCGAGCCCACGATCGAGCAGAGGTAGCGGCCCAGACGACCGATCTGCGCAATTCCCCACGGACCGTGGCGGATCGGATCGAGACCTTCGAAGCCGACCAGCGCGGCGACCAACGCCTGCTCGACCGATACGCCCTCGTCCTCGATGCCGAGGGCACGGTCACCGGCGTCGAAACCTACGGACCCGTCACCGAGGGAGACCGCCAGCGGGTCGTGGACCGGATGGCCCAGCGCGCCGATGAGATCACCTACTGGAAGCAGGTCCGTGCTCGGCAGATCGCCGAGGGGCTCACCTTGGACTACGGGCCCGGCGACTTCTCGGTCGGCGACTTCGTGCAGATCAGCCAGACACGCTGGCACCAGGTCACGAGAGCGAACACCAAATCGGTTTCGGTGGTCAGCATTCCCGGCCAATCACGCCTGACGCTGTACACGATCACCGCCAAGCAGCTCGGCCAGCGTGAGATCAGCGCCGATTCCACCGTGCGCTACCACCACATCACCGGTCACATGACCGAAGCCCAGGCCCGCGCACGGTTCCCGGACCTGTTCACCGACCTCGACGCGGGCTCGCTCCCGGCTCGGCCGAAACGCCGAGGCGGCCCCATCAAACTCGACCATCGCCGTGGGCCGCTGGGCGAATTCTGGAACTGGAAACTCGACGGCCTGGACTACGAGGCGGTGTGGACCCACCCCGACAGCTGGTACGTCGACCCGCCCGAACCGGTCACCGACCCGGGCATACTGCGTGTCAGCGCGCAACGGCGCACACCGGAGTGCGGCCGCGGCGAACCGGTCACGTTGCCGGTCACCGACTTCGCGATCGCCGCACCGGTGCACTGGCCCGAAGAAGTCCACAACCAGGTCAGAGCCATCGTCGAGGCCCGCGCCTACCTGTCTGCCACCTAGCTGCGCTTGCGGCTTTCGCGCACCTGCACCTTTCCTCCATCGTCGTATACCACCCGCTCGAAGGTGTCGAAGCCCAACTCGTTCAACGCTTTCAGCGCGGAATGCGAGTTGTAGTTGCCGGTCGGCAGTCCCGTGGCCGATCGGATGAGTTGAAGTGGCGGCCAGAGAGCGTTGTTGACAAGGACCACGTAGATCTCCGGCGTCTCCGGGATCTTGTCACGGGTGGCCAGGAAGATCTGTTCGTCACTGATCTGAACAGCACTGCCGTTGATCGTGATCGTCGTCGAGCGAGCCATGGGTACCGATCCTGCCACGGCTCGCCAGTGCCGCTACCGACGTGGTCGACCCGGTCACCATCCGGATCGCGCTGAACGACCGGCCACTCCGAAACCGGTCACGGCGGGCCGGTAGGAGCACTCTGCACGTCGACACACGCGCTGGACCAGACCACACCGCGCCGCATCCACGGCGGCGCAGAGCGATCGGCCGATGCCAGGTCGATGGGAACCCCGTCCACGAGCTGTCCACTGTCCGGTCCATGGGTAGGTCACGTGCCCCCGCCCACGTCCGCCGCCTCGCACCGGACCTCGGAGGGACGAGTACGCGCCGCACCTCGGCACTCACCGGCCCGAACCGAATCGCCTCGGTCCGAGAACCGTACGAGGACAGCGCAATACGACAGATCTCGACGGCAATTGCCTCTATCCACCGACATATACGGGCCCGCCGCCCGTTCAGCCGCACGCACGTCGTGCGCTCACCAGGAGACCTCGATGATCGACATCGACCCGCGCACCGGCATGCCCGCCGGATGGTGCATCCAGATCCAAACCCTGCCCGACACCACCGTGCTCACGTTGCTCGACAGAAAGCGCGACGGCCTCACAAGATGCCCACTCGGCGACGGCGCGACCCCGGGCACCGAACCCGGGGTACTCGTCGGACGAACCGAAGAGATCGCCGACCCGGCGCTGCGCGAGCGCGCCGAAGCCATGGTCGCCGACTACCTCGACCGCATCCACGCCGCCACCGACGAATTCACCTCGGCCGCACCGATCGAAGCGCTCGTACACCGCCTGCGGGAAACGGTCGACGGCATCAACATCGCCGTCCAGCTCGACCCACACGATCTGCGCATCTACACCGCATTCACCGTCACCGGCCCGCCCACCGCGAAGCTGCTGGCACTGATCATCGAATGGCTCGAAACCACCGAACACGCCAGCGACCGGATACCCGATCGCGTCCACCTCGAATTCGACCCCGCCTTCTACAGCCTCGCGGTCGGCCTGGACCACCCCGATGCCGAAGCCTTCTTCTCCTGGTATCAATACCAACCCAGCCCGACCGTCTTGGACTCGGTGACCGCCACTGCGGTCGGTGAATTCCTGACCGGATACCGCCGTATCACCCCCGCCGACCACAGGCTCGATGCCCCATTGCGCGTTCTGGCGCGAGCCCACACCCGCGCCACCGCCCCCGCGTGGTGCGATCTTCCTGACGACCTGCGTGCCAGCATGTCCGACGGATACGACAGCGACGCCGTCACCGACATCCTCGGCCGGACCCTCGGCGCCACCGGCGTCCGGGTGGTTTGCGTGTGGGATGTCCTCGACGACGGCGGCTACACAGGCGATTCCGACTTCCGCGTCCAGGACCGCCTCGGCAACATCTACTACCTCGGCGGGCACCTGTGGGCCTGGCTCAACTACTCCGACGGACAAGCCCCCGATCATCCAGGATCCCCGACGAGCTGGATCGGCGGGCTCGACACCACCCACACAGACGCCTTCGCGGCAGGCGACGGCGCACACAACTACGCCCGTCGGGACACGACCACGGCAACCAGCGACCAGCCCGTCCTCGATCGGCTGGAGCGCGAACTCGAAGACGCCCACGCACTCGCCCGGCGCGCCGCTGATCGGATCACCACGCTGTCAGTGGCGATGATCGTCAACTACGCGCGCACCCACGCGCCCGAGGTGGCCGCGATCGAGTTCGACCCGGACCCGGACGGATTCACGCCCACCGGATTCCGAGACCGGACCGGCCGACCGATCAACCCCGCCACAGCCGGCTACGACGACTGGCGCGACGACATCGGCGGATACAGCATCGCCATCACCAACCCCCGCGAAGCAGGACTCGTCGGGCCCGACCACGGACCGTTCTTCCTCTACCTCGACACGGGCGAAGGCACTGCGGTGTCCAACGACCAGCCTCCTCGCCCCTGCCTGGTGAGCTCGGTACCGGCCCGGCCATCGGCAGGTTCTGATCCGCCCCCGATCCCGATCATCGACCTGATCGCGATGGCCCTGCTCAGCCATCCCGTAGAGAGTCTGGCCACGCTCACCGGAGCTGACTATCGGTACCTGATCGCCCGGACCACCAGCGGCGAGGGAATCTATCTGATCACCGACGCCGACACCAGCGACCGCAGCCGTGGCCACGTGGGCGATTTCACCGAGGATGCCTACGAAACCTGTGTCGCGGAAGGACTCCGCGAAGGCCTCGCCAACTCCTATCACGTTCATTCCCGCTACAACCTGTTCGCCACCGAAGGCGTGATCTGGACCCAGCTGATCCCCCGAACCGACACCGCGCGTCCTGGCGCCGCCCTACCCAGCACACATTCGGATCCTCACCGCCACAGCTGAACTACCGCACGCCCACCGGGGACAGAACGCGCTGAGGCTTGGCCGGACCGCAGCTCGGCGAACCTGCTCGACAGCGCGTTCATCACGGCGTCGGATTCACCGTCCCCAACCGGCCCGTCTACACCTGTCCGCTGATCAGCCCGCAGCACTGACCGCCGCGTCGCCGCTGCGGCGTCCTCGCCTCGGCGCACACCGCTCGCAGTCCCGCAAAGCAGCCTCCCGGCTGATTCCAATGGAATACCCCGGCGCGTGAGTCCCGCCTCCGTAGCCGCGGACCATCGAATACCTGCGACGGGATCGGGCACCGCTGCCCCACCGCGTCCGTGTTCGCGTATTCACCTGGACCGACGCCCCGGCCCGTCAGAGGCACCGTTGCGGCACATCCCCGCCTGCTACTTCACCACCACGTTCGCGCCCGGCATTCGAGTGAGGACGTGCTCGGGCCACCGCCTCGAAGGAGTTTCCCCATGTCCTCACCCGTCTCGATTCATCTGCCCTGCACAACGAAACAGCGCGCAGCGCTGCAAGATGCGCCCGCTCGCGCGGAGGGTTACGCGTGGGCGATCCTGGGCGTCCAGCACCACGGCACCCCCGATGCTGAGTCCGCGGCCGCGTTCGCCGCCGACTATGCGGCCTGCGTCGCCGAATCGCTGTCCGGTACCCCCACCGACCCGCCCTCGGTCCCGCGTGCCTGGGTCGCCTGGCGCAACGGCGGCGACCTCACCGCCGATCTCACCGTGCATGGTTCACGCACCGCGAACCCGGTCCCAGGCCTCGACGCGTCGACCGCTGCGCTGCGCGACCCGACCGCGCGAGCCATGTTCTTCGAAGCGCTCGGATACGTACGCGGCTGGTGCGACGCCGCCGGGGTCGGCTCCGGCGATGCCGTCGACTTCGCCCACACCTACGCAGTGCTCGTCGCCGCCCGGGCATCGCGCCCCAATATCGCCGACGCATGGACCAACTGGCGCAGCGACCGCCCGATAGCGCAGCTCACCCACCTGCGCTACACAGCGCCGACCGACAAACAGCCGCACTGACCGCGAGCGCCAACCCCCGGTTGGGCACCGGAGCACCACCGATCTCGCTGGCGCTTGACCCTGCCCACAACCACCTCGTTCGTCCGGAACGCAGATCTCCGACGCAGGCCAGCGGAGCTGGAACGCCTCATGCGGCGTGGACACCACTGGCCTGATACGAGAATTCGCCGCCCGTGAACTGACCAGCCGAGGCATCGCCGAGCCCAGCCGAAGATCAATTCGTCGTCCCGCGAGCCGATCACCAACCACACCCGATCCACGCCCGGTCGCGGAACCGTCCGCGCCACGCCGAGCGGGCGTGACGTCAACCCTCCAGCACCCGCAGGCGACTCCGTGCGGTTCCTGGTGCAGCACTTCCCTTTTCGACTACCTCGCCTCGCCCGGCCGTGGCGAGGCGAACCTTCCACGCCCTCCTCGGGTGTCGAACCGAACGAATCGAGCAAATCCGATGACACACATCAGTAGTCGACACCGGCCGACGGCCCGTCAGACCGCGGTCGTGAATCGCGGGATCAGCTGATGGGCAAGATGACGAAGGCTGAAGAGAAGTTACATGCCGAAGCTCTCGCCCTGGTCGACCTGGACCGTGACCTCACCGCCGAAGAGCGCGAGTTCGTGCTGGACAACTTCCAAGAGATCTCGACCGCCGCGAACTCCACCCACGGTGCGTTCTTCACACCAGGAGAATTGGCCAACGACCTCGCGATCGAAATCCTCACCGGCGCGCACCGCATCCTCGACCTCGGCGCCGGAATCGGAAGACTGTCGCACGCCTGCCAGGGACGAGTGACCACCGGACCGCACGAAGGCCAGCAACGGCATTTCACCTGCATCGAATCCAACCCTGACTACCTACGAGTCGGCCGAAGGGTGATGCCGGACGCGGAATGGATCCTCGGCGACATTCTCGACGTACCCAGCATGGGACTGGACCGGTTCGACATGGCGATCGCCAATCCGCCGTTCGGAGCAGTCGCACGGTCGAAGAACGCCCCGGGATACAACGGCGCCAGATTCGAATACCACGTTATCGCGGTCGCCTCCATGATGGCAGACGACGGCGTCTTCATCGTGCCGCAGCGATCCTCCGGATTCGAATTCAGCGGCAAAAGCGAATACCGCAACATCGACTCTCCCGAATACCGACAATTCCGGACCGCGACCGGTCTCACGCTGGAACCGGCGTGCTCGATCGACACCAGCCTCTACCGCACGGCCTGGCATGGGGTCACGCCAGTGACAGAAGTCGTCTTCGTCGACTTCACCGAACGAGCGAAACACGCAGAGACACGTCGACCTACGCCCCGCGGGTTGCCGAGGCCCGCTAGGCACCAGTACATGCTGGACGTGGGCGCATGAACGGCTCACAGGCAACCCCGACCCCCGATGCGGCGTCTGAACATGATGTCTCTCAACAAGTTCCGAGAATGAACCACACCGGCACGCCGGCGACCGTGAACGACATCAAGCTCGCGGCGGTATTGGGAATCCTCCGTGATTCGTCCGACTTCCGGGTCACCGACGTCCTCAGTGTGTGCGAGGTCCTCGAGGCCGCGGCCGCGGGCTGCCGGTGCGCATTCACCGAAATCGAGGTATGGGATGTCGGCGAGTCGAACCTGTTGATCGTCGTCGAAGCACAGCCCGGTATGCGGCTGGCCAGCGAACCCCTCTCGCTCACCGAAACTTTCGTCGACGACGATATCGCTCCCGGGGCCGACACAGTCCGCGATGTCCTCAACCAGCTCCTGTGCCTGCACCGCAGCCTCACCGATCTCGGTGAGCACTTGGCCGATGGCGCAGACCAGCTGGCGGATAAAAGGCCATGCTTCCGCGCTCGTGGGCTGCACCAGGTCGGCGACGACGCCGCGATGGTCTGGCTCGACATCACCGACAGCAATGGCGAGGAAAGCTCGTTGCGGTGGGGGACTGCGACCGATCCTCAGATCGATGTAATCCTCGCTCACATCACCGAACTCCTCGGCGATCCGGACACCGTCGCCTGACACAGCGGTCTCAACGGCGCCATGGTTGCTGATGGTGAGTACAGCAGTCGGCAGACCCGCCGCGATGTCGCCGCGGTAGCGCGACCAGCGACTCCGAGACCCTGGTCCTCGCTTCCGCGCGAGCAGTAGCGGGAGCGAAGCGCTCGTCGACCGGAGCGCTTCCGGTCTCCCGCCGGTGCGGACTCCGCAACAGGGTCGGTCGAACCGATCGACCGACGAGCCCTCGTGCCACAACAACCTGCGTCGCGATGGCCTTATCCCAGCGCTGCGGGCCCGCGGATCCTCGCCTGGCGCCAGCTGAATTCGAATGGAAGGAATCGACATTATGTCCGAACATGTGCTGTTGGACGAGACGATCCGTACCGAGGACGACGTCATTTTGCGTCGAATCCGAGCAGGCCGTGACTTGCCCGCCCACGACGTCACCGCCGGTGATCTCGGTGGCTGGGTGCAATCGCTGAACAACGTCGAGAACGACGGCTGGGTCAGCGCCGACGCCATGGTGTTCGGACGCGCCACAGTGGGCGAACGCGCCCACCTCACCATGTCGGCCCAGGCCAGCGGCCAGACCTACGTGGGAGGACACGCCATCATGACCGGCCAGTCCCGGGCTACAGGACTCGCTGTGGTGAGCGGCAATTCACAAATGCGGGACACCGCCGAGATCTCCGGCGGTGCGAGACTGTCCGGCTACGCCCAGATGTGCGGGAACGCCAAAGTCGGCGGAGACACGCTGGTGTCGGGCCGGGTGCACCTGAGCGACGGGGCAGAGCTACGAAAGATGCAAGATCTGCTGGTCGTCGGACCGCTCGGCAGCGCGAACACGGACCTCGTTCTGTATCGCACGACCATCGGCCACACCGTGCGGGTCGGATGCTGGCAGGGACAGATCGACGAGTTGGCAGCCGAAGTCGACCTCCGAGTCAAGTACTGGATTCGCACCAAAGCCACCAAGCAGGCATGGCGAACCGAGTACGCCATGATCGCGGAACTGTGCAGGGTCAGGGCCGCCACCTGGGAGGTGGACCGGTGACCGGCACTCCGGACGCGCAGCCGCACAACATGAATACGCCCCTGGTCCTTACTTGGTGGACGATCGGCGTCTACGAATGCGAGGACTCGAGCGCGCTCGATGCCATCCTGGCGGGCAACGTCGACGGACGCTACACCGTCTGGGATATCGATGAAGACGATCGCCTCCTCCACATCGGCCCTGACGCCGCGTTCCGGTCGTCCCAAGACCTCGAGCGCCTCGAGGCGAACGCGCGCCAGGCGATGCCACGATTGCCCGGTGCGAGGTTCGTCGAAGTCCTGAACGTGACCCGGACCCACGACAACCACGTCATCGACCTCGCCGGAGTGAATGCCTCACGCGGTCAGACTGGTTCAGTGGGCACAGTCGGCAACGAGCACCCCTGACTGTTCACGTCACTACCCACTGCACGTCACCGGGCAATGCCAGTTCTTGACCGGGAGCATGCCGGAAGCACATTTCGACACCTCGCCCCGGACGGATCGAACCGCATCCGCACGTGATGCCGCGACCATCACGGCGCGTGGTCAGTGTCGAAACCTGGGGCATCCGACCGGATAGCTCACTCGTTTCCGTCCGACGCCACTATGACGGCGTGCGGAACCATCTCTACAGCCGCGCCGCGGACCTCCACCGAGAACTCTCCTGACAATCGCAGGCGAGAAGATTCGATCCGGACGACCACGCGGCCTCGATCGGCGCCCTCGGCTGCGATCCCCGCCGCAGCCGAGAACATTCGATTTCTCTGCACCGCAGTCACATTCACCAAACCAGGAGGGGCCGTGCCCAACGACGTACAGCACACACCGACCGCCACCCAGGATCAACCCGACGTGCGTGGCTGCTCGTGCGGGATGGCCGACTATGGCGCCCCGGGACACGACGGCGACCCGAACGCCATGCCCGCGCGCCAACACTACGTCGTGGTCGAGCGAGTCGAAACCATCCGATACGACCTCCTCGCGCACTCCACCGACGACAGCGAGCAGCGCTACCTCACCGACGGTGACGAAACCGGCAGCAAAACAATATCGATGACCGTGATCAAGACCGGCCTCGCTTGATCGACACGACCCCTGATGTCCGCTGCGGAAATCCGCACAGCGGCGCGGGAACGGTCAAATCTCCCTTTCACGACGCGCAACGTCGACTTCACGATCGGAGCAATACCCATGGGTATGGTCTGCCCTGTCGAATGCCTCATGGAATTGGTGCCTGACGAACCGCGGTGGCACCAAGACCATCCCGCCGAGTCGCGATGGTTCTACGACGGGCCAGGTGGGCACGACGGCATCCTCATTCGCGACGAAACCGGCATCTATCGCGCCATGATCACCACTAACTCCGATTCCACCGACGAGCCGGAGCAATTCGCCCTCGGAGATCGTCGCGAGCACGCCAAGCTGGCAGTCGAAGCGATCGCGGCGATCGCCGCCGGTACCGACCATGGCCGAACGCTGGCGTGGATCGCCGAGGGCCCCGCCCCCTCGATGAAGGCCATCGAAACCTACGGCTACGAAGGCCCCTTCGGTTTCTCCGCACTCGTCACCGTCAGCGCCGTCGACGAGCAGGTGCGTTTGACCGTGATCGGCACCGTGAAATCGATCCGCCACGACGACGTCATGCCGTCCCTCGAGGACGCCAAACAGACAGCGCTCAGCGATATCCGGACCCAGATCTGTTCTGACCTGCAACTCGACATCCGACACAGCGACGCCGAATCCCCACTGAGGCCCCACTGCCGGCACAGAACCGTCGGATGTTCACTAGCGCCGCCGCCCATTCACCCCGGCCCGCCCACCGCCCAGGACAACCAACCAGAACCCCGGCGTGCCAACCGGCCCACGCCATCAATCGATTGGCCGTAGTCATACCAGCGAACAGCGAAAGCACTCGCTCGGCGCAGCTCGGCGAGGTCGCTTCCCGCTCTCGCGCGAGCCACCGACGCCAGCGTCGCGGTTGGCCATGACAGCCAGCAACACCGGATCTCGGTGGATTGCCCTCGACGGTGGTTCGCCAGATCGCAGGCTCGCGGGCACGCTCGGAACTCGAACCCTGTTACCGCGCTACCACTTCGGCCACCACTCCCAGAAGGGTGATCCGATCACCGCACCGCTCTCACATCACCGGGCCGCCGGGGTGACCGCATTCGCCAACGCCCCGGCCGTGGCCGACCACGTGCCGCAGACTGGCCCGCCAACAGTGCCGCCCGAAATCCCGCCGACGATACGGCTACGGCTAATCAGAACGGGATCCCGTACGGCAGGCAGCAGGCGCGCTCAGTCCGGAAGGTGCTCGAAACCGATTCCGGCCTGCGGAGGCAGGACCGGCCAGGACGTCACCGGCACCGGATCGCGGTCGTGATCGTCGGTCACCGCCAGCAGTTCTTCATCGAGCCGCAGCGGCATCGCGAAGAACTTCAACCCGAACGCAACCGGCAGTTCCGTGGTGGAGATGTCCACGATGCGCCGGGTTGTCTGGATGTGTAGTGCCTCGAGCGTGGGCTCGAATTGGGCCAGCACGAATTCCGGTAGTCCGTCGCAGCGACTGTGCGCGTAATGGATTCGCTCGCCCGGATACAGTTTCGGACCACCGAATCCCCACGTGTCCTGCACACCGGGGCCGCTGATGCGGACACGCGTCATCAGCGTTTCGGCGCCGGCGATCTGGTTGCCGATGCCGGTGGGCGCGTCACTCGCCCAGATCTGCCAGCGCAAGGTCCCGTCGGTGTCGGTGTCGCTGACCGGCACATAGCTGTCGTCCACGCCCGCGCCTTCCTTGTGCTTCGTTTCTCAGCGTTTGATGTCCGCGCACGGCACCCCGCTGCCGGGGATCCATTCCGCGCACGCCGTCGAGCCAGCAGCGAACGCGCCCGTCGGTCCCTGGGTATCGTAATAAACTCCCGGTTTGCCCGTATCGGCAACACTCGGCGCTATGTCGTAGTGATACATCGACCGTGGTGTTCCCGCACCGGCCGGAGTCCACAAGAAATGCGCGTGCTTGGGACCTTCGCTTCCGTTGCTGTAATAAGTCGTCGAGAATCGATCCACGAACACCCCGTCTCCCTCGAGCTTGATGCACGCCTGACGGTCGCATCGCTCGGCACTGGCCGCCTCGAAGTGCGGTGTATCGCCGCGCAGTTCGATCCCCGGAAGCGCGTCCGGATGCGCCCGTAGATATTCGACCGACACCCAGACCAGGCTGCCCGACCGCACGATTCCCGGCCCCGGCTCCGCCGCGGCCCACCCGCCCGGCGCCGACGCCATCACGGCGGCCAGCGCTGTGATCATCCATCCCCTGCTGCGCATACCCATGACGCGCCTCCCTCCTGCCCCACCAGGATAGAACCCCTCACGCCCGAAACGGGCTGCGAATCGTTGTGCTACGCAACAGCACTCACACGCCACGGGTCGAACGCCGCGCCGGAATCATCCCATCCCGGACCTGAGTCAGACCCTCCGGCGAACCGCAGACCGAGACGACTCGGCTGGTTCCACCGTGACGTCGCGGAAGCCCACGACCCAGCTACACCCAGGGACACCCCTGTCCCAGATCGGACCACCGTGACGACAGACCATCTCGGAGATCGTTCCCCTCAGCCGCAATCCCGCGACCTCGCAATTCCTACGCAACCGTCAGCGCCGCGCTCCATCCGCCCACACGAGCCTGTTTCGGTTGCCCTCCCCCGAGCAGACCAGCGATCCGAGGGCAATCGCGTCTATCCGATCCGCTACGCCTACCAGTGGACCGACACCAGCACCGGCACCCGGCGCACCGTCATGGCCACCAGCCGCGACGACGCCTACGAATCCGCTGCCGGGATCCGCCGGACCCAGCGCCGCCGCCACCGTCTCCCCGACGCGGTGGTCGTGTCCGGTCTCGGCGACGGGCGGTGGCTGCCCGACGACATCACCCCGGCGACACCCACCGGGATCGACACCGTCACCGACGTCGATATCGCCGCCGAGATCTGCCGACAGATCCTGTCCGACATCGCCGACGGCGCCCTGCCCGCCGATGTCGCCTGCTTCGCCGACCTGCACAGCTACTGCGACGCGAATATGTACGCCGACGAGCACATCACCGCCCGCGAAGAACTCTCCGACGACGAGTTCATCGACTTCATTCCCGGAGTGCAGCAGGTAGTCACAGGCTGGCTGCAAGCAGGCCGCTCACCGACCTTCGCGGTCACAGAGCCGATCGGGCCGGTGATCGTCCAACTCCACACCCCCGCAACCTTTTCCGACGTGACAACGCTCGAACTTCCTGCCGCCTTCACGGCACTCCCTCTGCCGCCGTCGCGACCTCACGCGCTCACCACCAGCGCCGACCCGCCGGAACGCCACTGAACACCGATACGACCCGAGGAGGCCGCTGTGCCCGCCAACAGATTCCAGATCGGTCACCGGGTAACCATCGATCGCCAGGGCACCGTGTTCGGCGGGCAGGGAACCCTCGACGGTGTCGTGATCTGGATCGATAGCGACCTCATCGGCGTGGACTGCGGACCCAACGACGACGAATTCTGGAAAGAATCCCACGGCCGCGAAGGTTACGGAGTCCTCGACAAATGGATCCTGGAGACCCGCCGCCCGACGAACGCCTCCCGTGAACTGGCACAGGACCTGCGCACCAGGTGCGGCCTCTGAGACCTCCTGATGTCGCTCCCCACATGGACCGAACGCACCCCTGTGCCCGGGCCGAGAACACCGCTGCGCGAACACCCTGGGCCGAGACCGGCGCGCGCGACGACCGCCATACCCCATTCCCCTGACGACAGGATCCACCGTGCACACGACCGCACCGGCCGAATCAACCCTCACTGCATCCCAGGTCCGATTCTCGGTCCTCCGGGCGCATCAGCGCGCCGAAGGCTTTGTCTTGGGATTCCAGTACGCCCACGGCACCAACTGGTTCGATACCAAGCTCGCCTCCGACTTCGCCGTCGAATACGCGTTGGGCGTGGCCGAGTTCTTGGCCGAGCAGCGCACGATCCTGCCTCCGATCCCGGAAGCATGGTCGGCGTGGCGCGCCGGCAACGACATCGCCGAGCCCCCACCGGCGCTGTCGCCGCAGTCGCCCGCCAACCAGATACCCGACGACGACCAGTACGCCCACGCTGTTGAGGAACCTATCGCGGAGTTGATCGGTTTCGAGGCCTTCGGCTACGCGACGGGCTGGTGTGACGCATCAGGACTGGGCTCGTCGGCCGCGAACGACTTCGGTTGCGCGGTCACGGTCCTGGTCGCCGCCCACATGACTCGACTCGACATGGCCGAAGCCTGGCGCAACTGGCGTACCGGCCGACCCATCGCCGTACCTCCTCGTGGCGGGGACGTCGCGCGGTCAACCGAATCGAAAGACAACGGCACATGACCATATTCCTCTGCGACGCCGTACCCCGCCGCGACCGCGGCAAGGACCGCGCGAGTCCGGGGCGCCGCACAGACCCCCGCGACGGGTCACGGACACGGCCTCACCATCAGCGCGCTGCACCGCACCCACCGCAGCGCCGCTCCCCGCGGCCGCCGCCTCCACGACCACCCCGGACATCCACGGCCCGGCACCTCTCGACGGCAACCGACACGACCGGCCACCGAAACGAGCAACCATCATGACCGAAAACCATTCCACCCGTGACGGTTCAGCCGAGGACACCGGTCACGGCGTCCTCATCGAACGCACGGTCACGGTATGGATACCTACCGAGGAACTGTGGCAGGACCTCGAACGCACGGCCGGACGGCCGGGAAACAGGTTCGGCCGATTCAAACAGGGAGGGGAACTGTGCCCGAGCGACTTCGACGCCGATCAATGTGACTTGGATGCCGCGATCAATTGGGCGCGTGCGCACGGCATCCCGTACACCGACGAGCGCGCCGTCCATCACAGCGGCACGATCGGATTCGTCGACCACCTCACCGACCAGCTCCGCCTGAACACCACACAATCCCCACCGGCACCGCCCGGCGTGCCTGCCTCCGCCCGGTTGCAGGCGTTCGAACGCGCTGTTCGGGAGCATTTGAAGCACCCACCCACCGAATGGACCGTCGAACGCGCCGACACCCGCCGATGGAGGGTGGTCAATCACCGCGGCTCGACGATCACCACCAGGACCACGAAGAAGGCCGCACAAGAAGCAATCGACGACAGCGCCGAACGCCGCGGCTTCGAGGAAAAATGTGCGTGGTACCGCGGCGAGAGCACCGACCCCCGCAATCGCGCGCTGACCGCCGAGGAGAAAGCCATCGTCGCCACGGTCCTGGCCGAACTCGACATCTCCGAACAGGTGAACAGCCATCAGATCGCGCCCGGACCCGAACCCCGCACGCACTCGGGTCACAACACCTGATCGGCCGCATCCCATCGCCGGTCTCGCTGCCGTGCCGACGACATTCGACCGGGAGGGTCGGCACCGAGCAGTCGGTGCCGACCCCCGGGGGACAGCCGCCGCAGCCTTGGAGAGGTGCCAACCGGCCCCGGTCACGGCACACTCGCAAGAGACCGACACCGCGACCCGGACGGGCCGACGACAGCACCAACATCACAGGAGACCTCGATGACCGAACCACTTCCCATCAGCGAAGAATTCCCCGATTTGTTCGACGGCGTTCCGGAGCAGGAACAGGAGGCAGTCGTCCAGGTCTTGGCGTCCCATCGCCTCGACGGGATGACGTTGACCCGCGAGATCGTCGCCGAGGCCATCGGCTACGCCACCGGCGAGCTCAGCGAAGCCGAATACGATCAGCGGGTCGCGGACCGGGCGGCCACCGAGCGTGGATGACCCTCGCGCGCCCAGCGAGGAACTCGAGGAGGCGCGCTGGCAGGCCTACCTGTGGCCGTCACAGACCGGCGCGCCGATGCTGATCAACCTCTACGGGCTGCGTGATGAATCCGCACTACGGGCACGCGAATACGCCGACACCACCAAACGCGCCCTGGACCTACAACTGCGCCGCAAACACATCCCCCGCACCGGTGACCTGACCGAGTGGCAGGCCATCCACGCGTACCTGTTCGCCGACACCTACCCCTGGGCGGGACAGTTACGAACCGTGGGAATGGTCAAGCGGGACAAGGACTTCCTGCGTCCCGAAGACTTCGACCTCTACATTCCGGCAGTGTTCGATCACGCGCGAACGATAGACTGGTCGAGCCTGGACCGCGAGCAGTTCATCGATGACGCCTCATGGCTTTTCATGCACCTGAACTGGATCCACCCGTTCCGGGAGGGAAACGGGCGCGCGACTCGTCTGTTCCTCGACCGGCTCACCGCGGACGCGCGATGGCGTTTGGACTACGCCCGCATCCACACCAGAACCCTAGTAAACGCGCTGTATGACTCTTGCCCGATCGAATACAACCCGCCGCGAGATCCGGGTCTGCTGCGTCTCGCGGTCGCCTCCATCACCAGTATTCGCGACAGCACCGCGATCAGGGGCCTGCAACTCCCCGGCCCGGCACGCATGCACAACCGCGCCGGTTCGATGCCCGGACTCCGTACCGCGGGTGGCGCCGATATCGGCGCCACGATCCGAGACGCCCGGATCAACGATGCTGCGCCCACCACAGCGCCGACCACCGATCCGCCGACACCGGCCGATCCGAGCACCACTCCTGTCCTGGAGGACGGGCCCGGCCCCGACCAGTGACCGGACCCAAGCCGGACAACCGAGCCCGGCAAGATCCTGGCGGACGACTCTCGAAGACCACGGCCGAGCACGCCACGCAGACAACAGTCCTGGAAGTTCCATGACCGCTCGCTCGAAAGCGCATGAGCCGAACAAGTAAATCGCCCTCCCGTGCATCGTGGCCGACGGCCACCGCTACCTCCCAAACCGTGTACGACACGTCTGTGTCCCCTCGTGTTCGACATCGGTGAACAACGCTGCTCACACGAGGCGGCGCGAAGGCCTCGGACAGACCCGAATCGACACCCGGAACAGCAACGATCACATGCCTCTCTACCTTCCTGCGCCCGAACCCGACCCACGCGGCCCTGATGGACTGGGCTGGAACCGGCTGAGCCTGGCCGCCCACTACAGCACCCCTCCAGCGCAATGTGCTCTACGCCCACGTCGCTACCCCGCGTTGTACGACACGAGGCGCGACACCCGCCTGGCCCAGTGGGGTCCCTACAACCGATGCATCCGGCCACGTCGATGGGGGCAACTCACCGGCCCGGATTGCCGGAGCTGCCCAATCCTCACCGCGTCACCGACCACTCTCGACACCGACGCCGACCGGGTACTGGTCCACGTCACCACCCGCACGATCGGGCAACTGTGGGCCACCGAATCCATCGACACCCCACATCTCGATCACGATCCGGCCACCGGGCGCCACACCCACTCCACCGCATGGGCCTGGGAGGAACTCGTACGTTTGCACGGCTGGGCCATCGGCCGCGCCGACCACCGTGTCGGCTTCTGGCTCGAACGCCGCACCGGCCCCCGACACTGACGACGCCCGCGCTGCGGCGGCTTCCACGACGCCGACCCACCGGACTCCGGACCGCGTGATCGTGCCTTGGCACGACGCTCGCGGCAGATCCGGGGTGGCAGTGCAAGAGACGCGGCCCGGACCGCCTCCGCGCGAACGCGCACGCCTCGACCACACCCGATCTCGACCAGGCCAACCCTGTTGCGCGCCGACGAGCGTTCGCCTTCCCGGTTCGGCGCTTATGTCGCAGCCGTGTCATCCGCCACGGCTCGCTGCGCAGCCATGCCGGTCCGGTGAACTCCACGAGCACCGGCGTCGGCGGACTCTCCCCCGACCAATCCCACCCAGATCCCGAAACCGACTATCAGAAGGACCATTACAGATGGAAGAACACAGCACCGATCCCCGCGCCATCCCCATCTGCGAGGCCGACCCGCCCGCAGGTCACACTCTGCGCGGGCCGGAGGGTCCGCCGCCGGTCGATTTCGACCACACCAGGACTTGGCTGAAGAAGCTGCTCAGGGCTGCCGACCAAATCGGCTCGGCCGCACTGACCCCGGAACAGCTGGCAGAGATCGACGCGCATCTAGCCTTCGCGGCGTGGAACCAGCCCCGATTCGAGAGCGCGATCGGAATCCTCGAGGCAATCCTCGAGGCAGTGAGTGGCGCTGCCGCCGCACGATCGCCGCTGATGTTCGCCGATCTGACGCCGGTGCTCGACACGACCCTCGCCGAATTGTCCGGAAACACAGTGCTGTCGGTCGCGGGCCTGAACAGGATGCTACCCGGCCCACTCAGTCCGACCGAGGTCGATCAATTCCGCGAACAGCTCCCGAATTCGAGTGTCCGTGACGCAGTCCGCGAGACCGTGTTCGCGAACACCGAGGCTCGACGAGAGGTCCTCGCCGCGGCGATGCCGTCGCTGGCTCCGCCCCCAGCCTGGCCGGAGCCTTGAGCGAATGGCCCTCGCTCACCGCAATTCCCACCGGCACGATCAGCTCCGCTCTCTCGGCACTGTCACAGTTCTGTGGCCTGCGGATCGTCCGTTTTCGCGACCTCGACACCACCTTCCTGGCTTTCGAAGACCCCGAGACGGGTCGCTTCTACGAGGTCGGACACGGTTTGAGTCGGTGGCTCGACGGTCAGAAGAAATCCCCGGGCTCGCCCTCAAGTTGGGTAGGCGACCCTCTCCACGAACTGCGCCCCGGCGACTTCAACGAGACCAGCCCACACGACTACACCCGACACGACACCGCCGAACCGGCGGGCGCCTGATGACCAACGCCCGCCCCCGACCGACCACCACGAACACCGGCAGGACCATGACCACCGAAAACGGAATCCGCTCCGCCCACACCCGAGCAGGCAGCGATAAGACCCAACCTCCACACTCTCGCTCGCGTCCGACGTCGGTGGGTATCGGTACCGTCACCCCCGTGGAAACTGGGGAACACATCCGAGAGCTCGCTGACCGCATCGTGGCGCTGCACGAGGCCTACTACCAGGGCTCGCCGCTGGTCGCCGACGCCGAGTACGACCTGATCGAGGACGAGCTGCGCGGCCTGATCGCGGCGCACCCCGAGCTCACGCCGGACCCGAACCCGCTCGAGCAGGTCGGCGCGCCCGCGGTGCTGCACGCCCCGATCCGGCACTCGCGGCCGATGCTGTCGCTGGAGAAGTCGACAACGCCCGAGCAGGTGGCGGCGTTCTTCGACCGTTTCCCCGGCCAGCCGGTGGTGGTGATGCCCAAACTCGACGGCCTGTCGCTGGCGCTGGTCTACGAGGAAGGCCGCTTGGCGCGCGCGATCACCCGAGGCGACGGCACCACCGGCGACGACGTGACGAAGCTCGTCCGCGCGTTGGTCGACGGCGTCCCGCAACGGATCTCCGTCGCCGGACGGGTCGAAGTGCGCGGCGAGGCGGTCATGCTGCGCTCCACCTTCCTCGCCTACAACACCGCACATCCGGACAAACCCCTGATCAATCCCCGCAATGCCGCCGCGGGCACGCTCCGCGCGAAAGATCCCGCCACGGTCGCCGAACGCCGCCTGCAATTCTTCGGCTTCGACCTCGATACCTCCGACGGCGGCGCCGCGCGCGATCTCGGAGACGGGCTCGCCGCCCTCGGAGTCGCGGGCGCGCAGATGCAGATCTGCGCCGACGCCGAACAGGCCCAAGCGGCGATCACCGCGATCGAACAGGGCCGCAACGATCTCGACTACGACCTCGACGGCGCGGTACTGAGACTGGCCGACCGTGACGCCTACGCGGCGGCCGGGACCCGGTCGAACTCGCCGCGTGGCGCGCTGGCGTTCAAATTCGCCGCCGAGGAGAAAACCACGCTGCTGCGCGAGGTGATCTGGGATGTCGGCAAGACCGGCAAGATCGTGCCGGTCGCGTGGCTCGAGCCGGTGTTCGTCGGTGGCACGACCGTCACCAAGGCGACGCTGGCCAACCAGGAGGTGATCCGCGCCCGCGATATCAAGGTCGCTGACACCGTCCTGGTACGTCGCGCCGGTGATGTGATCCCGTTCGTGGCGGGCGTACTCGACGCCTCCCAACGCACCGGCGAGGAAGTCGAGATCGTGCCGCCCACCGCCTGCCCCTCGTGCGCGCAGCCGGTGACCGAACAGGGCAACAGCCGAGAACTTTTCTGCACCAATGTCTCCTGTCCCGCGCAGACGGTCCGCAGACTCATCCACTGGGCCTCGCGCGCGGCGGCCGACATCGACGCCATCGGCGGAGTGTGGATCGAACGCCTCGCCGAGGCGGGCATCCTGGAACACCCGTCGGACTTCTACACCCTCACCAAGGAACGCCTGCTCGAATTCGACCGCGTCGGCGAAGTCTCGGCCGCGCGGATGATCGACTCGATCGACGCCAGCCGCCAGGTCGGTCTGCGCCGTGCGCTGATCGGGCTGGCGATCCCGATGGCCTCCGACGGCACCGCCGCCCGGCTGGCCCGGGCGGGATTCGGCTCGCTGGAGGAGGTCGCCGACGCGGGTGAGGAACGACTCGTCGCGGTGGAAGACATAGGACCGAAGGTCGCTGCCTCGCTGGTCGCGCACCTCACGCGCCTGCGCCCGGAACTGGAACGGCTGCGCGAGCGGGGTGTCAGTCTCGACGTCCGCGCGGAGGACCTACCGCCCGTCGTCGCGGCAGGTGCGCCCCTGGCGGGCAAGACGGTGGTGATCACCGGCGCGCTCAGTGACCCGCGCTCCGGAGAGAAGGTGGCTCGCCCGACGTTCCAGCGTCTGTGCGAGAAGGCGGGTGCGACGGCGGCGTCGTCGGTGTCGGCGAATACCGACATGCTCATCACCGGCGCCGGGGTCGGGGAGAGCAAACTGACCAAGGCGGAGAAACTCGGCGTCGAGGTCGTCGATCAGGGCCAAATCTGGAATGCGCTCATTGCCGCCAAGGTCGTCTAACACTCGACCAAGTCGAGTGTGTGATTCTCATCGACAGTTGGCCAGCGGCCCGCTGATCAGCCCGACTTACTGAGGTTGTCGGTCCTGTGAACCGGCGACCTCAGTAAGTCCAGTTCGTGCCCGTTCCCCTGTACTGCTCGATCGAAATCGGCTCTGTCCCGGCCTTCATGTGGTCGAGGTAGAGCTTTCCGTGCAGGTGGTCGATTTCGTGTGCGACCAGACGAGCGACTCCGCGGTCGAACACAGTGATTCGGGTGTTGCCGTCGATATCGGTGTGCTCGACATGGATCGTCAACGGGCGCGGCACTCGTCCGCGCAGGTCGAAGAAGCTCAAACATCCTTCGTATTGTTCGTCTTCGCCGCCGCCGGTCTCCACGATGCGCGGGTTGAACAGGGTGATCACGTCCCCGGTGGGGGTACGGACGATCGCCGCGGCTCTGCCGATACCTATCTGTGGTGCGGCGATGCCCATGCCTTTGCCGAACACGTGGGCTCGGGCGACACGTCGGGCGGCGGCGTCGAGTTCGGCGATGACGCGGCGGGCCTCTTCGGCTTCGGCAGGTAGAGCGAACGGGCGCGCGACCTGGCGCAGGATCTCGTCACCTTCCTGCGCGATCCCCAGACCGGCCATGACTTTGCTCGGCGGGGTTCGCTCGTCGTCGCCGCGCCCACGGAAGTCCCATTCGAGGCGGTAGCGTGCGTGCAGAGGTGGATTGTCGGTGGACCAGGAATAGATATGTCGTCCCTGGTCGGCCTGGTGGGAGATGGGCGTACGGAACGGTTGCCCTTCGGCGGTCATCGAGGTCTGTAGTCCCCACACCGAGGGTTCGAGCGTGGCGGGGAAATCCAATCGGACCGAGAGACGATTGGTAGGCAGACGGACCGCGCGCTGAAACCAGTTGCCCCAGTGAGCGGCCGAGACGGTGTACTCGTAGTCGATCCAGCAGGCACGGCCGGGGTAGAGCGGGAAGCGGCGTCCGCTGTCAGGTTCGCTGAACACCAACCAGACTTCTTTGAACGCGTCGCGGTCATGGTGGGCCGTCCACGCCATCGGCTCGGAGCGGTCCTCGCCGTACCAGGCGTGCAGGTCGATTTCCTCCCAGGTCAGTGGGTGTTCCTGGTAGAGCTGGTTGGATCGTTCCGGGTCGCCGGGGTAGCGGTCCACCGAGATCCTGATCAGATACCGGGTGATCGGTTCGGGGCCTTCGTTGATCAGACGTCGGCGCTGACGCAGCCGGTAGGTGTGCCCGTCGAAGGACAGCGTCGCGTCGTCGTGGCCGACCACGAGTGACCCTGTTGCCTCGTTCGGTTCGACCACGACAGGCAGACGAACGGAAGCGGTTCGGGCAGCATCGAATTCGGTGAACGCCGCCCGCAGGGCACCGCCGGCCTGCAATGCCGATTCGGCGCAGGCGGCGAATCCCCGGGAGGGATTCTCGGTGCCTGATTCGATCTTGGAAACGTAGGGGCGGCTATAGCCCAGTTTGGCCGCCAACGCTTTGCGCGACAACCCACGAACGTCGCGCCAGCGGCGCAACTCGAGCGCGAAGACATTTACCTGGGCCCCCACGGGATCGTTGGGAGGCGAGGCGTCGGCCGGGGTCACTGTCGGGCGCTCCTGTTCGCGGGGGTGTGCGTGTGCGTGAGTACTCCGTGAGTATGCGCCCACTCTGCCGAAACACCCTGCATCCGTGGGGAAATTGAACATTCGCCGATCCAGTAGCCACGCCGTGTCGATCGTAGTCGCGGCACATCTCGGTGTCGGCACAACCAGACAGGTGCGCCCTCATGGCACAACATTCCCGCTCACTTCAAACCTCGCCCTATCTGACGCGGGTCCGCCCGGGCATCGCATCGCCGGTGATGTACTTGACCGACACATTCGGGCCGACCTACCCCCGAGGCGATCCCCCTTGCGCCGAAACGGTTTTCGGGATCGTCGGTCTGGATCGTCGGATCGTGTGGCAGAGCGACCCTGTCGTGTTGGAGCTGCTTGTCGAGGCCGCGCCGCGACCGCGAGACGCCAGGGCGCTGACACATCGGTTCGGTCAGGCACGGGTTTCGGACCTGGTCCGCCGCGGTTGGCTCGAGGTTCCCCAGGATCTGTGTCGGGACTACCGGTTGGTGTCCGGGGAGATCGAGGTGACCGCGCACTGCAACTGGGGGTGTCGGTTCTGCCCGGTCGCTACCGACCCGAAGCCCCACCGGACGATGGATATGCCGCTGTTCGGTGAGATCGTCGCCAAACTCGCCGCTCACGGCACCATCGACTACGTCACTTTCCAGTTCTTCAACGAACCCACGCTGGATCGACACTTCACCGACCGCCTGACGGTCCTGGCCGACCACGGCCTCGAGCTAGCGCTCTACACCAACGCCTCGGCGCTGACTCCCACCAAGATCGCGGCACTGCGCGACCGTGGAGTGCTGCGGCACCTGATCGTCAATCTGCCCAGCGTGGACCCCGAGCAATTCGCGGCCTTGACCGGTTCACGCAGTTACGAAGCCACCACCGCAAATCTGCGGACCGCGATCGACGCCGGGTTCCGGGTGCAGATCGTGGTCAACGGGCTCGGCGAACAGCTCACACACAACCTCGCCCAGATACAGCGCCGCTACCTGCCTCTCGGTGTCGAGGTCACCGCCTCGGCCACCTGCGACCGCGCCGGTGAGATCGGCGGCGAGTACTTCCAGAACATGCACACCCGGGGAAGGCTCACCGGCTGCGGCTGGCCGGTCCACCACGCCAACATCAGCGTCACCGGCGAGCTGTTCCTGTGCTGCAACGACTACTACCAGCGCGAACGCTTCGGCAATATCGGCGACGGTTCGATTCACGACCTCATGAGCAGTGAAGCCGCGGTGTTGTTGCGGCAGAAAGTGTTCGGCGTCGCCGAATCCGCCACCGACTTCGTGTGTCGGCGCTGCCACAACCAAGCGCTGGACTACCCCGGCCGTGAATTCCGGCCGATCGCCACATTCGAACGAGAGGACCTGTCATGACGACCCGCCCGGTCCGGATCTGGTATGTCGCGGCGCAACGACTGTGCAATTTCGGGTGTACCTACTGTGTGTCGACGGGTGAGTGGGCCAAAAGCGCCCGCGACGACT
Organism: Nocardia sp. NBC_01377; assembly: GCF_045040005.1. Taxonomy (NCBI): domain Bacteria; kingdom Bacillati; phylum Actinomycetota; class Actinomycetes; order Mycobacteriales; family Nocardiaceae; genus Nocardia; species Nocardia sp. NBC_01377. The sequence goes on from NZ_CP109567.1 coordinate 408,395, forward strand.
GGCGCGCGGACCATGACCGCGACACCTTCGCCGGTGTCGTCGACTGGATCGGCACCCGCCCGTTCCCTGTCGATGTTCGGCTCGGCACCCTCGGTGAACCTTTCACCTCACCGGTGTTCCTCGACCGGGCCGCCTGGCTCACCCGCCAGCCCGGGGTGCGGTTCGTGGAACTGCTGTCGAACGCGTCACTGCTGCAACGACGCCTGCCGACACTGGAACCGGCCGCCAACCTCGGCAAGCTCTCACTCTGGCTCACCTGGCACGCCGGGCAGATGCCGTTGGACAGGTTCATCGCCGCCGCCGCGTTCGCTCAGGACATCTACGGCTGCTTCGTCGTCGTGAACACCCTGCTGTTCGCCGACCACGACATCACCACGATCACCCAGGTCAGAGCCGCAGCGGAGCAGGCTGGGCTGCGATTCAACCTCGACCTGGGCTACGACCCGACAGTGCCGTCGGATCCCCGCACGACCACAGACGCGGCGGCCGCGGTACCTGTGCTGCGGGCCGACACCGACGTTCTCGGCACTGTCGCGGCCTGCGGTGGCGATCCCGAACTCACCAAGACCGCCTTGCTCGCACTGACCTCGCCTGCGCACCGGGCCTGCCGGGCAGGCGCGGACTACGTATTCCTCGACATCCACGGCGACCTCTACCGATGCTCGCGCTACGCCACCCTCGGGAAACACCGCTACGGCAACGTCCTCGATCCCGACTTCGAGCTCGAACTGCGCGAGAACCTCTGGGCCCCCTGCGAAGCCGCCTCCGGCTGCGCCAACAAGGAAGACTTCCTCAACCTGCGCATGGCCGAGCACCTTCGCCCTTCGGCCGTACCCAGCCTCGGCTGGACCGACGCCTGACCGACCCTTTCACCACCCGGCACCGCCCCTGCACAGGAGAACCACCGATGCGCCTCGCCGACATGACATCGTCCGCCTTCCACGCCCGCGCACCACAGAGGTGCGCGATCATCCCGGTCGGGGCCGTCGAACCCCACGGGCCACACCTACCGCTGGGTGCGGACACGATCATCAGCGACTACTTCGCCCGCCGCCTGGCCGTCGACATCGACGCCTGGATCTCCCCGACGATCGGCTACGGCGTGGCCACCCCGCCACAACGGCTCGGCGGCGACTTTCCCGGCGTCATCGCGATCACCGGATCGACCTTCACCCGACTCGTCACCGACGTGCTGAGGTCCCTGACCGAACACGGTGTGCGCCACCACGTCCTGCTCAACTCGGCCATCGACAACATCAGCTTCCTGTGCGAAGCCGCCCGCCATATCAACGTTATGTTCCCCGACACCAGGATCATGGTCCTCAACTGGTGGGACGTCGTCGGCGAACCCTTCCGCGACACCCTCGCCCGCGAAACCGGCGTCGCCCGCAGCGACGACCACCACGCCGGGATGGTCGAATCCAGCCTGGTCATGCACATCGCCCCCGACACCACCCGCCCCGAACTCATCGCCCCCGACCAACCCGGCCCCGGCCCGCGCCGGTTGCGCTACCACGTGTTCCCGCTGCCGCAGGATGCGGCGACACCGTCGGGGATCGTCTACACCGCCCGCAAAGCCAGCGCCGAGATCGGCGGCCGCGTCGCCGACCAGGTCGCCCGCGAACTCGCGGCCGCGGTCCGACTCGAGTTCGACATCGACGCACCGAGGCCGTGATCACCGTGCCCGCACCCGACTCGACACACTTCCTGTTCTCCCCCTCATCGACCTACCCCCGGCCGGTGGCGTGTCTGATCGACCGCGACGCCGAGATCGTCCACGCCTGGAGCAACGATCTCGACCAACCCGATCCCTGCACCCGGCCTCCCGGATACCTGCGGGGCTGGAACCACATAGAACTCGCCACCGACGGCAGCCTGTACGCCACAGTGCCACTGCACTCGTTGCTGAAACTGGCGCCGGACTCCTCGCTGATCTGGCGCGCCGAACTGCCCGTCCACCACGACCTCGACCTCACCGACTCCGGGCAGGTCTACGTCCTCACCGAAGAACCCCGGCTCCTCGACGGTCGGGACGGACCGTTCGTGCTGCTCGACAACTCGATCACCATCCTCGACGACACCGGCACAGCCACCGCGACCCACTCCCTGTTCGACCTGCTCACGAGCGACCCGGATCTGTCCGCGCTGATCACCGGCCATATCGAGGACCGCCGCCGCTCCTCGCACCATCACACCGCCCTGGCGATCCATCACGACCTCGCCGCGATAGGACCCGTACGGCCGGGGCGTGAGACGTCGCGGCCACTGCGCGACCTCCCCGGATCCCCGTCAGATGTTCTGCACGCCAACACCATCGAGGTCCTGACCGCACACCCGGCAGGGCTGTGGAGCGACCGGGATGTGCTCGTGTCGATGCGGGAGTTGGACTGCGTCGCGGTCGTGGACCTGCTCACCGGCACGGTGCGGTGGTGGTGGGGACCCGGTGAGCTGTCGGGCCAGCATCAGCCGACGATGCTGCCCGACGGCCACCTGTTGGTGTTCGACAACGGCCGACGCAACAGATACTCCCGAGTCCTCGAGGTCGACCCGGCCAGCGGCGCGATCGTCTGGCAACACCATGGCGACCCGCCACGAAACCTGTTCTGTGCCTTAGCCGGTGGAGCCGAACCGCTCGACGGCGGCAACGTTGTCATCAGCGACGCCCAGGCAGGCCGGGCTTTCGAGGTGACCCGCGACGGCCACACGGTATGGGCTGTGCGGACCCGGACCGCGACCGGCGAACCTGCCCAGTTCTATCGGATGGCGGCAGTCCCCGCCACCACCGCAGCCTCGGTGTTCGGGCACACCGATCACCCGCAGACCCGATCGGCCCGCGACCAGATCCGATGCGAACTTCTCACCCCTGCGAGGCGGACACGATGATCACCGTCATCATCCCCACCTACAACCGGCCCGGGCCCCTGCACCGGGCGCTACGCAGCCTGGTCCGCCAGGAACACCCCGACTTCGAGGTCGTCGTCATCGACGACGGCGGAACGCTGCCCGCCCGTCCTGTCGTCGAGGGGTGGCGCACCACGTTGCCGATCCGCCTGATCGAGACCGATCGTCGCGGCGTCTCCGCCGCCCGCAATACCGGATTGGCGACAGCAGCCGGTGAATTCGTCGCGTTCCTCGACGACGACGACATCATGTTGCCCCGCCATCTGCGCGCCGCACACACCGTGTTGGACCGCGGCAGCGCCGACGCCGTCTACGGTGGCGCGCTCGTCAGCTCCCGCTGGATCGAATCCACGCCCCGCGACGTGCGCTGGCTGCCACGAAAGGACTACGACTTCGACAGCCGGTTCCTGTTGACCGCCAACTACATTCACACCGGCTCACTCGTGTGCCGCAACTTCGCCGACACCGCGGCCCGGTTCACCGAATCGATGACCCATTGCGAGGACTGGGACCTGTGGCTGAGGCTGCACCACAGCCTCGGATACCGGTTCGCCTACCTCGGCGAGACCACCAGCGTCTACCACCAGGTCCCGCGGTCCGGTAGCGCGGTCTCGGCGGCCTACCTGTCAAGCCCGACCCCGTTCACCCTGGCCCGTCGACACCTGTTCCGCACCTGGCCCAGCACCGACCCGCAGATCAGCGACTACCGCGCCTGGTTCACCGAATTCGACACCCGCCTCGACCGGCTCATCGATCGAGGCCGACCGGCACCCGCCCATATCTACGAATCCGCCGTACGGGCACTGCACCGCAGCTTCGTCGACGGTGCGCCCGCCGACCGCAGCGTCCTGGATTCGATCCTGCCCGAATACCGCTTCACCCCGAAGACAACCCCCTCGAGTCAGGTATCCGATGTCCGCCGATGACGCTGTCACCACCTCCTACGACCGGTTCGCTGCCGCGTTCGCCGCCGAAGCAGCTCACAGCCCCTACAACGCCCACTACGACCGGCCCGCCGTGCTCGAACTGCTCGGCGACCTCACCGACCGCGTCGTTCTCGACGCCGGATGCGGACCCGGCCTCTATGTCACCGAACTTCTCGCCCGCGGCGCCCACGTCATCGCCGTCGACGCCAGCGCGAACATGATCGATCTGGCCCGCCGCCACGCCGCCGGACAGATCACCCTGCGCCAGCACGACCTCACCCGACCGCTGTACTGGCTGGCGTCGGACAGCGTCGACATCGGCCTGCTCGCTTTGGTCATCCACTACATCGACGACCGGATCGCGCTACTGCGCGAACTGCACCGGGTCCTGCGCCCCGGTGGGCACCTGATCATTTCGACCAGCCACCCCACCGCCGACTGGCTCACCGCCGAGGGGAGCTATTTCGATGTCGGCTGGGTCGAGCAGAAATGGGCCTGCGGCATCGGACACCGTTTCTGGCGCCAGCCGCTGCACGCATGGTGCGCGGAGTTCACCGCGGCAGGCTTCGCGATCAGCGCGATCACCGAACACCAGCCCACCGCCGACATGGCCCACACCCACCCCCGCGACCACGAAACCCTCACCCGAAAGCCGGGCTTCATCGCCTACCGCCTCACCAAACCGACCAACACCGGTCACAAGACCGACAACGATGCCTGACATGCCAGAATGCGGCATGGCAAACACCCCGGGTTCTCCAGTGATCGCCGTCGTCAGCGGCCCACCCGGAGCGGGTAAATCCACACTCGCCCACGCCCTCGCCACCCGCACCGGCCTGCCCGCGATCATCCGCGACGAAATCAAACAGGGCATGGTCTCCGCGTCCACATCACCCCACGACACCGGGTACGACGACCTCAACATCCCCACACTGCGTGCCTTCTTCGACGTTCTGACCGTGCTCGCCCGAGCGGGCGTGAGCGTCGTCGCCGAAGCCGCGTTCCAGGACAAACTCTGGCGTCCCAACCTGATCCCGCTCGCCGGGTTCGCCGACATCCGGGTCATTCATTGCACTGCCCCGCAAGCGATCTTGCATACCCGGGTCGCCCATCGCGCCGAAACCGACCCTCACCGCGAGGCACACAACGACCGCGATTTCCTCGCAGCGATCACCGCCGGGGCACCCACCGCTCAACCCTTCGTGCCGGTAAGGATGGACTGCGCGGAGCTGACCGTCGATACCACCGACGGATACCGCCCCGGCCTCGCCGAGATCGCGCAATTCATTACCCGACCAGGCCGCGACGCGGCCTGACCGGGGTGCCTCTAACCACCCCGGCGTGGAGTCACTAGCGGCTATCCGACACTCCAGTTGAGTCTTTCAGGGCCCCTCGCTGACCGCTGTGGCGATGCGGCCGATTTGCTGCCGGATTTGGTCTGGTGGCTGTTCGAGGTCGAGTGCCCATACGCTGATTTCGATACCGGCCCGGCGGATGGTGTAGGTCCGGCGCGTGGTCCGGACGCGTAGATGAGGTGCCCGCTGGTAGTGGCAGTTGCCGATCACGGCGCATCTTGTACGCCATGCCCGCATTCGCGAAACCGCTGTTCAACGCAGCCGTAACTCTGCCGCCAGTGGCACCGTCAGCGGCGGAGCGTCCTGGAGTTGACGGCCCAGCTTCTCGATGAACTTCCGCCCCCAGCTGAGGACTGCTCACCAGGCGCTGCAAGAGATCTTCAGCGGTCACCGCGGACCATACAGGCCGTCCCGGTGTGAAAGCGGAGTCGTCGGCTTCCAATCCCGCATTCACGATCTCGCGCGCAGCCGAATACACCTGTGCGAGACCAGGTCCCCACATGACCTGATCCTCACCCGAGTCCGTCAATCGTCCCCTCGATACCGCAATCCATGACCATCACATCGTGCCGCCACAGTAACTGTCGGCACGTTTTGCCCGACGATGGCACGCAAAATGCCCGGTCGATCTCCGGTGAACTTCGTGCTCACTGAGCCGACGGCCAGATGGCTCCCCACGCCCTTCGCGATCACTGCCGGACCGGGACCGGTTCCGGCCGAGATGAAAGTGCCGTACATGCATCGCCGGATCTCGCAACCATCCGAAACCAGCCGATCGGCCGTTTTCGTGTGTGTCCTCCAGTTGGCCTCCAACTGGCATTCGATATCGCGTACGTCCAACGTGGCGCATATGCCGCACTGGGAATGGAGATCTGAGATGAAATCGTACCTATGCCGCAAGCTGGCAAACCGAATCCGCGCGATTGATCCGACACTGAAAATCGAACTACGCAACGTTGGTGTAAACGGCGTTTCGTTCGGCTGCTCGGGGTTCGTGGTCAATCCGTTTACCGGCAGAACTGTCTACGTGAGCACCGATCACAACCACGGGACGCAGTACGACAACGCGCTGTACGGGACTGCCCCCGGTTCGGTTGACTCCTGACCTGTGAGGACCTGGTCCTCGCTGGAAGGATGTCACCATGCCCAAGCCCTATCCCGTGGAGTTCCGTCGCGACGTGGTCGCGCTCGCCCGCAAGGGCGAGATCCCGTTGCCGAAAATCGCCAAGGATTTCGGGATCTCGGTGAGTTGCCTGCAGAACTGGCTGCGCAAGGCCGATATCGAAGAGGGTCACCGGCCCGGTGTGACCGGCCAGGAGTCAGCAGAGCTGCGCGAGGCCAAGAAGAGGATTCGCGAACTCGAACAAGAAGCCGAGGTCATGCGCCGCGCGGTGGCCTATTTCTCCCGGGGCGTCAACCCAAAATGATGTACCCGCTGGTCCTTGACCTCGCCACCGACGGCATCCCCGTCGCGGTGACCTGCCGGGTACTGGAATTCTCTCGACAAGGGTTCTACAAGTGGAAGAAACACCCTGTCTCACAACGTGACTGGGATGACGCGCACCTGATCAACGCAGCCCTGGGGATCCATGCCGAGGATCCCGCGTTCGGGTACCGTTTCATCGCTGACGAGCTGCCGGCACGCGGGATCACCGCCGGGGAGAACCGGGTCGCCCGGTTGTGCTCGCAGCAGCGGATCTGGAGTGTGTTCGCCAAGAAGCGGGGCCTGACCCGCAAGTCCGGACCCCCGGTCCATGACGATCTGGTACAGCGCAAGTTCACCGCGGACACACCGAATGCGTTGTGGCTCACCGACATTACCGAACATTGGACCGATGAGGGCAAGCTCTATCTGTGCGCGATCAAGGACGTGCACTCCAACCGGATCGTCGGCTATTCGATCGATTCGCGGATGAAGGCGTCCCTGGCGGTGGCGGCGCTGGTGAACGCGATCGCGCTGCGGGGTCCGCAAGACACGATCGTTCATTCCGATCGTGGTAGCCAGTTCCGGTCTCGGAGGTTTGTTAAAGTGTTGGCGGACAACAGTTTACGAGGGTCTATGGGCAAGGTCGGGGCATGTGGCGACAATGCTGCGATGGAATCGTTCTTCGCGTTGCTGCAACGCAATGTGCTGGACCGCCAACGCTGGTCGACCCGGCAGGAACTGCGCCTGGCCATCGTGGTCTGGATCGAGAAGACCTACCACCGAAAGCGTCGACAACGCCGACTCGGGCGACTGACCCCGATCGAGTTTGAGACAATCAATCAGCCCGCACTCGCGGCCTGAAACACCACACCCCGCGAGTCAACCAAAGCCGGGGCAGTCCCTACCGCACCGCAAAGGACACGCGCGACTATACCGGCGGTATCAACCATTTTTCCGACTACCGCAGCCTAGCAGCAAACGTGGTCGCACTCGTGAACCCAACACCATCATGATCGCAAATGTGTTGACACACTTCGAATCTGCCACTTTCAAGGATGTAATCGCAGGTACGCCATGGTATTCCATCGCTCGCGAACACTGCCGAGCCATGCCTCGGTATCACCCCGTCTGACCGACGATAGAACAGGAAGAAGTCCCGCACCGATGATCCACTGCCTCTCGGAGGTTCGAACCTAACCGTTGACCCCGGGAACACCGCCTCTGCGGCGCCTTCGACCGACGGTGCGCGATCGGCCACCAGCGCGAGTCCGGCCAATTCCGTTGCAGCGCAACGTCTTCGGCCCGCTCACCCAGCGCGTACGAGGCAGGCTGGCGAGAAGTCCACTCGACCGAAGTTGTGTCGCGCCTCGGTGAGCGAGCGTCGCTCGTATTTCCGGTGGGCCCACTTGAACCATCCACCGAGCACCGTCGCGGCAACTCTCAGGCGCTCACCTCTGACCACAAGGCCATGAGATCGGTGCCGCCGTCACCGACCCACGACGACATCGCTGACACGACGCGGTGCTAGCCAATCTCCTGCCGCTGCTACGTGCGATCAGTGCCCAAGACCTGCGAGTCCGGCAATAAGGATGGAAATGACCGATACCGAAGAGCTCCAACAGATGTGGCCGAATGCCTGGCACCGGACCCACGACCGGTTGGATCTGAAGGCCCTGACCCCGGAAATGCACGAACGCACCTACGGATACTGGTACACCGTCACCGACGCGCAGATCCCGCACACTGGGTTCCGCACGCCGTTCGAGGTTCGGGTCTGGATGCACGTTCGTGGGTTCACCCTTCCCCCGGTCCCTCCCCGCCGACCGAGGCGAGTCGGCCATGATGCGAATCGTGGGCACCTACCACACTGCGCTGCATCGCGATGTGGACGCGTTCCAGGCGATAGACCCGATCTTGTGCCTGCCCGTGATATCCAACGCCGAATACACCCTCGGAAAGGTCACCGAGACCAGCGACGGGCAACGGGTCGTGCACCAACTCAACATCAACCACCTCGACGGCGTATTCCCCTGGCCCAGAGGACTCGGGATCACCGAGGGCCACGACGTGGTCCTCGAATACATCGAGCACGAGGGCCTGCCGGCGCTGATCCGCTTCTGCGATCGTGACGAGGGCGACGTTTCGCTGTGGCGGGCCGTACGCGGCCCGGACCAGCGTTGGCGCATCGAGGGCGACGAAGGCCCCGTCGAGTGGTCCTACCGCGACAACGAACTCGAGTTCGTCGGCGAACGGGACATCCCGCGGACCAGACGCATGCGATAGACCCCCCAGGCCAGCGTCGTCGACCTCCGGCGATACAGCAACCACCGGTCGAGGACATCGACCGAGACCAGCTCGTGGCCCGCAGCGCCCATGACTACCCTGCTCCCCGCCTCCACGACGTGAGAGTCAGCGCGCCCCAGCATGACCACGAGGGCCAACGGCCCACCGCGACAGCGACTCCGCCATGATCCCGCTGCATGACACCACCGCATCCGTGCCTACTCCCGAAAGGACAGCAGCCTGTGTCGAGTTTTCCCGATCCCGGCAGGTTCATCGCCGACAGCCTCACTCGAGTACCGCAACTGCCGCCACGCGCGGTGGTGCTGGTGCTCTCGGAGGTCCGCCTGGCCGGCCTCGATCCCACCGTGGCCACCGACGAGGTCCTGGAACCGTTTCGAAGCCTGGAGGTCGAGGCGTTGCTGGCCCATGCCGACGACTCTCTGGTCAAGGCGTTCATGGCCGATGTCTTTGCCGACAACCCGTGGGTTCGCACCGACCCGCTCGCGGTCACGCGGTGAGCCGCGGACGTCGCGCAGCCCTCCCGTCGCCAGTTGCTCGGACTCGTCATGGACTGGTGACCGCCGAGGACGGGCGTCGGATCGTGCGCTGCTACAGCCAGGACGGCCGGGACCACAAAGACCTCGACATGTCGATACTGACGACGCCGAAAGCTCTGCGGGAGGCGATGATCGCGGCGCTCGTCGCGCGCACGGCACCCGATGCTGGACTCACGACCACGCATTCGTTCGAGAGCAGCTATCGAGTTCTGGTGTCCTTCGATCGTTACCTCGCCGGACTTGCCGCGGTCCCGCAGAGTTTGGCCGAGGTCGGCTCCGAGCAATTCGACGGATTCCATGACGACCGCGAAGCCGCGGGTGTCAAGTCGATTCGGTGGCAACTGGCCGAGCTACGTCGGCTTCTGTTGCGCGCGAACGGCATCAGCGCCGCCCTGGCGGCTCGGCTGGCACAACCCCTCCCGCCCCTGCCCCCGAGCAAGCCCACGCACAGCTACACCAGGACCGAGCTGAAACGGATCGCCGAAGCGGCGAGAGCTACCCTGCGTTCGGCGGAACGACGCATCCGCGCCAACAGCGAGTTGCTGGACCGGTTCCGGGCCGGGAACCTCCACGTCAGCACCGATCTCGACTTGCGGCGCCGCCTGGAGATCCTCGACCATCTGGACCGGGTCGGCGACATCCCGCGCCGCACACGCTATTGCGGCAACCGCGTCTACGACGCGCCCGAGGTATGGGTGATGCTGCGCGGCAGGATCAAGGACGTCGTCGGCTGGCTCTATCTGATGCCGGAGGAGATCGCGGCGGCTGCGGTGCTGTTCGGTGTCATGACGGGGCAGAACCCGGATGTGATCCGCACGATGAACGCGGCGCATCACCGCGCCGACGGCGGCACCGGGGCGGGCACGGCGATCGTGGGTCTGCGCAAACCGCGCCGCGGGCACCGCGCCTACATGGATCTGGCGTTGTCGGAGGTCCCGGACTGGATCAGCATCCCGGACCAGCCGACCGATCTGTCGACCCGCGACACCCTGCACACGCCGTTCGGCCTCTACGTCCTGGTCCATGAACTGACCGCGCGGGCCCGGCAGTTCGCCGGCGGCGACCGCCTGCTGGTCGCGTACATGTCGTCCGGTGGTGGACGCAGCCTCAAAGGCCGTGGCTGGCGCGACATGCCGCTCAACGGGACCTTGGTCAGTGCTCTCGGCAGAACCTGGAATCTGCCGTCGGATGAGGTGGACGCGGACGGTCGCCCGGTGCCGATGCGTCCGCTGCGGTTGGAAACGCTGCGGATGACCTATATCGAGCTGCACCAGAAGCCGGTCGCCCATACCGAACGGACCGCGGCGACTCGCTATCTGGTCCGCGATCGCGGCAACATCAACGAATACCGCAAGGTCGTCGCCGAGACGCTGACCAGTGAAGTGGCCAAGGCACGAGCCCGCTCGACGATCGCCACGATGAGCACCGAGCAAGTCGCTCATGCCAACGAAAACCTGGACCGGGCCGCCGCAGAGATGGGTTTGGAGCCTGTCGTACTCGAGCGGATGCTCGCCGGCGAACTGGATACCGTGCTGGCCGCGTGCACCGACAACGACAACGGCCCCTACACCCCGCAGGAGCCGTGCCGAGCGTCGTTTCTGCTCTGCTTGGACTGCGAATGCGCCAGGGCGCTGCCTCGCCATCTGCCGTTGCAGGTGATCGTCCATGACCGGCTTGCGCAACGACGCGAGCAGATGAACGCGCTGCACTGGGCGCAACGTTTCGCCGGGCCGCACGCCCAACTGGCCGATCTGCTCGAACAACACGACCGCGTCGCCGTAGAGGACGCCCGCACCAGCGCAGGCGCCGCCGAACACGCACTCGCGGACCGCCTGCTGAACAGGGAGCTCGACATCCGATGACCTCTGCGGAACTCATCACCTTCGATGAACCGACCGGGTTTGCCCACGGACTGCCCGACGGCACGACATGGCCTGACGCGCACACACTGGTGCTGGCGAATCGGCAGATCAGACCAGGCGCCGACCCGGCGCGGCTGTCGCGCTTCGCCGATGACCGTTGGGACCTCAATCCCGCGATCTTCGAGGACCACGCACGCTCGCAGTCCCTCAATTTCGAGGTCGTCGCCGAACCGCTACGCCAGGCTACCAAGCACTACACCTGGCAGCTGATCAACCATTCCCGAGCCCGCACCCTGCGCCAGTCGGGCAGCCGCATCGCGATCCATACGATCGAGATCCTGTTCTACGGGGCGTTGCAGCACGTTCTGAACTGGTTCGCCGATCAAGGAGTCACCCAGTTCTGCCAGGTCACCGACGAGATGCTGTGGGACTACCTCAAGGCACTCGACCAAGACCGCGTCGCGGTCGCTCAACGCTACCGACGCATCACCGAGGTCCGGCGGCTCTGGATGCATCGGCAGATCCTGCCGCCCTTGCTGCGGCTGCCGCAGGCGCCGCCTTGGGATGGTGAGGACACCCAGGACCTGCTCGAACAACGTCGCGCGGACCGCGAGAACCGCACCAAGCGGATCAGCGAGCACACGATGCAGGCTTTGCTGGGCTGGGCGGTGCGTTTCGTCGAGAACTTCAGCCACGACATCGTGCCCGCGTGGGACGAGCACCGCAGACTGTTGAACCTGCGCCCGGAACACCTTCGCGGCAAACACTCCCGACGCCCGCGCGGCGGGCTCCAAGACGCGGTCGCGAACTACCTCGACCGGCTGCGAGAACGCGGCGAGCCCCTACCCGGCAAACGCCGCGCCGACGGAACCCTGGAACCGGCCTGGCGCCACATCGCCGCCCAACTGCGCTGCGCGCACGCGTTCCAGTCCACTCCCTCGGGCCGCATGATCACCGACTCCGGGTTGCCCGTCGATGAACACATCTATCTCGACACTGCCATCACCGCTGACCTGGACGGGCACCTGTGGCATCCCCGGATCACCGTCGATCAGGTGTCTCTGCTGGCCCGGCTCCTGCAAACCGCCTGTTTCGTGATCGTGGCCTATCTCTCCGGCGCCAGGGTCGGAGAGGTCCTCAACCTGCGGCGTGGCTGCGTCAGCTTCGACCCCGCCGCAGGGCTGTGGCTGATGGAAGGGCTCTACTTCAAAGGCGCCGAGGACGGAAACAAGATCCCACACGGCGCGATACGCGAAGAACCCTGGGTGGTCATCGAACTCGTCGCCCACGCCGTCGAAGTCCTCGAACGGCTGCACGAGAGCCATCTGCTGTTCCCCAACCGGCTCAAGCCGAGAAACATGGGCCCAGAGGTCAAACGACGGGGCGAGGCCCGCTCAGACCGACTCATCGCAGTCGATCTCGCCGAGTTCACGGCCTGGGTCAACGAGTACTGCCACGGCAGGGACCGCACCGATCTCATCCCGGCCGACCCGGGCGGGCCGATCGCCGCCAGTCGTTTCCGGCGCACATTGGCGTGGTTCATCCGACGTAGGCCGCGGGGACTGATCGCCGCCTCGATTCAATACGGCCCACCCATACCCGAATGCTGCAAGGCTACACGGGGTCCTACGAGGCCGGATTCCTCGACGACTACGCCTTCGAGGACTGGCTGTTCCGCATGGAAGGCATCGCCGAGGACGAACAGCGCCTGCTCGCCGGTGAACACGTCAGCGGACCAGCCGCCGACACCTACCGCTACCGTGTCCACGCCGCGGCCCGCGAATTCGCGGGCCGTGTCCTGCACCGCGAACGCCACGTCCGCGACCTGCTCGGCAACCCTGTCCTCCAGATCCATCACGGCGAGGCGATCACCTGCGTCTTCGACCCAGCCAAAGCGGCCTGCCAGCTCCGAGGCACCGCGGATGACCCCATGGTCACCCCGGACACCGACGACTGTCGACCCCGCTGCCGCAACATCGCCCGCACCGACCGCGACATCGCCCGCGTCCAGGAAGCGGCCGACGAACTGGCCGAGATCGTCAACGATCGGCTGACCCCACCCATCCGCCACGCCCGCGAACGCCACGAACTCGACCGACTCCTCACCATCATCGACAACCACCGAACCGGAGCCCCGCAGTGAACGCCCTGTCCCTCGCCGGGGAGACCGATCCGGTTCGCCGTGACATCATCGCGGCCATCAACCGCCTGCTGGCCGGTACTCCGCGACGGTCCCGAGGACGACTCAACATCTCCCAACTCGCCGTCGAGGCCGACGTCAAACGATGGCGCCTCACCCATCAACACACCGACCTCAAAGACCGGTTCCAAGCCGAGATCACGCACGCCGAAACCAAACAGGCAGCGATCATCCGATCCGCCGACGACTACGAAGACCTCAAACGCAAACACGCCGACCTGAACCGCCACTGCCGTGACCTGGAAAGACGCCTCGCAGTGTACGCGGCCGCACTCAACCAACTCGCATTGGAGAACGCAGCCCTCACCGACCGCGACGCCGACGCCGCCAAAGTCAGAACGCTGCCGCGAGGACGTCGACCAATTCCCTGACACTGCGAACATTCCGCCCGGACGCGCCCCACCGAGCCGCACCCGAGGGCCACCGCAACCCTGCGTCGGCAACCGACTCGACATCATTTCCAGCGACACCGGTTCCGCTCTGGTACAGAAACCGGCCCGCCGCACCCCCACCATGCCGAAATCGCGGACAGCGCGACGATCGCAGGCTGTGCTCACCGGTTCGGCAACCTGCGCAGGTGCCGCCCGCTGAATCGCCGCACAACGAGTGGTGGAACCGGATCGCTCCCATCGGAGGTGTCCACGGAGTGTCGATGCCCTCGATCTCGCCGTGACGCTTCAGCTGGTGGTCAAGCGATCGTGATGTCGTCGATTTCCAGTGCTGTCGCGTCAGCCAGCTCCTGCACGAGCGGGACCGTGCTACATGATGGATCAAGCGAGATGACGTCGGTGCTGGACTTTCCGGAATTTCCCGGCCATCGTAAAGCGACCTCAGCTCCCGATCGCATCCGCAGAAGTACTCCTTGACCGCTGTCCACCCTTTGGAAAGTCTTATCGACGCGGCCCTCTATCGCGGGCCAGCCCACGGCGATTCGGGCTATCGGCTCCTTGTCGGCGAACTCCTGCCAGCGGGATATGGAAACCTCTTGGAGAGCGGGGGCAATCCATGGACGTAGCGAATCCAATTCGGCAATCACGCGCGCCAGAAAACCTCTCACCTCTCCGGTGGAGAATTTTACGCCTACAGTCGTATCTAATTTTTCCCCGGAGTCGAGCGAAGATTGTAAAGCCTGGTATTCCTGATCAATTGTCAGATCGCCCAGCGGTTTGGTGACCAGCAGGTTTGCGACACGCCGGGCCTCGGCGTCATTCAGTTCCGAGGCGAACTGGCATATATATAGGACGGCATTCACGACAGGGCGCCAGTTATCCGACACTTATATCTCCTTCTTTACTTGGGTGCCAACATTTGAACCTGCGATGGCCCTACTTGTACTCCTTGGCCTTGGAGATTGTCAATAACTTGCCTTGTGTAGTCCTGAGATGGTTTGTAATGACCGCTCTGGTCGGTGATCAGCCGCAGCTCTCCGTTGACAACTTGGAGTTCGCCCGCGCCTGCCACCGGTTTCCCTCCGAGGAAGCTCGAGTGATGGAACTCGCCAACGGCGTGCCGGGTGGAGGCGTACAGATTGCCGTTCTCATCCATCACGAAGATTGCTCTGCCATTTCCCGAATGTGCAGTGGCAGCCGATGAAGTATCGAAAAGATTTCCATTGGCGTCGTAGATCTTGCCGTCCTTGACGGTGAGTTGATATGCCGCACGCTCCTCGTCGGTCAGGTACTTGACGTTGGAGCCGGGCCAAATCGAGTTTCCGGGAACTTCTTCGCCCACGTAGTGGCTGTCCATCTCGGTCGTGTTGAACCTCGGAACACCCTTGGGTACGTTGACGTCGACGTCATCATCGGTCTTCTTGCCTGCATCGTCGGCGCGTCGTTTGACGAGATCGACAATGCGCTGCAACTTGTCGCGAATTGTCGATATGGACTTCTGTGTCTTGACTTTGATCGCGAGCTTGGCGGCGGAAATTATGTCGCTGATCCGACTCGCATATCTCTGGACCTTCTGGACGATCTTGCCCGCTCGCAGTGCGGCTACGGCGGCTGCCCCGAAACCTGCAGACAATGCGCCCGCGACTGCCGAGCAGACCAGTGTAACTGCGACTTCGGCCGCGATATCTTTTGCGAGATCCTCCAACAAGTCTATGAGCTTTGCTCGCATCTCATCGATGGCAGACTTCTGCTCTCGACATGACTGTGCGATATCAGAAAATATTGTTACGACATCCTCGGCGGCCGCCTTCATCTCACGAATGTCTTCATCGATGAAAGAAGCTTCGGGTGCGGTTACCGACTCGAAGCTCTGGGCCGCACTTTCCAACTTGGCAGCCAGCCCCGCTACAGCCCCATTTTTCGCAAGAGAGTCCCATGCGGCAGCCGCTTTGGCGAGCTTGTCGGGATCGCCGTCGGGTATGGGTACACCAGCTTTACTGGCCAGCTCGAAGCCATCGTCCAGCAGGCCATTTCCGGGACCGCCCGCGGAAGGCGGTGGCATCGGGCACGTACTCCATGCGAAGGGGAAAGGAGTCGGCTTCCCCGGCTCGGGTCGCCCGGTGCCTTTTTCATAGTCGGCAAGGGCGTAGTTGTAGCCGGCCTCCTGCAGGATGTCGGCATAATTGTCGATCGCTTGAATCAGGTTGCTGGACAGTGCATATACGTCGATGGCTGTGGTGTCATAGGACTTCGTCCAGTCCTTGCATGCGCCAACCGTTCCTCCCATCTCGCTGATATCGGCCAGCTGCTCCATCGCACTGACGAATGCCTTGTGAAAATCGACCGCATAGGTATTGAGATTACTTGCGGTCGACACGTATACGAGTGGATCGACATTGAACTCGGTCACCCTCGTGCCTCACGTTCGGCCGAGCATGCGGAGGTTGGCTGCTGCTGCGGCGCTGTAACGATCCTGAGCATCGACAGCGGCCTTCTTCATTGCCGCAATCCCTTCGGAGACATCTGTGGCGCCGACCATCCACTGACGGAATGCATCGGCTTGCGCATCCGCAGCTGCGCCGTTCCAATTCTGTTGTACCTGACCGATTCTTTGTTCCAGTCCGGCCATGCTGTCGGACAGGAATCCGACGAAGCTGTTCAGTCGCCCTGCTATATCATCCAGCTCTGTCAGTTTTACCCGAAATGGCTGAGTATTGTCCATCTCTTCCCCCTCTATGGCAGATCTAGTGAGCTTGTCTGCTGAGCTCTTGCGCTGTCCTGCTCTGTCAGAGTGCGGCTGGTCACTCCCAGTAGTTCGGCCATCGCCGAGAGTGAATTCATTACCGTATCTGCTCCCTGCTTGACCTCATCCCATCCGACTCGGTAGGCCTCAGCCGACGTTCCTTTCCAGGATTCGAGCAGAGTTGTTATGTCGGCGTCCAGAGACAGAAGTCCGCCTATCAAGGATTCGGCAGTCATTTGCACGAAGAGACCTGCATCGGATACCTCGGCGGGTACGACGGCAAAGTCCGTGGACGATTCTGTAGGTTCCGACAAGGCCCCCCCTGCTTTGAGATTCACCGATAACGGGGTCATCGTACCTGCTGTTGGTGGCAGCTTCCCATCGGATAGCCGTCCTCGAAGCGATGCTGACCACAGCCACAGTGAGCCTTTTTCATCCTCGTGCGGCTGCCCGGAGTTCGCGGTCATGTAGGACATGTATGGCCTTGACCAGCGCACCGGTCTTGTAGGAGCAGCAACGGATTTTGCGCAGCACGCGCCAGGACCACACCTGGGCGCGACCGATCTCACTGCGAGGCAATGCTTTCAAACACGGTGCCACACGCCAGCAGCGGGCAGGCACCCTTGCCGGGGCCAAGAGTGGATCGTGCGCCGCAACGCCCCGCGCTCGTTGAGCAAGCCGTGCAATAGGCCCGAAAACCTCTGCCCTATCAACGATCTACCGAAGATCCGTATACAACAGGGCTGTTGACGCCCCCGCGCCGGAACTACCGAAGTGGCCTGCAATAATCCCACAGAAAGCTGGCCCTCGGTTCCACTCGTACTGGCAGAAGAAGCGGCGGGAAGGACAGCCAGGCGAGCCTCGACGTCATCGTCGAGGCCGCGAACGCGGCGGGCGTACTCGATCGGGTGTGGACCGTGCACGCCGATATGGGCCGCGCCCAGTGGGAAGGGACCACCGCCTTGGCCGCCGAGCACGCCCACAGCTACGGGCTCGGGCCTCGCCACCGCACGGTGGCGCGCACGGGAGGTGACCTCTACGCTCGAGTACTCGAACGGGGAATGTTCCCAGGATTCAAATACCGTTGGTGCACAGTTGACTGCGCCATTCCTCAGTCGGTCGAGGACTGCAACCATGGCAAGTTCGAAGGGGTACGCGGACAGCCGCAAGCCGTCGATCAAACCGGAGTTCCGCGCGGACGGGCGGGATCTGTTGTGACCGTACAGGCTCGACTCCATAGCATGGGTTCGACTCTTTGTCGGCATGCTATAGAGGCAGGCCGACCGCCGGTATAGAGTCCGTTGGGTGCCGCCAGATGACTCAACCTCTGGACCTGCCGATCAGCCTGGCTCAGAGCTCATGGATATGGCTCCAGCGGTTTTAGAGAAATGATCAAGACCTGTGGATGACGGGGAGGACGCACCTTCCCGGATGATCTATCAGTCCGAAGTCTTGATCATGCCGGCGCGCCAACGCCGGTCGGGAAGGTACGTCCGTGCTCACGGTAGTTCAGAACGTCGTCACTGCTGGCGAGGAGGCCGGTTCGCCCCGGTCGTTGCTCGATGAGATCGTCCGTGACGGTGCCCGGCAGATGCTCGCCGCCGCGTTGAAGGCCGAGGTCGCCGCCTATGTCGCTCAGTTCGCCGATCAACTCGACGAGAACGGCCACCGCCTGGTGGTCCGCAACGGGTACCACGCCGAACGGGAGGTCCTCACCGCGGCGGGTGCGGTGACGGTGAAGGCACCGCGGGTCAACGACAAGCGGGTAGACCCGGAATCCGTTGAGCGGCAGCGGTTTTCCTCGGCGATCCTGCCCGCGTGGGCGCGCAAGTCGCCGCAGGTCGCCGAGGTACTGCCGCTGCTGTATCTGCACGGGCTGTCCACCGGGGACTTCGGTCCAGCCCTGGAACAGTTCCTGGGCTCCGGTGCCGGGCTCTCACCAGCGTCGATCACCCGGTTGACCGGCCAGTGGCAGGACGAAGCCCGCGGCTTCGCCGCACGCGAGCTCTCGGGTACCGACTTCGTGTACTTGTGGGTCGACGGCATCCATACCAAGGTCCGGCTCGAGCAGGAGAAACTGTGCCTGCTGGTGATGATCGGAGTCCGCGCCGACGGCCGCAAAGAGCTCGTTGCGCTGGCCGACGGCTACCGTGAATCGACCGAGTCGTGGGCCGATCTGTTGCGTGATTGCCGCCGCCGCGGCATGACCGCTCCCGTGCTCGCGGTCGGCGACGGCGCCCTCGGATTCTGGAAAGCGCTACGCGATGTGTTCCCGACCACCCACGAGCAGCGCTGCTGGTTCCACAGAACCTGTAAAGAATCAACCTGTCGGTGTGTCGGCGGCGGCGAGCAGTTGCGGTGCTGTGCGGAACCGGGTGTCGGCGGGTGTGAATGCGTGTCCGAGGTGCTCGAGGAGGGGGCGGGTTTCGCGGATCGCATTGCCGATGGCGGATCTGCTGACGTCGCCGAGGGCGTCGGCGAGGACTTCGATCGTGCAGAGTCGGCGTTGGTAGAGGATGGTCAGGACGACGCGTTCGGCGTTTCCGATCTTCTGAGGGAACACCCCGCCGCGGGCGCCTTGTTGGCGTTGTCCACCGCGGCGTTGGTGGGTCAGCCGCTCGGTCCGGGCGAGTTGGCGGGCGTGCAGATCCCGGACGAGGACCTCCAGTTGTGCGCGGGTCATGCCGGTCAAGGTCGGTGCCGACAACTTGTCGATGATCGCGGTTCGTCGCGGGGTGGTGTCGTGTTCGAGGAAGTCGAGCAGGTCGGCGGTGGTGGTGAAGCGGACCGCGGCGGTCCCGGACGGGTGGTCGTGGTCTTCGAGGATTCGGCGGGTTTGTTTGACGAGGTCTCCGATGCAGACGCCGGTGACTTCCAACAAGTCGCCCAGGAGGTTCAGCGAACACACCTGCCGCTGGTAGAGGAGGGTGAGCAGGACGCGGGCCGAGTCGTCGAAAAGCGGCTTGACGCGTTGGGCGCCGGTAGCGCGGCGTGCCCGGCCACCACGCTGCTCGCTGTAGCGCTCCTGTGAGCGTGCGGCCTGCCGGGGAGCCAGGATTTCGCAGAGCCGCGCGAGTTGGTCGGGGTTCAGGCCGGTCAGTCGCGGATCGTCGAGACGCCGAAGCATCCGCCGGCGTCGGTGAGCCGCCGTCGAGCCCTGCGCGGGCTCGCCCTCACCCGAGGATGAAGTGTCGGCCTCGGGATGCAGCGTGTAATTCCATGAGCTGTGAATCTCGTGGTGTTGTAGCGGCAGCGCGGCGAATCGCTGCTTGCTGACAGCGATCCCGATCGGGTAGTCACCTGTGTCGAGTGCGGCCTCGATGCGCAGTCCGGTGCGGGTGGTGGTGGAGGCGATCGTTTGCACGACGACCTCGTGGCTGGTCAGCGGGCGACCGCGCCAGTTGTGGGTGATGTGGGAGAACATTCGGTGCTCGATCTTGTTCCATTTCGACGTGCCCGGCGGGAAGTGACAGACCGTGATCGCCAGACCGGTCTCGGCGGCCAACGCC
Organism: Nocardia sp. NBC_01377; assembly: GCF_045040005.1. Taxonomy (NCBI): domain Bacteria; kingdom Bacillati; phylum Actinomycetota; class Actinomycetes; order Mycobacteriales; family Nocardiaceae; genus Nocardia; species Nocardia sp. NBC_01377. The sequence continues at coordinate 428,546 of NZ_CP109567.1, forward strand.
GCCAGTTCGCTCTTCCAGACTTGGCGGCGGTAGCCGTTGGAGCCGCCGCAGTCCGCGGTGATCAACAGGCTCTTCGCGTTCGGATAGTCGCGTTTCCCGTGCGCGGTCCACCAGCGGCGGATCGATTCCACCGCGAACACGCTCGTGTCGTGGTCGACGCCGACGTTGACCCAGCCGGTGTTGCGGGTGAGGTCATAGACCCCGTAGGGGATGGCTTGGGCGACCTCGGGACCGGAGAAGAAGAAATGATGGTCCTCGACCCGCACCGGGTCACCCTTGGGACGCCACTCGCGTCCAGGCATCGGCAGTCGCCCGATCTGCTCGCGTTTCTTGGTATCGACGCTGATCACCGGCCCGCTCGCGGTCGTGCCGTTTCACCTGCTCGTTGATGTAGCGGAACTGGGCGTCCCGGTCCGGGTGCTGGGCGCCTTCGAGGGTCTTGGCGACGCCTTGCAGGCTGAAGCCCTCGGCCTTCAACAACCGCCCGACCGTCATCGCCGAGACCGGATACCCCCGTCCGGTCAACTCGTCGGCGAGATTGCGCAGCGATTTCGTCGTCCACCGCAACGGTGAGCAGGGGTCACCCCGCTCGTCCGGCTCGACCAGCGCCATCAACGCCTCCCGAACCCCCGGGTCGGTCTCCTCGACCCGTTTGCGGCCACCTCCGGGCAGACGCACCCGCCCGCCGGACAACGGCGACCCGCCGGCTTCCAACTCGAAAATCCCTCTGCGGACAGTGGTTTCGCTGACGCCGACCGCCCGCGCTACCGCACGCACCCCGCCATGGCCCAACGCCCGCGCTTCGCTGCCCAACATCAAACGCCGCTGCCGCTCGTTCAGATGCGGAGACAACACCGCCCACCGCTCGACCAGCCCACGAACTCCACTCACCACCGCCATAGCACACCCAAATACATTGCAACCCAACACAACACGTTATTACGTTACAGGTTCACAAGAGTGCGAATGTCCTTGCCGCAATACCGAAATCGGCGCATCCCGCTGCGATCTCGGCGATGAAAGAAATATACAACGCCGAGGATATCGACAAAGCGCAAATCGCGGTGAAAGCCTTCGAAATCGACTACGGCGCAAAATACCCGAAAGCCGTCAAGAAGATCACCGACGATCTCGACGTGCTGCTCGAGTTCTTCAAATATCCGGCCGAGCACTGGATCCACCTGCGGACCACGAACCCGATCGAATCCACCTTCGCCACCGTGCGGTTACGCACGAAGGTCACCAAGGGGCCAGGCTCTCGTGCAGCCGGAATCGCCATGGCCTACAAGCTGATCGAGGCCGCCCAAGGCCGCTGGCGCAAGGTCAACGCACCCGAACTGGTCGCACTCGTCCGCAACGGTGCCCTGTGCTGGCCGTCGTCACGATCGTGGCTGTTGTGGCAGTGGTGTGGTGGCTGGTCGTCCATTTCAGCCCCACATCGGTGCCGACGCCGACACCGAATTCGCCGCACCGACCTCGATGCACAATCCGGCACCCGGTCACGGCACCGATCACGAGTCCCACTGAGCTTGAGATTTAAGGTTGTGGCCCCGGCGTAGCCGGGGCCACACGGGTTTTGCCGACCTCTGGATGTGGCGCGATGTGCCGGTTCTTGCTGCCTTTCGGGCGGCCGGGGCCGGGGCGTGAGGGTTTCGGCGCGCTGGCCGGATTGGGGGTTTTCCGGCGGAGGTGGCGAAACCCGCGACGGACGCGGGCGGGGGTGAGCCGGTGCGGGTCGGTGACGGGTTTCTCCCAGGGGCGGCGCAGGTCGGTGGTGAGGCCGCGTGCGAGCCGCAGCTGGGTGTGGGCGGTGAGGATCAGCCAGGTCCAGCGGTCGCCCTGGGCGGCGGTACGGACCCGGGGCCGGGTCCAGCCGAGGGTTTGTTTCAGGAACCGGAAGGTGTGCTCGATGTCGAAGCGGCGCAGGAACGCCTGCCAGTAGCGGTCCACGTCCGCTGCGGCGCTTTCGGCACGGGATGTCCACAGCCACACCGGTTTCGGGTTTCGGTCGCCGGGTAGCCGATCCACGGTCAACCGGATCAGGGCGCCCTCGATGATCGGTGGCGGACCGTCGAGGTCGGCCCAGGGGCCGCGGTGGGTGAGCCGGGGATGCAACCGGTGCCAGGCAGTGGTGCGGGCGGTGCCGTAGCGAAGGGTGTCGGTGCTGGTCGTGACCGCGGGCTCGGGATGGGTCGCCGGGTCGGCGAGGGTGAACACCGGGCCGTGGCGCGGCGGGCGGCCCGTGCGGGCCCGCGCGGCGGCGGGGAAGCAGAACACCCGATCCGACCGCACCCTACCTACCAGCTCAACCGGCAGATCCGCCAACAGCCACGCCAAGCGGCAGATATCGTAGCCGGCGTCGAACACGATCACGATGTCGCGATCCCCGGGCCGATGATGCCCGGCCGCGCGCAGCCGGGCAACCACGTCGCGGACCTGGGCGGCGGTCACCGCGGTGAGGTCCTCGTCACGGCCGATACGCTGCGCGTCCAGCAGCGCGCACCAGCTCGACGCCCCGGACTCGAGCGCGGCGACGAACGAGTACGGCCAGCCCGGGATCAGCTGCGCGTTGCCCTTGCCGCGCCCATAGGTATGACAGAAACAACGGTCGGCACTGGTCATAGCGTCGGGCCGCAGCCACGGTGACACATCCACCGCCAGCCTGATCCGGCCGCCGCGCTCACACGGGACCGGCAATCCGGTCACCGCCCGCCGCAGCCTGGTGACATCGAGCCGGCCCGCCGCCAGCGCGTCGTACATACCGCCATGACCACGGCGATGCTCGGCCACCAGAGACAACCCGACCAGCGTGGTCACCGGCCCGTCCGCGCACAACACCGCCTCACACAGCTCGAACAACGCATCCGCTCGCGCGCTCGCACACCGGTACAACTCCTGCCGAAACGCCGACAACTCCCCGGCCGCACCCTCGCGACCAGGATCGTGCACACTGTTCATCGAAGCCCTTGGTTCATGAGATTCGTTCTGTAGCAAGATGAATCATCAACCAAGGGCTTCACCCATGATCAACCGGGGCGACCTACCCCAGCTCAGAGGTTAAATCTCAAGCTGAGACCGGAGCGTGTCCACCCGCTGCCCTCGGCCCGCCGTCAAGGTCCCCGTTGCGCGCTCACCACCGCGCCTACCCCTCAGCACTCCGGTCCGCGGGCACAGGTTCGACCTGACGCACGGTCATCCGTCAGCAACTGTTGCAGGACTGACTAATTCGGGTAGGGAATGCCCGCTCACCGTCACCCGGGGGGACGCACGCGGTCAACGCCAGCGATCTCGGTCTACGCCTGTCCCTGTGGTCAGGTCGGTCCTGCCCCCCGCTTCCCTCAGAAAGGTTCCGGCCATGAGCACTCTGGTCAACGAACTCCCCGATATTTCCGGCATCGGCGGCCATTGGACGGTCGCACCGGCCCGAGACTGCGTTACCGGCGGTCGTATTCAGGTCGGGCGAGCGGTGTTCGCGGGCCGTCAGTGGCCCCGCGAACCGAAGGACTGCGTCTGCGTGCGCGGGGACTGGTACCTCGACGGAAACCTTCTACTGTGCAGTGATTGCGGCACCGACGGCACCTGACCGGTACGACACCTCGGGCCGCATCCGATCGATCGAGGAGAAACACATGCCCGGCACCGAGATCCGATACACGACCGGTGACGCCACCGCCCCCGAAGGCGAAGGACCACTCCTGGTGGTTCATCTGTGCAACGACGCCGGTCGGTGGGGTCGCGGTTTCGTTGTCGCGGTCAGCGACCGCTGGCCAGGACCCGAACGCGCCTACCGGCAGTGGCACAGATCTCGCGAGCAACCGTTCGAGCTCGGCGAGATACAGCTCGTCCCGGTCGAGGAGAACGTCTCGGTTGGTCAACATGATCGGCCAGCACGGCATCGCCAACAACCGAACCTCTACACCGCCGATCCGTTACGACGCCGTCGCCCGGTGTCTGGCCACCCTCGCCGAACACGCGATCGCGGCGGGTGCCTCGGTTCATATGCCCCGTATCGGCGCCGGTCTCGCCGGAGGCCGCTGGGAGGAGATCGCACCGCTCATCGACACCCATCTGTGTCGGCGCGGGATCGCGGTGACCGTCTATGACCTGCCCTGAAGGCGAAGGACCCCGCACACCGATCGAGGAACTGCTGCACCGGCTAGCCGCCGCGGCCCTGCTCGGCGAAGCGGAGGCCGTCATGCGCGGCGAACGCCACCTCACCATCGAACACGGCTATCCCGAAACCGACGACGAAACCGCCCGCCTGGACCGGTTGCGGGCCGTGGCATGGCGCGGCGCCGACGGCGCCCACGCACGCTCCATCGGCGGCGGAGGCGACTACACCACGATTACCGTCGAGGGCCCGTCCGCCGAAGCGTTCGTCGACCAGCTCACCGCCCTCGCCACCGCGCTGGGCCCGAGCTGGTGGCGAGTGCGCCAATCGGCACGCTGACCGACCTCACCGAGGGACACCACCATCATCGCGAACCCACACCAACCCCCGCCCCTGTGCGCCACCTGCGCCGTACCGATCACCGCAGAGCAACCCGCGTGGTTGACCGGCAAGATGCCACCACGACAGTGGTCCGACGCCAGCAGCCGCCTCGGCGCCGACACACCGATCCCGCACGATCATTCACCGACTCCGCTGTGCGTGTGCGGGCATACCGCAGAACACGCGATCGGCACCGATCCGGTCCGTTGCGGCGCATTCGACTGCCCGTGCACCCACCACGCGGGCCCGGCATGGACGCCTCACGGCGATCCTGTCGACTGGCATCGGATCGGCCGCGAGGCACACGCGGGGGGACAACCCCTGATCCCGGCCACCGATATCCGAGTGAGCGAGGCGCTGCGGGGACTGCCCGTGGGTGGTGGAGCAGCACAGATCATGAGCCTGTTCACCGACGGCTGGCACACCGCGAACTCCGCGCCCCGCGATACCGCCGCGGCGCTCGTCGCCGACTTGGGCTTGCTCATCACCGCCGCAGCCGAGCTGTACCGCGAATACGGCGACGTCGACGACATCCTGAGCAGTTCCCAGGTCGAAACCCTGCACCGGCTGGTCGAATTCGCCCACGCCTCACCGGAGACTCTGCGGGCATTGGATGCCTGGGACATCGTCTCGGTCGCTACCACCGCCGTCGAACTCGCCGACCGGCACCCTCTGCGCGATCAGGCGCTGCGCGATGCTGTCGAACGCGCCCGAACCCACCTCGAATGATCCCGACTCCGACGAATTGCAGGCACCGACACCGACCCGAACAGGGGTCGATCCTTCCTGCCGCCCGCCACCCAAGTCCCGCACCCACGCCGTCGAACGGCGGCCACCCGTCGGGCATTCGAGAGTTCTGCTTCTTCGCCGCGTCCGCCCCGAACGCGGCGAACCTCCCAACCAGCCACCGGGAAGCTCCGATGCTCTCCTACACCCTCGGTCCCACCAATATCACCATCACCCTTGAAGATCCGGCCCCACTCGAGGTGTGGATAGCTCATCTGGTCCCGCACATCCGCGTTCTGCACGGCAGCAATGCCGACACCGCGATCGGGCAAGTCGAGACCTTGGCCAGAAAGATTCTCACGACAGAGTTCATGACCTACGGAGAAACTCCGGGCGGGGCTGTACTCACCCTCAGATACAAGGACCTGTTCACCGACGGGGAGCCCTCGCCGGAGGCCACCGGCTAGAACGCGTCGGCCCGGCCCGATATCTCGGCGATCCAGCCCTGCGCGGCGAATCGCGCAGCGAGCAGCGATGGCTCCCGACCGTTCGCGGCCGACACGAAACCTGTGCTGGTCCTCTGGCCTACCTCCCAGTCCCACCAGTGCCGGGGCCGCGGCGCTTCTGCGGGAAACAACGCGACAAGCAGTTCGCGGTCCGGGTCGTCGACGACCCGGACCAACGCCCGCAGCGGGTCTGGTGAGGTCAGCAGTTCTTGCGAGGCGACCAGCACGTCCTGGTGCTGGTGCCACGACAGTGCCGGCGCGGGCCATTCGCTGATGCGCAGCAAAGCATCACCGATCAGTGCCAGATGCAATTGCAGCGCGACCGTCATCACCGACATCTCGCGCGAGCCCCACTGCAGGGCCGGACGGCCGGTCAGGACCGCGACCAGCTCTTCGATGCCGAGCCACGGTCGGGTATCACCGTCGAACCTCAACGCACTCTCGGCAGAAGCCATCCGCCACGCCAGCTCGACCGTCGCGCGAGCCACACCCAACTGTCCGACCGCGTCGCGGGTCCGGTCCGGTCCCAATCGCGCGATCGGCCCACTGATATCGAACAGCGCCGCGACCACCGCATCCGAAATAGGTGGGTCGGCGTCGTTCTGCGAGGCCACATCCCACAGATCCGACACCGTGGCCAGAGCCCCGAACGGGACCTGATCCAACCGAACCTGCCATTGACTCAACAGATCCCGCGCTACTGGCCCGTTCGGGCGTGGCACCGCGGCGAAGTCACAGACCTCATCCACGAGCTCGTGATCCGATGTCGCCCCCAGCACCTCCGCGGCAACCTGCGACCTCGATCCCGCTGACACTCGCGGCAATTCACCCGTTCCAGAGCTCACGCCACCACCATAGCCACCCCACGCACACGACCCATCCGATCGACATCGGCAGCCATCGCCTGCGGTCGACCACAGGGACCGAAGCCATCAGGCGGCGTGACAATCCGCCGCGCCGCCGCAGAACGCCACCACCTCGAGTAGACGACTGCTCTCCTCCCAGTCGATCCCCGCCCCTCCCAACGGCGGAATCGAGATCGATTCCGGTGACCTGGTCACCGCCGTTGCCCACGGAGTCCCGTTGCCCGACCGCACCCCGCCACCCGCGAGCGAGCGCCTCGCTATTCCTGCCGCTCTCACTGACGCACCCCAGTCACACGGGATGACCGTGCCCTACATCACCTTGGCCCACCGCGATCGCTCCTATCGGCCGGTATGGGGCCGCATCGACGCACGGCGCCTGCACAAAATCCTCAACCGCCGACTGTGCCAGGTCTGCGGCGCCCCGCTCACCGACCAGGTCGTGGTCTTCCTACGCCCCGACGACTACGCCCTCGGAGTCGCTTCCGAGCCCGGCCTCCATCCCGCCTGCGCCGAATACACCACACAGGCCTGCCCGGTGCTGGCCGGACGGATCCACCGATACAACCCACATCCGGAGGTACGGAGCACCGAATGCGACGATCCCCGATGCGACTGCCGACACTGGTCACGGACACCACCGCGTGAACCACAGCCACCGCGACCGATCGAAGCCTGGTACGCCATCCATTTACCGCTGACCGAATACCGCGTCCTCACCATCGCCGCGACCGACACAAACCCCGAGATCACCGGCATCGACGTGCACACACCGTCACTGCTGCATCGGGTCCGCCGGATCCGTGCCTCCGCGGACCCCGCCAGCGGCACCGACCCGCTGAAACTGCTCCTCATCACCTCGGCGATGTTCGGCGGTGAGCGACCGTGACGACCTCCGACCGCCACCTGCAACGCATCGCCGCGCTGCTGCGCCAGTCCGAGGGCACCGACAACCCCCACGAAGCACACGTGTTCCTCACCCGCGCGCAGGAACTCGCCACGCGCCACTCGATCGACCTCGCCCTGGCACGAGCCACCGACACCGGCCCCACCCGCAGCACACCGATCGCACGTCAGATCACCATCGGTGAACGCGGCACCCGAGGCCTGGCCACCTACGTGCAGTTGTTCCTCGCGATCTCCGGCGCCAACGACGTACGTGTGGACATCGCCCACGATTCGACCTGGGTGATGGCCTTCGGCATGGAAACCGACATCGCCACAGTCGAACTGCTCTATACCCGCCTGCTCACGCAGATGGTGCGAGCCTCACGCGCCTACCTGCGCTCACGCCTACACCGCACCAAACCCAAGATCGGGACACCCGTCCACGGGACCACCGCACGGATCGCGTTCCAGAACGCGTTCGCGGACAAAATCGGCGAACGCCTCACCACGGCCCGCGACGCCACCCGCGCACACATGATCGCCACCACCACCGACGCCAGCGCATCCGGGCCCTCCGCAGCGCTGGTGCTGCGCGACAAACAGATCGAAGTCACCGACTTCTACCAACGAAACAGTCGCGCACGAGGCAGCTGGAATCCCGACAAACGGCGGCGTCGGCGCCCCGCACCCAAGGCGGCCATCGCCGGGCGCCAAGCCGGGCAGCGTGCCCGCCTCACCGACCAGCCCGCCCTCCCCGCACCACACCCGCGGCTGCGTTCATGACCCGCCACGCCACCCGCGACACACAGCGCAGCCGGGTCTACGCCGCCGAGCAGATGGTGCGGTCCATTTTCGACCTGGCCGCCCGGACACCGGGCCGCCAAGTCGAGATCTTCGGATCCCGCCTCACCCTGCCCGAGGAGCGGCGTGTGGTGTCGCTCGAGTCGATCAAGACCTACGCCGACACCGTCCTGGCCCTGCCCGCGGTCCGCGCCCGATACGACCGTGCCGCGGTCGCGGTTACCGTCCGCGACCGCCGCGGCCCGACCCGCGCGCACTACGAGCCCGCCACCGCGACCATCGCCATTCCCCTGCACAACCGCGCCCAGTTGCGGGAACTGGTGATCCTGCACGAACTAGCCCATCACCTGCAACCTTTCGCGAGCGAACCGGGCCACGGCGCGGCATTCACCGCGATCCTGTGCCACCTGCTCGAGATCGCCCTCGGCACCGAGACCGCGTGGCTCATGCGCGCCTGCCTCGCCGACGCCGGAGCCCACATCGACTAGATCGCACCCGGTCACGACCGAACCAGAACAGCACTGCCGCACAACGATCCGCGACTCACACCCCGCGCGGGCCTACCCGCCGACACTGCCACCGGGTCACCCGCATGTCATCGATCCCGTTACGGGAGGAGCACACTCATGTCTTCGGTCCGCCAAAACTATCGCGGCTCCCGTACAGAATTCGATGTCGGTGCCGCTCCCCTGCCCGACCCCCACCCCGCCCAGCGCGGCGCCACCGGACACCGCTACGGCCCCGGCGACGCGTACGTGGTCGCGGCCGTGGCGGCCGCGTCGAACTCGGGTGAGGGATCCGAGGTCATCGCCCAAGCCGGCGTTCGCGCGGTCACCGCGTACGGGGCCGCGTTCGACCACCGCGACGACCCCGCGTATCTGTTCGAACTGGCGAGAGTCGCCTTGCCCCTGCACAACGAATTCGCGACCGGGACACAACAACACGCGCTGTCGGCCTTCCAAGACCGTGAGTGCGGACACCGTCGCCCCGACGCCGACCTCGTCGTAGCGCTCGTCACGCCAAGCGGTGACGTCCACCTCGGCTGGCTCGGAAATTCCCGGGCCTGGCTGTATTTCGGCACCGGCGAACTGCTCCAGCACACCACCGATCACCACCTCACCGAAACCGGGTCACCGTCGCTGGCCGGCAACGACGCACCCGAGAACCGGCACTGGTGCCGGGCCGCAGACCTCTGGCGGCGGCCCACGCACGTCGTACTCACCACCGCAGGTGTCCACGAATTCCTGCCCCCGCAAGCCATCGCCCACGCGCTGGCCACAGCGCCCACAGCGCGCCGCGCCGCGCACTGGCTGACCCGGTGGGCCGAACGCGTCGCGCGAACCCGCGCCGATAGCCCCGCCGCGCTCGTACTTCGCCTGCCGCTCGACGATCCGACGCCGGGTCCGTTCATGCGCAGGATCTCCCTCCACGACGCCGACTGATCACCGCGACAACAACCCTGACGTTGGCGCGCGCCATCTCTATCTACCGCCGCGACCTCGGGGAGCGGACTCGGCGAGTACCCCACCCAGGAGACCCGATCAAAGGACGAACCCATGCAACTGTGCTGGTCCGAGACCGGCAGCGACTGTCACGCGACCTACTCCGGGCGCCGCACCTTGTGCGAGCTCCCTGCCATCGAGGCCCGACCGATCTACGCCTCCTCCGGCGCCGGCCTCACCTGCCTGACCTGCCTGACACAGGTGCGTCGCGACCTCGCCCGCCGGGCCGCCCACGACCTCGTCACCACCACGGTCGGCGCCGGCGTCCTCACCGGGTACCTCACGTTGATCGACGCCGCTATCGAGGTCATCGTGCCGATTGCGTTGCGTTGGCGCGAGCAGCAGCACAGCTGGTCTGCCATCTCCCTGTCGCTGACCCGCACCGTCGACATCGCCGTGACCGAGTCCGTCCCGGATAGATCGTTCCTGGTCGCTCTGAACGCGACCATCCTCGAATCGCTGCGCAACACCGAAAGCTTCGAGGCCGCTCCCGCGCTACGGGAACTGCGGACCCTGCTCGACCAGATGGCCACCCAGATCCCCAGCGTCCGCCACATGGCCCCGGGCAGCAGCGAACCCAACTACCCGCTGTGGTGGCAGCTCAACGCGACCCTCACCGCCGCCGAATCCGGAAACCTCACCCAAACTCAGGCATGGTCGGCCGCGGTCGCGCTGCTGTGGGCCAAAGACGCCTCCGATGGGATCTGGCCCCGCTGCGCACGCCGACACCAATTCGTCGCCGCCATCACCGGAGGACACTGGCAATACACCGAGCCCGCCCCGGCCTTGCCCGCAGTCACCGTGACCGCCCGCTATCAGGCCCAGACGCGGGAGCACGGTCGAGCCGTCGACGTCGACGAGCCCCACCATTGGACGGTCTCACCGGGCTTGGCTCCCCGCGCCCTGCAAGCGATCCTTCCCGGGTCGACCCGCACCAGGCTCGCCTTTCTCAGCGACGACCCCGCCGCGCCCCAGGCAGTCCGCCAGTGGGACGACCTCTTCCGCATCGACGTCGACTACACCATCGGCCCGGCAGCCTCCGGCTGAGTGTCTCCGGCTCCCACCGATCGACGGGTGCCGTGTGCGCACCGATTCCTCCCCTCAGACCCATGTCCCCCTCCGAACCACAAACCCTGTCCACCACAACCCTGTTCGACATCCGCGGTGATCCCGTCCTCCGTGTCCAAGGACCTGTCACCGGTTCGATCAGCCTCGGCTACGACTGCCTGCACCCACCCGCTACACGAAACCCGGTGTGGTTCCTGCATGTACATCTCGCCCCGACCATCCCCGACACCGCCACCACCGACACCGCCCACGCCACCGTGCTGAGCCTGCCCGACACCCGCGTCTACGCCGGATCCGCCTACCTGTGGCTGACTCCCGGCCGCCGCCCGCCCCGCAACGGGACAAACCCATCCCAGACCACACCACACCCTCTCGTCACCGACCCCTGGGCACACACGATGACCCCGTTGCCCGCCACGGCGGCCGCGGCGCTGCACGCGCTCTACGTGCTGATCCTCACCGACTGGCACACCCCGCAACGCCTGCACAACGCCCAACTCGCCCACCCGCCGCCGGACACCACCCGGGTCCGGCTCGCCACCATCCACACTCTGAGGAGTCCCCCGCCGTGACCGTGAGACTGTGCCTGCTGCTCGAGCAACGCTACCGAGACCACAGCCTGCCGACGGCCTTGGCAGACCGCCTGCGCCACCGAGGACACCACGTCGACATCGTCGCCCCGGGTGCACAACTGCTCGATCTCGCCGACCTCATCACCAGCGGCAACCACGACGCCTGGATCCTGAAAACAGTCGCGGGCGGCCCCGGCCTCGGGCTCCTGGAAGCCGCCGCGCACGCCGGACTGACCACCATCAACGACGCGCGCGCCATCCGCGGCGTCCGGGACAAAGCCCGCGCACACCTACTCGCCCGACACCACCAGCTGCCCGTCCCGCCCACCTGGGCCGCCACCGACGCCGCGACCTTCGCCACCGTCCCCGCACACCACTTCCCGCTCGTCGTCAAACCCGCTGACGGCAGCGACGGACACTTCGTCCATCTGGTCAACGGACCCGAAGACCTCGACAACCTTCGCACCCACCACACCAGCGAAAATCTGCTCCTGGGCCAGCCCTACATCCCCAACCGCGGCGTGGACCTGAAGGTCTACGCCATCAACGGACGCCTGTTCGGTACCGAACGCAGTTCACCGCTGTCCACCCACACCACAGTCGACCGCCCGGTACCCCTGACCGCCGAGATCAGCGACCTCGCACACCGCGTCGGCGACATCTACGGTCTCGACCTGTACGGCATCGACATCGTCATGGGACCAGACGGCCCGACCATCGTCGACATCAACGACTTCCCCAGCTTCCGGCACGTACCCGACAGCCTCGACCTGCTCGCCGACGCCTGCCTGTCATTGGCCTGGAACGGAACCCGACGAAACCCACTCGATCCCTCCCACCATCACGCCCGGACCCCGCTGTGAACACCACACGTGCTCGACCCGACACCGACCGCGACACCGCCATGCCGAACCTTCCGACACAGCGAGCCCTCCCCATGCTGGTCCACCACGCCCCGCACAAGGCAGACTCGAGGGTGACCCAGCCACCCGGCACCCCTCGAGGTACCTGCCCGCACCGGAGCCGCATGCCCGACCAACGCTCGACCAAATGGCAACAGTCGTACCCCGAGCTCTACGCCGAGCTCACCCCCGCCCAACAGCAGGCATTGGACCAAACCTTGGGCAGCCACGCCCTCGACGGCATGGAACCCGACCGCGACCTGGTCTCCGACCTCGTCGACTGGATAACCGGCAAGATCGACGAAGCGACCTACAACGAACGCGCCGCCGCACGCGCCCACAGATCCTCGACCACCGGCTGATACGGCTCAAAATCGCCTAACTATCAATTCCAATGCAGGCGTTCAGAACTCGATCGACAGCTGATCTCCGACGACTACAGGTACCCGACGGCCACGCCCGCGCTGCGGCGATGCCGGTCGCTTGGCAGCCGCGCCGGGCGCTGCGGTGGCGTGTAGCGCGCGAGCTCGCACCGAGTCCGTGCGAATACGTCCCATCAGATCGTCGATCTCCCCCTCGTCGCGGCCCTGATCGAGCAGCTCCTGCTCGAAGGTATTCCGCACTCTGCCCGGCGACAGATCCGCCACACCCGCCTCCGCGCCGATCGAGCGCACGATCCCATCCACCCGCCGCGGCGAGATCGTCCCACCGAGCCCGGCGCGCAGGAAATACCCACGACGCTGCGTGGTGCCCAGCAGCCGACCCCGCTCGGCCAGCCAACACAACTGCACCCGCCGCGCGCTCTCGTCCAACGGCAACACCCGCTCCACCCCACCAGGACCCGGCGCCCGCACCGTTCCCTCGTGCGCGGTCAGCTCCACCTTCTCGAGTTCCAATCCGGCCAGCTCCGATTCCCGGAGCCCGGTCGACAACGCCATCACGAACAACGCGTAGTCACGCGAACGTCGCAGCGCCGCCACATCCAGACAACGGCTGCGCTGCGCCGGGGTCAACGGCTCCAGGACACGCCGTACCACGCTCACCGAATCCACCGTGGGCTCATCCAAGCCCTGCCAGGTGAAGTACAGGTTCAACGCCGCCAACGAAACATTCACCGTCGAGGTCGCGCGCAGTTGCGACACGAACGCCGCGACCGCCGCGTCACGACCGAGCGCGGTGTCCAATTCCCGCCCGTGGTCGGGATTCGCCCACAGCCATCGAGCGAACGCACCAGTGCGCTCGACATAGGTCTCCACCGACCGGCGCGCGAACAGCCTGCCCTCGAGCCAGCGCGCGAACCATTGCCGCTGCTGCACCCACCCGTCCTCACCCGCGGCCAATCCTGACCTGTCGAGCGAGAACACCATCTCGGCATCCGCCATCGCCCAGCCACCTCCATGCTGTTCGTCTCCCCCAGCATGACAGCACTGACCGACAAACTCGAGCACCGATTAGTAGCAAAAAATGGTGCATCGGGTGGCTACTAATCAACACAATAGGGCGGACGAGCCCGAACCCGCTGTCAGGGTGTGTGAGCCTTCATTCTAGATTTCACTGAGTCGCTCTAGATTTCACTTGAGATTTCACTAGGACAGCGAAGATTTCACTAGCGTTGCGCCTGGCAGGATCGGTCGGCGTGTGCCACCTCGGCAACAGATCTCCTGCTGTCGCTTCTGGGCTGCCGATTTCGTTCTGCCCCAGGCCGATGCCCGGTGAGTCCCTCTTGAGCTGGATCGATTGCGTCGGTACCTCCTTCGGCATCAGCCGCTTAGCCGCCGCCGTCGCCGTAGGCGTCATTCAGATAGCAACAGACGGCGCAACTTCGTCGAGCGCTCGATAACCCTGGCGATGGCATCATCACGAACATCAGCGTGCAGACCCGTCTTGCCGAGAACGAGACCCGATCCATGGCTGTGGCGCCGCCCACCAAACCGTCGCTCGTGAAGTTCGTCCATGGCCATCGGCGGAGCCACTCGCTGCCGACTTGCGGGATGGTCTCGACATTGAGTGGCGCTGGTAGGTGTGAAACGTCATCGAATCGGTCGAAGTTCGCGCGGGGAAGGCGGCGGGGAGTGCAGGTGGTCATAGATCACGGCCGCCGGGCTGCCTGTGGTGAAGGGTGTGCGGCCGGTCAGGAGTTGAAATAGGGTGCAGCCCAGCGAATACACGTCAGCGCGATGGTCGACGCCGAGTGCGTCAGTGAATCGTTCCGGGGCGGCGTAGGCGAAGGTGATGTTGACCGCCGAGGCTGTGATGGTGTCGTCGAGTGCGCGGGCGATCCCGAAGTCGGTCAGCACGGCGCGCTCTTGGCCGTGGAAGTCCTCGATGAGGGTGTTATGCGGTTTGACATCGCGATGCAGGACTCCCTGAGCGTGGGCGTAGTCCAAGGCACGGGCGACATCGCTGATCAACCGCACTGGTCACACTGATTCGTAACGTTAGACCCAGCACGATGATCCGGCATTCGACTCGGAGTGCGGTGCGGCAGCTTCATCGCCTGCGTTGAACTACCGCTGTCGCCCGAGTAGCCGCCGATTTGGCGCCTCATTCGGCAGCCAGTTCGCTGAGCCGCATCGAGATTTCGAGCAACCGCACAGCCGCTGAAGTATTAGCGCGGCCACAGCCGGGCCTCTGCCGGCGGTGGACGCAGGCTAGACGTCGTTTGAGAATCGATCGGTGATCCGGGAGTCAGGTGCTTCCATGGTTGAGGAGGTCCCTGGTACACCCGCACACGTCGAGCTTCGACAAGGGTCCGCAGAATTCGCCACTTGTACCGCTTCTTCCATCGCGCCACAACCTCCGGCGCCTCGACACCCGCAGCAGCGAGCGTTGCGTCGAAGCCCGGATACAGCGCCAGCGCCATGGTGCGGACTACCCAGGGATAGACGGTGACCTGGCGAGTACCGTCGGCAGTCCTGAAGTAGAGCCCCGTGAGGTCGAAGACGACCGATAATTCCCTTGGGTCGGGAAAGTCGTAGACCAGCGCCGCGGCGACAAGATCGGCACGGCTCATGGAAGAAACGATCTCTCTGCTCCTCCGCTCGAGACGCCGTGCTCGGCTGTCGGTCCACCGAAGGCCGAGGCCCTCGTGGAGGGAAGTCTCAAGTTGCGCTGCAACAAAGACCGTTTCAGAGGACTCCAAGCCAGCAGCGACCCGGCCGAGCGCCGAAGGCACCCGACGTCGAAGCCGCATACAGGTTGTCGCGTGCAGTCGACCCAGCACGATGCGGTTTCAGCAAGCGAGAACCGTTGGATCTCACCACGTGCACGGGCGAGAAGGCCGAGCTGGTGCTGTGGATACTCGAAGCCGGGCAGGTGCCCACGCCTGACGCGGTAACCAAAGCCGTCACCGGGCCGCCCATGCTTCACGCCTCGGTCGAGGGCAAAGCACTAATACTGGCGGAAACGAAGCGACTGACATCGGTTATTCGAGCTGAGCCAGACGGGTTCGGCGAGCTCGTCTCGGAGGTCATCGCCTTGCACTGGGCGCGCTATGGCGTAGGGCCGACATGGCAGGAGACCTGGCGATCCGAGGCTTTGACCACCTGGTGGGTACTGGCAGACGGCTGTGTGCCCGAGTTCAGCATCGCACGAGGTCCGATGTTCACAATCCTCGAGCGAGCGGGATGGATCGCGTACAACCGGAGCCCACATTCGTTGTGCACCGGGCGGCGGTTTCACACTCGATTCCACGGGGATCACGTATCCAAGGCGCCAGCATCGATCGTCGGCTATCTAGTTGCCCACCACATCGGAATCCACCGGCGCCTCCACAATTGCAGCCCGTCCTGGCCAGAACTCGCCGAACTGGCAACCGATGCCAGAGGTCTGCCGCTGTTCTTCAACGCCTGGGATGCTCACGCACAACAGCGTTGGCTCGAAACCCAAGGATGGATCAGGATTGAAGACGCCGAGCTCCGCCGAGGAGAGCGGGCGAAAGCCGAAACCCGTAGACGCGCTGCACTTCGAAAGGCCACGGCCGCCAGCCGCGCCGCCTGAGTGTGGCTGACGTCGGATGTCTGAGGCCGGGCGTGGACACCAGCCCGGCTTCTGTCACCCCGTGTCGACCGCTCGATGTCACAAGTCGTGCATCAATCACACTCGTCAACCGCACCGCGATGAGACCACTGCTGAGTTGGCTTGCGGTTCAGGTGCTGTCGGACCGCGCTGTTCGGCTCGGAATCGATCTGTAGTCGCGGCCCTCGGGCCGAACCAGGCCCACTATGGTCTGTGTATGCCTCAGGAAACGTCCGTCGTCGATACCGCGCCTGAGGTCGGAGAGCTCGTTCGGGTTCGCGGTCAGCAGTGGATCGTCAACCGCCGCAACACCAGCACCCAGCCTCGCGATGAGCTGGCAATCGACTTGCCTGGACGGACCCTGGTCACGCTGACGAGTGTGAGCGACGACGACCTCGGCGACGAGCTCACAGTGGTATGGGAGGTCGAGCCAGGCCGAGAAGTGTTGCCCGAGACCCGGTTGCCGAGCGTGACTGCGACGGGGTGGGACGACCCTCAGGTGCTGGGTGCGTTTCTCGACGCGGTGCGTTGGGGCACCATCGCCAGCGCCGATGACCAGACGCTCCAGGCACCGTTCCGTGCCGGCATCACAATCGAGGATTACCAGCTTGAGCCGGTCGCGAAGGCACTGAGCATGCCTCGCGTTAATTTGCTCATCGCCGACGATGTCGGGCTCGGCAAGACCATCGAGGCCGGTCTCGTCATCCAAGAGATGTTGCTCCGCAACCGCGCCCGCCGCGTCCTGGTGGTCTGCCCGGCGCCGTTGACCGGAAAGTGGCGCGAAGAGCTGTTGGAGAAGTTCGGTCTCGACTTCACCATCCTCGACGCCGCAGCATTGAAGGCGTTACGCCGAAGCCACGGGCTCGAGGCGAACCCGTTCTCGGTGTTCCCGCGGACGATTGTCAGTTTGCCGTGGTTGCGGACCCCGCGGGTCCAACGCCTGCTCGACGAGGTCCTCACCCCGGATGCCCGGCATCCAGGCTTCTTCGACATATTGGTCGTGGACGAGGCGCACCACTGTGCCCCGCCTGCCCCCGCCAGCGGGAAGAAGTATGCCATTGACAGCCTGCAAACCCAGGCGGTCCGTCGTGTGGGTGACTTTGCCCAGCACCGGCTCTTTCTGTCCGCGACCCCGCACAACGGCTACCCCGAATCCTGGCAAGCACTGCTGGAGATGTTGGATCCGCAGCGTTTCGCCCGTGGTGTCGAGCCGGACCCCGCCGTGGTTCAGCAGGTGATGGTGCGTCGCCTCAAGGACGAATTGCAGAACCCCGACGGAAGCAGGCGGTTCCCCGGCCGGAATGCGCGGGCGATCGAGGTCACCTACACCGATGACGAGCGCGCCGGGCACGACCTGCTGACCTCCTACACGCACAGCAGGCAGCGCATTCCGGGTACCACCGCCGTGCGAGCGGGCGACCTCATCAGCCTGTTGCTGAAGAAGCGACTGTTCTCTTCCCCGGCCGCCTTTGCTCGTACGCTGCAGGCGCATCGCGACACGGTCGCCCGCTCCGATGGCCCCGTCGTCGACGATGAGATGCCCGACTGGCTCGTCGATGCCCTCGCCTGGGAGGACGAACCCGACCCCGAGGAGGCCGAACAGGACCTGCTCACGCGCGCCGCGAACGCCACGGGCGGCCTTGAGGGCACCCAAGTCGATCTGCTTGAGCAGCTGAGCACCTGGGCGAAGCGACGCGCCGAGCCCGCCGACAGCAAAGCCGACGCACTCATCGCCGAACTGACACGGCTCTGCCCGCAGGGCAGCATGACTCGAGTCATCGTGTTCACCGAGTACCGCGACACCCAGGTGTGGCTGGCTGGGATCCTCGCCGCCCGCGGGCTCGGCGGCGACCGGCTCGGGCTCCTGCACGGCGGCATGGACACCGAAAAACGCGAGTATCTCAAGGACGCCTTCCAGGCCGCACCTGATCGCGACCCGCTGCGGATCCTCCTCGCCACCGACGCCGCCAGCGAGGGCATCGACCTACAGCGTCACTGCCACACGGTGATCCACTACGACATCCCCTTCAACCCCAACCGTCTCGAACAGCGGATCGGCCGGGTCGACCGCTACGGACAGGACACCGAGGTCGATGTCGCGCACTTCGTCGGTGCCGGCTGGCAGTCCGCAGCGGCGGGCTCCTACGACGGTGACCTCGAGTTCCTCTCCCGCGTCGCGAAAAAGGTGGCTGCGGAACGCCGCGACCTCGGCAGCGTCAACCCGGTGCTCGCGGGAGCCGTCGAGGCTCGCATGCTCGGTCGACCAGTCTTCGTCGATCCGCTCACGGTGACCCCGAAGACCAGCACCACCGTGTTGAAGGCGGAGCAAGACCTACGCAAGCAAGCGCAACGCCTTCGAGGCCAGCTCGACCGGTCCATCGAGCGGCTACACGTTGCGCCTGCCAACGTCCGCCGTGTTGTCGACACCGCGCTAACACTGGCGTTGCAGCCGCCCATAACCGACAGTGCGCCAGGCGAGATCGCGCCACCGGACCTGCGGGCCGGCTGGGAGCGCACCGTCACCGACCTCGCGGACCCTCTGTCCGGACAGCCACGTCCGCTGACCTTCGACGCCGAAGTGGCGCGCGGACGCGACGACGTGGTGCTCGGACACCTCGGACACCCCTTGGTCGCGCAGTCCACCCGCCTGCTGCGCAGCGCCATGTGGGGAGGCCGCACGGATCTGCACCGGGTCACCGGAGTGCGATTTACGCCCCCACCGGAAGTTGCCCTTCGCGGACCGGTCGTCATGGTCGTCGCCCGGCTGGTGGTCGTCGGCGCCGACGGCGGCCGCCTCCACGAGGAGATTGTCCTGGCGGGCCGCGAGCTGCCCGAGGCCGGCCGCAGCAAGCGCATGGACCTGGAGCAGAAGGCTTACGGTGCGCTGCGCACCGCCGTGGAGGCCGCGCTCGAACCGGACGCTTGCCAGCCCGCTCCCGCCGCCGCCCGGGAGCGGCTCGCGGCTCACTGGGACGAGATCACCCCCCGCCTCGTCGAGGACATCAACCTTCGTGCGCAGGTGCAGAAGGACTCCCGCGCGGCCGACCTTGCACTCCAACTCGACCGCGCCCGCACGCATACCGCCGCCGTCTTCGACCAGCTGCGTGCGACATTGACCGGCGCCTTGGAGGGACCAACCGCTGTGCAGCTGACCCTCGACGGCTTCGACCAAGCCGAAACACAGCAGTTCGAACGCGACCGCCGAGCATGGCAGGACCGCCTTGACACCCTCGACGAGGCATGTGAGCGCGAGATCGCGTCGCTGGAGCGCCGCTACGGTGACGTCCGCGCGTTGGTCTTCCCGTTCGCTGTGGTGCTCGCCGTTCCGGAAGGATTGTGATGGCTGTACGACGCAGACGCCGCTATAGCGCGGACGAGGCCGCCCGACGTCGGCACGGTTGGCTCGAGTTGCTGCAGACCTCCGGCCCGTTCCTCACCCTGCCGGTGGTGAACCGTGTATTTCCGAACGGGCTGTACGAGGTCGCCCCTCGCCTCCGTAGCAAGGTTCGGTCCACTGTTGCAGAGGCGCTCGCTACCCGAGGGGCCACCCGGCACACGGCGATCCGCACCGTCCTCGATCACGCACTGGACTGGGCAGATCACCTGCGGGTGGATACCGATCTACCCGCCTCGCTGAGCGAACCCGTCCCCGAGCACGGCCTGCTTCTGCGGCCCGACTTCGGGTTCTACGCCGAACCCGGCGGCGACGACCTCATCGAGGCGGACGACGAGCCCGCAGACGAGGAAGACAGCGACGCTGAAGACGACGCCGCTGCTACCAACGCCTCGGATTCGCCGTGGCGATTGCTGGGCATGATCACCGACTGGGGCACCCATCCCTTTGCCCGAACCACCGCTCACGGCTGGTCGGCCAGCCCCGTCGAGCGCCTCGCCGTGCTGCTGCGCGCCCGAGACGTGCCGATCGGCCTCGTCACCGACGGCCGTTGGTGGGCGGTGGTGTGGGCGCCGGTCGGCGGCACCATGGGCGCTGCGGTGTGGGACGCCAGCCTGTGGGCCGAGGAACCGGAATCACTGCGCGCCTTCGTTGCCCTCCTCGATCGCCCCCGTTTTCTCGGTGTCGCTGCCGAGGACAGGTTGCCCGAGCTGCTGAAGGAAAGTCTCGGCGCGCAGGAAGAGGTCACCGAAACCCTCGGCCGCCAGGTCCGGGATGCTGTCGAGCTGCTGGTGAGGACGCTCGATCAACTCGATTCCGAGAGCGGTGTGCTCGACGGGGTCGGTGACGACGACCTATACGACGGGGTTGTCACCCTCATGATGCGCATCGTCTTCCTGCTCTTCGCCGAGGAACGACGGCTGCTGCCAAGCGACGACGACGTCTACGTCGCCGCCTACAGCGTCAGCCGCCTAGTCGAGCAACTTGAGGCCGCAGAAGCTCTCGTCGGGGCGCAAGCCCTCGAGCACCGCACCGGCGCCTGGCACCGGCTGCTCGCCGTCAGTCGCGCCCTGCACTACGGCGTCGCACACGAAGACCTCCGCCTGCCGGCCTACGGCGGCGGACTGTTCGACCCCGACCGCTACCCCTGGCTCGAAGGCCACTCCGCCGATGACCTCCCTGGCGCGAGGCCGCCCGCAGTCGACGATCGGACTGTGCTGCGGCTGCTGCGGGCGGTGCAGTACGTCGAGGTCGGCGGCGAGCGACGCCGATTGACCTTCCGCGCCCTCGACGTTGAGCAAATCGGGTACGTCTACGAAGGCCTCCTGGAGCTGGAGGTCCGTACCGCGTCGGAGGTCATGCTGTCGCTGGTCCGGCCATCTATCTGGCCCAAAGGCAAGAAGCCCGCGGAGGTCACCTTGAGCGACGCGATCGAACAATTGAAGATACCGGTCGGCAAGACCATGTCCAATTGGGTAGAAGCTCGCACCGGATTATCTGAGAAGAACGTCGCTGCGGCGTTCGAACAGCCCCTTCCGATCGAACGTCGATCAGGACTTCTGCGTGCCCTGAACGGTGAAGAGGAACTCGCCTCAATGGTCGAGCCCTACGCCGGTGTGCTGCGCTGGGACGAACTCGATCGCCCGTCGGTGACCCTGCCCGGCCGACGGTTGATCGCTCCGAGCGCCCGCCGCGCCAGCACTGGGGCCCACTACACCCCTCGGGCACTCGCCGAGGAGGTCGCCAGTAATGCGCTCGAACCACTGGCCTATCGGCCGGGACCGTTGGAGACCGCTGACCGATCGACCTGGCGCATCAGGCCCTCCACGGAGTTGCTGGAGCTGCGGGTGGCCGACATCGCGATGGGCTCCGGTGCATTCCTGGTGGCCGCCTGCCGCTACCTGGCCGACCGGCTCGTCGAAGCGTGGGTGGCCGAGGGCCGACCAGAGGCGCTGCTTGTCGCACGGCATAGTGGCCAGGCCCGGCTCGCGGCGGATGCGGAGGTCGAGCAGATCGCGCTTGAGGCGCGCCGACTGGTTACCGAACACTGCCTCTACGGCGTAGATATCAACCCGCTTGCCGTCGAGATGGCCAAGCTGTCCTTGTGGTTGGTGACGATGGACCGCGAGCGGCCCTTCGGGTTCCTCGACGACCGGCTGGTCGCCGGTGACAGCCTGCTCGGGCTCGCATCGTTGACGCAGCTCACCACGCTGCACGCGCATCCGGACGGGGGTCCGGCCGAATTGGGCTATGCCGACAGCTGGGAGGACCAGCTTGCCCAGGCCGCCGACCTGCGTCGACGAATCACCGCACAGCCCGTGACTACAGGTCGAGACGTTGCGTTCAAGAGCACCCTGCTCGCCGAGGCTCGCACGCTCACGACACAGCTCGGCACCGTCGCCGACGCCGTCACTGGGGTGGGTCTACTCGCAATGAAGCTCCCCGCCAAGAAGTCAGACGCCAAGTTCGCGGCGCTGTCGATCAGTGTCGGCAATGCGGCACCGGACTATAAGACTGGGCTCAAGGAGCATATTGAAGCAATCCAGGCGGGACGGCCCGATGGTGTAGTGCCGCGTACGCCACTGCACTGGCCTCTCGCCTTCCCCGAGGTCTTCGCCGACACCGAAGCCCGCGGCTTCGACGCCATCATCGGCAACCCGCCCTTTCTCGGCGGCAAGAAGATCAGCGGCGCGCTCGGCGACGACTACCTAGGCTGGCTCCAACGCTGGGATGGTCGCGGCATCAAGGGCAGCGCCGATCTCGCCGCTCGGTTCGTCCTTCGCGCCGAGCGGCTCCTCTCCTCCCGCGGGCAGCTCGGCTACATCGCCACGAACACCCTCGTTCAGGGCGAAACCCTGGTGATCGGTCTCGCTCAGACAGTCGGACGCGGCCTTGTGATCCGCCGCGGCCGGCCGAGCCATCGCTGGCCCAGTGCCAGCGCCAACCTCGAGATCATCGACATCTGGGCCACCCGCGCGCCCGTCGCGCCCGATGGCGTGCGCTGGCTGGCTGGTGAAGAGGTGCCGGAAATCGGTCCGGACCTCGAACCAGTTGGACGCGTCCGTGGGCGGCCCCAACCGCTGCCGGAGAACGATAATCTTGCCTTTATCGGCTCCTATGTTCTTGGACTCGGCTTCACCATGACGGAGGACCAGGCGCTTTCGCTCATCGACCATGACCCGAACAACGCCGACGTCCTCCAGCCCTACGTCATCGGCAAGGATCTCAACCAGCGGCCGGACTGCTCGGCCAGCCGCTGGATCATTAACTTCCGAGACTGGTCCCTTGAGCGGGCGAAAGATCTCCCCGACGCGTTGGAGATCGTTGAGCGGCTGGTCAAGCCAGAGCGCGATAAGAAGAAGCGAGACGTCCACCGACTCAACTGGTGGCAGTATGCGGATCGTCGCGTTGGTTTGTATCGTGAGGCCGCAAAACTCGACCACGTCCTGGCCATCTCGCTGCATGGCAGCGTGGTGATGCCTGTGCGGATCCCGACTGGACCGGTCTTCTCCCACGCCTGTGGTGTCTTTGCGCTCGATGACTACGCCAGTCTTGCAGTCCTGTCGTCGAGCATTCATACGACTTGGGTGGTTCGATACACCTCGACGCTGGAAACAAGGATTCGTTATGCCCCGTCAGATGTGTTTCTCACCCTGCCGCGGCCACCTGCAACACCTGAACTCGAAATGCTCGGAAAGCGTCTGAACGAGGAACGGCGCTCGCTCATGCTCGCGCGCGGGTGGGGGCTGACGACGACCTACAACCATGTGCACGAACCGACCGACCGCGACCCGGAGGTGGTCGCGCTGCGCGATCTGCATACCGACATCGACCAGGCTGTGATGACCGCCTACGGCTGGGACCTCAATCTCGAGGTCGGTCACCACCAGACGAAGATCGGCATCCGCTGGACCGTCAGCCCCCAGGCGCGGTTTGAGCTGCTCGACCTTCTGCTTGAGGAAAACCATCGCCGCGCAGGCTATTCACCTCCCGACGTGATCCAGGCATGAACGTGACACCGAACGAACGCAGCAGCCCGGGCCGTGGCGCGGTGATGTGTGGGAGAACGACCGCGCATGCGATGGGCGAGGGGTGGACGGAGGCACCGCATGCGTGGTGTGCGCCGGGGATTGTCGGTCTAGGCCGGTAGCGTCAGTTTTCTATGACCACTGACGCTGCGCCATTGACTTCGTACGACGTGCGGGCTGCCCTAGAGGACCGACTTGAGCGTGACCTCCGCGGCCCGCGCGATGGCCAACAGGAAGAGTTGCCGCCAGGGACGGCTCCGGCGGAGCGCTACCTGGTCGGTCGGCTCGTCCCCCGAACCCGGCCGAGCGAGCCGCCGTCAAATCCGCAGGCCGAGGACGGGGACGACCCAGACCTCGTCGACCGTGAAATGACCGGCGCCAGCGAGGTACAAGGCGACGACCTCGAGACCGGTCAAGTGACGCGCACCGGGACGATGGCCGCGTCCGCGCTCGGACTGTCATTCCGAGTCCCCCTCGAGGTCAAGCGGATCGTCGTGACTGCGTTGTGGGGCCGTTACGCCCCGGCCCAGTCGGAGATCCAGGTCACCGAGCAGGGCCGACCGCGGACGGTGTGGCGGCGCACCCCCGCCGGCGGGACCGTCGAACTCGACCTACTCGCTGCCAACGAAACTCCAGTGGTGGTGGACCGCGACCAGGAACAGGTGGTGCTGCGCGCGACCGTCCGTGAGCGGGAGGGCGTCCGGGTAGTCGACCTCGCGTTGATCAACGACCAGGGCGTGTCCACCGGAAACCCTGACCTGAACCGCACGTACCAGACCTCATTGACCGTCACGGCCCTCGACGGAACGTCGGCGATCTTCCTCGGCCACAACGACCCCGAACTCAGTGCTCCGCCCGCGGCGCACGACAGTGAACGACTGCACCTGGCGCTGCTTTACCGCAATCACCGTGAGTACGCCCACGGTCGCCAATGCGCGGTGGACGCCGACGTTCACGACGAGGACCGGCGGGCTTGGCGATTGCGGACGACGAGCTTTCCGGCCGCCGACGTGCCACTGACGGTGGCAGGCTCGACGGCCTCGATGCCCGGCCTGATACTCGACATGGCCAGACTGGGCAGTCCCGAGCTGGCTCGAGACGACCTGGTCCGCGCCCTTCGTCCTCTCGCCACCGGCTACCGCGTCTGGCTCACCAAGCAGCAGGATCGGCTGCAGGACAACGAGATCGCACGGTACGAACCGGCTGGCGCCCACGCGCTCCGTTTGGCGTACACCCTCGCCGACCGGCTGGACCGAGCAGTCGACCTACTCGGCAACGACGCCACCGCACGGGAAGCTTTCCGGTTCGCCAACCAGGCCATGGCATTGCAGCGCGTGCGCAGCGAGGTCACCCGAGCCCGGACGAACACGCCGGGGGCCGAACTCGGGGATCTCCTGCGGCGTTACGACGTGCCAGGCCAGCGCAGTTGGCGGCCGTTCCAGCTCGCGTTCGTCCTGCTGTGCCTGCCCGGTCTCACGGACCCGCAGCATCCCGATGCCCACCGTGACGAGGTGGGAGAGGCGCAACTGTTGTTTTTCCCCACCGGCGGCGGAAAGACCGAGGCGTACCTAGGGCTTACCGCGTTCACCCTGGCGCTGCGGCGCCTGCAGGGCGTCGTCGGCGAGGGCAGCAACGCCCGCGACGGAAGCGACGGCGTCGCGGTCCTGATGCGGTACACACTCCGCTTGCTCACCGCACAGCAGTTCCAACGCGCAGCGGCATTGATCTGCGCGTGCGAGGAGCTTCGGCGGGAGCGAGTCGAGTCCGGCGACGGCCGTTGGGGCAGCACACCATTCCGCATCGGGCTGTGGGTCGGCAGCTCGGTGACCCCCAACAGCTTCGAGGAGGCCCGCCGATCGATCGAGGACAGCCGCGGAGTCGACGACGCACTGGGTGGACCGCTGCAACTGGCCTCCTGCCCGTGGTGCGGCTCGAGGCTTTCGGCCGGTCGCGACCTGAGCACGGACGACAAACGCCGACGCGTGCTCATCTTCTGCAGCGACCCCGAGGGCAACTGTGTCTTCAGCCGACGCCGCTCCCCCAACGAGGGCCTGCCGGTGCTGGTCACCGACGAGGAGATCTACCGGCTGACACCAGCATTGATCATCGGGACAGTCGACAAGTTCGCGCAGCTACCGTGGAAGGCCTCAACAGGCTCCATGTTCGGCATCGTCGACCAGCGCTGCCCCCGGCACGGCTGGATGGACCCGGACGCGAAGTGGTGTACAGGAACACACCAGCGTAGCGGCGTCCTGCCGAAGACCACGCCGCAGCCGGCGATGCGGCTGCGACCACCGGACTTGATCATTCAGGACGAGCTGCACCTGATCTCAGACGCGCTGGGCTCGATGGTGGGCCTCTACGAGACGGCGATCGACCAGCTGTGCAGCCGAGTGCAGGACGGACAGACGGTGCGGCCGGTGCTGGTGGCGTCGACCGCTACCGTGCGGCGGGCACGGGACCAGGTCGAGCAAGTCTTCGCGCGAGACCTGGCGATCTTCCCCCCTCAGGTACTCGATGCCGGCGAGACCTTCTTCTCCACCGTCAAGCACCCCTCCGCGGCCACGCCGAGCCGACGTTACAGAGGAATCTGCGCCACAGGGGAACGGTTCAAGGCCATCGAGATCCGAGTGGCTGCAGCGATCATGGAGCACGCCCAGTTCCTCTACGACCGCCACGGTGACGCCGCCGACCCGTACATGACTCTGGTCGACTACTTCACTTCCACCCGTGAACTCGCGGGTATGCGCCGACTCGTCGAGGACGACATCGCGGACCGGCTCGCGTCCCTCGCCGTCGCGACACGGCGGCGCCGCCCCATGATCAGCGAGCTGACGAGTCGCATGCCCAGCAGCAAGATCGCCACCACGCTGGCCGACCTTGAGCGCCCCTTCGACAGCCGCTTCGACACCAGTGCGGCCTTGCAGGCCCTACGTGGTCCCGAGCGGGACGCCATCCGCGCCGAGATGGGCGATCGGGTCCCTGCGCTCGACGTGCTGCTGGCGACCTCGATGCTGCAGGTCGGTGTCGACGTCCAGCGACTCGGGCTGATGATGGTGACCGGGCAACCTAAGAGCACTGCGGAGTACATCCAGGCGACTTCCCGAGTGGGGCGAGACAGGTCGCGCCCCGGTCTGGTGATCACGCTCTACCAGTGGAGCCGACCGCGTGACCTCGCCCACTACGAGAGCTTCTCCTACGACCACGCGACGTTCGGGATGCGGGTCGAAGGGCTCACCACCACACCGTTCAGCGATCGGGCACTCGACCGTGGGCTCAGCGCTGTGCTGGCCGCAGCGGTGCGGCAGACCGGCCCCAGCGCCTTGTCGAACACAGCGGCGGGAATCGTCCCGTTGAGCGGAGCGGCCGCAGCTAAACTGCTGGACGCGTTCAAGACTCGGGCCGGTCGCGTGACCCACGACCAGGCACAGGTCGAGATCGTTGGTCAACAGGTGCAGAACCGACTCGACAACTGGCAGTACCTTCGATCCCACCTGCAGACCGGCGTACTCGGCTACGACAAGGGCGCCGACATCACCGGCCTGCTGAAGAAGCCCGATGACGGCACCTGGGAACGCTGGACAGCGCCGATGAGTCTGCGCGAGGTAGAACCCGAGGTTCTCCTGCAGCTCGACAAGCGCGACAACAGCACCGACGACGCACCAACCT
This sequence comes from Nocardia sp. NBC_01377, assembly GCF_045040005.1. Classification (NCBI taxonomy): domain Bacteria; kingdom Bacillati; phylum Actinomycetota; class Actinomycetes; order Mycobacteriales; family Nocardiaceae; genus Nocardia; species Nocardia sp. NBC_01377. Next base: position 455,974 of record NZ_CP109567.1, read on the forward strand.
GGACCTACGACCGTTCCCCGGAGCCCCCGCGATGACCATCCCCGCACGCACCCCGTCGAAGAAGGGGCAGCCCACGCGAGTCGGCGGTGCCCGGCCGAGTCACCTCATCACCAGCGGCGGCGTCGGGTCTGTGGTCGACCTGCCCAGCATGAGCGTGGTCGTGCGGAGCACAGATACCTGGGCCCTTGAACGCGCCGAAGCCATCGACGAGCCGCGACTGTTGGAGAAGGTCCGCACCACCCTTGGACCGCAGATCAAGGTCTTGCGGACAGCACCCTGGGACCCGCAAGACAGCGATGATCCCTGGACCCGCACCGGAGTCCCGGTCTCACCGTTCCCCCGCTGGCTGCGGTGCCCACGCTGCCACCGCCTGGGACCGATCGACCCCCCCGGCCAGTTCGAACTCGTGCACCGCAGCGGCCGGCGGCCCGACCTCGCCAAGTGGGTGCACACCACGTGCCAGCAGCAAACGCAAAATCGAGATGCCCGCAAGCGCGCTTGCCTGCCCGCCCGATTCCTGACCGTCTGCGAAGCGGGTCACCTCGACGAATTCCCCTACGTCACCTTCGTGCACCATGGGCAGGAGCATCCGTGCCTCGGCCCCAAGCTGACCATGCGCGACAGCTCAAGCACCCTGGGCCCGCGTGTCACGGTGCGCTGCCTCGAATGCTCGGCGTCCCGCAACATCGCCGATGCGGCGGGCCGTGATGGGTGGGAAAGCCTGCCGGCGTGCCGAGGGCGCCACCCCCATCTGCAGCGCTTCGAGCCCTGCGGGCGACCGCTGAAGCTCACCGTACTGGGTGCCTCCAACCTGTGGTTCAGCGTCACCGCCAGCGCCCTGCATCTACCTCAGGGCCAGACCGTGACCGATCTCGTTACCGCAAACTGGGAATTGCTTGGGCAACAGCCCAACTCGACCCTGGTGCAGATGATCATCAACGGAATCGACTCACTGCGCGGGCTGCGTGGGGTCTCAGCGGAAGAGGTGTGGGCCGCCATCGAAGATCTGCGCGCATCCGGTGGTCCGAGTACTGAGGAGGCCGAAACTGATCTGCTTGCGGCCGAGTGGCGACTGCTGTCGCGCCCCACCACCGAACGTGAAGACGACGACTTCCGTGCCACGCCATCCGAAACGCCCACCGGGTATAAGAACCTCATCGACCAGGTCGTCCTGGTCAGCCGGCTGCGTGAGGTTCAGGCGCTGCTGGGGTTCACCCGAGTCACTGCGCCAGACCGGCGCGAGCTCGACCCCGCCAATCGGCTGAGCCTGAGCCGAACGAATCCGACATGGGTTCCGGCATTCGAACAGCGCGGCGAAGGGGTCTTCCTGCAGCTCCACGAAGCGAAGGTGCGCGAATGGGAGACCCGGGTGGCCGACCACCCCCGCATCATGGCGCTGCGAACCGCGTTCGTTCGGTGGTCAGCCAACCGAGACCGGCCCGTCGACAACGACTTTCCGGTGGCACGCTTCATCCTGTTGCACACTCTCAGCCACCTCCTGATCCGTCAGGTGTCGCTGGAGTGCGGTTACGGCTCATCGAGCATCCGTGAACGGCTCTACGTCGGCACACCCACCGAGCCCGCCACCGGAATCCTGCTCTCGACTGCGGCCAGCGACAGCGAAGGAACCCTCGGCGGCCTTGTAGCCCTGGGCAAGCCCGTGCACCTCAAACGCCTGCTGGATCAGGCGTTCGCCGACGCCCGCCGCTGCTCCTCCGACCCGCTGTGCGCGGAGCACGTGCCGGTCGATCCGTCGGAGACCTTGCATGCCGCGGCCTGTCACGCCTGCCTGTTCGCCTCCGAGACCAGCTGCGAATCCAACAATCGGTGGCTCGACCGCGCGGTAATCGTCGACCTGACTGGCGACGGGCTTGCGTTTCAGCCATGACCACGGCAGATGTCATTCGCCTGGCGGTGCAGCTGAGCCGTGAGCTGCCGGCGCAGGACGTGCGTCGGCTCGCGATCGCGGTGCGTGGGGGCCCAGCGGCACTGCAGAAGTACTCGGCCGGTTCGGCGGGTGTCGCTGTCCGCGATGCCTGCCAGCGCCTGATGGCAGCGGCGTTGTCGGCCAAGGACTGTGATCTCGCCGCCGGCGCCATGCTCGGTGCACTCGAGGCCGATCCGCGAGTCGCTGCGATCGATGTCGTCTGGACTGGTCCTGACAGCGGCCTGGCAACCAGCAGGCTGACCTCAGCCGTCGTGGTCGACCTCATCGACCAAGCAGTAACCGAAATACTGCTTGTCGGGTATGCCGTACACACCGAACCTTCGGTCGCTGCGGCACTGACACGCGCCAGCGACCGAAATGTGGCCATCACGCTCCTGCTTGAACGTCACGCCGACAACGTGCACTTCTCGGGCACAGGTGCAGCGTTCCCCGGGCTTGTGGCACAACGTCTCAGCTGGCCGGCCGGCGAACGCCCAGCAGGAGCGTCTCTGCACGCGAAGGTGCTGGTGGTCGACGAAACGTCCGCTCTCATTGGCAGCGCCAACGTGACTGGTGCTGCACTCGAACGAAACTTGGAGTGCGGGCTTCTGCTCACGGGTGGACCAGTACCGGGAAATATTAGGAGTCACGTCCGCCGTCTTGTGGACCGTGGATTGATGCGGAAACTGGCGTAATTGCTGGGTGCTATGGCGTGAGGTAGGTCCAGTCGATCGGGCGCGATCTGGCAGGACGAGTGCCCGACCTGCCCGGCACGGCAGTTGACGATGCCGGCGTCGCGGACTTTGGCACGGCGACGACTGACGAGAGAACCAGTATGGCCACAACGCCGAGCGGTGGTCGTTGACGTTCGTCCGGCGGCCTTATATTCATTCGAGCATGGTTTCGACTACTGCTTCGGGGCGTCGTGTGCTTCGCTGGGCGATGCCGAGACATACCAGCAGGTCGCTGACCCGATTTTGGGTTTCCCACACGGCTGGATCATCGGCGTCGAGGCCGGCGTCGATGAGTGCCTGACGGTCGATCGAATCTCTACCCATGCCCGGATTGGACGTGTCCGGACACCGGGTGGTTCCTCTCGGCGATGTGGGTGTCCGCTGGGTGTCCTCCATGCTTCACCCTCCGACGCTAAGACAGGGCTCGAAAGGTCGAGAGTCGGCGTGAGTGGGCGAAGCGGCGCGCGGCCAGGAAGCAGATCTGCAGAGCGGTCCACGGGTTGCTGCTGAACTAGGGTGCGCGGCCGTAGAGTTCGGCCGCGTGGGCGGCCGCATCGATGATGAGCCACCAGGGGTGGTCGGTGAGCTGGTCGTAGAACAGGCGCTTGTCGCCTTCGGCGCGCGGTAACTCTCGGAGCATGCCGAGGCTGACCAGTACCGCGAGTTCTTTGCGGACATAGGTTTGCGGCATCCCGACTCCGTCGGAGGCCTGGCGTTGGAAGAACGGTTCGGTTTGTGCGCGCACCCAGATGCCCAACGGAAGCCGCAGGGCGCGGCCGAATAGTGCTGCGCTGAGCTCCTGCACTGGGTCGGCGGGTGGACTTTCGGACTCCATACCGCCCTCATTCTGGTAGATTCTATAACTGTTCAGCTCGATAGTGAACGACGTGTGGGGACACGTATGTCGCGTTCGGCCGTAGTCTTTCATAATCCCGTACCACTCCCGGCGCACCGAGCACAGTCGGCACGTGTCATCGAGATGCGAGCCCTCCCTCCGCGGCGAATATCGCATCTGCTCGTCCCTGCACCAGGGGAGGCCTGGGGGTCGTGGCTTGATCGGGCGTCGGCCGATTTGGACGTGGCGCCAGGACTTCTGGCTGTCGAATTGGGGATCGCGGTACGTCCGGTGCCAGGCGATGTGCGCCCGCTGTTTCACGGGTTGGTGCTGTTGCCCTCGAGCCTGGCAGCATTCGTTACCGCCACCGGGCTCGATGCCGCGGTGGCGGAGGATATGCAGCTGTCGCGCTACCACGGCACCGCGCTCGACCTGACAGGGCTAAACCTCGAGGCCGAGACTAGCGCCCGCACGATCGGTCGACGCGAGTGGTTGCTGCTGCGTGGAAGTCGGGCATGTCCACCGTGTTTGGCTCAGTCGCCAGTATGGCCGACCTGGTGGCGGCTGGGAATCGCGGCGGCGTGCCCGCGCCACCGCGTGCTGCTGGTGGACTGCTGCACGAGATGCGGAATCGGTCTGCGACTGGGCTACCGCACCCGCCCCAGAGGGCTGTCCAGGGTGCGGGTTCCGCGGCCACGCCTGTGTGAAAACTACGTCGGGGGTGAGCTGTGCGAGCAGCCGATCGAGGATCTGCCCGTCACGACGATCTCGCCCCACCTCGAACACGCGCAGAACACCGCCTTGTCCGCCGCCGCCGGTCTGCCCACCACGATCGCCGGGACGTCGGTCACCGCCGCCGAATGGTTCACCGCGGTAAAGGTTCTTGCCGCAATGATCCGATTCTCCTGCTACATGCCCCGTGTGGACACCGCCGCTGACACCGTCGACCGTGAATACCGACAGCAGCTGGCCGAGCAGTACCAACAACGCCGGGTTCGCGGCGCCATCAACCCCGGCGACCTGCGGGCGATGCCACATACCCCCGCCTTGACAGCCGGTCTCCTGACCGCGATCCACCCGATCCTAGTCGCCCCCGATGCCGGCGAATGCGCTCAGCAGACCAGCGAGCTGGCGGCAGCGGTAGCACGTCGTAGTCGCCAGTTGCGCCATTATCCGATGCGCGCCATGGGCGTTCCCGCTCCGCTGGCGGCCGTACTGGCGGGCCTGGCGCGACCCAGCTCACGCGTCGCTGGCGCCACACCTCCACAACGGCGAACGCGGGTGGTGATGGTGCGACACGTCCCACAGCTGCTCGATGCTCAGGACTATCGCACCCTGATCGCGCACCATTTGCCGGGAACTGCTGAGCTGACTGGGCGCCGTTTGGCTGCGCTGGCGGTGGCGCGCAGGCTGGGAGCACGCAGTTGGCCACACGCGGCGCAGATGCTCGAGATCGATCCCTGCATAGCTGCGCGAACGTCCGACACCGTCGTGCGGCGCATCACCGATGTTCCCGGATTCTGGGCCGCGATCGACCAGGCCACCGACGGCCTCGACGGCCGTGAACCCGTCGACTACGCCGACCGCCGCCGCGCTCTGGCGAACTTGCGGCAGGTTCCCTACCCGGTACTGCGGGCGGCGAGCGAAGGTCGCCGATTCCCGGTCACCCCGCAGCGATGTCGACACGCCGCAGCATGGATCTGGGCGCAGTTGACCGGCGGTGATGTCCGGGATGCCCCGGCTTACCAGCAAGGGTGGGACGCGACCGAGGAGTCGATGCGCGAGACGGCGCGACGTTCGCCCGCCAGCTGCCAGACCAGGTCGCGACCGCGTTGATCAGGTGGGCCTGCGGTCAGCTCCTTGCATCGGGGAGCGCGTGAAAAGGCGACCGGCACTGCCGCGCTGGCACACCTTCGGCACCGGTCGGCGCGCGGTGGTGTCCTTTCGCGACGCTGGCGGCGCCGAGCATCTGATTGCGCTGGAGGAGGCACGCGAAATCCGATTCGAATCGTGCTTGCCCTCGCGAGTGATCCCGCACCGGCAAGGCCAGCGCCACACTCCAGGTGACTACTGGTCGGCCACGACTGGGCGGCTGGTCGGCTACGAGAGCTGGCTCGAGTCCAAGTGGATGACGCTGCTTGATTTCGATCCCGATGTCGTTGCGTTCAGTGCGCAGCCGATGACCCTGTACGGCATCGATACCGACGGTAGCTGGGAGCACACTCCCGATATGTTCGTCCGCCGTGCCGACGACAGCGTGTTGGTTCTCGACGTGAAGAACCCGACCAAAACCGCCGACCCCGATGTGATCGTCCAAGCCGAGCGCACGCGCTGGGTGTGTGAACGACTCGGATGGGATTACGGCCTGTTCGCCGAACCGGACCCGCAGTTGTGGAAGAACGTCTCCTGGCTCGCCGGATTTCGGCGACCGCCGCTGGCCGGGATCGAATACCTGCCCCAGATTCTCAGTCTGGCAGAGCGTCCCGCACCGTTCGCCGATATCTGCACATTCATCGATGTCACCGAGCTGGCGCGGCCGGTGCTGCTGCACCTGTGCTGGTGCCAAGACATCGTGTTCGACCTGACCGTGCCGCTGTGTGATTCGACCATCGTGCGCGTGCGCGACGACCGGCCCGCCTACCACGTCGTCGCGTCTGTGACCCCGCCCTCGCCGGACACCCACAGAGCACGTTCCGTCCTCACCTACAAGAAGGTGCCGATGTCCAAACCCCACCGCTTGGCCACCGGACAGTGGATCCAATTCTGCGACCAGCAATATCAGGTGGTCGGTTTCACCGACACCTGCACACGGATCCGTGCCCGCACCGGCCGCAACTCCGAGCTCGTCATGACCTCGGTGCTGCTGGCCGAGTGCATCCTCACCCCCGAATCTGGGCAGGAACCCGCCACTCCCGTCCACGGCGGTATCGCCACCGACGCGGCGGGCACCGGCTGCGGCGAAGACGAAGACCAGATTGTGTTCGGTGGATGGGATGACGGGGCGCTATGGGACGACATCGCTCACGCCGACCGCGCCGCCGCCCAAGAGATGGAAGCGCACCTGCTGGAAGCCACCACCGGGTTCCGCAGCGGCACATGTGACCTAGCGCAACCCGACGAGCCGCGGCCTCAGTACCTGCCGTCGCTGCCCGTGCACCAGCGGATGCAAACCAAGGCCACCGAACTGGGATACACCCGCCGTCGACTGTGGCAGCTACTGGCTGCCTACCGCGAACACGGTGTCACCGAACTCATAGACGGCCGAAAACTCAAAGGGCGCAACCCTTTGTCGCGCCTGGATCCGCGGATCGTCGCCGCCGTCTTGGACCAGGCAGCGATGGAGGAATCCGAATCCACCGGCACCATGACCCGGTTCCGGCGACGAGTGCAGAACAGGGTCGACGCCACCCACGGCCCAGGAGCGGTTACGCTGCCATCGCAGTCGACGTTCCGTAGGGCTCTGGAACCGTTGTTGTCCGGTCGATACACCTTCAGCTCAGCCAAGACCAGACAAACCAACACCACCCGACCCGGCACGCCGTTGGCTCACGTCACCGCATACCGGCCGGGCGAGATCGTCATGATCGACACCAGTCGGTTGGATGTAATCGCCTACGACCCGGTCCTCGACGAAACATATTCGTGCGAGATCACCGTCGCCATCGATCTGTATACGCGATCGCTGCTGGCGTGGCGGATCACCCCGCTGGGCACCAAGGGCATCGACATCGGGTTGCTCGTCTCCGACGCCATGACACCAGAACCGATGCGGCCGGGATGGAAAGACGCTCTGCGCTTCGCCTACCTGCGAATGCCGTTGAAGCGGCAACTGAGCATCGATGAACGCTTCGCCGCCGCCGCGGCGCGGCCGGTGATCTACCCCGAGACCATCCTGGTCGACCAGGGCAAGCCTTACAAATCCGAGGTCATGCGTCGGGCCTGCAACTCCCTCGGCATCAGCTATCCGCTGGCACGCAAAGGCAAACCCACCGACAAACCCGAGGTGGAGGCGGTGTTCAACACCATCCGCTCTCAATTCAGCCAGCACGTCGCAGGGTACAAAGGCTCCGATGTCGCCAGTCGTGGCAGGGATCCACAGGCCCAATCGCGGTGGACGATCACCGAACTCGAGGAGTTCTTCGCCGAGTACGTGGTCGCGGTGTATCAGCGGCGTTGGCACAAGGGATTGACCGTTCCCGGTCATCCCGGTCATGTTCTCTCACCCAACGAGGCTTACGCGTTCGGCATTCAGCAAGCCGGTTTCGTCACCTGCCCAACGGATCCGACGATGTACTTCCGTTTGTTGCCAGTCGAGTGGCGTCAGATCACCTCCCATGGCGTGCAGCTCGGCAACCTCCACTACGACGACGCCAACGGTGCACTCGCCGAGCTGGCCATGGTCAAACCGCCGTACCCGAATCTGTCCGGCCGTGCCAGCAGCGACGCGTGGCCGATCCGCTATGACCCCCGAAACCTGCTGCACGCCTACATCCACAACCCACTGCGCGACGAGTGGGTGCAACTGAGGTGGACTCACGCCCTTGATGAGCACCAACCTTTTACCGACAACACCCTGCGCGAGATGATCAAATTCATCGGTCCCCGTCACGATCGCAGGGCCCTCGAGATCGAAGTCGCCGCCGCGCTGGCGGATCTGCAAAACCGCACCGACGCGCCCGAAACATGGACGGCCACCGACAGGCGACGGGCGGTGCGTGATGCCGAACGTGCCCGTGCGGCGGCACGGGACCGCCAACGGGCCGTGGCCACCACGACAGTGCCCACCCACGATCGCAGCGCACCCCTGCATGCGGTCCCCGCCCTGCCAGAGGGATCTCTCGCCGACAACACCATCGATCTCGACGACATCGACTTGTCCCAAGTCAGTGCCGCCAAGGTATGGCGGCACAAACCTCAGGAGCGCTGATGCATCCCAGACTCGCCGAACCTCACGACAAGGAACAGTGGCGCATGTATCGCGACGCCGAACCACCTGCCCCGCCGGTGATGCCCTCCTACGCCGAATATTTGGAGATGTCTGACATCGCTCGGAGGAAGCTCAACCGGCGCCGCGCGGCCTACCACAGCGCATTGGTGCTGGTGGAAACTCCCGATGTCACCCGACTCCACTACGAACTCGACCGTCGACTCGAGGTCAATCAAAGCCAGCCGCCCGGTGCGCGCCGAGGCAAAGTCCTCGACGGACCACCCACCACCGGCAAGTCGACGCTCATCAAATGGTTCGCATGCGACTACGAACTCGCGTTGCTCGAGGATGAGCCGGAACGATTCGTCGTCCACGAAGGACAGGAATACGTCCGCGACTACGTGCCTGTCGTCTATGTCAGCATCGGCTCGGAGAACACCCCGAAGGACCTGTCGATCGCGATCGCGAACTTCTTAATACTGCCCGTTCGTGACGGCGCGACGAAGACCAAGGTCACCCATCAGGTCATCAAGGCGATGCAGATCTGCGGCACCGAGCTCGTCATCATCGACGAATTCCACCACCTTGAGGTCTCCCAGAAAGAAGGTAAGGCCGCCAACGATCACCTCAAGCACCTCGCCAATCACACCCCGGCCACCTTCGTCTACCTCGGCACCGACCTTGAGACCTCGGCTCTGTTCCTGGACGGCCGCGCGCGCGACCGGGCCACTCAGATGGCGGCCCGCAACGACCTGTGCACCATAGGCCTTCACAAGATCGGCACCAAGGAACAGATCGTGGTGTGGGCGGAGATCATTGCCGCGATGGAAGATGCGCTGCTGCTGTATAAACACGAACCCCAAAGCCTTGTGCTCAAGCACTGGCGGTACCTGCACGACCGCACCCGCGGCAGCATCGCCTCACTGTCCCACCTGATCCGCGAGTCAGCCTCGGAAGCGGTCCGCTCGGGCCGAGAAGCCATCACCGTCGACCTCATGGAGACCATCGCCATAGACCAACGCGCAACCGAATACACCATCGACACCGCCAAGCGTCGACGCGCGCAGCGGTCCGCGAAATCGGTAGAGCAGAAACGGAACTCGATTCAAGCGTCCGCAACGCCCTGACCTCCTGAGCGGCCAGTACGATTGAGACTAGGGAACTTTTGTTGCATCGGTCCCGTGGAGGTCAACCAAAGTTTCGGTGCAGTATCGCTGACTATGCCCCATCGTCCAGTCGGCTCCGGTCGAAGCCTCGGGAGTCAGCTCAGCTTGCCTACTGCCCGATCCCGTTGCCTGGCGAATCCATGCTGAGCTGGGTCGACGAGGTAGCGGCGGCACTCGATCTCAGTAGGCTCGCTGCGGCTGAATCGTTGGGCCTAACCAGGCCGGCAACGGTTGGACTTCACCGCGCGATCGTTGACTCACCGACAGAAGGGCACGTCGCCGTACGGACGGGCCTCGAAGAGAAGGTTATCCGGGCGATGACGATTGCGAGCATCCTGCGTACGGAGCACGTATCCAGCGTTCGTCGGACGCGATTTATGGGGGTGCCAGCCTTTCAGTTCCACGAAAGTGCTGCTTGCGCGCAATGCGTCGCCGAGACCGGTGGACGCTGGCAGCTCGCCTGGAAGTTCACCCTGACCGTTGGATGTCGGAAACATAAAAGGTACTTGGTCCCCAGATGTCCGTGCGGCGCAGGACTGCACCCAACAGCTCGAGCCAGCGCCACACGGTGGCGGTGTGGAAGTTCTGCATCCGCTGGTGAGGCGCCGTGCATGCAGACTGTCACCGCGTTGGACGCTGCGGAATTTGAGGATGGGTTCCTTGCCGCATGTCAGTCCCGTGTCCTCGATCTTCTCGGTGAGGACCGCCCCGAGGCCGCCGGTACGGCGTACCGGCGATTTCGCGAGGTGCGTTGGATGGTCGACTTGATGGCCGAGGTCGGCCGCCCCTCGATGGTGCACAACGCCGACTTGGCGGTACGCGAGGTGTTCGAGAAGTTCTGTCGGCATCGGGATACCGTCGCCGGGGCATGGGATCTGCGGGCTCACGGGACAGGCGTGCCCGACGGCGAGGAGCGACTGCTGCTGAGTGCGTTGATGCGGATTGCGTGCTCGATCGTATTCGCACCCGATCTCGATGAGCAGATTCGATGGATCTGCGACGCTGCCGGTGCACAACTGAGGAAAGCGACCGAAGCACTAACTCGTCCAGAGCCCGGTCGTCATCGCCTCGGGACGGCGTTCAGCGCGCATGGCCTGAACTACGACCCGGGACCGTTCGACGAGCCGATATGGGCCCCCATCGTTAACCGTGAAGAGTGGCCCTACTCGCCACTTAGCGCCTAGCAGTCACCGCTGGCGCAGGAGACTCTGTCGGCATCGTGCGGCCAGGTTGGTCCACATTGCGCGACTTGGCTTCGTTGGCTGGGACTGACAGCACGTGGTCGGCGACCTTCCAACAAGGCGACCGCAGGGTTGGTGCCAGTGAAATCTACAGTGACGCGTCTCCGGCTCGCGGTCGCGAAGCATAGATTTCACTGCGCAGGTCAAGATGCTGGGTAGTGAAATCTAGAATGGAGACTCACAGGGTGAAACCATCCAGACCTTCCCGCACTTGGCGGGTGGTGGCCGCGCTGCCGAAGTTTGGGCACACTCGATGGGTTATGCCCGGCCACAACAGATTCGGGTCCACATGGTCGACGAGCCAGAACAGAGCATCCGGGTCGTAGGCCCGCACACTGCCCCGCCCGAGGACGTGCTCGACCGTACACGGATGAGCGCCGCCCAACGCTGGGACTCGCTGCTGTGGGAATCGGTCGACGGCACACCGATCCTGGCCAACCTCTACCGCACCCGCGACCCCGCCGAACTCCGACGACGCGAATACCACGAGACCGCGCGACGTTCGCTCGAAATCGCCTGCGGGCTGGTCGACATCGCACACACCGGCGATCGCACCGAGCTACAGGAAATTCACGCTCACCTGTTCGCCAAGGTCTATCCGTGGGCGGGCCGACTGCGGGACGTGGACATGAGCCGCCACGGCCAGAACTTCCTCATGCCCGAACATGTAGCCGAATTCGTCGACGGGATCACCTCGAGTGCTCGGTCGATCGACTGGGCACAACTCGACGAATCCGAATTCGTCGACAACGTCGCGAAGACGTCGATGGCGCTGAACTGGGCTCACCCGTTTCGCGAGGGCAATGGTCGCAGTACCAGGCTCTTCCTCGATCGGCTGATCTCGCAGGCCCGATTCGAGCTCGACTACAACCTCGTCGACCCCACGGCGTGGCGGCTGGCCCACTACGACGCACACCCGGAACCTGACCTGCTGCCTGTGGACTACAGCCCGCTAGCCTCCGTGATCGCCGCCATGACCGTCCCACGCGCCGATATAGGAATCGAGATGAACCACCTCGGTAGCGGCGATATCGCGGTCACCGTGGGAAGCAGCCGGGAGAACACTGCGGGACAGCAGATCGGCGAGGCGATCGACGCCGCCGGCCTGACATCACCGACACCTGCCCACCAGCTCGACCACACCCCCGCTGCCACCGAAACCGCCGCCCGAACCGAACACGTACCCGAGATCGGCGACTGAGCCCACGTGACACGAGACGGCCGTGCGTCGATTCGGTTGTCTGCCGTCGCAATTCCTGAGCATCTCTCGCGCATAGCGGATTTCGAAGATTCGACTAGATGACGGTCACCAGCACCGATCGCCGCGCATTGCACCGCATCCACGGAGCGCCCGTCCACCGACTGCCCGAACCGGGTCGAACCTGTGTCCGGGTAGTTCTTCGACCTGGGCTACCGCGACAGGCCCTCGCGAGCCACACCACCATCGACACCTGACCGCTGCCCCGCGTGATGCGGCCCGCGCACCGTCGACACTTCCGGGCCCACCGGGAGTCGGTGGGCGTCTGTGCCGTCGCCCGATCGTCGGTGGATACCGCCGCGCCGCTTCGTTGCGCCCTGCGCACTTCCCCCTGTCCCTCGAACACACACGAGTCCTCGGCGATACTCCGAACGACCGCGGTCAGGAACACCGTATGGAAACCATCGATCCACCGACATCACGCCACCGGTCCACCGCTGGCTCCGCCGGGCACGCCGCCGACGTGGCAGCACTACTTGGCGCGTCCTACACCCCGGGCGACCAAACGATCACGGTCCAACTGGGCGATATCACCGTTCTCGTCGATGTCCGCCGCGACCCCTTCCAGTTCGAGTTCGCCGTTCCCGCCGCGCAGGCCGCCGAATTCGCCGAACTGCTCGCCACCGACCGCCCATCCGACCCGCCAAGCCCGCCCGCGGCCGAACCCGCCGCAACAGACCCCGCCGCCGCCTCCGCGGCCGAGGAACTGGAATGGGAGGCACTGGGCCGGAAAGCATTCGACTCCGGTGTCCTGCATCCCTCTCCCCTGTCCAACCCCGCTGTGGCACAGCGCATCCTCGCCGCCGACCCCGACGATGTACACAAGCTCGCGACCTTCTACGGGCGGGGCTGGAACAACGCCTCCGAAGACCGCGGCCGGGCGCAGATGCCGTACTCCGTCGTCGCCCCCAACCAACCACCTCCACCCTCGACTCCCGCGTACTTCGTGTGGGACTCCGCCCACAACGAAGTCTGCGCGGTCCTGCCCGACGGCACCGACACCCAACCCGGCTACAAGATCCGCACCGCCAGCGGACGCGAGCGTGCCGTGCATCGCCTGTGGATCGAGCAACAGCCACCCGCCACAGCCGAACAATCGACTCCGCTGCACATCCAGATGACCGCCATCGGCTACCGCCTGGACATCGTCAAGTCCCTGTCGTTTTGACCGACACGTCGATCCACACGATCCAGGCGCGACCTCCCGGGGTGTGCGTCGTCGTCCACACCGGTCCATCCCGGCCACCGACACTGCAGAGGCCCCTGACGATGCATGATTCTCTCGACGATCTCGACACCGATCTCGCCCGCGTCCTCGCGGCCTGCCGAGACGAAGACCACGCCCTCACCGAACCCGAATCCCGCGTCCTCGCTGCGGCGTTCGCGCAAATCGACACCCCGCTCGAGAACTGGGGCGGCGGGATCGATGTCGCCGATTCCGTTCGGCTGGTCCAAGACACCCAGTGGCTGCTCGACGCGGCGAGCATCGTCCGCGCACAGGCTGACCCGCACCGATACCCCGACGGTGCCCGAAACGCCCTGCACGCGTTGCTCGACTACTTCCAGACCCGCGCGCTGAATCGACCCACCCCCGCGGACTAATTGCGCGAACTGGGCCAGCCGTACACGCGCGAACTCGAGTTCCTGCGCGCCCACGCGCACACCACACATCTGCTGGACCGACGACGGTCACGACAGCACCGGACTGGTGGCGCCCCCTCGACGACAAACACGAGATCTTCGCCACCAACGGCCAGGACTGCCTCATCGGCAGCCACACCGAACAGATCGACAGCAACTGGTCGGTCGGGGTCTACGAACTCGGCACCGGCCACGCCGTCGCCAACCACGTGGACCGCCGTTTCGACATCGCCTACTCCAACGCGATCGCCTCACTCCCCACCCGCCCGACCTCGGCCCCCTGCCCGTTCATCCGGGCTCAATCTCACACTCCCAGAAAGAAATTGAAGGTGCGAAAGAAGACGATACTGAAACTGCCCGCGACCTTCGATAGCGTCGATGAAATCCTCGGCCTCGATGCCCAAGGCTGCATCATCATCAAGTTCGGCACCGACAGCAGCATGGTCCTGACGCCCTGCTGCCACGCCAGCGGCAAAGGCAGCATCGATTCGCTGTCCGGCATCGTGTGCCGGGCCTGCTACGTCGACGTGCATCACAAGCACGGCGGCGGCGACACCGACATCGCGATACCCGTCGACGACCTGGAAATCATCATCGAAACCGGACCCTGATCGCCGCCATTCGAACTTGGTCAAATCCGAATCTCACGCGCCCAGTACGCGAACCACTGAACCCTCTCCTTGTCGCTGTCAAATCTGCCCGAAAGGCGATCCCCAATGGCTGTCAGAACATCCGTGACAGTGCCCGAGTTCGCGCTCAACATCCTGGCCCAGTCACGAATCGAGGAAAACAGACTGTTTCTTCCGAAGCAGTTGAGCCCCGCAGATTACAAGAAGGTCAACAGCGTCATCGAGACCATGGGCGGACGTTGGAGCCGCCGAGAACAGGCCCACGTTTTCCCCAACGACGACCCCGCCGAGATCATCGCGGCCACTATGGCGACCGGCAAGACACCCAACACCGACAGAAAAGTTCTGGAGGCGTTCTTCGCCACGCCCGAGGGACTGGCCAGGCACGTCACCGCGGGTGCGCACTCCGGCCTCGCCGCTCTCGAAGCCGGCGCGCATGTCCTCGAGCCCTCCGCAGGCGATGGTGCGCTCGTACGGGCGATCCTCGAAGCAAACCCGGACGTGCACGTCACCGCCGTGGAACCCGATCACGAACGCGCCGCCGCGATCGGGCGCGACCCTCGGGTAACGGTCGTGGTTTCGAGTTTCGAACAGTTCGCCGCAACCGCGTCTCGGCAGTTCGCGGTCGTGGTGATGAACCCTCCCTTCGCGCTTCCAGGACGGCCGACAGCGTGGATGGATCACCTGTACGCCGCATGGGACCTACTGATCGACGGCGGACAACTCCTGGCCATCGCCCCCGGAAACTACACCTTCCGAACCGACCGCAAATACCGCGCGATGCGTGAACTCATCACCGCACACGGCGATTACGAGGAACTGTCGTCCAACTCATTCGCCGCCTCCGGCACACAGGTCGACAGCGTGTTCCTCCGCGCCCGTCGACCCACCGCATATCTGCCGACCCGCGCCGCATCCGAAAGGGTTGCGTCCTAGGGAATTACCGATACATCCGGGATGAGCAATGACCAACTTCGACGGACTGTTCGAAATCGCCTTTCCCGTCGACCCCACCACGCCTTCCCTCGACGGCACGGTGCCAGTGGTGGCGTCCTACGGGTTAGGTCTTTGCCTGATTCCCGCTTGTTGCTGGGCCGATGGTTACCGATTGCCACTGGGACGGGAACTGTGGCGTAACCATCTCCTCTCGTGCGACGTGACCACTACTTTTCCGTGCTGCCTAATATTTGGCGGCTGCATCGGCGCAACCTCGCCACCAACCGATTCGACGTTCTAGTCAGGCGGACCTAATCGATGGGCTGGATCTCACCGCGTTGCTCGTGAGGAACACGGGAATCCGTGAAGAGGGGCACTATGTCGAGGCAAGGGCCGCGACAATGGGAAGCGACTACACGCGCCGATTCCTGATCAGTTACGGGACGGCCTTAGTCCGGTCATCGGATGACTGAAGTCCGAGAGAATCGAACCTAATCCACGAATGCCTGCACGCGAAATTCGATATAGCCGTAGATTTGAGGATCTCCTCCGATAACGCCTTCCGCATTACCCCGCACTCCCGGCAGTAATGTATCACCACGAATGACGGAATCCATAACCGCGATAGGCGGTGTTCCATAAATATTCAGAAAAGCGGTTCCTGGAATATACGATAGCGTGGTCGGACTGGCTGAAAGTATCTTGCATCCATTCCATTCTCGAATGACGTTATCTCCTGTCAGAAACACATTCAATGCGGGATTAATGGAAGGATTAGGATCGATTAGAAGATCCATGCGCGCCCCTCTTATCGCCTGGTCTGCACGCACACTGGAATCGTCTATAAAAACAACGACAGAGAGTTCGGTGTCATCCCGGATTGCCACCTCGTCGACGAAATCTCTATTCGGATCGTTCATGATGCGGCAACGCACATAATTCCGCTCGTCACCCCAAACAGGATTGTCAACTATGCTATTGAACACCGCAGTAGGAGATGCCTCCTTGCGGGTGTACATTTCCCTCATTGGACCCCAGCCATAGTTATCAGAGTTGTCGCCCGCACTGGGTGCTGGATTCGCGGTAGATATTGACGCGGCGTTTGGTGTATCCGCCGCCGGGCCGATCTTAAAATCAATGGTGTCGCGGAATAGGGCGAGAACAGCAGCTACTACTCCGATCAATCCAGCGACCCCCAGGACGGTGCTGTTCTTCCACCAAGGTGTAGAAGCCGGCGGCGAGGACGGAGGTGAAGGCGTTGACGAGGGGGGTGAAGGCGTCGGGTCCGGCATACGACCAATTCTTTACGATCTGTCTGTGCCCGGGCTGTGGTATCGACGAATCTCGATGGTCGCCGCGTAGCGCCAAGTCACACGCCCGTGCTCCTTCCACACCCGCAGCCCTCCCCGATTCGACGCTGTTGCAACGCTTCTGAGGCTCCGTCTGGATGCAGCGACCGACGTTAGATGTGAGCATTTCTCTTCGTGGACGCGGACGCCGAACCGAGAATCAGGCTGTCAACCGCCACATCTCGACACACGCGGGAGATGAATGGGCGCCGATTCGACAGCTTGGGTCGTGCGAACGATCCTCGATCCAGCATCTCGACACCCCGCACTGTTGCCCGATCTCTCGAACCTCATTCTCGTTACCGCCCAAACCGGCGACGTTCTCTAGCGAGTCCTATCGTGTTGTAATGCGTTCTCTGTACTGACTTTTCACCCTGAGGCTCGGCCACGCGCTGGGCAACGGGAGTCAGTGGTCGAGGATTGGGGTTCAAGTGGACACGACGCCTGAGGCGGGCCACGCGAGTGGTTGGAGTCTGTATTTTCACCGCGCTGTCGCGGTTTCGCCTACGGTGCGGCTGGATCCGGTGGTGGCGCGCTACAGCGTCGTTCTGGCACGGGCGACGCATCGCTTGAGGGCCGGACAACCGGTGTTCGTCGGTCCTCGGAACGTGCCGGATGTGCGGATCAATCGGTGGTTCGTCAGTGACGAACTGGGCGGGGCGAGCCGCACGACATGGCGCAAGTACGCCTACAGCCTTCTGGTCTGGCTGAATTTCTGTGCTGTTTACGGTGTTTCGTGGGACCGAGCCGATCGTCACACCCAGTCGGCGTTCAAGGTGTGGCGGTTGACCGATGAACGCAACCCCAGTCGGGTCGCGCCGGGGACCTATGAACATGATCTGATCGCGCTGCGACTGTTCTACAAATGGGCCGATGGGGAGTTCGGGGTAGGCAATCCGATCAAAATCCGTCCGCGCCGCGGTGGGCGCGGCGTGGAACCGGTGACATCACCGACGGGCATCAGGGATCGTAACGTCAAGTGGTTCGATCCGGACGGCTACCGGCGCTACCGCGATGTCGGTTTGATGGGCTTCGGTGTCGACGGTGGCGAGGATCCGAGCTTCCGGGGCCGTAATTCTCAACGTGATGGCGCGTTTGCCGATGCCCTGTACGGGACGGGGCTGCGGTTGACGGAGATGGGTTCGCTGCTGATGCTGGAGTTGCCCGCCGATGATCCGCGACGCGTTTACGCCACGTGCCGGTTGGCTGCCGAATGCGCGAAAGGTGGGCGGCCTCGCGACTACTGGATGTCGCGTCGGACGCTGGTGGAGGTGCTCGGCTACGTCGAGGGCGAGCGAGCCAGAGCGGTACGTCGAGCACGGCGCGCGGATCGGTATCTGCGTCTGGGCAACGCGAGCGTGATCGTCTCGGTGTCGGCCGCGCGTCGGCTACGTTTGCGCCGCCCCGACGGCATGCACTCGGAGGTCTCTCTCGACGCACTGGACCCTGCGGTGCGGCGGCGGCTGTTGATACAGAGCCCTGACGGTATCGAACCGGCGGCGGTGTGGTTGAACGAGGACGGGCTCCCCCGTGATCCGCATGGCTGGGAGCACAGCTTCGCCCAGGCGAATCGACGCTTGGGCGGTCAGGGGCTGGCAGGGTTTGCCGGTGCGCCGCACATGTTGCGGCACAGTTTCGCTCTGCGGTGGTTCTCGGTGGGCCGGTTGGTCTATCAGTCGCGGGTGGCGCATCTGTCCGAGCGGGAGACCAGCGACTTTCGTGAACAGTTCGGTGATACCTGGGATCTGGTGCAGATGATGCTCGGCCACGCCGATCAACGCTCGACCCGGCAAACCTATTTGGAGCCTTTTCGCTCGCTGAGCATCGAGTTGCTGCTGATGCACGCGGCCGAGGAGTCGATTCCGAAGCTCATGCACAGTCTGTTCCGTAACGAGGCACGGGTTCTCACCGATCCCGTGGGCGCTGTCGAATGAGCGGGGGACGCCGTGCGGCGATGCCGGATCCAGGCTATCGACCGCCACAGCGACTGCTTCTCGACGATGGACTGTGCTTGGTTCGGTTCATCGCCGAGACCGATGGCACGACAGTCGATTTCGACTTCACGACATTGCCGGTTTGTTGGGAACTTCGAGTGGCGTTCGCTCGCGCTTTCGAGGTGCATACCGGGCCGGAGGGGCGGGTGAAGGCAGTAGGCTCGGCGAGCAACACCTTCGCGTGTCTGCGGAGGTTCTGCGAGGTTCTTGCCGCGCGCGAGTTTCCGCCGAAGTCGACGGCGGATCTACGCCCGTCGCACCTGGATGAGTTTCTGATACGGCGGGCTTCGCTGGCCTCGTCCGGGATGAATGTCGGGGTTCTGCGGTCTCTGTTGGCCAATGTTGACGGGTTGCCCCCGGCGTTCATGGCCAAATGTGCGCAGCGGGTTCCGGTGCATCGCGGGGGCTTCGATGCTCGTTCCAGCTACAGCCGGTCGGAGGAGGCTCGTATCGTCGGCGCTGCTCGTGACGTGGTGCGTCGTGCTGGGGTTCGGATTCATTCCAATCTCGATGTGCTGCGGCGTTGGCGTGCTGGTGACGCGGAACTTCTCGGTGATCCGGTTCGTGCCGAGTACTGCGCACTGATCGATCGCATCGATCGTGGCGACGAGGTGGACGCGTTGAAGTCCGAGGCGATCATGCAGTGCATGGCCCGCCACGGCGGCGTGCGTGCGGTCTATACAGCGGTGCATCTGGACTGGCGTGAGGTTGCCGCGTTCGCGGTTCTGCTGGTTCGTTTGACGGGACAGAATGGCTCGACCATCTACAACGCGCCTGCGACGCACCATCGTCCCGACGGGTACGCGGGCCCGGTCGCGACCGTCCAGGTCGACCTGGTCAAGCCTCGACGAGGCCGCCGCAGTCATATGACCGCGGCCTTGGCCGATCTGCCGGTATGGGCCGGCGTCGGCGCCCGCGCCGACGAGACGCTGTCGGCGTTCGATGAACTACATACACCCTTCGGCGTGTACATGCTCCTGCATGAGCTGACAGGCTCAGCCCGCCGAATTCTGGGCACTGATCGGCTGTTCGTCTATTGGAACAGGACCAGCGCCAGAGGGTTTCGAACACCCGGACACGCGACACTGGTTTCGAACTGGGGCATAGACATAGCGCTCGAGGCCGACCCTGACACAGACGGTCGAACCGATGTGCTCGGAGTGTCACTGGCCCGGCTGCGGGCCACCCACGCCGAGCGCGAACAGCGGCCGATCGCGCACACCACGACCACCCTGGCCGACACCTACCTGCGTCGAGATCGCAACCGCCATCTCCGACTACCAGCAACTGGTCGCAGACGTCCTGACCAGCGAGGCGGGCAAGGCACGTTCGCTGGGCGCGATCGCGCAATTGAGCGTCGAGGATCTCGAGCAGGCTGCGCGGGAGCCAGGGGTGGTCGCGGCACGCTTCGGTGTCAGCGAGGCCGTGCTACGACTATTGGTGGCGCGCGACGCGGACACGGTATTGGCCGGCTGCACCGACAACCTCAACAGCCCCCACACCGTATCCGGTCGACCCTGCACAGCGTCGTTTCTCAAATGCTTGGACTGCCCGTGCGCGCGTGCCCTGCCCCATCACCTGCCTGTTCAGATCGCCGCCCACGATCTGCTCGACCAGCGTCGGACCCAGATGACGGCGCTGCGATGGGCACAGCGCTTCGCCTACCCCTTCAGCCAGCTCGACAACCTGCTCACCACCGCCGGAACCGCCGCGGTCGACCGCGCCCGCACCGAGATCGGCCCCACCCAACGCGAGCTGGTGGCGCGACTGTTCGACAAGGAATTGGATCATCGATGACCCGACCAATCCGACCCGCGGTGTTGCGCGCAGGCGGCTACATTCTCGATCCCGACACACCGGTGCTGCTCAACCGCGCACTTCGCGCCGACACCCACCCCAACGACCTGTCATGCTTCGCTGACGACCGCTGGAAGCTCGATCCCGGCATCCACGAGAAGCACTACGGTTCACTGAGTTTGAACTTCACGCTCGTCCCGTCCTCGTATCGACAGATCGCGAAGATCTATGTGTGGCTCGAGCTCAACGGCGATCACGACGTGACGGTCTTGCGTCGCGCGAGCTTCAAAGGCCGGCTCTCCGTGGCGACGATGCGCAGCCAGCTGCGGATGCTGCGGCTGTTGTTCGATTGGCTCGACCAGCACCAGATCGCATCGTTGGAAGCGGTCACCACGACCGATCTCGACCGCTTCCTCGACGCGATTCGTGAGGCGCCGATGAGCAAGGGGCAACGCTCCGACGCACTCCAAGCGGTTCGTCGATTGTGGGCGATGCGCGAGGCGCTCCCGGCCGAAGCGCGACTGCCACCGCAACCGCCCTGGCACGGGAAGGAGACCCGCTATCTGATCGGCACACCCCAGCGCCCGGCCGAGAACCGAACACCTCGAATCCCCGAGACCACGATGAGTCAGTTGCTCTGCTGGGCACTGCGATTCGTCGAAGACTTCAGCGTCGACATCACCGCCGCACTGTCCGAGTACCGCACCTTGGTCGGTCGCTCGCGTCCGACGTTCCCGACCACACCCATGTCGATGCGCAAGACGAACTTCGACGAATCCGTCGAACGCATCGAGACTCTGTTGCGCGACTACCGGATCAGCGGAGAACCATTGCCCGGCAGACGATCCACCGATGGCAGCTACGAGCCGCATTGGCCACATCTGGGGCGATTGACCGGCATCAACTATCAGAACCTCGAACGCGCCGGCCCGCACCATACGGCGATACTGGCCGCGGGACTGCCCGGCGCCGACGCCCCTTATCTGTTCTATCGACCGAGCGGGCTGCTCGACGGTCGTACCTGGCTGTCCCGGATCGACTACGAACAGGTCCAGGACATGGTCCACGCGCTGTATGCCGCGTGCTTCATCGTCATCGCCTACCTGTCGGGAATGCGCCCCGGTGAGGTGCTCAGCCTCGAACGTGGCTGCGTCACAAAGGATTCAGTGACCCGTATGTGGCTTCTACGGGGCCGCAAGTGGAAGAACGCCACCGACGCCGACGGCACGAAAATCCCCGAAGGGCAGTATCGTGAGGATCCGTGGGTTGTCATCGAACCTGTCGCCCGCGCGATCACTGCCCTGGAGCGCCTGACCGACACCGCGATATTGTTTCCGTCGCGGCTGGTATGGACGCGCCAACCCCACGACCGTGACGGTGCCCGCACCGGTGCCGAGATCACCAGGGACTTGGCGCGTTTCATCTCCTGGGTCAACGCCTACTGCCGAGACCACGACCGCACCGACACCATCGCGGCACCGCCTCGGGCACTCGCGCCATCACAGTTGCGGCGGACCCTGGCCTGGTTCATCTGTCGCCGCCCCCGCGGGCTCGTCGCCGCAGCGATCCAGTACGGGCACCTCCACGTTCAGATCACCCAAGGCTATGGCGGCAACTACGCGTCCGGCTTCCCCGACGACCTGGCGTTCGAACGATGGCTGGCCCGCCTCGACGAACTCGACGAAGCCGAACGCCGCCTCAGCGCCGGAGAACACATCAGTGGTCCCGCCGCCGACGGCTACCGATCACGAGTCGACGGTGGCAGTGCCCGCTTCGCCGGACGTGTCATCCGCGGAGGCCGCCAAGCCCGACAGATCCTGGCCAACCCCTCACTACAGATCTACCCCGGACAAGGCATGACCTGCGTATTCAACGCCGCCACAGCCTTGTGCGAACTCGCGCCGAGCACCGACGACGCCCGCCACACCCCCGACACCACCGACTGCCGCCCGAACTGCCGCAACATCGCCCACACCGACATCGACATCGCCGCCGTCCGCGCCGAAGCCACCGAACTCCGATTCGTGGTCGCCGATCCCGCCAGCCCACCGATCCGGCTCGCTCGCCATCGACAACGGCTCGACCACCTCGACAAGATCCTCGCCGACCACGGCGATCCTCGCGACGAGAGCGGCGACCGACCATGACCGGACCGACCGCGGAGCCCGTACCTCCGGCAGAGTTGTGCGACCAGTTGTGTGCCGCCGCCGATCGACTGCTCGCCGGAACACCGCTGCGCTCCGACGGCAAACTGACCATTCTCAGCCTGGCGCGCGAAGCCGGGATCAAGCGCTGGATACTCACCCACAAATACCCGCACCACCTCAAGGACAAATACCAGGCCGAATTCAAAGCCGCAGGACACAAATCGCGGCCTCTGCAGATCGCCGAACACGACCTCGAACAACTCCAGGCGCGACTACGAACCGCACGCAAGGAACGACAACACTTCGAGCAGCTCAGCCGCACCTACGCGATCATGATCGCCCAACTCGCCGACGACCTCGCGGATGTGACCGCCGAACGCGACGCCCTGCGCGCCGACCGTGGCGTCACTCGACTGCCCAGCACCACTGCAGCCTCGCCGGTAACGCGGTTCCGGTAGAACCAGCACGATCATTCCCGCGATAATGCCGACGTGGAACAGGTCGAGGTCGTGGTTACCCATCAGGAGCGCGCGACCGTGCGCGTCGGTGACATCTTCTTGAAGATCGACGCCGATCAAACACGCACCGATGTCGAGGTCGAGGCGATGGCGCTGGCGCCGATCCCGACTCCACAGGTCCTCTGGCACAAACCGCCCGTACTTGCGCTCGCTGGCCTCCCCGGCACGGCGCTCGGCCACCTGGGCGAGCCGTCGACAGCGTCCGCACAGGCGTGGGCCGCCGCGGACGCAGCCGCACGGACACTGCATGAGGCGCCGCTACCTCGATGGCCCGGCCACAGTCTCGACGAGCTCGCATCCCAGCTCGACGACGAATGCGTATGGATCGTCGACAACGGCGTCCTTCCCACCGATGTCATCACACGCAACCGCCGGATCGCCGAGGTCGCACTCCGGCCGTGGACGCCGGTATTCACCCACGGCGACCTACAGGTCAGTCACGTCTTCATCGACGGTGACCAGGTCACCGGAGTCATCGACTGGTCCGAAGCCGCCCAGGGCGATGCCCTCTACGACCTCGCCACCTTGACCCTCGGACACCCGCAGCACCTCACAGAAGTCATCGCCGGATACGGCACCGATGTCGACCTCGACGTGATCTGCGCGTGGTGGTCGTTGCGCAGCCTGCTGGGGGTCCGTTGGCTGCTCGAGCACGGCTTCGACCCGACCGCGCCAGGCTGCGAAGTCGACATACTCAGGACACAGGCGGCGCGAGGCCTACGGCAACGAGACATTCGGTGACGCAGCCGCATACGGCATTACTCGGACTCGAGTGCGAACGCCACCTGCTCGGCCGGAGTAAGCCGTCCGAATCGCCGACGGCGGCCGAACAGGTGCGCGTGCCACGCGGGGGCAAGTTACGGCCCCTGCTGATCAACGGGGCGGTCTGCGCCCTGATCACCCGCGACCAATGCCCGAGGGTATTCGGACCGGGCTGCATAGACAGGTCCCGGATGCCGCCCCCTCGACCAGGGACGGCCAGCCGCGCTATCCGTCGCAGGTGCGCGAGCCTTTTGGACGAACTCAGGTATTGCGGAGAGGTCGGTGGCTGGTGAAGATAAACGCCGAGAAGATCGATACGTCGCGTGGAGCGCGTCTGGCTACCTACAGTGCCGTTTCCACGTCGTTGGCGCTGCGTAGCGATCGCGAACTACACGATCTCGTGGACGCAACTGCGCCGCTGGGTTCCGGCATAGGCGGGACCTCGGCATTGCTGGAGGTCGACAGGACCCCGGTCTTCGTCAAACGGCTGCCGCTGACCGATCTGGAAAGGCAACCGGGCAACGCCCGATCCACGGGGAACCTCTTCGATCTCCCAGTCTTCTGCCATCCCGGCCTCGGGGTCCCCGGAAGCCCGGGCTGGGGAGCCTGGCGGGAGTTGGCCGTGCACACCATGACAACGAACTGGGTGCTCGCACAGGACCATGACGGGTTTCCGCTGATGTACCACTGGCGGGTGCTGCCGCTCACCAGGCAGGCGCTGCCCGAGGAACTGGCCGACGTGGAGAAAGTCGTTGCCTACTGGGGAGGCGGAGCACAGGTACGCCACCGGATCGAGGCGCTGCGGGGCGCCTCGGCGTGCGTCGCACTGTTCCTGGAGTACATCCCGCACAACCTGCACGACTGGCTCGACATCCAGGTCAAAGCCGACGATCAGACCGCCGTGCGGGCATGCACCATGGTGGCCAAGGAACTCGAAGCCGGAATCTCGTTCATGAACGCCCGCGGGCTCCTGCACATGGACGGCCACTTCCACAACATCCTCACCGACAGGGAGCGGTTGTTCTTCACCGACTACGGCCTCGCGATCTCCTCCCGGTTCGACCTGTCCGAGGACGAGGCCGAATTCTTCGCAGACCACCAGAGTTACGACCGCTGCTACTCCATCCCCCACCTGGTGCAATGGCTCGTAGTCGCCGTCTGCGGGCACAAGCAGGAGAAACGTATCGAGTTCGTGCGCGCCTGCGCCCGAGGCGAACCCCCAACCGGCATTCCGTCGCAGATCGCGGCGATCCTCACCCGCCACGCACCGGTCGCTGAGGTCATGACCGACTACTACCGCGAGTTCCGTTTCGAGAGCAGGCAGACCCCGTATCCCCTGGACGCGATTCGCCGGATCGGCGGGCTCGACAGCCTGTTCCCTCTGTGACAGAAGCCGGTAGCCGGCCTCCGGGAGTCCTGATTCCGTTGAACGGGCTGCCTAATTTGCCTGTAGCTACAGCGCCCGGCGGAATACCGCGCCGGGCGAATTGGCGCTCACGCACTCGATTCGGCCCAGCAAGACCACCGAGCGACCGCACTGGCACCACTACCCGTGGCTGGCTGAGCACGCATTCCTCATCTCGCCGATGGGCACCATCCGGCTGGCCCAGCGTCCACGCGCGACAACAGTTCGGCCCTCCCCGGCCCAATATTCCACCATTCTGCTCCCAGGGTTCAACCGCCGCCGCCCGATCGACAACCGCCACCTACGGAGCCCGACTCCTGCCCGGAATCCACAACGCCACCACGCCGATCGACCCATACCGCGAACACGGCTTTGCACCTCTGCCTTGTCACACAGCGGGACCAAAGGAACGGACCACACCCCTCACACGGATCGGCCCCGATGGAAATCGCCGATAGCCTCATGCGTTTATATCTAATATGAGATATCGTTTCAGGTATGAACGAGGAGATGGACCCGTCGACGGACGAGGAATCTCTGCCTGTGCTGCCCGGGTTCCGGGAGATGGCGTTGCGCAGGATCACGCAAGATCGTGCGCGGCTGATCGCCGAACTGGCGCAACGACGGAGGGACGCGGGCTTGTCGCAGACCGAAGTGGCCGCACGTATGGGCACCTCACAGTCGGCGGTAGCACGGTTGGAGGCCGACAACGTCGACGTCCGGACCTCGACACTGCAGCGCTACGCCGCCGCGGTCGACAGCCGCCTCACCTTGCAAGTGACGAACACGAGCACTGAATCGAATCGGATCGGAGACCAGCAGTGAGAATCCAGACGAGCACCCCCACGTCCCGGTGGGAACCTTGGCCGTCGGAGTTTCCGAACTTCTACCCGGCTCGACGAACAGAACCACAGCCCGCGGCGGCGCCCTCGACCCATGTATGGATCGACCATCACCCGATCGAACCGGCGAAAATCCCACCGGTGCAGCGGACGGTGATCGCGCACGGACTCCTCGACGCTGGTACCGCGACCGATTTGTGCGCTCGATTGCTGACGCTGGACGCCGAAAACGCCGAACCGATCCGGCTCGAAATGTACGGGCTCGAAGCGGATCTACCCGACGCCAGCACCGTCACCGACGTGCTCGATGTGCTTCGAGCACCGGTCAGCGCCTATGTGAGCGGATCACTGGGCGGTGCGGCGTTGGGAGTGCTCGCATCGTGCGAGCACCGTTATGGCTACAGCAGTGCCCAGTTCGTGTTGCAAGAACCCTCGGTGCGCCTGGACGGCAGCATCAGCCGTGTCGAACCACGACTGGCCCACGCACGGGCCATGTTGGACCAACTACTCGCCCGACTGGCCCGAGTCACCGGCCGCGACGCCGACCAGATCCGCGACGACTTCACACAGCAACGAATACTCACCACGGCCGACGCTGTCGAATACGGATTGATCGAAGGCCCCGCAACCCGCGAATAGTCAGGCTGCAACGCCTCCTGCAACCCCCAGACCACGGGGATCGTCTACCGCTCGACCGATCATCTCGGCGTCGCGGTAGACGGCCGACGAATTACGTCGAGGACTCTTCGTGGGGTGAGGTTTCCGGCTGCGAGGTGGCCGCGGCTTAGAGTGGGACTCGATGGACTACCGACCGATCGAACGACGTCCTGAGGCGTTCCAGCAGCCACCGACCGAGCGTGAACTACAGGCGATGGCCGCCAGGATCTTCGGGGTCGGCACGAGGATCGACGCGGCGGTCGAGATCGCGGACGGCATGTACAACAACACCTTCCGTGTCGATCTCGGTGCCGAGCGCCCGGTGATTCTGCGTGTGGCTCCCACTCCAGCACGCCAGCACCGGATCGAGCCGGAGTTGATGCGCAACGAACATGCCACGGTGCCGTATCTCGCGCCGATCGCGCCTCTGATGCCACAGATCCTGGGCATCGACTTCACCCATACCGTCCTCGGGCGTGACTACATGTTCCAGACCTTGCTCGACGGTGTCCCCGCTCCCGCGGCGATGAAGAACTATCAGCCTTCCCGAATGCCAGGTTTTTTCCGCCAGATCGGCGGGTGGACCCAAAAAATCCACGAGGTAAGCGGACCCGGGTTCGGGCGAGTCGCCGGCCCGCTCTATCCGAGTTGGAGCGAAGCGCTGAGTGCGTGGTTCGAGTGCGCGGTCGCCGACCTCGATGACGCCGGTCTCGATAGCGCCGACGCCGCACAGTTGGTCGGTGTGGTCGATCGCCATCGCGAGGTCCTCGACCAAATACGCACGCCACGGCTGCTGCACGGTGACCTGTGGATCGTGAATCTGATCCTGGCCGAGAGCGCCGACGCGCCGACGATCACCGGGATCGTCGACAACGACCGCACCTGGTGGGGCGACCCCGAAGCCGACTGGCCGATCTACAAGGCTCTGCGTAAACCGGGTACCGCACGCGACGCGTTCTGGGATGGCTACGGCCGCCTCGACGACAGCCCCGACGCCCGGTGGCGCCGACAGATCTACCACGCCCGCCACACCGTGGCCATACGGCTGGAACTCAGTCGCGACCCGACCCACGATGCCGACGCGCTCGCTGCGACCTACCGAGACCTGGAACAGTTTCTTGGGCAACAGGATCAGTGACGGGAAACAACTGTGACCGTCAGACGTATTCGGCATCGGTCGATCTTCCCCCTGATGTCGCAGGACCCGCTACCGGATTAACAGCGCTGCCCGCCCCGACCTGACGGCGCGCTTCGCCGTCAGCGCAGTGGTCGGCCTCATCGATTGGGAGTGGCCGCAGCTTTCACGTCGGGGTGACCTCGGCCGGACAGGGGGCGCAGGTCGCGGAGCAGCGGGTCCTCGGAAGGCCGGGATTGACCACGATTCGACAACACCATTTCCTTGTTGGCGCAACAGACAGGCCCAGCCGATTCTGTCGTCAGGGGTGGCGTCGTGTCACGCGATGCCACGAATCGGCTTCAGCCATAGCGGGCGTTCACAGCTGAGGTTGGCTCACATTCAGCTAGGCGTTGCGGCTCATAAGGATTCATACAGCCTGCCCTGTGCCGCCCGTGACAGTGACGAGTGCAAGGATCGGGAGTCGGAACATGAACCACACCGATCTCCGGTGCCACACAGAGTGTTCGGTGGCGTGCGGGTGGGTGCTGCGGGCGGTGCGCACCCCCGGGAGAGATCGGACTGTCATACACCCCGTCGAGCAGTCAGAGGAGTCAACGGACATGGCCTTCTCCGTCCAGATGCCAGCCCTTGGTGAGAGCGTCACCGAGGGAACGGTAACCAAATGGCTCAAGCAGGAAGGAGACACGGTCGAGCTCGACGAGCCCCTGCTCGAAATCTCCACCGACAAGGTCGACACCGAAATCCCCTCCCCTGCAGCAGGTGTACTCACCAGTATCGTGGCATTGGAAGACGATGTCGTCGAGGTCGGCGGCGAACTGGGTGTGATTGGCCAGTCCAGCGAGACCGCCCCGGTTCCCGCGCCCCCGGCCCCCGCTCCAGCCCAGCCACCCGCTCCCACTCAAGCGCCTGCTCCTGCGCCAGCCGCGCGGCCCGCGGCCCTGGCATACTCGGCTCCTACACCGGTTCCGGCTGCTACCCCGGCCCCGGCACCTTGCGGCGACGGCGAATTCCCCTTCGTGGTCCCGCTGGTCCGCAAACTGGCGGCCGAGAACAACCTCGACCTGTCCACCCTCACCGGATCGGGAGTCGGCGGCCGCATCCGCAAACAGGACGTGCTCGCCGCCGCCGAGGCCCAGCAGGCCCCGACCACACCCGCTATCCCGCCAACGCCAACCATCGCGGCCGCACCCACCGCAGCACCGAAGACCCCCATCGCATCCACGGGCAGGCGACCAGAACAGCGGCGCTTGCCTGGCAGCACGCAGAAGGCCAGCCGCATCCGTCAGATCATCGCAACCAAGACGCTGGGATCGCTGCAGAGCACAGCGCAGTCGACCCAGGTACACGAGGCCGACCTCACCAAGATCGTGGCCCTGCGAGCACGGGCCAAAGCGGCGTTCACCGCGCGCGAGGGAGTCAACCTGACCTTCCTGCCGTTCTTCGCCAAAGCCGCGATCGAGGCGCTGAGCGTGCACCCGAACATCAACGCCTCCTACCACCCCGACACCGAGGAGATCACCTACCACTCGGCCGTGCATCTCGGCATCGCGGTGGATTCCGAGCAGGGCCTCCTGTCGCCAGTCATCCACCATGCCGACGACCTGTCACTGGCGGGGTTGGCCCGGGCCATCGCCGACCTCGCCCACCGGGCCCGCACCGGCGGCCTCAAACCCGACGAGATGACCGGCAGTACGTTCACGATTACCAACATCGGCAGCCAAGGCGCATTGTTCGACACCCCTATCCTGCAGGCACCGCAGGCGGCGATGCTCGGCACCGGCGCGATCGTCAAACAGCCTGTGGTGATCACCGACAACGGCAACGAGAACATCGGCATCCGCTCCATGACCTACCTGCCGCTGACCTACGACCGCCAGCTGCTCGAGGCCACTGACGCGGGCCGCTTCATCACCACCATCAAGCAACGGCTCGAGGAAGCCGCGTTCGACGCCGACCTGGGGCTCTAAGAGCGCGTCTGAGATCTCGGTCACCGGCTGGCGTGTGACGCCGGATATGTAGAGGGACTCCCGGTACGACTGAGGTTTCCACACCAAGACGTCACACCGAGAGTCCCTGTGCCAGTGTCGCTTACCTGCTTGTGCTTGTCGTGCCCAGCCCACGGCGAGTCGCCGAAGTGCCCGTTCTATCCGTCTTCGTCGCTGACCGACCCGCAGTGGGCGATCCTGGAGCCGCTGCTTCCGCCACCAGGCAACACCGCCGGTAAGGGCGGCCGACACGAAAAGTGGTCGCGGCGGCTGGTGTGCGACGCGATCTTCTACCTGTCGCGCGGCGGGATCGCGTGGGCGCAGCTGCCGCACGATTTCCCACCTGCGAAAACCGTGTACGACATCTACCGGCGATGGACGAAAGCCGGTGCATGGCAACGTATCCACGATGCACTGCGTGATCGTGCCCGAGTCGCCGCCGGTCGGGCGCCGCAGCCGACCGCGGCGGTGATCGACTCGCAGACCGTGCGCGGCGCCGACACCGTCGCAGCGGGTACGGCCGGATACGACGCGGGCAAGAAGATCAAAGGCCGCAAACGCCACATCGCCACCGATACCAGCGGGCTACTGCTGGCCGTCGTGGTCACCGCCGCCTCGATCCAGGACCGCGACGCCGCGCACCGGCTGCTGGCCGCTGTCGCGGCCCGCTTCGCCACCATCACGCACGTATTCGCCGACGGCGGCTACGCCGGGCGACTGGTCATCTGGACGAAATCTGTTCTCGCCCAAACTATTCAGATCGTCAAACGCAGCGACACCGCCACCGGGTTCGAAGTCCTGCCACGCCGCTGGGTAGTCGAACGCACATTCGGCTGGCTCGTCAAACACCGCCGATGCGTCCGCGACTACGAAACCCGCCCCGACCACCACGAAGCCATGGTCTACATCGCTGCCATCCACACCCTCACCCGACGACTGGCTCACGCCAGCACACCAGCCACATGAGATCCCAGACGCCCTCTAACAGGCGAACCGGGACGTCTGAAGGGGTAATTACAGGCTCGTCGGACTGATCGAGACGACGCTGGTAGCGCGCTGCGCGCAAGCGGGGAATGTACGGGCGGTCATCGGCTTGCGATCGGATCACTTCCCGACCGTGAGATCGATGACCGCCCGTAGAGACTGCACAGCACCGCCTGTTGGTGTGTAGGACACTCAACTGAACCGCAGCGACGGAGCCAGTGGGCCCATTGCCCAGGCCGCCAGCGACGGGAGTTATGGCTCCGGAGAGGTATCTGGATTCGTCAGAAGCGGAGAAACTGATGGCGACGACAGCGAACCGGCAACCAGTGGCGCGGGTGGAATTGCTCGGTACCGTCACCAGTGATGCCCGAGCACGTCTGTGGACGCCTGAACGTTTTCCGGTATCAGTGGTGAATCACTTGCCCGAGCCGCGGCAGGACCAGACGCTTCCAGCTTCGCTCGGTAGCGTTTCGCACCATCTTCTGTCGACGGTCTTCAATGTCGAAGCCTGTCTGTGTGAGCAGAAGTCGTGTGCCGCGGCCCTGCGGCCGTAGCGTCCAATCGATGTTCCAGCGAACGGGATGCTCACCGTGCGAATACGTCCAGCTGTAGGTCAACTGCTCATACGGGCGGGCGGCGAGTACTTCGCAGGCGATCTCCTCGGTCGATGGGGCCGGGACGGTGAATCGGAAGCGAGTTCCGGCCGAGGCGGCGAACCCGGTCGGTCGCAGGAGCCATCGCTCGAGCAGATCGGGGTCGGTCAAGGCACGCCACACGGTGTCCGGTGGGTGCGCCAGGAAGCAGCCGAGCTCGACCGCGGCGGGATCCAGTCGGCAGTCAGCAATCATGGAATCCGCGGCAAGGACTGAAGATCCTCGGTCCTCGAGTGTTCAATTCGTGTGCCCTTCCTTGAATTTCGCTTCCATCTCCGCGGCGAGCTGCGGCTGCTCGGCCTCCATTTTCTGGACGTAGACGACCGCGTCCCCGACAGTTCTCAGGCTCGCCAGGTCCTCGTCGGGGATCTTCACTTGGTACTTGTCCTCGAGCTGCACGGCGATCTCGACCAGCGACAGCGAGTCGATGTCCAGGTCGTCGACGAAGGACTTCTCCATCAGCACCTCCGAGGCTTCGATACCGGTCACTTCCTCGACGATCTCCGCGATGCCGGCGACGATCTCTTCTCCAGTGGTTGCCATACCTCTGTCCTCTCGTTGTGATCGGGTGCGGGGGTGTGCCGATCGCCTCGTTCGCGATTGCCCCGGGTTCCCGGCGCCACGGCGAGTGGCGGTGCCAGTACGCTAAAACCTCCACCGAGGTGGAGGTGCAAGCAGTTGTGACACACGACACACAACAGGGTCGTTTCGTGAGTATCGGGGAGTTGGCGCGTAGCACCGGGCTCGCGGTGCGAACGATCCGGTTCTACTGCGACGAGGGCATTCTGGAATCCCGCCGCAGTCCGGGCGGTCATCGCATGTTCGACGCCGACCGTGCCACCGAGCGACTGCTGCTGGTCAAGCGTTTGCGCGCGCTCGGTCTCGGACTGGACTCGATCACCGCCGTGCTACGCGAACAGCGATCGATCGAGGAGGCCCTTGCCGTCGAAAGCGCCCGACTGGATATCGAATTCAGGTCACTGGCATGGCGACGCGCGTCGCTGCGGGCGGTCGAGACCGCTGCCCGCCACAACGGGCCCAGCGGTTGGCGTTGCTGGCCGCCGCACAGGACGGTTCGGCAGCACACGAATGCCTCATACAGTTCTGGCGGCGCATCCTCGCACCCGTCCCGCGAGGCGAGGTCGACCGCTACGTGGGTTGGAATGTCCCGCAGCCGCCCGCTGATCCGTCGATCGACGACGTCGTCGCCTATGCCGAACTCACCGCTCTCGCCACCGATCCCGAAATGCATCATGCTGTGCGACAGCAATACTGGCGCAATCACCCGGAGTCGATCCGCGACCGGCACGGACTCTACATCGAGGTGGGCGAGGTCGTGGCCGATGTGGTCACACTCGTATCGCAGGGTGTGCGGCCGCACGGCGGCAGCGAACTGGACCGATTCGTCAATGCCCACGCCGACGCGCGTGGGGAACGCGATACCCCGCAATTCCGCGAGCACATGCTGATCGACGCCACCGACAACCACCACCGGATCCACAGATACTGGGCACTGACCGCCCAACTGCTAGGAACTCGCATCACCGTCGGGCCGACTCACGACTGGCTGTATAACGCCCTGGCGCGGCCCACCGAACTCGCCGACACCGCGGACCGCTGAAGATCTCCGGACTCGATCCTCGACCATGTGGAACTGATCTGCCCGACCAACCCACCCGTGATGGGACGAGGGCAGATCAGCAACGTGGTTCGGCTTGCCCCTGACCTAACGTCAGGTCTTAGCGTCGGTGATGCTGGCGCAAGGTGCGCCGGTGGGAGTGAGTGGAAGCGGATGGACCAGAGGGGAATCGAGCAGGTGTGGAAGGTCGGTGAGCTCGCGAGCGAGGCCGGATTGACGGTTCGGACGTTGCATCATTGCGACCGCATCGGTTTGGTGCCCCCGGCCGGGCGCACCAGTACCGGTCACCGGCTCTACACCCAAGCCGATGTCGCGCGCCTGTATCAGGTTCTGGCATTGCGTCAGCTGGGGCTGGGATTGGACCAGATCGCCGACGTGCTCGCGGGCACCGCCGCAATGGCGCGGGTGTTGGCCGCGCATCGCGATCGTCTGGCTGCTCAGGTGATCGCGATGCAGGACCTGCACGCCCTGGTAGCGGCGCTGGCGACGACAGCGCGGAACCGGCCCGACATCACCACGGACCACTTCCTGGAATTGATCAGAAGGACTGTCATGGTCGACGACACCGTCAAGCAATACTTCACCCGAGAAAACGCCGAGGCTTTCACCACCCTCTACTTCGCGCAGCTCACCGCCCGACAGAGCGCACTGGAACTCTGGTATGCCGAAGATGCTCAACTCACCCTCGGGGACACTCCATACATGGGCACGAGGATGATCTGCGAACAACTCATCCGACTCCCCGTAGCTGAGTACGACGTCAACACGATTGATGTCGAGCCCGACGCCGATGCCTCTGTGGTTGTTCGCGTGACCGGCCTTCTCATGCTGGACCAAACTCCCGGTGGCCGTCCGTTCGAGGCGTCGTTCACGCTGAACAGCTTCTCATCGATCACAGGACAGACCTTCCAAGGCATCCAAATCGCGATTGGATGATCGCTTCCAGGCTCTTGGTGTTGTGTGATGCCACATCGCGGCCTCCGCCGAATTGCGGGATCTCAGCTCACACGTTCGCGGTCCCGCTCGGATGCGCAAATACGCTGACCCAGAATGATAGTCGGCCTCATCAGCGCCACCGCGAATCGATAGGCGGCAGAGCACAACCTGGCCGACGGAGCTCGTAGGGCATGTCACACAGCCGGGAAGCGATGGGCTGGTTTACATTGCTCACCAGAGCCATTCGATGACGCGCTTACCGACCTCATGCAGGGCTCCGCTGATGATCCAGATGCCTGCACTGAATGCGGTAGCCAGTAGCGGCTTTCGGGGTTGCTGCCACCAGGGTGCGGACCGACTCGACGGGTCTTGGGGTTGGGGGGGAAAGGGGTTGTTCGTCGTGCTCTCGGACATCGGAGAGGTCTCGCTTCCTGGTCGAGGTGATTTGCCACAGCAGGAAAGCATCGCGGGGGCGGCGTCGGACAACTCGGCATCTACTAGGGTGGTTCGAAATTGCAGTTCGGAGGGCTTTTCTCGATTTGTCGAGTCGGGTCGAGTCGGTCACGAGTCAGGGGATGTCGGGGTGGGAAGTGGTGTAGTTGGTGGCGAGTCGGCGCGGGGTCGATTCGCCACGGAACTGGCGGCGTTGCGACAGGGCGCGGGGCTCGGTGCCCACGAGGTGTCAGCCTGGATTCGCCAGCGGCGCAATCGGTCTGTACCGGCGGCCACGATCAGCGACTGGTTCAAACCGGACCCGCGGATCCCCCGCCGGGACGAAAAGTTCGTGCTGGTGCTGGAATGTTTGTACTCCGCAGCGGCATTGCCGCTGTCCGGTACCGCACTGACCCGTTGGAAGCGGTTGCGCTCGGCCGCTTACGCAGAAGCGCGCCCTGTAGCGACGACCGAACCGCACGCTCGCACACAGGAATCGCCTCGTGTACTACATCCCGACGGGGACTGTGTGACACCTCCTGAGGTCGGTTCCGAGCAGCACGTAGGCATCACAGCGCTACGCCGAGATATCCCAACCTTCGTGGGGCGCGGCGCAGAACTGGACAGAATCCTGCAGGCAGCTCTCCATCCGTCGACCGCGGCTCCGATATTGGCTATCGATGGAATGCCGGGGGTCGGGAAGACGGCCCTGGTCACGCGGGCCGCACATTTGCTCACGTCGCAGTTTCCCGATGGCGGCTTCTTCGTCGACCTGCACACCCATTCGCCTGGTTTGGCTCCCGCCGAGCCGTTCGACGTATTGGCGACTTTGCTCACCGATCTCGGCATCGCGCCGCAGTACCTGCCCGACACCCTCGAAACCCGTCGTGACCTCTGGCGAGGGCGTCTGGCCGACAAGCGTGTGTTGCTGGTACTCGACGACGCCCGCGACCACGGCCAACTCGAACCGCTGCTGCCGAGTGGGCCTGGATGCCTGACAATGATCACCAGCCGCAGTCGACTCGTCGCGCTCGACGGCGCAACGCCGGTGTCACTGGACACCCCTGCTCCCGAGGACGCGGCGGCTATGTTCTACGCGTTGGCTGGTCGCGACGTCGACACGGACCGTGACTTGGTGGCCGAAATCGTGCACATGTGCGGAAATCTGCCGTTGGCGGTGGCGCTCCTCGGCGGACGTATGGCCCATCACCCCACCTGGAGCGTCGCGACCGTGGCCGCCGATCTCCGCGCGGCCGACGATCGGCTCGACGAGCTCGACACCGGCCAACGCGCAGTGCGGTTGGCATTCACCACCTCCTACGAGGACCTACCTCCCAGTCAGCAACTTCTGTTCCGACAGATAGGACTGCATCCTGGCCCCGACTTCGATCACGCGGCTGTTGCGGCATTGACCGACACGTCCCCTAGCCGGGCCCGTAAAGAACTCGACGTGCTCTACACCCACCATCTGGTCGACGAGATCGCTCCTGGACGCTATCGACAGCATGACCTGCTGCGTGAATACGCCCGAACCCTGGCCGACCGAGACCTCTCCGACGACCGAACCCGTGCCTTCGATCGGCTCGCCGACTACTACCAGCGCACTGCGTTCACCGCGATCAGCCACGCCCATCCCGCGCCCGATCGCGGGCACCGTTCACCACGGGCGCCTGACCCTGTGGTCACCGACTACGTCTCCGCGACCGTGTGGATGCGCAGGGAACGACCGAACCTATTGGCCTGCCTCTTGGCCGCCGCGTCCAGAAACGAGTTACACCGGGCCATCCAACTTGCCAACGCCGTCATCGGCGAAGTGCGTCTGTACTCCAACTGGCAGTTGGAAGTGGTCGGCGCACAGCCTTTGATGATCGGGGCTACTTCCTCCGACGAGCATCCGATCCAGACGATGATCACCGCTCAAGGCGTCGGAGCCATGCGGTTCTTATCCCGCGAATACACTGAAATCGTTGACGCGCTACAGAAATCTCTGGCTACGCACACCGAACTGGACCTCCGCACTCGCGGCTCGGCCTTACGTGCCCTGGCTCGGGTACATTCCGCCGCCGGTGACCGCCCCGCCGCGATCGAGGCACTGGAACACGCATTGGCGCTGTGCCGCAACGGCGGTCAACAACACATGGAAGCATCGCTACTCAACACTCTCGGCTGGGTTGTGCACCTCACCGGCGACTATCCGAAGGCGACAACCCTCATCGAGACGGCGTTGGCAATCAGCCGCGAACACGGGCAGAGCTCCGGCGTCGCCGCCGCCCTCAACTCCCTAGGCTGGATCAATCTCCTGACCCGCAAGCACACCATCGCCGCCGAACTGCTCAACCGAAGCCGAGACATCTATCGACAGGCAGGAAATCAGGTAGCTGAGGCATTCGTCACATGCACACTGGGCTGGCTGCGATTCCGCACCGGTGAACATCAGCAAACCGCGATCGAACTCACCCGTGCCCTCCAGATCTACCGCGACCTAGGCAATCTCGCGGGCGAGGCATTCGCCCTGAGCAACCTCGGCTGTCTACAACACCTCACAGGCGACACACCGTCAGCAGTCATCGCTTTACGAGAGTCCGCAACGATCTACAGCCGCATCGCAAACCCTGCGGGCGAAGCCGGAATACTCAACACCCTCGGGCTCATCTACGCCCTCGACGGTGACACCACCACAGGAGAGGCCATTGTTCGCCGCGCACTCAACATCCACCGCACCATCGGCGATCACATCGGCCAAACCGAAGCACTGAGCAATCTCGGTTGGATCAATTACCTGACCGGGGAAACCGTAACCGCAAACGAAATGTTGTGCGAGGCAGTAACAATCGCGCGTCGAGCCGGTCATGTCGCCAGCGAAACAGAAGCACTTCGACGACTTCGAACCCTTCGATCCGAATATCCGTAACATACGGGAGCAAGGATCGAGCGCGGCACACCGATCGCGAGGACGCAAGCCTCTTGAGGACCAGCCTGGCCACCAAGAGGCAACCCGGTTGCGTCACCAGCGGGCCGAACGAAGGCAAATAGCGCGCCGAGTCGACTGGTCGCAAATGATCCGAGAACCGCCCAAGCCACCAGAGCCAACACTGCAGCAGCGCAACACATGTCACTCTTGCGGTCGAGGTCTTCCGGGACGATGCCCACTTCCACAGCGAATGGTAGTGAGACACCAGACCGCCCCGACTCGGCCACGAAAGATTCGCCGAGCAACCCGATCCATCACCAAGTGCAACACAGCACTACAACAACAGGCTTCTCGCTAGAGAAGTGACGAATTCGAATCGTTGATCGACCTGGTCGAGTGCCACGTACTTCCGCTGGTGCGCGCCCACAATGTCCGACTTGTCGAGGTAGCTCGCGCGGGCCCGGAGAACGAAGACGGAATCGTCGTCCTACAAGACACCCGTCAGCCCTACCGCATGCATTGCGACGCCGAGGAACACGGCTTCTACGCACTCAGCAAGGAAAACCGTGTCACCGGAACTATGCCGCAGCGCAGCGGAACACGAAAATGCACCTTGAAATTCAAAGGCTGGCCGATGGATACGTGGCGTGACCGCGAACTCGGCACCCGGCCATATTTTCACGTAATCGGCTACAACGCCGACGAATCGAAACGAATCGAGAACGAACCCGTTCTCGCACTGGGCGGTCACCGGACGATGGCCTATCCGGTCCACGAGTCAGGTTGGACGCGACAGGACTGCCGCGAGTATCTCTATGAGATCTTCGGCGTCTGGTGGCCCAAGTCTCTGTGTGCGGAATGCTGTTACGTGTCCAAACGCGAATGGTCCGAACATCTTTCGCGGATGTTGGCCGCGCCCGAACAGGCCGCTCGGCATCTCGTGGACGAATACTGTGCGGTTGCCCTCAATTCGAAGTCCGGGCTTTTCGGTCCCGACGAAACACTCGATGAGCGCCTGCGGGCCGCGGGCGCACGGGAGATCCTGGATCTGGCCACTCGTACGATCCTCCACAGCCCGTGGGCGCTGTACCGGGTACGGAGGGTCTACTTCGCGCCCGCCGTAGCGTGGCGTTCGGTCCACACCGTCCATCGCGGCACACCCGACGAAACCGGGCGAGTCCTACGATGGCTGGCCCGCAAGGTCAAAGTCACGCCCGTGACCGATACCCGGGCACACACCCGCTTGTGGCTGGCCCAACGCCCACCTGATTCGAAGACCTATCCCCAAGTCGAATGCTTCTTCGTCGCCGCGCCCGCAAATGTGGCCGATAAACAGCGCGATACGTTCGAAAACCATTGGGTCGCACACGCGTCCGACGCATTGCGCGAACGCGACGTGCAAGCCGCCGACTACTTGTATCGGCGGGCAAGGCCGCGCACAGCGCATACATCCACCATCACTGCGGCCTGACCTGGCCCTACATAGCGACCAGAGCGAAGCGCCATGCTCACCCATCGCCCCAGGACCAGGTCCGGCTATGTCGTCCCGAGGAGCTATTTGATGCCGTTTCTTCACTTTGACCACGAGCACGTACGCGCCAAACTGCGCGAGGGCGGCAAAACCGCCCAGATCGCCGCGGCCCTGCGGGAATGGCAACCCGACGGCGACATCAGCGGGCTCGCGCTGCTCTACGACCTGATCGATAGCGTCTCCGGCGGCCGATCCTGTACGTGGCGTGTCGATCTCGAGTCTGTCGCGATCGAAGTCCTGGCGCACTTCAGCTGCGACAACGCCAACACTTCGGTCTACAACGGCGACCTGACCCTGTCGATGATGATCGACGGCAGTTTCGAAGTCGCCGACCTCGGCGTCGAAGACCTTCACGACCTGGTCGACTTCACCGCCACCCAGGATGGCCCGGAACGGGTATTGGCTCTGCTCGAAGCCGTCACCGTCCGACTCGACGCCGCCCTCGCCCAGGCCATGCGGTTCACACGTGCGTTGAGCGACCACCAACGCCGGACCGCAGGCACCACTCCAGTGCCGCAGCCGCTGCCTGCCGACCGTGCGCCCACCGTCGAAGACATCGCCGCCCAGATACGCAGAGAAGCCGCGTTCAGCGGTGGCCAAGCCTGGCAGGACACCTCAGCACCGAGATTGTGGACCACCACCCCGCGGCCCAGCGCGGCGGAGCTCATCGCGGCGCGCGAGCACGCGCTCACATGTCAACGCGACAGCTTTATTCCCGAGGTCGACAAGATCAACAGCGCCTGGCGGGACGCGGGATGCCCCGCAGTCCGGGTCGAGTCCGTCACGCCGGGAGGAGGCAGCGAATACGACACCGAATTCGTGTTCAGCAACGGAGCCCGGCTGTTGCTCCACAGCGACGGCGTGCTGGTCTCCGACACACGCAGCCGACATCTGCACTTCCTCGAGGTCGTGAACCTCGAAGGGGCAACAACCACCTCGACCTCGAACTTCGCCCCTGATTCGACAGCACACGCCCTTCCAGAGAGGCCACGGCGAATGATCAACATCAACGTCGAGAACGGGACCAAGATCGTCGTCACCGTCCACGACAGCGGCGGCGGCGCCAGCGAGATCTGCATCGAGGAGAACACCGACGACATCGAGATCGTCGTCGACGCCGCAAGATCGACGACCGCCCTTGTCACTGTCAACGACAGCGCCACCCAAGTCCACGCCGCCCGCGACTGACGCGCTCGACCCAGGATCAGCGTTCGGTTCCAGACAATCTCGGACCGTTGCTTGCCAAGCGACGGGATCAGACCGGCAACACAACCGTCCACGGCGGCGCGCCCCGTATGCCGAAGCTCTGCCCGATCCCTCACCGGCGCGCACCCGGAAAGCGCAGCGCGCTATCGCCACTGCGACTGCCTGGGGGAGCCCGATCCAGTCGACGGCGATCCCACGCGGTCACCGCTGATCTGACAATGCCCGCTGGTGATCGCGGCAGAGGCGTCTCACCTCGCCTATTCAGGAGCCCAATTCCTATGTCATGGCTCGATTCTCAGACCGCTGCCGCCGCCGAGAGGCTGCGGCAATCGCTCGCCCACCCGAATGCGTCGCGGGTCCGCGTCTACGCCGGAGACGATACGGATTTCGCATGTTGGTTGCTGGCCAGCGACGAGCACTGCGAGCTCAACCATCATGTATCGATATTCGATCTGTCCGACATCGATTGGCGCGAACTGTACGACGATGGGGCCAGCCCGGTCGAAGCGGTCCGCGAAACCGAAGCGGGCAGCTGAGACAAGACCAGCGGCCAGCGGCTTTCGCAAACGCTGCCTTCCTTTCGCCTATCGCATAGCTACCGACCGTGTCGCCATGCCAACGGCGCGTCGACACATTGGCCTGTACCGGGCACGTCCGGTGAACCCTCCGAGCGCTCTCATCGCCATGCAGTTCACTCAGTGACCGTGGTCCGGCCCCGCCGCTGCCGTGTTTCCGGAACCAACAGCCACAGCGTCGCCCTGCCCGTCGCCGCGCTCTCCGATCTCATCGACCGCACCGCGGAAGTCATCCGATCTCGACCGATGCCACCCGTCCGCTGAGCACCTCGTCCTGAACCGAGGCCCCAGCGGTCTCCTCGCTCGTCGGGCGGGCTCGCTCAGTGCCCGCCCGCTTCGCGACGGATTCTCGTCGCAAACCCGCCCAAATATTTCCATATGGAAGGACCAAGGAAACGATGACGACCTTCGTCGACAACCCCACCACGACCGACCCCAACGCCGACCTCCCCGCCGACCCGGGTGACCTCGTCGAGGACAGCGCCACCACCGATGAGCCGACCGCCGACACCGCGCAGTCCGCCGCCGATCGTCCCGAGCACGGTCAGGTCGCCGGTGAGCTGCTGTGGCTGGATCCGAAAAAGCTCAAGCGCGCACGAAACCGGCCGGTCAAGCCCATGGACCCCGACGTCAAAGGCTCGATCATCGAGCACGGCAATCTCTTGCCGCTGGTGACGGTACGCACCGCGGGGGGCGGATTCGCGGTCTGGGACGGCTGGCACCGCGTGGAGCTGCTGCGCGACACCCCGCACATGGCCCTCTGCGCGGTCTACCCGGTCGATACCAGCGCCGAGCAGCTCGAGGTCGAGGCCGAGCGGATCGTGTTGCAGTTCAACAGCGGCGCGCACCGCTACGCCCAGAATCAGATCGACCGCGCCGACGCCGTCGCACAGATGCTCGATCTCGGCTTCAACCTCACCGAGACCCGCAAGGCGCTGGTCGGAGTCACCAGCGACGAAGTACGCGCGGTCAAGAAACTCACCCGCTCCGACGCCGCGACCCAGGCCCTCTACGAAAGCGACCTGGACCTGGTGCAGGCCGCCGCCGCGGCCGAGCACTTCGGCGACGACCCCGACGCGATCGATGAGCTGATCGACGCGGCCGCGGACGGCCAGTTCGCTCACGTGCTGGCCCAGATGCTGGAAGAACGCGCCGAACTCGAGGCCGAGGAACGCACCGCCGCCGCCTACGCCCAGGCCGTGGCAGGCCTCACCGAAGCCGGAATCACCGTGCTCGAGACGCCGCTGCCCGAAGCCATGGTGGCGCTCGAGGATCTCCTCGACACCGAGGGCG
Organism: Nocardia sp. NBC_01377; assembly: GCF_045040005.1. Classification (NCBI taxonomy): domain Bacteria; kingdom Bacillati; phylum Actinomycetota; class Actinomycetes; order Mycobacteriales; family Nocardiaceae; genus Nocardia; species Nocardia sp. NBC_01377. The sequence goes on from NZ_CP109567.1 coordinate 498,022, forward strand.
CCACCCCGACTTCGGAGAGCGTGCCCTTGGACTACCTCGCGGTGGTGTTGGTGCGCCAGGCGAGCGTCGACGGTACCGACGAGCGGATCGGTGTCGACCTGATCGACGAGCGCACCGAACTGTTCCCCGAGGACGACGCGGACCCGGGCATGTACCACGTCGCCCAGGTCACCGTGCTCGACGAGTTCGCGCCGGTCTACTACTGCACCGACCTCGACGCGGCCGGGCTGAGCCGAAACGGCCTCGACGAGGACCCGTTCGAGGCGAGCGCCGATGCTTCGCCGACGGCACCGGCCGAGGACGAAGCCGCCCGCGAGGCCCGGATCGCGCGCGAGGTCGCGGCGGCCGAGCGGGAACGCGAGCGCGCCGAGGAGGCATCGGCCAAACGCGCCGAAGCCACCATTCTGAACAGGCATGCGCGCGCGGCCACCAAAGTGCGGCGGACGTGGCTGACCACGAACCTGTTCGGCGGCCAGAAGACCGTTCCGCCCGGCAGCCTGGAATTGATCGGGCGCGTCGTCGCCAACGCGCACCTGCTCACCGCCCACCACGCCCACGGCTTGGCCAGCCAGCTCGGTGCCAAGGTGCCCAACGCCGCCTCCAGCGACGGCGTCAAGGCCCGCGACAACCACGGCGGACTGCGGACGCTGCTGCGCGTGGTCGCGGCGATGGAAGCATTCCTTCAGCCCACCTCGGACAGCCCGGATTACTACCGGCGCGTGAGTTCGCTGATGGGCGACTACATGCGCTTCCTGGCCTCCCACGGCTACCCGCTGGCCTCGGTCGAGCGGGTGCTCACCGGCGAGCTCACCAAGGCCGAGGTCATCAGCCGGCCTGTCGCCAACACCACCACCACCGACGGCGTCACCGCAGACCGCACCGAGGACGCGACGGAGGAAGACGGCCCGGAAGCCGAGGATCCCGACGAAGAGTCCATCCAAGAGCCCGCCGACCACGACGGCATCGACGCCGACGATGGCGGCGCCGCCGAGTCCGAATCGGTCGAGCTCGCGGCATGAGCGAGGCGTCGGGCAGAGAACTCGCCACGAGATCTCTGCCCGGCGCCGACTCATCACCTCCATCCACGGACTACTCCGAAGATCGTTTTCCCGGATTCCACCTGGGGACCCACCAGCCCGGATGGCTGTGGCGAGCGCCGGTGCCGCTGTTCGTCTCCGACCGCCAATTGCGCAGCTACCGCACGTTACGTCCGGCCACAACCTCGGCGTGGGCGCTCGACAGTGGGTTCACCGAATTGCAGATGCACGGCAGCTGGGCGCTCGGCCCAACCCCCGCGGAGTACATCGCCCGCGCGCGCCACTACACCCGACAGATCGGCCGGTTGACGTGGATCGCCCAACAGGACTGGCCATCCGAACCGATAGTCCGGTTCGGCGGCGTCGGACCCGGCGGGATCCGGTTCGCCGGAACCGGTGCCACGGTCCGTGAACATCAGCAGCGCACAACCGGCAACACCGGAATATTCGAACTCCTCGAATTCCTGCCGGCCTCGGATCCGCCGCGTCAGTTCTGGCGCTCCTGCCTCCGGATGCCGATGCGTGCGCGCTCCGGAGCAGCTAGGGATCAGCGAATTCAGGGGGTCGCCAGCGCGTCAGTCGACCTCGATTTTTGCCCAGCCGATGATGTCGGCTACGTCATCGTGATCGTGCTGCCAGGCCACTCCCTCACACTCTTCGAGGGCTTCCTCCGAGAACCTGTGTGCCGCAAGCAAAGCAGCCGCCAGCTCGCGGTGCCCGCCCTCGGCCGCGATGTGCAGCGCGTAGTGCAGGGCGCTGTCCACATGGCACAGCCACTGCTCAACAGCGGCGAGATCACCCTCGCGCGCGGCGTCGACCAGCACACGCCTGACGGCGTCGAAGTTGAGCTCGTTGTTGGTGGTCTTGTCGATCATTCCTGAAGTGTCCTCCAGAAGTTGAGGCGAGGTGGACACCGAAATTGCTCACCCCAGAACTGTTTTCCGAGGTGCGGCAAGGTATATCGAGTACGCGACCACGGCGACAACGAAGGGAGGCATAACGAATTGCAGTAGTGGTTGGGTACCAGAGGTCGCGGGCCCGGCGCCGGTCCGGTGCCAGCTACCAGGCGCGTCCGGTGGGCCGCGCTGCTTCGGCCGTCCGAACGCACCACCATGATCGGTCCTGGTGGGGATTGTGGCGGCTGCCAGACTGGTTGGATGAGATTTGATGGCCGCGAACGGGCGCTGATGTCGTTGCAGGGCGTGGCGGTAGGAGACGCGTTCGGGTCGTGTTTCGACGATGCGATCAACCACGGTGCGCTTCAGGAGCGAAGAGTTCTGCCCGGTCCGTGGTTGTGGACCGACGACACCCAGATGGCGTGTTCGATCTTCGCAGTCCTGTGTGAACACGGCCGGATCGATCAGGACGCGCTGGCCCAATCGTTCGCCGAGCACTACGACATCTATCGTCGATACGGCCCCGGAACGAGTCGAATCCTGCGGCTGATCCGCCAAAAGGGCTATCACTGGCACGAACTCGCCCAACAAGCGCGCGACGGCCGCGGATCGTGGGGCAATGGTGCCGCGATGCGGGTAGCGCCGTTGGGCGCGTGGTTCGGCGACGACCTTGATCGAGTTGTCTCCGAGGCCGCGGCTTCGGCGGAGGTCACTCATGCCCACCCCGATGCCGTGGCAGGGGCGGTCGCGGTGGCCAGCGCCGCCGCCTTATCCGTAGGGAAACCGCAACTGCGTGGTGCCGAACTCCTCGATATGGTCGCCACGCAGGTACCGGGCGGGCCTATTCAGGACATGATCAGGCATGCGGAGTCCATCAACGATTCTAGCACGGCCGCTGCGGAATTGGGCGTTGGCCATGACACCTCCGCGCTTGATACCGTCCCGTTCAGCCTCTGGGTCGTCGCCCACCGCGGGCATGATTTCGCCGACGCATGTTGGACGGCCGTTGCGGCTGGCGGTGATATCGACACCACCTGCGCGATCATCGGCGGGATCCTCGGTGTCCGCGAAATAGCTGATGGCATACCGCCCGCGTGGCTCGGCCGCTGCGAACCGCTGCCCGAATGGGCGACCAAGCGCGCAATCTGATGAAGCTGCGAACCCGTTCGGCCGCAGACGGCCGAACGCACTATTCTGCCGCGTAGCGCGCTGATCGAATCGGCCAAACTCCGATGTCAAGCCGAACCAGGACGTCAGATTTCACCGGAACGGCTCCCCGATATTCCCGGGTGCCGTCAGGATTCACAGATCAACTACGGCGTGATTTACCGGTGTAGCCAGGGGGTATCAGGTTTGGCGGTCGCGGACGTAGTTCGTCCAGTTGCCTCCCGCTTCCCCGGCCCATCTGACGGCCGTCGATGGTCGAAGTCCGAGCACGCTGGCGACGATGGCGGGCGGCAGCTCTGTGGCCAGTTGACGCAGGGCTGATGCCCGCATCGGGCGGGGCTGAATGTCGAGGGCGAGAAGTCGATTCGCGAGCGGAATCGGCCCTATCGGGCGACCCGGACGTGTTCCGGGAACAGCCATCGACCGGGAACTGCATGGATGGCCCGTCGCGGAGGGGGCACGGCAGCTGGACGATGAGGGAGGCGAACGGTTCGGGGAGTTCCAGCTCGTCTTCGCCGAGCCTGAGCATGATCGCCTGGCCGTCTGTGCGGATGTGGTCGAGGGTCAGCGCCGTCACCCGCGCCAAGGGCTGAGCGTAGAGCACGACGAGCGCGGCGGCGATGCGGTCGGCGGGGTGGATGGAGTTGTCATCGACGAGTCGGCTAGCTGTGGCCCAGCGCGATTCGGAATCTGTTGGTGTCGTGGGTGTTCCGCGATATTTCGGCGGCATCGACAGTGTTCGCGGAACGTGGCGGCGACGTTTGGCCCAGGTCAGGATTCGAGGCTACGCCGACACTCATGACCGCATCCGCATCACCCTGACCGAGGACGCTCGTTGAAAACCGATGAGCGTGACCAAATCCGCGCTGCGATGGAACGCATCCTGTCCGGCATCGCCGAGCGATCCAACGGTGCACTCACGATCGTCGCCCTCGCCTTGGAAGCTGATGTCCCCAGAAACGCTTTGACACAACGGCATACGGACTTGAAGAACGTGTTCTACGCGAGGGTGGCCGAGCGCGGTGCGCCCTCGGAGGTCGAGTCGCGACTCCGGGCCACTATCGCCGCGCTGAAGAAGACGATCGCGAACAAGAACGCCGAACTCGCCAACTCCGGGCCGACGTCCCCGCCCTCGTCCGGGCGGTGAACCAACTCACGCTGGAGAACCAGGCACTGCGGGAAGCGGCGGCGAACCACCCCAACGCGGCGGTGCTCCCGATTCGGGCACGGCGGCCGGTCCACATCGAGGAATGACTAACCGGCAGGCGGCCCGGCCCCCTTCGAGCAAACCCGCAGGAATCACCGGGCAGGCGACGGGACCGGTATCCGGCACGAGCGAATCACCACCCCGATCCGCCACCGCCACATCGACAGGAGATGATGACAACGTGGGACCGCAACAACTTTCGGACGATCTGGCTTCAGCAACCGAGATCATCACCGACTCGTCGCGGTGCCCCCGCCCCAACGACACACCGAAACCCCAGGTCACACCCTCACATCACTACTTTGCCGAAACCCGCCGGCCCGAGACTGCCCTATATCGGTGCGCCTACTCCTCGAACCGCATCTTCGGCCACCCGGACGTTATACTCGACAAATCTGTTGAACCAGTAGATTCGACTGTCGCAGAACAAATCCTTCTCATTCATGTGACCGTACTCTGCGAATGTATGGCCCGGTGATCCGCCCTCGCACAGATCTCTCCATTCACATTGTCGACACTCTGAGATTTTTTCCTTTCGCGACCGCATCCGCTCGAGCTGCTCGTAGAATTTCGCCGTCTCGAAGCAGTCGTTCAGATCGCCATCCGCGACATTTCCGAGAGTCCAGTCTGGATCCACCCAGAGTTGGTCGGCCCACACGTCTCCATTTGGAGATATCCTCGGGAAACTGTTGTACATGTAAACATGCTTCGGAAACAGTCGACGATCGAGGGAAAATCGCCCGAACTCATTGTTGTTGAGATCGCCGTAAAAATTCCCGAAGACAGAGAGGCGAGGATTATTGTACTTCAGCAGGTGTTCGCCCGCCCGGACCCACTCGTCCATACTTGGCGCAATCGTCGCCCACGGAGTGCCTGCCGCATTGCCCTGGCGCTGCCACTGGGAGAACACGAGCATCGAGACGTCGAACCTCTCGGCCAGCTCGATGAGTGAATCTATCTGCCCGATGTTGTTCTTGGTGACGCATACAAATATTACGACGGACCTGTTGAGGCCGCTGCGTTGAAACATCTCCAGCGACTTCAGGGCTTGGTCGAAAGATCCTTTTCCGCGCACGGCGTCGTTCGTCTCGGCATCCGAACCTTCAAGGCTCAGCTGTAGACGAATCATGCCGCCGGTTTCGTTGTTGAGTTCGTTGATTCGATCGGCGACCTTGGATGGAAACTTCCAGCCATTCGTGTATAGGTCGATCGCGTGGCCGCAGTCGCGTGCCGCGTATTCGATGATCGACAGAAGGTCCTTGCGCACGACTGGCTCGCCACCCGAGATGGCGATCCGCTTTCCCGAGAACGGTGGCAGCATGTCGATCGTCGCGTGGATCTGATCCAGCGTGAGCTCCCCGGGCAGCTTCCTTCCCGAGGAGACATAGCAGTGTGTGCACGTCATGTTGCATGCGTTGGTGATTTCGAGGTGAATTCCGGTGAGCTCAGACTTATTATAGACGGGTCGACCGCACCTCTCATGCTGCATCTTGTTTGCAAATAGCATTTCTGCGCCCAGAAGAGCGTCTACGACGTCGATGCAACGTTCCGGCTCCCAAGACGCACCGCTGCTGCGATCATCGAGAATCTCAATGATCGATGACAGGGTCCGTCGCCCATTGCACAGCTTCAGTATCTCGACAGCCGAGCTGTCGCCGATAATCCAATGCTGAGTCCAAGGATCGATAATGAAGGTCGCCGGGCGGCCAGCTACTTCTACATCCTTGTATATCATCTTTTCGCACGCGTAGAGACGTTGCGACTGGCACGTTTCAGGCATTCCGAGAAAGACGTCGGCTGTAGTCATCAGCGGTTCCAGCCATACAATACGGCGGACGGGGGTACGGCGCGCACAAAAGAACCAGGCACGGCCCGCACGAATGAACCAGGCACGGCCCGCACGAATGAACCAGGCACGGCCCGCACGAATGAACCAGGCACGGCCCGCACGGACGCTCCTGGTGTCGCGCGCACAAAAGCGCCAGGAATGGCATCGGTAAACGAACCAGGCGGCGCGGCGTAGCCGAATTGCGGCCATTGCGCGGCGAGTCGAGCGTAGTTCTTCATAAATTCCTCGACTCGCTCGTCATCCATACGGAAGTCCTCCAAGCGGTCGATATCGATTTCGTAGTATCCGCTGGGAGTCTGGATATACAACGATCGTGCCGCTGGCGTTTCGCCAGCTGGTTCCTCATAGCTCACTAGTTCGCTCCCTACTGGTCGAAGCATGGATTGATATCTGTCCGAACCGTGGAACCTGTGCTCTCCCGGCGCGCCGCCGACAGGACAGAACAACTTCGAGGATATGCGTAACTCTGGGCTTCAGCCCCTGGCAGGCGATCCTACTTCAAGTCCCCGTTGCATTCGGATCAGACTCGGTTCGTTCGATCGATTTGCCCATCGACGTGCGCAACGGACCTCGCGGCTCTTCGCACATGTCGTCCGCCCCGCCCCGCGGTGGACCTCGCCCGCAGGAACCCGCCCCGCTTGATCACCGGTGATCTCCTCGATACCGGCGCTGATCTGGTCGACGCGGTGCCCTCGGGTTCCACCGCGGTGGTGTTCGGCAGCGCGGTTCTCGCCTACCTCGCCACCGAGACTCGCAACGCGTTCGAGGTGACGGTGCGTGATCTGCGGTGCCATTGGATAGCCAACGAGGGAGCAGCCGTGGTCGAATCGGTCGCGGCGCTTCCCGCTCCGCCCACCGCGAACCGGGGCAGTTTCGTCGTCAGCCTCGACGGATGACCACTTGCCTACGCGGGCGCGCACGGGCAGTCGTTGAACTGGATCGACAACACCTCGACACGCGCACTGTAATCGGCAATATCGGACAGCCGCCATCATCTCAATGATCAGTTCGCGCGGCGGATCTAGAACATGTTCTCTCAGTAGTTCATCTGCTGTCGGTGGTCCCGCGACTGACCACCGTCACTGCCCCACAACGGGTACCAAACGATCGCAGGGGAACCTTGCTTCAAGAACTCAACACGCTGACTTGACAGGGAACAACATGGCCTGCGACACCGTTTCCTCCGGCTGCAACAGTGCCACGCCGGATGCGAGCACCGTCTCGGCCGCACCGGCCACGGCCCGCAACTCGCCTTGGCGTTCCGAAACCACTCCAAACGCTCCTACTCGCCCGTCAAGCAGGTGATTGATTCGATCATTGGATGCAATCCACCACGCGAAGGCGCACGTTACAGCACCACAGAAGGTCAAGTAGGAGAATCGATTCAACTAGCCTGCCGACATCGTTCCACCAGCACCGACGCTAATGTGCAAGCCCTCCAATACATCATCCGATGCTACGCCAGACTTTGTGGCTAATCTGCTCGAAATGCGCCGTCAGGCACCGGATCTACCCATCGTGCCGGTGTTGCAAGGCTGGACTGTCACCGAATACCGCGACGCGATCGCCATGTTCCACGACGCCGGAATCGACCTCGCTGCCGAGCCGATCGTGGGTGTCGGGTCGGTATGTCGCCGCCAAGCCAGTGCCGAAGCCGCCGACATCTTCGCCGAGATCTGCCAGACCGTTCCCGGAATTCGCCTGCACGGGTTCGGAGTCAAGGCCTCCGGCCTCCAGCGCTTCGGTGATCTGTTGGCCTCGGCGGACTCGATGGCGTGGTCGTTCGCGGCCCGCTACACGCCGCCGCTGCCGCACTGCACCCACCACCACTGCAACAACTGCCTGCGCTACGCCCTCGCCTGGCGCGCTCGGCTGCTCGCCAGACTGCCCTGACTCCGCTGCACATCAGCACAATCCACTCGAAGAAAGGCCCCGTCTTGAACTCTTCCGGATCTGCGACCCTGCCCGCTCTTCCCACACGCAGCCTGCGCAAGGCCGACGCCGGGATGCTTCTGAATCTGCTCACCACCCAGCAGGCCCGCAAACTCGACGTCGTCGTGCCCGCTCAGAGCCTGCGCATCGACCGCGGATACCTGCGCATCGACGGCGTCGAATCCCAGCTGAGCGAGGAAGGCTTCTTCGACGTCAACGGCCTCTACTCCCTCACCGACGGCGCGGTCGGTGATCTGGCCACCGACTTCGGGATCCCGATCGCCTACCTGCGCCGCTGCCGCGAGACCAACCAGCGCGCGTTCTGCAACTCGATCAACGACTGGGCCCGCTACGAGACCGACCGCAAAGTCCTGGTTCGGCTGTTGTGGGGCAGCGACCGCCGCGACAACCACTCCCAAGGCATCGTGCGCGCGGTGCTGTCGGACAGCTACGGATTCCGCGACAACCTCGACATGGCCACCGTGTTCCTGGATGGGCTACGCGCAGCCGGAGTCGACAACACCCAGGTTGTCGCCGCGGACATGAGCGATGACCACCTCTACATGCGGGTAGCCGCCCCCCAGATCGCCGTCGCAGCACCCCAACTGCTGGGCAACTACCGATCCCCGTTCAACGGCCGATCAGGAGCCGACAGCCCGATCGTGTTTGCCGGTGTCGAGTTCCGCAACAGCGAAACCGGCCGCGGCAAGACCCAGGTCTCCCCGCTGATCACGATCGAGATCTGCGGCAACGGCCTGACATTCACCAAACAAGCGGTCGCCGCGATTCACAAAGGCACCCGCCTGCCCCAGGGCACGATCAGCTGGAAAGCCGACACCTACGCCGCCGACGACCGTGCGTTCTCGCTCAAGATCCGCGACGCCGTACAGGCCTTCCTCACCCCCGAATTCGTCCAGCAGCGAATCGACGAGATCAGCGATGCCGCGCAGATCGCCCTCCCCGAACCGGAGCAGACCCTCACCGTGGTCGCCAAACAGCTGCGGATCAGCGAAGCCGAACGCAAAGGCATCTGGGAACACTTCCTGATCGGCGGAGACCGCTCCGCCGGCGGAATCATGCACGCGGTCACCAGCTACGCCCAGGTCCTGGCCGACAACGGCCGCATCGACCGCGGCAACGAATTCACCAGTCTGGGCCTCAACGCCCTGCACTTGGCCGCCGCCAACGCCTGACCCAGGTCCCACCCGACGGCAGACCACACTTCGCCGCGGCCACCGTCCAGAGCGTCGGCGACGCACCGTCGCCGACGTCTGCACGCACCTGCGTCTCACTTCGCTGATGCCCTACTTGGAGGTCTACCTGTCATGACTCGTGCGAGCTCCGGGCCCGTGTCCGGCCGAGGGCGGACACATCCTGCCTCGCGCTACCCTGGCGAGATGGGCGCCTCGCGACGCGGCCGCCCCAGCACCGCACTGATGCAGGCCGCTCTGACAGCCGCCGAACGCGGACACCACGTATTCCCGCTGCGGCCACGCGCGAAAACCCCTGCATACAAAGGTAATTGGCTTCACCATGCCACCGACGACCCGCGTCGGATCCGTTGGATGTGGCGTCAACATCCGTTCAACATCGGGATCGCCTGCGAGCCCAGCGGGCTCTATGTCATCGACCTCGATCCCGACCACGACGAACCCGCCCCCGAGCCCTGGACCGGCCTGTCTCACGGCCGCGAGGTCCTCGCCGCGGTCGCCGAACAGGCCGGGCACCCCTACCCGGGCGACACCTACGCCGTGGCCACCCCGTCGACTGGATTGCATCTGTATTTCCAGGCCCCACCGGCAATTCAGTTGCCCAATACCTCCGGCACGCTCGGATGGCGAATCGACACCCGCGGGACCGGCGGCTACATCGTCGCCGCCGGATCGATACTTCACAACGGCGGCTACACCATCCAGAATCCCCGCGCACCTCAACCCTTGCCTGCCTGGCTCGTCACCGCCCTCACACCGCCACCACCTACGCCCCGGCCGCCTGCGCACGTGGATATCGACCGGGCCCACAAATACGTCAAAGTCGCACTGCGGATTCAGGGCGATCGCGTCCGTCACGCACCACGCGGCCAACGCAACGACACCCTGGTGTCAGCCGCCGCCTCCCTCGGAATTCTCGTCGGCGCCGACATCCTCGACCAGCACGGACTCCCACTCGGTCACCCGATCCTCGGCTACCGAACCGCCTATGACGTGCTCTACGAAGCCGCCAGCACCCACATCGGCATCGGAGACTTCACCGAGGCCGAGGCCGTCCGCACCATCACCCGCGGACTCGATTACGGCAGCAAACAGAACCACCAGATCAGACTGCGTGGTGGGTGACCGGGATCCGTCGGGGCCGAACCACCGCAGATCGTGCCGCCGCACCCAGGACAGGACGACACCGGCGCTCGGACGCCAACCCGACCTGGGCCGGTATGGCCCTCGCCGACTTCTGCCCATGATGAGGTTCTGAACCGCGCGACATCCTCGCGATCATGCCGGTTTCCCCCGCTGCTCGCGGGCCGCCACGTCCTCTCGACCTGCTAGGACTCTCTCCGAGACTGTGATGCTCGGGCGATCAACAGTCTCCACCAACGCAGCGAACACGCCGGTCGCGCGATCACGACCATCACCGTCTCGAACGGTTCAGCGCGCAGGGCGTTCCACCAGATTTCGCAGCGAACCGCCCTCGACCAGCGGTTCCTCCGCCGACGCGTGCCATCTGGCCACTGCGCCGTCCACCCACGCAGACCCGCAGTGATCACCACAGGTCACGGCCTCTGGACCCCATCCACTACTCGACCGCTCGGGTCGACAACCCACTATCGCGCTGAGGAGGCGTCAGTCGTGGAAGAGTACGACATCCACTGGGTCATTCAGGCCGGTGGCGCAGACCCCGTCGACGCGGCGTTGAAAGCCCTCGACATGTTCGAGGCGCACGACTCGAAGGCCAAAATCTTCCACGTCACCGCTCCCGACGGCCAGACCTACATGATCGACTTCGGCGCAAGGGACCTCGTCGCCCACCAGATAGGCGCACCCGCCGCCCACCCGGGACCGGTCTTGCGGTTGGTGATCCGGACCCTGCCCCGTCGGGTACGACAACGGTTCGGCGACCGGCTGAGAAACCTCGCCATCGCTGTGCGCGGTCACAGCGAGCGGCCCGTGGACAGCGGCAATCTCGGCGCACCACCGACAACCGGGCCGACTCCACTGCGCGGGGCTGCCGCGCAGTGCGAATACTGCGTCGGACGACGCGAAGACTGGCTACCTGGGCATCGCGCCGAACTGTACGACCGCACCCAACGCGAACTGGCGCGCTGCCAGCCATTTTCCGAGGCCGCGATCGCAGCGTTCCATACCCGCTTCGATGCGCTACCGACCCACGAATCCACCGTGTTGGAAGCCTTCGCCCCCGAGTTCCACCGTCAATGGCACCTCGACACCGCCACCACCTGCCTCGCTGGAACCGACGCGGCGACGTCGCCCTGACCTGTATCGCGAGATGAGTCAGGCCGGTGACACCACGAGTGTTTCCGAAACTTTTTGCTGCCAACCAGAATTCGCGGCTACCGCTCGCTCCGTCGGACTCAAACCCGGTGTCCACCGACCGTGCTTGCCCCCAGCTACACCACGGAGGTCGTGATTCCTGTCCTGCATACCGCTACCCCGACCAAAGGAATCCACTTATACCTTCCCGATCACGTCTATCACCGCCACGACGATTTCGGTCTGTCGAGCTCGTTGGCGCGGCGACTGTGGTGGTCAGGGATCACCCCGCGCCAGTTCCGCTACGAGCAGCTGTACGGGTCACCTGACACCGACGCCCTCGAATTCGGACGTGCTGTACACAGCATCGGCCTGGGGTCGGGACCGTTGGTGGTGGAACTGGACTTCCGGGACTGGAAGACAAATCTGGCGAAGCAGAAACGGCTCGAACACCGCCTCGCCGGGCAGATCCCTTTGTTGCCCGGCAGTTTCGCCAAAGCCAAGGCCATGGCCGCAGCGGTCCGCGCGCATCCGGCTCTGATGCCGCTGCTGGCCCGCGGCTGGGCTGAGGCGTCGTTCTACTCGCCCGATCCGGCCACCGGTCTGATGCTGCGGACCCGCCCGGACTGGCTGCACCCCACCGACGACGACGAAGAAGTCGATGTCGTGGACCTGAAAACCACCGACAACGCCGACCCCGGCGAATTCGCGTGGTCGGTCCTGCGTTACGGCTACCACCTGCAAAGGGACTGGTACACCCGCGTCATCACCGCGTTGGGGCTACGGGTACGCCGATTCCTGTTCGCCGCCGTCGACAAACACCCTCCGCACGTGGTCAGTGTCTCCGAACTGCACCCCGGCGACCGGGACGACTTCATCGACGCCGCCCAGGAGAACCGGCGCGCGATCGATCTCTACGACCGCTGCCTGAGATCCGATGACTGGCCCGCCCACGGCGACGGCATCCACCGCATTCACCTGCCCCGCACTTCGAATCGGCGATTCCGCCGCTGACACCGCCAGCGGATCGCGGCGGCACTGAACGCCGGAGTCGCTGAGCAGGACTCGAACCTGTCTCCAAGGAAGGAGCCGACAACGCATGTCCGCACCCCAGAGCCCCCCGCCGCTCTCGCCGCTGGCTATCGTCCCCGAGCAGGGCCGGTTCACCGATACGCAGATCTCCGCGCTCGCGCTGATCTCGCGCTGGACCACTACCCCGCCCACGGCCGCGCTGAACCTGCTCTTCCACAGCGCGGTCACCTGCAACCTCGATCCGTTCCGTGAACAGATCCGGTTGCTGCTACGCCGCGAACCGGTCGAAACCCTCACGGGGGGCACTAAATTCGAAGAGCGATGGTCTGTGGAGACCTCTATCCACGGATTCCGGACCCTCGGTGCCCGCGCCGCCCAGAAGCGCGGTGTGATCCTGGAGAAGTCCACACCACTGTTCTACGACGACCGGTCCCGAGAATGGGACGACGCCTGGCCTTACGACACCGATCCGGTCGCCGCGCAGTACACGATCACGGCCATCCACCTGGACGGTCGCCGCGAAACTGTCGAGGCGATCGTCCACTTCGCCGAGTTCGCCAAATTGACCCTGCACGGTGCTCCCACCCGGGGCTGGGCCAGGATGCCGCGCCACATGCTGGCCAAATGCGCCGAAGCTGACGCTTGGCGACGGTTGTTCCCCGACGAACTCGGATGGCTGAGCCTCGCCGACAGCGCCGACATCACCAACGAGCACACCACCACCACCAGCGACTCCGCCCCTGCCGCCCATCAAGCCCCGTCCCGAACCGTCACCCACATGCTCGGAAAGCCGAACGCGCCCACCGACAGGGCGGTGCCAGCCGACACCGCACGCACCGAACCGCAGGCCACCTCTGAGCACGGTGCGTCGGGAGACCCCGCCCCGGAACAGAAAGCCGGTGCCGCCCCGGCGGCCACCACCTCAACGAAGCGGGCCCCACGCCCCGCCGCCATGCGCAGGCGTCCCTCCGCAGCCGTCGATCCCGACACGGCACAAGCATTCGTCGCCGACGCAGCCACCGCCCTTCACCGCGACGCGGAAGGTGTGCTCCTCTGGGCCACAGAACAACTGGGCCGACAGGTCAGCCAGCCCGACGAACTCACCGTGCAGGATCTGGCCACCTTGCAATCCGCCCTGCCCACCGACGCGTCGGGCCCCGATACGAAACCCTGATCGTTCGTCCACGACGGCCGCCACTGCACAGGTGACGACAGAGTGGCCCCTCCCGCAAACGGTCGAACCGTCCGGCTCCGGGAATACTCGACGAGCCGGGCGGCAACTCTGTATCGCGTGTCTAACGCGGCCAGATCCCTGCAAGAGCGGAGATCGGCTGCCACCGAGCCATATTCACTCATGAAAAGTCGCACTGAAACGTAGGTCTCGGCGGCGTAAGCCGAACACGCTGATTGTTCCCGAGTCCTTCGCCATCCGGGCATCACCATTCGAGAAGAAGGGCCTCTGCGATGAACAATGCGCCGGAGCCGTCGACAGCGCCGATGATCGTCGTCCTGCGGGGGCCTGATGGGAGCCGGTAAGTCCAAGCTCGCCGCCGAACTTGCCGCGCTCGACCTCAGAACCTCTATCGTCTCGCGAGACCTGATCCGCGAGAAGTACTTTCACTGCCAAGGCCTGCTCAGCGAAGAGGACGAGGCTGCGGTAAGCGACCGAGAAATGGCTGAGTGCATCGCCTATCTCGACCGAGGCGATCGTGTGATCATCGACGCTACCAACCTTCGACCGCGACACGTGCAGCGCTGGCAGCACCTGGCCCACAGCCGCGGATCCGAATGCGTCATAGTCGACGTCCACGCTCCACTCGAGACGTGCATCGCCGCTGTGGCACACCGCGTAAGGCTCGGCGGGCACCACGTCGACCCCGAAGTAATCCGCCAGACCTACCGCGCTCACCGTCCCGGAACATGGTACCCACCTGCGCACTACAGCATCGGCATACCTCCCTCGCCAGCGCAGCGGCCGAGGAGCAGTCACGTCAGGCATCACCGTCCTGGCCCCGCCTCGGACTCACACGACGATGGCGAGCACGCCGTCAGGTACGTCCCGCAACCGCTCCGGACGCCGCCAGGGATGTGGTGACAGCAATCCCGCAAATGTCGCATCCCCGGCGATTCCGCGCTCCTGCCGCATCCGAAGCCCGCGAGATCGCAACAGGCACATTCGGACAACCGGCCCGATTCGGAACGCCGGTCGCCGACACCGTTACCGACGCGACTCTTCGACGGGAGGTCACCGGCCCCGCCTCCAACGGGCATCGTTGCCGGTCACCGCGTAGCGCCGCGAGGGCAGGGTGTCGCAGGTCCCCGATCCCCACGTCGAAAGAACGACCTACATGGATACCTCTCGCATCCAGTTCCCGCAGCCGAGCGGGTTGCTGTCCAGCCTTCCGGCACAGCTGGGCTACTTCCCGGATCAGCGTCTGCTGGTGGCACTGATCCACGCGGACATCGACGAATCCGCGCAGGAACCACGAATTGCCGTCGTGGAGTGGACCTTGCGCGGCTACCCCGTCGACGCCGAACCCGACACCGAGGCGCCAGACCTACGGACCGCCGCCCAACAGATCGGGGCAAACGTTTCCTTCGCGGTCGTGGTCGACAACCGACACCGCGCCACTACTGACTCCCCCGACGATGTCGACCTGCGGTTGCTGACCGAGTGGGGCCAACGCCTCACCGACATCGGTGTCCCGCTCATACGCGGCTGGGCAGTATCCGAATTCATCGACGGTGCCCGATGGTGGAGCGTGATCGGCCCCGAGGATCACGGTGTACTCACCGACTGCGCCCTCACCCCGGTCGCGCTCGAACGCGCCGTCACCGGACAGCCACTGCACCGCACAGCCGAGGCGGTCACCGATCACTTCGCTCCTGATCCACAGTTGACTCCACTCGTCGACGGGCTGCTTCCAGACGCACATGCCTGTGCCGAACACCGCCGTAGACGCGCCACCACGCCCCGACAACTGGCCGACTACCACCGCGAACACGTCGAGATGGTGCTGCGCACGATCGCGCACACCGACGCCGGTGAACCCCTGACTCCCACGCACATAGCCGAAGCCGCCGTCGCGATAAGCGATCCCGTTGTGCTGTCTTGCCTGCTCGCGACCACCCACGGTGCCAACCCTGTAGCGGCACAACGGACGTGGGTCCTGCTGCTGGCCGGACTCACCGGACGTGAACGTGCACCGGTCGCGGTACTGGCCGCCTACGCGGCCTACCAGCGCGGCGACGGCACCCACGCCGGACACACACTCCAAGCCGCGCTGACCGCTGACCCCGCCAACAAACTCGCCAGCCTCCTGCACGCCGCCCTCAAATCCGGGCTGACACCGCACAACGCCAGCACAATCGCCGAGAAGGGGCTCGCTGCCGCGACCGATCTCGGCATCGACCTGCGCGGCGAGTGCCAGGTAGGCGCCGTGACCCGCGAGTAGCTGGCCAACGAGTATCGGTGCAGCGTCGATGCTGGACCTCCGTCCGCTCGAGCAGCCAGTCGCCAACTGTTGCCGATGCGGACAGGCTGGCCGAGCAACTCCGACCTGACAAGGGAGACGTTCCCGATGACCTGCCACATCCTGATTGCCGATCCGACCGATCTGAGCATCGCCGACCTCCAAGCCGTCCTTCTGACCGGTACTCCGGTCGTGGTCTCGATGCGCCCAGCCAGCGGACAGGCGCATCTGATCGACTGGGCGCGGGCGAATGGCCGGTTCGTACGCATCGACCGTGCAAGCGACTGGGGCAACCCTTTTGTCATCGGACGCGACGGCAACCGCGACGCGGTCATCCGCGCCCACGCCGAAGCTCTCGCTGACCGCGGCGACCTGCTCGCACGGTTGCGCAACGGCGAACTCGCCGCCAAGGTGCTCGGCTGCTGGTGCGCACCGCAGCGTTGTCACGGCCACACCCTCGCCGCGTTGACCCTCGACTCGGACTTCGCCCCGATCGACGCACTCCAGGAGTTGGCCGCCGTTTGATCCGGCGACTGACCGAGCCCGTAGCCAACGTTGGGGCTGCGCGGCGGACCTCACGAGTCGTAGCGCCATCGCCGGAGCGCCATTGACACTCCGAACGGCACTGACGGCTTCGCCCGCCAGAAGGTGCGCCGCCATACTGCAACGGCGGAGCGTCAGCGCATTCGCCGACGAAGGACCGACCACCGCACCCCGCCTCGGCATCGACCTACACGAACCGAGTGAAGCCGCCTCGCGACCGCGACCGGCCAACAGGTGGCTGCTCTTCAGGTCGATAGCGTCGACGTCCGATCGTCGCCGACGCTATCGAGTCGCCGCCCAACCGAAGACGACCATGCCCGCCTGTCCTCGGCAGCCGTCGACGACGGCGGTGCAGCCACCGACTCGTCAGCGCCCGCCGTCGTGTCTCTGGCCGACTCTGCTGGCGATTCGGGCTGTGGCGGCCGGGGTGGTGTTTGCTCAGCGGCGGTGTCCGAACGCGCGGCGGTGAGCAGGTCGCGTACCTGCTTCGCTGTGAGCTGCAAGATTTCGGCGACCTCGTCGATCTTGCAGCCTTCGGCGTGGAGCGCGGCCGCGGCCCGGGCTTGTCTTCGCCGTTGCTCGTCGATCGCGTCTGCGGTGCGGGCGCGGGCATCGGCGATGCGACGTTCGGCAGCGGCAATGACCTGCTGGAGGTCGTTCTCGGCTGCCGTGATCGCCGTGATCGCGTCGAAGAACTGGGTCTCGGCCGCGTCGATACGACTTAGTACTGCAACGGCACTCGGTTGAGTGTGTGCTGGTAGATCTGGCATGTGGTGTTGGATCGTGTTGTGGCCGAGTTGGATTCGTTGATGTCTCGGATAGGTTCCCGGTTCGCGCGGTCCGAGCCGCGGCAGCGGGCGCGGGAGTACGTGTCGGGCCTGCTGGCCGGTTTGGAACGCAAGAACGGGTGGACTCTGGCCGAACGCGCTGGTGAGGGGTGCCCGGACGGGATGCAGCGGCTGCTGCGCAAAGCCGATTGGGATGTCGAGGGGGTGCGTGACGATGTGCGGGAATACGTGGTCGAACACCTCGGCGACCCTGACGCTGTGCTGGCCGGTGACGAGACCGGGTTCTTGAAGAAGGGCACCAAATCTGCTGGGGTGCAACGCCAATACTCGGGCACAGCCGGGCGTACGGAGAACTGTCAGATCGGGGTGTTCCTGGCGTACGCGTCGAAGCAGGGGCACGCGCTGATCGATCGGGAACTCTATATTCCCGAGTCGTGGACCAGCGATCGCGAGCGTTGCCGCGACGCTGGGATTCCCGACGAGGTCGAGTTCGCCACCAAACCCCGGCTGATGATCGCCATGCTCGAACGCGCGTTGGCCGCGAAGGTGCCGTTCGGGTGGTTCACCGCCGATGAGGCCTACGGGCAGGCCGGTTACCTACGGGACTGGTGCGAAGACCACGACGTGTTCTACGTGATGGCCACCCGCTGCGACCACCAGATGACCACCCGCGCCGACCGTGTCGCGCGCGCCGATGATCTGGTCGCCGAGTTCGGCGACCGCACCTGGCAGCGGCTCTCGGTCGGCGCCGGCGCGCACGGACCGCGCGAATACGACTGGGCGCGCCGCCAAATCGAGGGCACCTGGGCCGCCGGGCGAGGACACTGGCTGCTGGCGCGACGTTCGCTCACACCCAACAGCAGAGGCGAACTCGAGATCGCCTACTACATCTGTTACGGCCCCGCCACCGCCCGGCTGGTCGATCTGGCCTGGACGGCCGGGTCACGCTGGCATGTGGAAGAGGCGTTCCAGCAGGCCAAAGGGGAAGCCGGACTCGATCACTACCAAGTCCGCAGCTGGCGGGCCTGGCACGCCCACATCACCCTGTCGATGCTCGCCCTGGCATGGCTCGCCGCGTCGAAAACCCTTGCTGCAAAGGGGAACCAGTGACCTCGACGAGGGCATGATCGCTCTCACGCTACCGGAGATCCGCCGCCTGCTCATCGCGTTCGTCCTCACCCCACGCCATGCCGCCGATCACATCTGGTCATGGTCGACCTGGCGACGACGACGCCAGCACCAAGCCCGCCTCAGCCACTACCGGCGACGCGGACATCCACTTACCTGAGCGCCGAGTGCCGTTGCAGTATTAGCCGCTGTTTCGCCTTGGCGTGGCGTTCCTGACGGGCGCGACGCCGTTGCCCACGGATCGGATCGCTGGCGCGCGAACGCGACCGTGCGCCATTGACATTCGGTTGTTCCACGGTGGTGCTCCTGACTGACAGATCCCAGATCACGCCAGTCCCCTTGCCCACCACTCTAACGACCCACACCACACCGGCCGACGAACCGATGCCCACCGGACCGGACACTCCCCCTCCGCGCCGCGCAGAAAAAGGATTTCTTGTCTGAGTGCGGCGTTGGCGCTCCGTTCCCGACGTGGGGTGCCTTCATCGGCGGCAGGCCGTCAGCCACGTGCGACATCCAGTGTAGTTGAGGCTGAATGTGTTTCAGATACAGGCCCAGACCGCTGCTACCTCGACCGGCTTCTCGATCATGCCTCGTCGTCGGGTGCGAGGAACGCGAGCGGGTCTCGCCGTGCCATCTCGTTCTGTCCTGCACCGATCGTGACATGACCGGTGCCAGTTCCGCCTCCGAACGGATCCCTCATGCCCGATCAGCTGGTCCTGCCCCTTCCCAGCAAGTTCCGTCTCGCTCTGTCCGGGACCGAAGCAGAAAATCACGAGCTCGGTCTCACTATCGCCTGCCCTTACGAGCCATGCGCGGCACCGGCGGGTACGCAGTGCAGACGCAAGACAATCGACGGCAAGCTCTGCGAAACACGGCTGCTGCATATTGTGCGTATCGCCACCGAAAGACGTGAGCGTGAGGCCCGTGAGAAGGCCGCCGCCGCGGACAGTGGTATCGCGACTCCGACGAACAGGGCCCGGGCGCGCCGGTCGTCGGCACGGACCCGCGCGGCGGGATCACGTCGGCCTGTTCTCTCCGGGTCACGCATCCAGTCCCGCCAACGTCACCGGCGCACAACGGTCACCATCTCCGTGCCCCGCACTCGTCGCCCATTGCGTAGGCCCTCGCGTGGGCGCGCCGGAAGACCGACCCGCCAACGCAACCCGTAGGCGACCCCGATGCCGTGCCGCGATGACCATCTTCGCCTGCACGCAAACATCGACAGGCGCAGCGACGCGACACGCCGCTTCCGCGACGGTCTGCGGCCCCGTCGTGCTCCTGTCACCGTCTGAGCTTGAGATTTAACCTCTGAGCTGGGGTAGGTCGCCCCGGTTGATCATGGGTGAAGCCCTTGGTTGATGATTCATCTTGCTACAGAACGAATCTCATGAACCAAGGGCTTCGATGAACAGTGTGCACGATCCTGGTCGCGAGGGTGCGGCCGGGGAGTTGTCGGCGTTTCGGCAGGAGTTGTACCGGTGTGCGAGCGCGCGAGCGGATGCGTTGTTCGAGCTGTGTGAGGCGGTGTTGTGCGCGGACGGGCCGGTGACCACGCTGGTCGGGTTGTCTCTGGTGGCCGAGCATCGCCGTGGTCATGGCGGTATGTACGACGCGCTGGCGGCGGGCCGGCTCGATGTCACCAGGCTGCGGCGGGCGGTGACCGGATTGCCGGTCCCGTGTGAGCGCGGCGGCCGGATCAGGCTGGCGGTGGATGTGTCACCGTGGCTGCGGCCCGACGCTATGACCAGTGCCGACCGTTGTTTCTGTCATACCTATGGGCGCGGCAAGGGCAACGCGCAGCTGATCCCGGGCTGGCCGTACTCGTTCGTCGCCGCGCTCGAGTCCGGGGCGTCGAGCTGGTGCGCGCTGCTGGACGCGCAGCGTATCGGCCGTGACGAGGACCTCACCGCGGTGACCGCCGCCCAGGTCCGCGACGTGGTTGCCCGGCTGCGCGCGGCCGGGCATCATCGGCCCGGGGATCGCGACATCGTGATCGTGTTCGACGCCGGCTACGATATCTGCCGCTTGGCGTGGCTGTTGGCGGATCTGCCGGTTGAGCTGGTAGGTAGGGTGCGGTCGGATCGGGTGTTCTGCTTCCCCGCCGCCGCGCGGGCCCGCACGGGCCGCCCGCCGCGCCACGGCCCGGTGTTCACCCTCGCCGACCCGGCGACCCATCCCGAGCCCGCGGTCACGACCAGCACCGACACCCTTCGCTACGGCACCGCCCGCACCACTGCCTGGCACCGGTTGCATCCCCGGCTCACCCACCGCGGCCCCTGGGCCGACCTCGACGGTCCGCCACCGATCATCGAGGGCGCCCTGATCCGGTTGACCGTGGATCGGCTACCCGGCGACCGAAACCCGAAACCGGTGTGGCTGTGGACATCCCGTGCCGAAAGCGCCGCAGCGGACGTGGACCGCTACTGGCAGGCGTTCCTGCGCCGCTTCGACATCGAGCACACCTTCCGGTTCCTGAAACAAACCCTCGGCTGGACCCGGCCCCGGGTCCGTACCGCCGCCCAGGGCGACCGCTGGACCTGGCTGATCCTCACCGCCCACACCCAGCTGCGGCTCGCACGCGGCCTCACCACCGACCTGCGCCGCCCCTGGGAGAAACCCGTCACCGACCCGCACCGGCTCACCCCCGCCCGCGTCCGTCGCGGGTTTCGCCACCTCCGCCGGAAAACCCCCAATCCGGCCAGCGCGCCGAAACCCTCACGCCCCGGCCCCGGCCGCCCGAAAGGCAGCAAGAACCGGCACATCGCGCCACATCCAGAGGTCGGCAAAACCCGTGTGGCCCCGGCTACGCCGGGGCCACAACCTTAAATCTCAAGCTAAGAGCGCGTCTGAGATCTCGATCACCGGCTGGCGTGTGACGCCGGATATTGTAGAGGGACTCCCGGTACGACTGAGGTTTCCACACCAAGACGTCACACCGAGAGTCCCTGTGCCAGTGTCGCTTACCTGCTTGTGCTTGTCGTGCCCAGCCCACGGCGAGTCGCCGAAGTGCCCGTTCTATCCGTCTTCGTCGCTGACCGACCCGCAGTGGGCGATCCTGGAGCCGCTGCTTCCGCCACCAGGCAACACCGCCGGTAAGGGCGGCCGACACGAAAAGTGGTCGCGGCGGCTGGTGTGCGACGCGATCTTCTACCTGTCGCGCGGCGGGATCGCGTGGGCGCAGCTGCCGCACGATTTCCCACCTGCGAAAACCGTGTACGACATCTACCGGCGATGGACGAAAGCCGGTGCATGGCAACGTATCCACGATGCACTGCGTGATCGTGCCCGAGTCGCCGCCGGTCGGGCGCCGCAGCCGACCGCGGCGGTGATCGACTCGCAGACCGTGCGCGGCGCCGACACCGTCGCAGCGGGTACGGCCGGATACGACGCGGGCAAGAAGATCAAAGGCCGCAAACGCCACATCGCCACCGATACCAGCGGGCTACTGCTGGCCGTCGTGGTCACCGCCGCCTCGATCCAGGACCGCGACGCCGCGCACCGGCTGCTGGCCGCTGTCGCGGCCCGCTTCGCCACCATCACGCACGTATTCGCCGACGGCGGCTACGCCGGGCGACTGGTCATCTGGACGAAATCTGTTCTCGCCCAAACTATTCAGATCGTCAAACGCAGCGACACCGCCACCGGGTTCGAAGTCCTGCCACGCCGCTGGGTAGTCGAACGCACATTCGGCTGGCTCGTCAAACACCGCCGATGCGTCCGCGACTACGAAACCCGCCCCGACCACCACGAAGCCATGGTCTACATCGCTGCCATCCACACCCTCACCCGACGACTGGCTCACGCCAGCACACCAGCCACATGAGATCCCAGACGCCCTCTGAGAGGAAATCCGCCCGCATGACCAGCGACCATGCGTGGATCGGCTCCGGCCACGCCCGCTACGTCGAAGTGATCGAACAGCATGCGACGCAACCCAACTGTGACGGGCTGACCGAATGCGCGTGCGACCAGCTGTTCCCCACTTGGCGGGAGTGGAGCTCTCATCTGGCCGACGCTCTCACCACGGCCGGGCTAGTGCCAAGGCCGCGCAGTTAAGGGTTGGGCTCGGTGTGTCAAGCGGGGTGGGGTGGTGAACGAGGACAGCGGAACTGCTGGTAGAGAGGTGTTGTCCGCCAAGACAATCCGCTCGTCCGAGGAGTCCCGCTGTCGGTTCAGTGTGTCATTGATCGTTGTTCGCTGGTAGCGGAGGGGGTGTTCGCGCCGGGGCATCTGGGGGAACTGACCCGGATCGTGTCGTTCGACCTTGTCGACGCGGCGCTGGAGACCTCCGGTGCGGTGGGGTTGCGCGTGCGGTTGTTGCCGTCGCGGGTGGTGGTGTATCTGTTGCTGGCCGGGGCGTTGTTCTCCGGTATCGGGTATCGGCAGGTGTGGGCGCGGTTGTGCGCGGGACTGCCCAGTGGATCGCTCGCGTGCCCGGGTTCCTCGGCGTTGTCCCAAGCGTTGCGCCGAGTCGGGGTCAAACCATTGGCCGCGTTGTTCGACCTGGTCGCCGGTCCTGACGCCGGGGCGGTGCGGTGGCGGGGGCTGCTGGTGTGCGCGATCGACGGCACCAGCGTGTTCGTGCCCGACAGTCCTGCCAATGTGGCCGCCTACGGTCGCCACGGCGGTGGTCACGCCCGAGCCGGATACCCGATGTTGCGGATGTTGGCGGTGGTGGCGTGTGGCTCCCGCACCGTCGTGGATGTCGTGTTCGGGCCGTTGCGGATCGCGGAAACGGCGTACGCGCCGCGGTTTCTGGGATGCCTGCGCCCCGGCATGCTGTTATTGGCCGACAGGAACTTCGCGGTCACGGCGTTGATCGAGCGGATCTCCGACACCGGAGCGGAGCTGCTGATCCGCGCGAAACTCAACCGGTGTGTCCCCGCGATCGCGCGGTTGGGTGACGGGTCGTGGCTGACCCGCGCCGGCGCGGTGACGGTGCGGGTGATCGACGCCGAGATCGCCGTCAGCTGCGCCGGCGGGCCACGCCGGGTCGAGCGGTACCGGTTGATCACTACTCTGACCGACGACAAGCGTTATCCCGCACGAGAATTGGTGGATCTCTATCATCAGCGTTGGGAGATCGAAACCAGTTATTTCGAACTGAAATCGACCATTCTCGGTGGGCGGGTGCTGCGCGCCCGCACCCCGGCCGGGGTCACGCAAGAGGTCTACGCCCTGCTGATCACCTACCAAGCACTGCGCACCGCCATCGCCGACACCGCGCTGGCCGCCCCGGGCTTGCGCCCCGACCGCGGCAGTTTCACCATCGCCGTACACACCGCCCGT
This sequence comes from Nocardia sp. NBC_01377, assembly GCF_045040005.1. NCBI lineage: Bacteria > Bacillati > Actinomycetota > Actinomycetes > Mycobacteriales > Nocardiaceae > Nocardia > Nocardia sp. NBC_01377. Next base: position 521,851 of record NZ_CP109567.1, read on the forward strand.
GATCAGCTCATCCTGGCCGCCGGAGTCCTCGCCACCACCACGATCGACCTGATCGGCGCCATCGGCCGCGCGGTCCTGTCCAGCCCGCTGCCACCACGACGCCAACGCTCCAGCCCCCGAGTCGTCAAACGCGCCATCTCCAAACACCGCGCCAAAGGCGACATCGACCGCAACATCTATAAAACCCAGATCAGCGTCCATATCCTGCCCGGTTGACAACCGGACAGGAACCTAAACTGCGCGGCCTTGGGGCTAGTGCCCTTCGGGGAGGAGTGGGCGGTCCGGTACGAGGCGCGACGCCAAACCCCGTCGATGGAGGGCAAGACCTTCGACACCTCGACGTTGACGGTCGACAGCGAAGGTCACGCCCGCGCAGCCATTGCCAACGGTGTGCCGATGAGCGGACTGAACCGCCGCGTCGTCTCCCGGCCCGCATTCGAGTGGTGGGAGGAGGTGGGCGCCGATGAGTGAAGACATCGAGTCGACGATCCACGCCCTCAATGGGATGTGCTGCGGCGAGAACCTGCCGCCCGACGCGAAGACCGTCCGCGAATGGGACGCCATCCCGAACACGCCCGAGCCGAAGCAAGGGATGCTCGAGCGGCTGGTGTGCGGCTCATGCCTGGGGCTGCGGTTCGGGCCCGGACATCTGGTGCGCAAGTACATGATCGGGGTGTGCGATGCCTGACCTCACTCGCGAGCATCTGGAGGTGTTCGCATTTGATCCGCATCGTGCGTCGGGTGCCGACGTGAAGGCGTTGGCGCTCGAGGTGATGGCGTTGCGGGCTCGTGTGGCTGTCGCTGACGCGGCGATCGGCGCGATGCAGACCGCGCACGAATCCCAGCTCACCCGTCTGGCGAAGGAGCGAGCGCGCCTGTGGCGGAAGGTCACCCGCCTCAAAGGCGGTACGGCCGAGGATCCGCCCGGGTTCGTCATCGGCTTGCATGACCAGTTCGGCATCGAACTCGACTACGCGTACCGCGAGATCTTCACGGACGAGACCGCCGCACGCGATGCATTTCAGTGCCAGAAGGTCAACTACGCCGCGTCCGATTACCGGCCGTACGCACTCAAGGAAGTGAGTGGAGATGAGTGACCGGATTCCCGAGTCGCTGTTGACGGAGTGGGCCGAGCACGCCCGCTACCCGGATGGTGAAGACGCGCACCGCCTGGTCAGGGAACTCGTGAAGCTGCGGCGCTTGTCGCGGATTTCCTCGACCCGGACCTGTGCGTCTTCGACCATCACGGCGGATGTCAGGCGCACGGCTATCTCTCGCTGGAGCCTGGCGAGATTTGCCCGCACGCTGAGGCGCGCGAATATCTCCCGGAGGTGGGCGATGTCTGACAAGACCATCCCCCTCGGGCAGTTGGAATACGAGGCCATCGAGAATGAGGTGATTCAGGTTGGCCACGGTCATCTCGACCCGGGCCTGATCACCGCACTCCGACACGTCACGTCGCTGTACGAGACGTACGCGAAAGGTGATGTGGAGCAGATGGGTTCGGACGCTCGGGCGCGGGTGGAGTCAGCGCGGGAGGTGCTGGCGGAAGCGATCGGGGAACTCGCTGGCGCGTACCGCGTGGAGGGTGTGGCGCAGGGCTGAAAAGCCTTGCTGCCTGGTAAAATTGGGCGCGGCCGGAGGTCTCGAACACCCCCGGCCGCTGACCGAATCGGAGAGGATTCAGCCATGAATGATCGTACCGAGCGGAGGGCCCGCTAATGCCCACCAAGTACCGAGTCGTCGGCACTGACCGTCACGGCCAGTCGGTCGCGGTCGAGAAGCCGAACAAGGCCAGTGCGGTCCGTGCGGCCGAGGACGGTAACCGGGACGCCGCTAAGCGTGACGCCCCGCAAAATTGGCGTGCCGAGGTCGCGGAGTTCGAATGGAAGCCGGTGCAGCCGTGACCGAGACCAGCCCTTACCGCATCAACCTCGATCGCGAATCGACCGGACCCGAAGGCAAGTACCTCGTTTGGTACTGGGGTAGCCGTCTCGAGGTGGAGACCGCTGAGTCGTTGCAGGAGGCGTTGGAAGACGCACGCGGGTACGACTCGGGCGAGTGGGCGAACTTCGATCACATCGAGGGCCCAGCAGGAGATGTTCCGACGGCCGATGTCCGCCGCTGGCTGGAAGAGTTGGACCGCAGAGAGACCGACCGGTGGCGGGCGCAGCGCGAGTCCGAGCAAGGCCGAGTCCGTTACCACGTCATCGTGCGCAGCCTGGATGGGTCGAGTGAAGGCGAGTACGAAACGACCCTGAACGAGACGGCGGCTCTCTCGTACGCCCGGGAACTCGATCTGCCCGGTCGGGTGCGGGTGTATTCGGATGTGGTCGGTGACTTCCGATCGTTCGAAAAGGACCGGACGACGATCCTGAACTACGGGGACGAACTCCCGCCCGCCGAGGAAGGAACGCAGTCATGAGCGAACAGATCGATACCACACGCTTGCGGGAAGCGATGGACGCGGCGGCGGATAACGCATACTTTCGCGAGCCTTGCCCCCACTAGTCGGATGGGTTCACCTGGTTTGGTGATGCGAGCGCCCATCTGGCCGCCGCGCACACAACTTCCGCTTTAAGGTTCTTGCGCTGTTCGAGTGCGTCCTGGTGATGAGGTCGACCGGTTTCAGTGGCGATATCGACAGCGTCGGTTCATCGTCAGAGCGACGCTGTCACGCTCGCGCGAAACCGTGGTGTGACATTTCACCCGGGCCGATACACTGGGCCCCGCGCCACGCTGCGGTACATGTTCCTGTCTGGGTGTGACGCCGGTCAGCGGTCCCGGCAATGGAACTGCCCTTACGGGTGGTAGATCTTCGGATCTTCGCGTGACAACGCATGTGGGGTGTGTTCGACGGATCCGTCGAACACACCCCACATGTCACTCGCGGTTCGCCGCACGATCCACGGCATTCGCATATGCCAGCCTCGAGATCTCTTCCGTATGTGAATCACTGGCGTGCCGACGATCTCGGACATGCCTCAGCAGAGGGACGCGCCGATCACGGCGCGCTGAATCACCTGCTCGCACGGCTGCGCGCCCACGGCTCGACGAGTGCCGTCCGCATCGTGTGCCCCGTGCCTGAGCGGTCCGCACTGCATGCGCGTCCTCGCTGCGCAACCGGCAGACCGGCGCGGCGATGACCAGCCTTTGGTCCAGTGCCCAGGTGCCGCCGTCGCCGCGAGGAATCCGCGCCCACTTCCTCGTGCCGCCAGCTAGCCATCGCATGCCTCTCACTGGATCTGGCAGGTCCGCTGCCGCACACGGCGACGCGTCCGCCCGCTCAGTGATGACGGGACTCGGTGGCCGAGCTGGCCGTCCGCGATCTCGACCGCGCCGAGCAGGTCGGGGCGTGGCTGCTCACCCCCGACGATCCCGCGTGGACCGGACTGGGATTCGACGACCTCGACGCCCGCGACAGCAGATATCTCGACGCGCCGATAGCGGTCTGGGTACGCGGCACCATCGAGGCGGTGTCGGTGCTGACCCGCGTCGCTGTCATCGGCACCCGGGCGGTCACACCGCGCGGTGCCGCCACCACCGGCGAGATCGCGGGCGCGCTGGCCGCACGCGGCGTGCACATGGTCAGCGGTGGCGCCTACGGCGTCGACGTGCTCGCCCACAGAGCAGCCCTCGACCACGGGACACCGACCACGCTCGTGTCCGCGGCCGGGATCGACCGCGTGTATCCCACCGCACACCTCGAGGTGTTCGACGCTGTCAGCGAGACCGGCGCGATCGTGTCGGAATACCCACCCCGCGAGGGCGTGGACCCTTCGCGGTTGCTCGCGCGTAATCGCCTGGTCGCGGCGATGTCGCGGCAGCTGGTGATCCCCGAGGCCGGGGTTCGATCGGGCACCCTGTCGACCGCGCGATGGGCGCGACGGCTGCACCGCCCGGTGCTGGCCGTACCCGCCGCTCCCGGCGCAGCCGCGCGGGGCTGTGACCGACTGATCGGCGAGGGCCATGCCCGCCCTGTGCGCTCGGTCACCGATGTCCTCACCGCGCTCGATGAAACGGCCGACCCCGAACCGGGCCACCCTCGCGGCGACACCCCGCGCCTGGACCTCGGCCACGACCGGATCGGCGGCGTGCCCGTGCGCTGAGTGCGCGCGGGGCTCACACACGCTCATCCGCGCGCGAATTCATCTGTCCCTGTTGATCATCGACTCTCGAGGAGAACCAGTTATGGCCGGAGACACCGTCATCACCGTGATAGGAAATCTGACCTCCGATCCCGAACTCCGATTCACCCCCGCAGGCGCGGCGGTCGCGAACTTCACTGTCGCGTCGACCCCGCGTTACTTCGACCGCAACGCAAACGAATGGAAGGACGGCGAAGCGCTGTTCTTGCGCTGCAACATTTGGCGCGAGGCCGCCGAGAATGTCGCCGAGAGCCTCACACGCGGAGCTCGTGTCATCGTCAGCGGACGGCTCAAGCAGCGCTCCTACGAGACCCGTGAGGGTGAGAAGCGCACCGTGGTAGAGCTCGAGGTCGACGAGGTCGGTCCCTCGTTGCGTTACGCGACCGCGAAAGTGAACAAGGCCGACCGCCGCGGCGGATTCGGCAATGCCGAAGCCCCGAGCAGCGGCGGATTCGGCAGTGCCGTCGCGTCGGGAAGTTCGGACGCGGCCGGGTCGGATCCGTGGGCGGCCAGTCCCGCTTTCGCCAGCGCGGGTTTCGGCGGGTAATCGGGCCTGATCGTGGCCTGGATTCCCTCGATGGCCGCGGTTCCAGCGTGGTCACCAGGTGGGTGGGTTGGGTCCGGGGTGTTCGTCTGGTCGAGCGCCCCGCCTTCCCGAGGGCTACCAGTTCGCCCAGCGCCACGCGTACGGGCCCACGCCGGTCGGACACGAATTTCCCCGGCGCGACGCCATCGATCGCTGGCGCCGGTCGTGTTGTCAGCGCGGGAAATTCGTCTCCGCCCTGATGGCGTGTTCCCTCCCGCGTGTCGCCGTGCGAACTGGCTTCACGCCCTCAGGCGGGTCGCCCGACCAGCCGCCCACCCCTCGTGTTGGAGATTGCCGCTTCGCGCGTGGGGTGCTTTCGCATATCGCCAGACAGGAATATCGCCTTGTCCGAAACAGTGTTGTCCGAAGCCGAAGCCGAAACCGAAGCCGTGTCGTTCCTCGACGTGCTGCGCTTGATCGACGAAGAGTACGACCTGGCCCGTAACCGTGACGCGCTTCGCCGCCAGGGGCTGGCCGCGCTCGCGTTCACGACCGAGGAAGACCGCGAACTGTTGGTCTACCTGGTAGACGTGTTCACCAAGCACCGTCCGCGCAGTGCGGCGCGTGGACTTCACCGCATCGCCGAACGTGACACTCCTCGCGGCAGGCAGCTCGCTGCCCTGCTGCCGCCGGTGCAGCCGGGGTTCGCCGACGACGACCCGCGTCGGTTCAGCAATCCGCACCTGTTCGGGGCCCCGCTGCGTCTCAGCGACCCGCACAGCGAACCCGACACGCTCGCCGAAACCGACCCGGTCGAGTCCAGCACCGCGCCCGAGACCCCACCGGCCGCGCCATGGAACCCGCACGCGATGTTGCCGAGGATCACCGGGCCCGAACAGCGTGGACGGTTGAACCGGGTCCTTGCCCGGATCATCGACCATCTCAGCGAGCGTCCCTTCGATCAGGCCTGCGCCGAAATCGCGAAGCTGCGGATGTTGTGCCACCCCGACGATCTCGTCCACTTCGACGCGTGCGTGCCGACCGAAGACCCGCAGCTGTATCAGCCCACCGATCCGGACCTGACCAACCGCGACACCATCGCGCGCGGCATCGACGCGAACATGTGGCAGACACCCGCGGTCCGCGACCGGTACCGGCCCGAGCAGCGGCAGCCCAAACCCCGCCCGACTGCCCGGACCGCCGCGCCGCGGCGCGGCGAGTACATCGAACAGCAGACCAGACTCGCCGAACACCGCCAGAAGGGCGCTGCCCGTCGGCGCGCGAACGCGCGACTGGCCAAGGTCGCAGGCTACTTCGATGCCGAAGCGTTCCAGGACTACCAGGCCGCGGCGGCCGAGAAGGCGGGCCTCGACTATCTCGAGGACCGTGAGCGGATCTATCTCGTCGAAGCCGAACTGGAAGCCCGCAAGCGGGCACGGTCGGGCGAGGAGACACCACGTAAGGTGCGCCGTGCTCGGGTGGTCGATGCCGAACAGGCACGCCGGTGGTGGGATGGTGTCTACGTCGACTTCGTCAGTGGACAGTTCGACGCTGCCACGGTCCTCGACGGTGAGCGTGTCGTTTCCGACGACTACAGCCACCGCGTCGCCGAGAAGCGCACGAAGATCCGGATCATCGCCGACGAGCGTGAACCGTTCCAGCAGAACGGGAACGATCTCGACTACGACCGGGCCGCCGAAGCGCCGTTGAATGGTTGGCCGTGCGTGTCCTGCTTCATCGAGCGCCCCGCGTCGATGATCCGTGCCGCGGAGCATCACATCGACGGGGATTGGCGCAGCGATGACGGGCTGTGCCCGGTCTGCCGCGCCGACGGCCACCCCGGAATGCCCGCCCTGCCCGAAGGAACCGGTCCCGCCGAAGTGGTGATGGCCCGTAGCGCCTACTTCATGCACCGCTACCCGGGCAGCTCCGACTACATCCTCGACCGGGTGGCTCGCGCGCACAGGGGTCATCCGGCGGTGCCGTTCATCCGCGCGTACATCGATCCCGAGTTCGGCAAGACACCGCTGGAGGTGGTCGACCTCGACGCCGCGCCGAAGCCGCGCCGTGCACCGAAGCACGGTCCGGTGATCGGTGAAGGCCAGCGTCGCAGCCGCTGCCGCACCTGCCACGAGGACAAGGCGGTCGACATCCACAACGGCCGCTGCACCGCGTGCTGCGTCCACCTGGGAATCGTCACCGTTCCCCCGGCCCGCCAGAGCGTAGCTGTCTGAGCGAAGCCGTAACCCGGGTCGCGGGCGTCCACCGCAGACGCCCGCGACCCGCAATCCCTTCTCGTCCTTTCAGGAGTTCCTGTGCCCAGCACCCTGACCCCGACCGACACCGCAGCCTCCGCCACGGGCGTGAGGATCCGAATCCTGCTCAACGCCCGCAGTTTCGGCGACACCAGCTACGACCTGTCGGTCGATTTCGTCGACGCCTACTCCTACAGTGACCGCAGCCACCCCGCCGACGCGACCGACCAGGACATCCTCGACACCCAGTTCACGACGTTCAACGACCAGACGCCGTCGGTACACGCCGACCTCTACTACGCGGCCGGTCACCGGTCACTGTCCAGCGGTGACGTCGTCGGCCTCGACAATCGCTTCTATCGCTGCGACAACTTCGGATGGACTCCGCTCGACAGCACACTTCCCGACGCCGACGCCTCTGCCCTGCCGCCGCGCTGCGCGGTCGCCGGGCTCGGCGCACAACGACAACTCGCACCCTTGAGCCTCACGCTGCCCGAGGCCGGTGCCGTGACCGTCCTGGCACGCGCCGACGCGACCGGCGAAGTCGATTGGGAATCGCTGCTGGCCGCGCTCTTACGCCGCAGCTGCGACCTCGACGCTGCGGTCGACCTCGAATCCGCCGTCGCCTACTTCTGACCGGCCGCACGTGAACCCCCTCTGTGGGAGTAGGCCCATCCCGCTCCCACAGTGCACCCGACGACGTTCCTGCCGTACGGTCGCGTAACCGAACTCGCGTAACCGACCGCCACCCACCACCACCCGGACCGAATATCCCCACTCCGGTGAATGGCAGGTACCGTGTCTCCCTCCACTTCAGCGGTGGTCATCGATTCCTTCGACGGCCCCTTCCGCTTCCTCTCGAACTTCTACCCCCATCCGCTCCAGTTCCGCGGATTCGACTGCGCGACCTCCGAACACGCATTCGCAGGGGTCAAGACCACCGACCGGGAGTGGATCGGGCGCATCCTCGCCGCCCCCACCCCCAGACAGCGAAACAGCTCGGCCGCCGCGCCCCGTTGCGGCCGAACTGGGACCGCGACCGTGTCCTGTACATGCGCGCGATCCTGCACGCGAAATTCACCAGCGACCCCGACCTCACCCAGCTCCTGCTCGACACCGGCGACGCGCTGCTGATCGAGGGAAACACGTGGGGCGACGACTACTGGGGCCGCGTCCTGCGCCCCGGACTCGCGACCGCGGTAGGCCATAACTGGCTCGGCCGCAGCCTGATGCGGCTGCGTAGCGAGCTCGCCGGGCACGACGCACAGCGGTGGGTACGCGTCGCGGCCACCGGGCACCGTGAACATCTCATCGACGCCGACCTGCACCCCTGGGTCCGCGACGAACTCGCCCGGCTCGCGATAAAGCTGCGCGACGAGCACGGCACCCAGCTCGGGCTGTCCGGACTCGCGACCGGAGCCGACCTGTGGTGGGCCGACGCCGCCGCCACCGCCGGACTGGACCTGTGGGGCTATCAGCCCTTCCCCGAACAGACCACCACCACAGACTGGAACTCCGCCCGCCGCGCCCACCACAGCGAGATCTGCGAACAGCTGACCCGTCACGTCCTGGTCGCCCACTCCGGTCACGACCGTAACCGGGCCTTCGACTACCGGAACCAGGTGCTCATCGGCGACGCCGACGCGGTCATCTGCGTTCTCGACCCGACCCGCAGCCGCGGCGGAACAGTGAACGCACTGCGCCGCTACTGCTCCAGCATGCCGGTCATCACCATCGACCTCGCCGAACGCACCACCCGGTTCACCCCCTCCTACAGCCCGGCACTCGCCGCGTAACAGCGCCACCTCCCGCGCCTTCCGACCATCACGATCGGCGGCGCGGCACTGTCCGCCCGACGCATTCGGCCCCACTGATGTTCGACCGACACAGCCCACGATCGACGGCACCCCGCCGCCGGTCGTTGGGTGTGCCCGACGCGCACCAGATCTACCGTCCCCCGCGATTATCAGGAGCACACCTTCCTATGACCCGCCCCTCCGTCGAGGACCTCCCCACCGACAAACGCGTCCTGGTCGCACGGCTCATCGACTCCGGGATCCCTGATCGCGACCCGCGCGTCGCCGGTGTCCTGCTCACCGCCCTCGGCCTCCACACCCTGCTTCCCGGCACCTCGGGCATCCCCGCCGACGACCAACCGGTCGACGCCGCAGCCCTGCTCACCACCTACGGCCGCCCCAGCACCAACTTCCCGCCGACCAGCTCAGCCGATATCGACAAGGTCCGATGGACTTTCGTCAGGACCGCGCTCACCCTCGCCGACACCCACGGGCTCGGCGACGCGGTCGAATCGGCGCTGCGTGAGCTCGGACTCACCTGGTACATGCCGCAGACCTCGGAAAAGGTCGACGTCGCTATCGACATCACCTCACTCGCCGTCGAGGTGCCCCTGAACCGATCAGGAGGACTCGACGACACCCAACTGCTCGACCGCATCCTCACCGCCGTCCACGCCGACATCGAGCGACGCTCCCCACTACCGATCACCCGGCCCCCGTTCTGACAGTCCTGCCCCGGCCTACAGACACCTCGCCACCGCAAACACCGACATCGTCCCTCGGCCCGCGCATCCCTCAGCGTGCGCGGGCCGAGGAATGTGCCGGACCGGCACAGAATCCCCGCCCAGCGGACACCACAGAGCAGATACGGAGCACGTCATGACCACCGCCGCCACCGCCCTGACCGTCGACGACGTCACCACCGACAAACACATCCTCGTCGCCCGCATCGCCGGATGGACCGAGCACAACGGATACCGCGACCGCGCCGAAACCTTCCTCGCGGCGACCGGTCTGGCCGGGCTCATGCCCAGCGCCCGTCGCCCGTACACCGTCACGCTCGATGAACTGGCCACCCACTTCACCGAACCCGCGTCGATCTTCATCTACACCCGCACAACCACACCCGACCGATACGACGTGGCCGAGGCGACCCGAAACTACATCGACACCCACGTCAACCGATTCCTCACCACCATCGAAAACGGCACACTCACCGCACAACCGACCGACCACGGCCAGACCGTCGACATCGAGGCCGTCACCACCACGTGGGGCAAATACGACACGCGCTACCCCGAAGCCGGATCGCCCGAGGTCATCGCTTTCCGCCACAGCATCATCCGCACCTTCATCGAACACGCCATCCAGGCCGGGCACTGCAAGGAGGTCGAAAGCACCCTCCGACGAATCGGCCTGGGAGCCTACCTGCCCCCCGAGACCAAACAGATCACCGTGACCGTGCCCGGCTTCGGCACCATCACCGAAACGATCCAACTCACACGCACCGGCGACGTGACCCCCGAACTGCTCCGTGACACCGTCAGCAGGCACATCGCCGCCAAACTCTGCGAAGCCGATTCGATCACCTACGTCGACACCCCGGCTTCATGATCCGCGGCCGCTGGTGCACGGGTCCGCGCGCTCGTGCACCAGCGGCCGAAACGTCGCCGCGGTGCGGCGTCGACGAAATCCGGCCAGGCGATTGGAGATCGGTTAGCTGCGCCACAACCCTGCACTACACCGAGGAATCCACCACATCCACTCCGCCCACATCTTCCCTCTCTACTACCTCCACACCCCTCCCCTCCTCTTTCTCCCCTTACACCTCCCCTCCGCACATCCCCCACCCGGCCGGAACGTCCGAAGAGAAGATCCTCGAGCATCAATTCGACCTATTCAACGGGCAACTGCCCAGCCCCCACTCCACCGCCTACTACCGAACGCCGCACCGCTCGCTGTCAGTCGGTGACCTCGTAGCCATCGGCGATCGCTTCTATACCTGCGACCACGTGGGATGGACCCTGTGCGACGCCGCCCCCGCCGACAACACGGTGGTTTCCCTCCTTCCACCGCCACCGCCGTCAAACACCGAAGCCGCACCGACGGATCTGGAACCTGAACTCGATGCGGTCGATATCGATCTCGCATGGTCGGCCGTCCGCTACGGGGAACAACGCCCCGCGCCGGACACGACAAGATATCCGCGAGACGACGAGCCGCCCTTCTGACCGAACAACCATCCTGTCGGCCCTGGGGGTCCGGCGAACACCTGCCGAACCCCGGGTGAGCCACCGGGGCAACTGTCACGCCCTGACCGCCCTACGGCGCTGATCCGAGTCCCTGCTCTTGATCACCCGCGCGTTGCGCTTGGATCGCGCCGTCCGCCACAAGGATCCGACATCCCTCTGGCGAATGGCAGACGACATGGCATCTCACCCGATCACTGGGGTCATCGACACTTTCGATGGCCCCTACCGCTTCCTGTCGAACTTCGGCGAACACCCCGTCGAGTTCGACGGACGCCTCTACCCGACCTCCGAACACGCCTACGCCGCAGCGAAGACCACCGACACCTCGGCGATCGACCGCATCATCGCCGCGGGCTCCCCCGGCGAGGCGAAACGGCTCGGCGGCCGAGTCACGTTGCGCCCGAACTGGGACACCGTCCGGATCTCGGCGATGCGCGCGATACTGCGCGCGAAGTTCACCGGCGACCCGGCACTGACCCAGCGGCTCCTCGATACCGGCGACGCACTCCTGATCGAGGGAAACACCTGGGGCGACCGCTTCTGGGGACGGGCCCTGATCCCCGGAGTCCGCACACCGGTCGGTGTGAACATGCTCGGCCGCCTGCTCATGGAGCTGCGGGACGAACTCGCCGGACACCCACCCACCCGCTGGCCCCGCGCCGCGGTGACCGGGCACCGGCCCCAGTTCATCGCCCCTGACACCCGCTGTCACTTCTCGAGCTATCTGGCGGGCCTCGCCCACTGTGACCTGCGGTTCGCCACTTGCATCGGTCATGTCGTCCTCATTTCTTCTCGGGATATCTGGCGGATTCCTGGATCAGCGCACCGGCCGCGGTGTGCAGCGCGGTCCGTGACCTGTGGTTCGCCACTTCGAGTGAGAACTCGCCACCGATCCGCCACTTCTCGTAGGAATCCGCCACTTCGGATGGAAACCGACACCCGCGGCTGGGCCTGCGCCGAACTCGACCGGGTCGCGGTGAAACTGCGCGACGCCCACGACACCCGGATCGCGGCGACCGGCCTGGCCGTCGGAGCCGACCAGTGGTGGGCCCAGTCCGCCGACCGCGCCGGACTGGAACTGTGGGGCTATCAGCCGTTCCCGCAGCAGAACTCGCGATGGAACACCCAGTCGAAGGCCGAACACGCCGCGATCTGCTCACGGCTCTCACGCCACGTCATGGTCGGCGACAGCGACAGCGACGTCTACCGGGACCTGGACCTGCGTAACCAGCTCCTGATCGGCGACGTCGACGCGGTGGTCTGCGTCCGTGACCCCCGCCGTACCTCCGGCGGCACCGTCACCGCACTGAACCGCTACTGCCCCGGCATGCCGGTCATCACCGTCAACCTCGAAACCCGCACCACCACCATCGCGATGTCCTACACCCCGCTGGCCGCCTGACACCCGCAGCCGACCAGAGCGCGATACGCGAACCCCTGCATCTGCCTGCCATCCAGACAGGTCGATGCAGGGGGGCACCGCGCCACACAGTCATCGCCCCACCCCGGGCCATCGCGGGCGAATCAGCCCACCCCCTCCACAGACCAGCGCCGACCGACCCAGCCAGCGACTTGTAGCCCCCGGCTACCGGCCGCCGGGTGTGCCCGACGGCACCACACCGCGAACCGACACAGAAAGCAGGCACTCAGTGACCACAACGGTCAACGACCTTCCCACCGACAAGACCATCCTCCTCGCCCGCATCGTCAACTCCGGGACCTACTCCGCCGACACGCGTCTCGTGGCCGACATCCTCCGCACTGCCGGAATCGACGCCGTCCTGCCCGGTCACAGCGGACAGGACTCGGTGACGATCGCCGGCGAACCGCTCGACGTCGCGTCCGTCATCAGCCGGTGGGGCGACCACGACAGCCCCTACCCGCAGGCCGGGTCGGAGGAAATCGAACAGTTCCGTCGCGGGTTCGCCAGCACGGCCCTGACGATCGCCGACAACCACGGATACGGCCGCATCGTCGAAACCGCCCTCCGTGAACTGGGACTCACCGCCTACCTTCCGCCGACGTCGAAAAGGGTCGCCATCGACCTCGACATCAAACGGGTCATCGTCGACGCCCCACTGACCCGCACCGGCGACATCCAACAGGACGCGTTGATCGACACCGTCCTCGCGGTCGTCCGCGCCCTCCTGGTCGACCGCTCCCCCCTGCCCACCACCGACGAGCCGGTCACCGCCCCGGCCTCCTGACACCACCGCAACACCCGGAACCCGGGCCGTGTCCGCCAGCAACCAAGGGCGGACACGGCCCGGCCGGTCAGCGCCACGCATCGGCCGACCCGATCTGTGTCGGCGCACGCCGAAACCATCACCCCAACTCCCGAGCGAGAGAACGGAACCAGTCATGACCGCCAGCACCCTCGAAACCACCACCGTCGCCGACGTCGAAACCGACCAGGGCATCCTCGTCGCCCGTGCGCTGAACTGGGGCGAATACAACGAGCTCGCCCGCTCCGCGCTCACCGCCGCCGGACTCGGCGACTACCTGCCCGCCATCAGCCGCGCATTCTCCGTCGACCTCGACAAGTTCCACCAAGCGTTGTCGACCACGATCGAGATCGACATCCACACCGCCTCGACCACACCCGACCTCAACGCCGTAGCGCGGGCCGTCCGAAACGAACTGAGCGGAACGGTCGAGCAGTTCATCGGCACCATCTTCGACGGCGAAGTCACCGCCGAGCCGGTAAAACAACGATCCAAAGCCGTCGACGTCCGCGCGATCGTCACCGAATGGGGAAACTGGACCACTCCCTACCCGGCCGCCGGCTCACCAGAAGTCGAAACCGCACGACGCACCACCATCCGAGCGATCCTTCAGCACGGCTACAACAACCGATACTGCCCCGAAATGGAACGCGCGCTCCGCGAAATCGGCCTGGGCGGGTACCTGCCACCCGAGTCCAAACACATCACCGTGCCCGTTCCGGGATACGGTCACGCCACCGGCACCGTCAACCTCACCCGTGTCGGCGACATCGCCGACGGTGAAATCAACCGCCTCGTCACCGCGCACATCCTCGCCCAGCTCGAGGAGCGCGAGGAACTGATCCCGGTCGACGCGCCGGTCTGACCGGCCGCGTCACGGCAGCGCCCCGCGATGACGAGTCCGCGGGGCGCGCCGCCGAGCAGCGCGGCGAGCAGCGAGTTGGGCGAGCGTGAGCGGCGTGGACCTCTGCCCACGCCCTACAGCACTGGTACCAAGTCGATTCCGCGGGCACCCTGATCCGTTGTCATCTCGCTACTCAATCTTGCCGCCATTCCGGTGTTTTGGTCGCTTCACTAACGCGCCAACGTG
>NZ_CP109568.1:0-176308 GCF_045040005.1 Nocardia sp. NBC_01377
CGGGGCACTGCGAGCTCAATCATCTAGTCGACGGCCGTGCACCTACCGTCACGGCAGAATTTGCCGTCAAGGACACCTGATCACCCCACTGGTGCTCCGGTTCCATCGGGGTGCGCACTGCGGTAAACGGTGGTGTCTGGAAGAATCCGTAGGCATGGTTGCGGCATACAAGGGACTCGTTATTTGGGATGTTGATGGCACTTTGATTCCTGCGGACTTGCGTTGGCTGCGCAGGGCCGTCGCACGGACATACGGTCTCGAGGAGTCTGAAGTGGTTTTCCCTCCTGCACGCGTCCACGGCTATACCGACGAGTCCATAGTTATTGATACTGCAATCGCGTCTGGAATTTCCGCTGCATTGGCAGAAAGCGGACTAGAAAGATTCAGTGTCGAGTTGGTAGATGTCATGTCCCGCGGAGAGGACGAACTTGCACGGGACCAGCCTGCATATCCTGGCGCGGCCGACACTATCGCCGCCCTGGCAGAAAGTGGGTTCGTACAGACCGCGCTGACTGGAAATTTGCGCGTCGCTGCGGAATTCAAACTTAGAGTGGCAGGCCTGGATCCTCACCTCGATCTGAATATCGGCGGCTTTGGTTCAGATGCTCGAGACAGATTTGAACTGCCTGCCGTCGTGTCCGGTCGATTCTTCGAAAAATATGGAGAAGCAGTTGACCCCACGCGAACGATCATCATCGGTGATGCACCCAACGATATAGCAACCGCACGACACGCTGGATTTAGAGTCATTGCTGTCACTCACAGAGTAACGCGCGCCGAATTGTCGCAACACTCGCCTGATTCGATCATTGATTGGCTAGACCCCGATACGACGGTACAGGCCATCGAGTCGATAATCGGCACCATCAGCAGGAACTGAGACTGCCGATCTTTTCCCTCATCGCCAGTACCGGCCGTTCATTCCGCCAGGGGGACATCCTCTCGATGGCTCGGTTCGCGCGCTCGATTCCGCGATGATTCCCCATCGCCGCCAGGGCGCCGTATGCGTCTCCAAGAATCCTGCAACCCTCTTCTAGCTCACCGGATAGCGTGTATGCGCTGGCGAGGTCAACGCGCGCGGCAAGTTCGACATTGGGGCTGTCGCCCATTTTGGTGTTCAAAGCTGAACTGAGAGCAGCGATCGCCCTCTTGGGCTCGTTGAGCAGGAGCTGACTAGTGCCTACATACACCTGAATTCGTGTCGTGTTCCAGTCGCTGAATAATCCTGTGCGGTCACCCTCGGAGATATATTCAGCGGCTCGTTGGGCGCGCATGAGCGCTTCTTCGCATTCTTCCCGCAGCTCGAGTACTGCGTATGCCTGTGCTTGCTCCGCGCCGATTCGGGCTCGTGCGGCGGGTGGTAGACAATCAGCGAACTCAGCGGCTTCCTTGAGAATCCGCAGTCCGATCACCACATCGCCATCCGAGCTGATCAACGTTGCAGCGTCGGACCGTAGATTGCTCTCAAATATTCGCGCAATTCCACTCATTGCCCTGTCTTGCAGCTGGTCTGCAAGCTTGCGGGCGAACGCGCAATGGGTCAGAGCCATCGACCTGTCGCCTACGGCGCTCCAAACGCGGCTTGCGACAACAGAAGTCTCCCCTAGGAGAGCTCCGACCTGCTGTTTGACACGCTCATTTGTGGCAGCGCGGAACAGTGTGGCAACAGCGTCCCGATGCGCTTCTATTGGCCCTATCAGTGCATCGGGCGCAATACTCTGCCGCTGACCGGCGAGGAGATTCGTGACTGCGGTGAAGCTGTCGATTGTCGCCTCCGACACCGAGCGCGACCGGAGAAATGACGTGGCCAACTCAGCATCAAACGCCCGATCGAGATCCAGTTCAGCAGCCACCACAGCCGTCGACTGAACCGCAGCCGCCGGGCCGCGTTCGGACGCCGCCACCAACTCGGTCGATATTCGCCGAGATCGGTGACGTCTGTCGGGCGCTTCGGCGCGCATCGAGACCAGTTCGCCGTTCGCGCCGACTGCTGTGTCTATCGCCGCAACCAATTCCGCCGAAGGAAGGCTGGCATCCTCCCATTCACACATGGACACGTACTGGCGTGTGTAACCGATCTGGGCGGCCAACTTGCGCTGGCTGAGGCCCGCCCCGAGGCGCCGCCGCTTGATTTCACGCGCCAAACGGTTCGCGATGGCCGCCGGTTGCCGGTCCGGTTCGGTCAGACCTGTCACCAATGCCCCTCCACGTTTGGATCGATTTACGTACCCCACGGGTATGGCAAATCTCGTTCCCGCGAGTTGCCACCTTTCTGATCAGTGTAGGCAGCCAGTTTCCTGAGAGCTGAGCAATAGGACGAGCTGACAGGTACCGAGCGGAGACCGAACGATGGCAACCAGAGCCCGAGGTGGCAAATCCTCGGCTGACGCGTCACCGACACGTGGAGGTCGGACGAGCCAGGCAACGCCGCGACTCCGTGCAGTACGCCGGGAACCACCGGCCAGCCCTACGCCCAATGCTCCAAGCCTCCCGGCGGCGGGTCGACTTCGATGTCCTCGCCGCCGGGAGAAATCAAATGCCTCACTACAGATTTCAGGCATTCCAGTCATTGCCCATCGGCACCTTCCGCACCGTCGCAACCAGGCACCTCGCTGGCCTCGACGAGACCCCATCAGCCGGAGTCCGAGCCGAACGGCCTAGAGCTAACAGCGCCAGCCAACGTCTCCATTGTCGACCGAACCGCACCGCAATCGGGCCTCGAAATGAGCTCCGCCGGAACAATATACAAGTTTCCGTATATCCGAATCCGGATCATCGATATCCCATCACCGCAGGCATTCGGCGGCTCCTACCGTCACTGCAAGCATCCGGTTCGGGATGGTGCCGGTCCCATCCCGGCGCACTGATCTGCAAAGAGTGTTGAACAGCCGCGATTTCTCGGTTCCGGTGCTCACCAGACGCATTGCGTTGAGACGCCGACTGGATCGCAAACAGTCGTAGAGAAGGACACGCTCCATGGCCACTACGGCCCCTCCACCGCCCACGCACCGTGTCACCCTGTCGGCCTCGGCGGGAGGAACGGTCAGACAGCAATCCGGACCGAGCGGCCTGGACGGTCCTTTCTTCGCGCTGCATTCGCGGGCGTTTGCGCGCGATCCGCACCGCTTCTACGCCGAAATGCGCCGCCACCATCCGGATTTCGCCCGGGTCGAGTTGGCACCGGGTGTCATGGCGACGTTGGTGATCGGGTGGGGTCGTGGGGTGCAGATCCTGCACGACTCGGATCGCTTTCGGGCCGATCCGAGTAGGTGGCAGGCCACGATGGACCCGGAGTGCCCGGTCCTGCCGATGATGGGAGACAGGGACAACGCGTTGCGTAGCGACGGGTACGACCATCTCAGGTACCGCAAGGCCACCAACGCCGCGCTGAAAGCGGTGAACCTGCACGAATTGCACAAAACCGTCGCCAAACACGGCAGCACGCTCATCGATGCGGTCGCAGCCAACGGCGAGATGGACCTGGTCGCGGACTACGCGGGCCCGCTGGCGTTCAGAACGATCAACGAGATAATGGGCTGCCCGCCGGATATCGGTGCTGAGCTTGCCGCGGGCTTCGCGATGATGTTCGAGGCTGTCCCCGACCCCCAGCGGGTCGACGCGATCCTCGATGCCGCGCTGGGTGCGCTGATCGACCTCAAACGTGCCAAGCCGGGTAGTGACGTCACGACCAGGCTGATTCAGCACGCGGGCGATATGAGCGAGCAGGAAATACGTGAGCAGGTCTTGACCATGTATGCGGCGGGTATCGAGCCCTTCCAACACTTGGTGGCCAACACCGGCTGGTTGGTCGTGACCGATCCGCGTTTCGGTGGAGAGGTCGTGAGTGGCGCGTGCACGACCAAAAACGCTCTGGACGAGGTCTTGTCCCGTGATTCGCCGCTGGCCAATCTGTGTGTCCGGTATCCCCGTCATCCGGTCCACGTCGATGGTGTCATCTTGCCTGCGGACCAGCCGGTGCTCATCAGCATGGCGGCCTGCAACACCGACCCCCGCGTCACCCGTCCCCCCGATGCCACCGGCTACATCGACTACTCCCGCAACGTCTCGCATCTGTCGTTCTCGACGGGCGACCATGACTGCCCGGCCCGCGACATCGCCTATCAATGCGCCGCCGACGCTATCGACGAGTTGTTCGATCACTTGCCCGATCTCCGACTCGCCTGCCGCCCCGAGCAATTGGTGTGGCGGTCTGGGCCTTTCCATCGCGCGCTCAAGGCCCTTCCGGTCGTCTTCGATCCGCTGACCGCGCGGCGCGCCCGCCGCTGACCGTTCAACCGAACTGTTCTATCGCGCATTTTCTGATCGCCTTCCGCATTTGGAGTCCTGGTATGACCGATCTGCAATCCGTCCTCGAGCCGTACGTGCTCGATGCCACCGGTACCGATATTCGTGGTGAAGCCGCTCTGTTGCGTGAGCGTGGGCCGCTGGTCCCGGTCGTGTTGCCCGGCGGGATACGTGCCTGGGCGATTACCACTTCCGACCTGCTCAAGTCCTTGTTCGCCGACGAGCGGGTGTCCAAGGACAGCTACCGGCACTGGCCCGCTTTCCTCGCGGGCGAGGTCCCACCGGACTGGACGCTGATCACGTGGGTGTCGGTGCGCAACATGTTCACCGCCCACGGTGAAGACCACACGCGGCTACGCAAACTCGTCGGGCCCGCGTTCACCGCCCGCCGGGTCACCGCGCTGCAACCCCAGATCGACCGCATCGTCGGCGAACTGCTCGACGAGCTCGCCGAACACCCGTCGGGATCGGTGGTCGACCTGCGAGAGCAATACGCCGCCCAGGTGCCGTTGCGGGTGATCACCGAACTGATGGGAGTACCCGACCGTCTCCAACCACGCCTGCGGGTCTGCGTCGAGGAGATCTTCTCCACACTCCCGCAACGCGATCCGGCCCTCACCCTCACCGAGATGCTGGAGTTGCTGACCACCCTCGTGGCGCTACGCCGCGCCCAGCCCGGCGATGACATGACCAGCCTGCTCATCAACCACCGCGACGAAGGCGACCGGCTCAGCGAGGAAGAACTGGTCCACACCCTGCTGCTGGTCATCACCGCCGGATTCGAGACCACGGTCAACCTGCTCGACCAAGCCATCTACGAAGTCTCCACCCGCCCCGAACTCCGAGCCCAACTCCACGCGGGCACCGTCGAATGGCCGCGTCTGGTCGAGGAGACCCTGCGATTCGCGCCGCCGGTGGCGAATCTGCCGCTGCGCTACGCGATCACCGATATCGATGTCGACGTCGCGGGCCAGCAGATCAAAGCGGGCGATCCGATCATCGCCGCGATCGCCGCCGCCAACCGTCGTCGGCCCGGCACCACCGTCGACGAATTCGACCCCAGCAGGCCGAGCATCGAACACCTGAGCTTCGGCTACGGCCCGCACTACTGCCTCGGCGCCGGCCTGGCCTGCCTCGAAGCCACGACCGCGCTCCCCGCCCTGTTCACCAGATTCCCCCACCTCACACTCGCCGAGCCCCAAGACCTCGAAACCCTGAACAGCTTCATCAGCATCGGCCACCAACAACTACCAACCCACCTCACCCGCATCCCCACACCTGTGAAGGCGCAATAGTGCCACCACCAACACCCCCCACACCCAACATCGTCGCCAACGGCCACTCCGAGCTGTCGGCGGCGAGACCAACTGTGTACAGCAGGGAGGGGGTCTCCCTGCCACGGGCCCAGGCAACGATCGATCGGCTGATCGATGAATTCGGCACGGAATACACCGGGAAGCTCATCCTCGCACTCGAGGCCAGCAACAACGACGACCAGGCAGGATTTGCGCAAGGACTCGATCTCGCGCTCGCCGAGCTGATACGTGCAGGTCGGGGTAACGCCGAAAGCCGGTCGATAGCGATCGAGCACGTCAAGGCTGTGAATGCCGCTGTCGGCGAGGACTTCCAGGCGTACGTCGATGACGGCGGGGAAGCAGCGGAGCGCCGCCAACCGGATGAGACCGGATGAGCGGGGCACCACACAACGTTCGGATGCCTCTTCACCACAACAGATCCGGCCCGCGTTGTACGAAACTGGACACCCCGAAAGGGCACGGTACCTGGATGGGATCGGTGCCCTCACCGTCAGAGCGACACACCGACGTGGCCCGGGTCGCGGCGTACTCGCCCCGATACAGATGCGCGCTGGTCAGCAGCCGCGATTCGCGTCGGGGGTCACCGCGCTTTCGCGGTCCCGGTGTGGAAGGTGAGACCAGATGAGCCGATATGCGATGTCGGCCAGGGCAAGGGCCGAAGCGCTCACCGCACATGATCCCCTTCGCCCTCACTGCGGGCGGGTGCACGATTACCTGCTCGGCGCCGGTAAGGATTCCTACGAGGTCGACCAGCTTCTCGGTGCACGCCTGGTCAAGGAGGCCCCCGCTTTCCAGCTGGGCGCGCGAGCGGCCCGAATGTTTCTGCTGCGCGCGGTGCACGATCTGGCGGCCGAATTCGGGATCTTCCAGTTCGTCGAGCTCGGTGCCGGATATCCGTGCGCACCGAATCTGCACGAGATCGCGGGCAGGGTGCTTCCTGGCGCACGCACCGTGTACGTGGACAGCGATGCGGTCGTGGCCGCGCACGGGCGCGCCCTACTCGCGGGCTCTTGCGCCGAGTTCGTGCACGCGGATCTGACCGATACCGACACGATCGTACGAGAGATCAGCGCGACGGTGGACCTCATCGAGCCGGTGGCGATTTGCCTCGGGTTCGTCGCCGAGTTCATCGCCGACCCCCGTGCGGTGATCGACGCGGTCACCGCAATCCTTCCGCCCGGGTCGTATGTGGTGATGAGCCACATCACCGACGACGTGGAAACCAAGATGGTCCACGAAGCGCGCGATATCTACCGCCATGGCGGGATCGCGTTGTGGCCTCGCTCAGCGGAGGAGATCGCCGGACTCGTGTCCGGCTTCGACCTGATACGGCCCGGATTGGTCCCCGTGCACCGCTGGCGTCCGAATGTGGAGCGAGCCGGGGTGGCCGGGGCGGGCTTCGGCTGGGATCCGGCGGTCAGTGAGTTCTGTTTGGCCGCAGTGGGGAGGCTGCGATGACTTCCGTGCATATTCGCGGTCGGTGCCAGCAGGCTCGAGGTGGCCGCCGTGATTCCGCTCGAGACAGGAGCTGGCGGTGATCATCTGGCTGAACGGTCCCTACGGCGTAGGAAAGTCGACCAGCGCCGACGCTTTGGCCGATTTCGATGCTACGTGGCATCGGTTCGAGCCGGAAAAGGTCGGTTTTCTGGTCCTGTCGCAGTTGCAGGATTTCGGATACGACGACTTTCAGCATCTGCCAGCCTGGCGGACGCTCACACCGATGGTCGCCGATGTGATCGCCCGGGAGGCCAGTCAGCACCTGGTGATAGCGCAGACCGTGCTGGTGCGGCAGTACTGGCACGAGATCGCTGAGGGCTTTCGCATTCTCGGTCATCCGGTGCTTCATGTCCTCTTGGAGGCTTCGCCCGACACAGTGCGACGACGGATCTGTGGAGACGACCTACTGCACCGCGCGGCCGGCTGGCGCCTGGAACACATGCCCAGCTACATCGAGGCCCGTCGAGAGTGGATGGCGGCCGAGGCCGAACTGATCGTGGACACCTCCGATCTGAGCCCGCGTCGAGTCGCTGAGAAAGTCGCGGCCGCGGCTCGCGACCGGCTAGTCCAGGCGAGGAGGTGAGTGGATGTCGCCACCATCAAGCGGGCCCGACAAGGTCATGGCGGAAGCTCATCGGTATCGCACGATTTGCTTTCTGGACTGCGTTGTCTTGCAGGAAAGCCTCGACATTGTGCTGCGCCGGTGGTCGACCATCGGCGGGGTGTTCATGCCAGAGGAGGTGGGGCAAAAGGTACACGATCAGCTCGTCGAGCCCGGTCCTGTGATCGTTGTCGACGATATTGGTTGGATCATGCTGACCGGTCCGGTCTCGCCTGATCTGCGGGCACGTTGGCGCCCGGAACTGACCGCGACGAAGGCCCGCATCATCATGCCCGACGCGGTTGTCGCCCTCCCCGGCCCACGCCGAACAGACAGGCGCTGGCTGATTCCACCATGGGCTGGATTCCGACCACTGCCGGAGCAAGTGCTCGCCGAGATCGGCCGGATCGAGTTACCCACCGCCGATGTGGACCTCGCGCGAACCTCCCGGCCTGGGGAGGTGGATACACAGGATACGTAGCAGTAATTCCCAATTCGGGGCATTCGTGCACGCCAAGCTGCACGGCACCGATCAATTGTCATGGAGTATCCAAATGTATTGCACTACAACAGCTTTCAAGTTGACATCTCCCGTTGGAGTAGCCGACAATCTGCGCGTGATCCGCCGCCTGTTCCACGGACGGAGCGGTCGGGAGCGTGGTCGGTTGAGCGTCGACCTGACCTCATTCGGCTAGGTATTTGCGTGCGGTAGCGGTCTCGTAGTGTCGCGAGCATCCGAGTTGGACCAGTGAACTGGGGAAAGAGGACTATGAGCGTTCATCGGCAGGGCATCGAATTGTTGCAGCGCGTGATATTCCCTCGGCCTGGAGAGCCGTTGGATGTGCGGGCGCTGTACCAGGTGGAGGCGGAATCGAATCCCGGGCGGGCGCACGCACTCAGCCGGACTTCGGTTCTGGTGTCGGCGGAGTCGGAAGTGTCGTTCGAGACGTACTTCAATGCCTTCGCCGCGGCGTACTGGCGCCGGTGGTCGGTGCTGCCGTCGGTGGTCGTGCGAGTCGAGGTGCGCGGTGCCTGCCGAGTCGATGTGTACCGGTCCAAGGCCGACGGTTCGCGGATAGCGGTGCTCGGGGATTTCGTCACGCCGGACGAGTCCGGGAAAGGTGTCTTCGAGGCCGAGATCGATCTGGCACCGTTCGAGGACGGGGGCTGGATCTGGTTCGATCTGACTACCGAGACCGAGGTGACGGTGCTGTCGGCGGGCTGGTACTCGCCGATCGACCCACCTGACGGGATGCAGACCCGGCGCGTCGCTGTCGGAATGCCGACATTCAACCGACCCGCCGACGCAGTGGCGACGCTGATGGCGTTGTCGAGTGACCCGCAGGTCGCCGAGGTGATCGATGTGGTGCTGGTGCCCGACCAGGGCGACAGGCTCGTCAGCAGGGAACCAGGATTCGATGTGGCGGCCGAAGCGCTCGGTGACAAGTTGCGCATCTTTCGCCAACCCAACCTCGGTGGATCCGGGGGATACGGGCGAATCATGTACGAGGCGATCGAGAACACCGACAGTCCGTTCATCCTCTACATGGACGACGACATCATGATCGAGCCGGATTCGATCCTGCGAGCGCTGGCGTTTGGCCGCTATGCGCGCAATCCGATCATCGTCGGTGGTCAGATGTTGAATTTGCAGGAGCGCAGTCACCTGCATTCGATGGGCGAGGTCGTCGACCGGGGTCGGTTTATGTGGACCTCAGCGCCGAATTCCGAGTACGACCACGACTTCGCCCGCTATCCGCTGCGGGATCGAGACAACTCAGCGAATCTGCATCGCCGTGTGGATGTCGACTACAACGGGTGGTGGACGTGCCTGATCCCACGTGAGGTCGCTGAGCGGATCGGGCAGCCGCTGCCGTTCTTCCTCAAGTGGGAGGACGTGGAATACGGGTTGCGGGCGCGGGCGGCCGGGCATCGGACGGTGTCGGTTCCCGGTATCGCGGTGTGGCACATGGCTTGGAGCGACAAGGACGACGCCATCGAC
Source organism: Nocardia sp. NBC_01377 (assembly GCF_045040005.1). Classification (NCBI taxonomy): domain Bacteria; kingdom Bacillati; phylum Actinomycetota; class Actinomycetes; order Mycobacteriales; family Nocardiaceae; genus Nocardia; species Nocardia sp. NBC_01377. Next base: position 9,722 of record NZ_CP109568.1, read on the forward strand.
TGGCAGGCGTATTTCCATCTGCGCAATCGCTTGATCGTGGCGGCTTTGTATCACGACGGCCCGCACCGGCCCATCGTGGTCGATTCGATAAAGGCGTTGGTCAAGCATCTGATCTGTCTGGAGTATTCGACTGTTCACATCCAGATGGAAGCCATCCGTGACTTCCTGGCGGGCCCTGACCATCTGTGGGAGTTGCTGTCGGAGGCGCTGCCGAAGGTGCGGGGCATGCGACGCGATTTCCCGGACGCGATGGTCCTGGACTCGGCCGCTGATCTGCCGTCGCCGACGTCGGGCAGGGCCAAGGCCTTCGGCGTGACCGGGCCCCGAAATCCGCTGACGAAGATCGCGGCACTCGCCGAGATCGTCGGCCGCAACCTGTTCGCTGCTGATGATGCGAACCATGAAGCACCGCAAGCGAACTACACCCCTGTCGAAGCTCGATGGTTCTCGCTGGGCCGGGTCGACGGCGCCACGGTGACCACTGCCGACGGTCGTGGCGTGGTGTTTCGCAAACGCGACCGGGCGAAGGCGGCGGCGCTGTTGCGGCAGTCGCTGGCGCTGCATCGTGAGCTCGACGCGCGATTCCCCGAGTTGCAGACGGCCTATCGCGCAGCCCATTCCGGCATGACCTCGCGGTCGGAGTGGAAGCGCCTGTTCGATGCGCACTCAGTCCCTGATCAACCACCGGAATAGCTACGACCTGGCCGACGGAGATCCACTCGCTGCGGTTCGGTGAAGCATGAAACCTGTTGGAGGTAAATGATGTTGGCTGTTGGAAAGCAGCAATACACCGACAGCGCCGATGACGGTCTGGCGTTCACCGAACCGATCATGGTCGGGCGACCGAACCTACCGCAGTTAGATGTTCTGACCGCCCTCATCCGGGAGGCGCTCGACAACGGATGGCTGAGCAATCAGGGTCCGCTGCTGCGCCGTCTCGAACACGAGCTGGGTGCGGTACTCGGCGCCGCCCATGTGATCGCGGTCGTCAATGCGACGACCGCGATCCAGCTGGTTGCCAAGGCGTGCGAACTCGCTGGCGAGGTCGTGGTTCCCTCGTTCACGTTTCCGGCCACCGCGCAGGCTTTCACCTGGATTGGGTTGACCCCGGTGTTCGCCGACATCGAGCTGAACAGTGCGACGGTGACCGCGGCGACGGTGGAGCCTTTGATCACCGACCGCACCTCGGCGATCTGCGCGGTGGCTACATGGGGGAACGTCGGTCCGCTCGAGGAATTGAGCGCACTGGCCAGCGACTACGGCATTCCGTTGATCCTCGACTCTGCGCAAGCGCTCGGCGTCACCTATCACGGCAGGCAGGTCGGGACGTTCGGTACGGCGGAGGTCATCAGTTTGCACGCGACGAAGATCGTCAGTGCCTGCGAGGGTGGCTTGGTCGTCACCAATGACGACGCGATCGCCGAGCGCGTGCGAGCGATGCGCAGTTTCGGTACCAACCCGTCAGGAAAGTTCACAACGGTCGGCACCAACGCGAAGATGCACGAGATTTCCGCCGCGATGGCGCTGGCGGTGCTGCCGAGTCTGGGCCCTGTCATCGCCGCGAACCGGCGCAAGCACACGCTCTACCGGGAGTACCTGACTGGTGTGTCCGGGGTCGTGGTTCGCGAGCCCAGCGACGGCACCGCCAGCAACTACCACTACGTCGTCATCGAGGTGGACTCCGCCGTTGCGGGGATTGGCCGCGACGAACTGTGCGAGCGTCTGGCCGCCCGAAACATCCATACCAAGCCCTACTTCGCGCCGGGATGCCACGCGCTGGAGCCTTATCGCACGGAATCGGCCATCCATTCGCCGAAGCCGCTGCCGAACACCGAATCGCTCGCGGCGCGCGTGCTGTGCTTGCCTACCGGCCCCGCGGTCACCGATACCGATGTCGCGTCAGTCGCACACACCATCGCCAGCATCGTGGCTTTGGCTGGCAGGGCCGCATGATCACCGTTGACGTCGCCGTGATCGGGCCCGGGATCATCGGCGCTTGCGCGGCTTGGCATCTGGCCCAAGCAGGATGTCGGGTGGCGGTGCTGGGGGACCAGCGCGCGGGGACCGCGACTTCCGCCGCGGTCGGCATGCTCACCCCTACCTGCGAATGGGAGACCTACGAACCCCGTGAATGGCTGTCCTTCCTGCGGGAAGCGGCCAACTATTATCCCGATTTTCTTCGTCGCATCGGGCTCGAAGACACCGACTTTCGCGCCGCCGCAGGGTTCCGGGAACTGGACTTCTACGTGCTCGACTTCCACGAGCGCGCCCCCGCGCTGGCCGGATACGCCGAGCTGGCACGCTCGCTGGACAGCGATTGCGACTACCTCGCACCGCAGGACCCGGCATTGCGTCGTATCGGTATCGATACCGCGCTGATCCGTGGAGCCATGCACGTGCGCGGTGAAGCGGTCGTCGACCCACGACGTCTGGCCCCGCTGGTCTACGACGCGCTCGGACGCACCGGTCGAGTCGACGTCATTCCCACAGCGGTGGTCGGGGTCGATTCCACCTCGACCGAGACCATCCGGTTGCGGTGTGCGGACGATGTGGTGCTCGACTGCGACCGGGTACTGATCGCCGCAGGCGCCTGGAGTGCTGAAGTCGCCGATCTGTTCGGTCTCGATGTACCGGTGTTCCCGGTGCGCGGGCAGATCATCGAACTGGCCGGGCCGCCCGGCCTGCTGCAAGACGTGCTGTATCTCCCGGTCGGCGCTTGCGGATGTCTGCTGGAACGTGCTGCGGGACAATATATCTGCGGCACCAGCGAGGAATACCGCGCGGGGACCGCCGAGAACACCGTCGAGGTGGTCTCGACCATCCTGGACCGGGTACGCAGGACATTCCCGATGGCGGGCCGATGGTCGGTGAGTGACATGTGGGCAGGGTTCCGGCCCCAGACCGCTGATCGCTTACCGCTGATCGGTGCCAGCCGGGATCCGCGGATCTCGATTGCTACCGGACATTTCCGCAACGGCATCCTCGCAGGGCCTCTCACCGGCCGCGTGATCGCCGACCACATCACCGGCACAAGTCATTTCGACCTCGCCCTGTACTGCCCGACGCGAGCGCTGTCGGATCCTATTTCGGTGGCGGCACGGTTCTGAGCAGGGGAGATGATGATGACTCAACGATGCGCGAGTCCGGACGAGGACAGCGCCGTGCAGACATGGACTTGGCAGCACGCGACCCGATGCCACCAATGGCGTGAGCATCGGCGCCTGCCGACTGAGGGAGCAAGCACCGGCATCACCCTGGATGGATGGGATCAGCGACGCATGATCACTGTCCACGACGCGGCCGACACTCAGCAGGTCGACCGACGATGGATGCGGCTGCTACGTGAGGATCTGGCGAGCCTGCCCCCCGCGTTCGACGGCGTAGTTCCCGCCGATTTGGCCCTGGTCGAGACGGCCGCCGGGGCTGTGCCTATGTTCCTTCCGCAGCGCCGCACCCTGTATGTGCCTCGAACGCTCGCCGAACTGCTTCCTCTTCCGCTGTTGACCGACGCGGGCACGTTCACCCGGAGCCGATTCGCCTCCTCGGCGTGGGTGCTGCTGGATTCGCTGTACTTACAACCGCAGGAGCCGATTCCGGTCTTCCTGCACGACTCACACTTCATCCGGCACGGCGCCGAGGACCGCTCACGACCTGCGCCCGACCGAAGGGGAAACCACCCTCATGCATGACCTTCTGAACCGCTTCGACAGATCGACGATCCCGTCTTTCGCTGGCCTGGCGGAACTGCCCGCCGTCGAAGTCGATTCATTCACCGCGATCTCGGCGGAGGCCCGCGCGCAGATCGTGTCGCGCTATCAGCGGCATGGGATCTGCCTCATCGCGGCCAAGAATCGAACGGTCACCGACGACTCGATCAACGCGGTGGCCGCCGCGCTCGCGCTCGGACCAACCTTCACGCCGTCGCTGTATCGCGGCACCGCTGCCATGAGCGACGGAATAGCACGTATGTGCGCTGACAACCGAACTGCCCAGATGGCACACCCGTCATTCGACTCGACCAAGGGGCAGCCTCTTCATAGCGATGGAACTCTGGAATCCATTGGCGAAGTAAAGACTTCGCTGCTGTTGTGCGTCCAGCCTGCTCACAGCGGTGGCACCACGTTCTTCGTCAACACCACCGCGATCTTCGCCGAGCTGGCCGATTCGGACCCGGCGGCCGCGGCCGCGCTGATGCACCCACATGCCCTGGTGCGGGTGTCGAACCTGCCGGGCGCGGCGCGCTCTGTCAGCATCGGCCCAGGACTCAGCACAGTCGACGGAGATCTGCTCACGCGGCTGTCGTTGACACCTACCGACAGCTGGCAGATCCCAGACGACGAGGACGGTTTGGCGTTGATGCGGGCACTCGCGACGATGATCCGCGGTCGTCGCGAGCGCGATCCGAGGTACTACGTCGAATTCAGCCTCGAACAGGGGATGGGCGTGCTGTTCGCCAACGATCGCCTCGGGCACGGCCGCCACGACTACACCAATTCCGACACCCGCACCCGACGCATGATCCGCGGCCTGTTCACCACCAGACCGTCCAACGCGGCAGTCGGCGCCCTCACCGGTCGGCAGGAGACACACCGATGACGACATCCACAAACCCGTGGCCCACGATTCCCGACGACGAGGCCAGCCCGTTCCACTACGCCTCGCTTTCCGGCTGCGCCGCGCTGTTCACCACCCACCAGCACCTGACCACCGAGGCCCTGCCGCGATCGCTGGCACCTGCGGTTCTGAGCGGTAGAACCTATCTGGCAGTGGCATATCAGCGGTATCACGCGAGCTACCCCACCGGTGACGCCGTGATCAACGAGCTGGAGCTGAGCATCCTCGCTGTTCCTGCCGAGCGGTCTCTCCGTGTGCCGATCGATGTTCACGACTTTCTGCGCGGGAACGATCAAGCCAAGCAGATCGGGTTCTTCCCCCTGCATGTGGCGTGCGATCATGACGCCGCGATCTCCCCGGGCATCGAGATTTTCGGAGAACCGAAATTCAAGGCGCGCTTCGACATCGAAACGCCAAGTTGGAATACCCATCGCCAGCGCGGATGGTCGATAGCCATCACCGATGCCGACGGTAGCGATCCGATACTGGCCCTGTCGCTACCCGCGATCGTCGGCGGCGATGCGGCCGCGCTGTCGCCAATCACTACCTACAGCCTCCGCGAGGGGCATTTGATCGGCAGCCGCTGGCAGATCAACAACCCCACCGTGGCCTCTCAGTCCCGCGATATCTCCCGATGCCGACTGAAGGTGCACGACACCGACCATGAAATGGCTCGCCGGGCGGCCGCGCTCATCAGCGGTGCGGTGCCGGTGGCGATGTGGCAACACCTCACCCAGCCGGTGGCGACCCGTTTTCGTCCCTTCTATGTCGATCCTGTGGTGATGACCTGATGAATACGAAAGACAGGACCGCACTGGTATACGCGACTTTCGACGGGATTACTTCCGCGCACAGCGGCATCGGCACCCAGACCAAAGCCTTCCTTCACGAGATAGCAGTCAACCGAGCGATACTCGACCGCCACGACATCGCGAGGGTCTTCGCGGCCTACCCTGCAACGTGTCCGACCGCGACCGGGTACGAGTTCGACGAGCACGCCCACTCGGTGGCAACAGGGCTACTCGAACAATCCGATGCCCATGGCTGGCCGTTGGACTGGCATGCCGAGGAATTCTGGTCCGAATCTGCCTGGCATCAGATGTGTCGAGCGCTAGCCGCGCGGATCGAGTCGATCGCCGACCTCTACGACCGGGTCATCGTGCTCGCCGTCGACGCGGTATACCTACGGCTGTCTGCGCACCTGGTCAGGCTCGGGTCACATATCCAGCTCGTCCACCTCTGGTACAGCTCGGTGCTGGTCACCGGCATGACTCCCAATCCCGACCGGCTCGCGGCCGAGCGATGGTGCATCGAACAAGTCAACTCCAGACATGCAGTGCACATCGCCGACGTCGGGGAATTCTTCACCGCTCACCTGCGCCGAGATTTCGGGCTCAGCGCCGAGCCGCTGCGGTTCCCGCACTCACTCAGTCTCACCAGCCCTGACTACACACCACTGTCCTCACCTCAAGTCGATGCCGTGTTGGCCGAGCACCGGATTCCCCGTGACCTGCCGATCATCGCGTTCGCCGGTCGGGTCGATCCGGTCAAAGGCCTCGACATCCTCATCGATGAACTGCAACATGTCGATCGACCGTTTCGTCTGGTGGCCCTCACCTCACCGAATCACCGTCACGACCCGAACATGACCGCGATCACCCGCCGCCTCGCCGAAATCGACTACGCCCACACCCTGATCCCGCACTTCGATCGCCAGCTGTATCGCGCCCTGTCCTGCTGTGGGGATGTCACCGCGATCGTGTGCCCCTCGCGCGGAGAACCCATTGGTGCGGTTCCGCAGGAAACCGCACTGCTGGCAGCAAATGGGGGGCCGATAGTGATCGCATCGGACCGAGATGGGCTCGCCGAGCAGATCCGGCACACCCGGACCGGGCTGCTGTTCGATCCGGATCGCCCCGGCGCGCTTGCCGCAGAAATCACGACAGCGCTGGACATGTCGACAAAGGTATCCGCACGGATTCGCGCGGGCGCCGCCCGCAAGGTCCGGGCCGAACGGTGCATGGGAAGCAGTCTGGATCAACTCCTCACCGAGCTGGCCCAGGGCACACCGCAGTCAAACCGAATCGACCATACGGCGTCGAAAACGACCAGCTAGACGACGTCTTTCTCTTCAGATTGCCGCCTTCATCTCTGGTAGCCTCCCCTCCGGTCAGGGGCGGCAGCAGTGACCCATTCAGGTGTCTTCGGGGCCGGTCGACGACAAACGCAACGATCCAAGGCGGATGATGAACCAACCGACAGCACACGGCCACGAACGCATCGCCATCGCCGCAGCGCCTGACCACGGGCCCACCACGACTCTGGTAGCCCGGCATCGCGCCGCGGGCAGGCTGGTGTTGCAGCGAGGAGTGTTCACCGGCCCCTCGACCAACATCAGCGACGGGCTGTACGCCGCAGTCAAGGGCAGCGCGGCGCGCCAGCGATTCGCGGTAAAACTCTCCGCAGGCGCCAAGCTGCACACCAATACCTACTTCGGCCGGTTCGCGGCCAGCTACTGGCAGCGCTGGACCACCGTCGACGAGATCGAGGTATCAGCGTGCTTGGAAGTGAGCAACCAGGCGCGTGTGCGACTGCTCGCCTCCGATATCGCCGGGCACCCCCGCATCATCGACTCTCACACCCTCGACGCCCCCGGCCACAATCCCGGTGAACATCCCGCACCACAGACGATCACGATGCGCGCACGACTCAATCAATTCCTCGACGGCGGTGCCCTGTGGATCGAGGTCGACGCCATTGGCGGCACGGTCGCCCTGTCCGATGTCGCGTGGACCGCACCCGCACCGGCCCGGCAACGATCCCTTTCGATCGTGACCTGCACCTGCAACCGCGCTGACGACTGCGCCACCACAGTCGCGGCACTGGCCTCCGATGCCGCCGTGCTGGAACTGATCGACACCATCTACGTCGCCGACCAAGGCACCGACCTGGTCAGCAGTCGACCACTGTTCATCCAGACCGCAGACCAGCTCGGCACCAAACTGAACTACATCCGCCAACCCAACCTCGGCGGATCCGCAGGCTTCACCCGCGGACTGTACGAAGCCTCGGCCCTCCACGAGCACGGCGACGTGATCATCATGGACGACGACATCCTGTGCGAACCGGAAACGATGCTGCGCGTCAGCGCCTTCGCGCACTTCACCACACAGCCCACCCTCGTCGGTGCCCAGATGCTGTACCTGCTCAACCCCGACTACCTCAACGTCGGTGCCGAAGAAGTGCACCTGAACAAGCTGGCGCACGGCCGCAAAGCGCCCAAAGCACTGAGCAACACCAACATGCTGAAGAAGAACCAGGAACGCCGCGTAGACGCTACATACAACGCCTGGTGGACCTGCCTCGTGCCGATCGAGGTCGTCAAACAGATCGGACTGCCGCTGCCGTTCTTCTTCCAATGGGAAGACGTCGAATACGGCCTGCGTGCCCGAGCAGCAGGGTTCCCCACTGTCACCCTCGCCAACGCCGGAGTCTGGCATCACGACTTCTACTGGAAAGACTTCGACGACTGGGCACGCTACTTCAGCAGCCGCAATTCGCTCATCGTCGGTGTACTGCACACCGAACTCGACCCGAAAACCATCTCGCGCATACTGTTCCGCCGCATCGCCGAATACCTCGTCGCCATGAACTATGGCCTGGCCCACACCACGCTCCAGGGCATCGAAGACTTCCTGCGCGGCCCGCGAATCCTGGACGACGGCGGCGCCCAGGCGTTGCAGGACTCCCGATCCACCCGCACCGCCTACCCCGAAACCATCAAACAACCTGCCGCGTCCCCGGCCGCAATCCGACCGGCTGACATCCGCATTCGTCGAGCAGGCGGCGAACCTTCGCGACCACTGCTGATCCTCCTCAAGCGGGCCTTCGACCAGTGGTTCGGCCGCACCGAACACGGTGTCATCGGTGTGACCCGCGAAGACGCTCATTGGTGGCACATCTCGCGTTTCGACCACGCTGTAGTGACCGACGCATCCCAATCGGGGGTACGAGTACGCCAGCGCGACAAGGCGCAGGCGACGAAACTGCTCAAACGTACGGTGCGCACCCTGCGCCAGCTCCGAAAAGAACTGCCTCGCCTGCAACAGCAATACCGCGACGCGGCGCCACAACTGACAAGCCGCGAGAACTGGGCACGTTTGTACGGACTCACGGATACGGACTGATCCGAGTTCCGTGGGTGATTGATCTGGCGACAGAGGTGGGAGTATCAGCGTCGCTGATGGGAAACCATCGGCGCAGCCTCCTAGTTCATGCGCGGCACGCGGTATGTGGCGGTGCTGACACTCACCAGTCGGCACTCACGGACGTCGAAATCCAGTACGAGCATCCATTTCAGGACAGATGTTCGTTAGAGAACATTCGGTGCGGAAAGGCGCTAATGTTCGGTACCTGACCGACTGCCCGCAGCGGGTTGGGTCGGTGGTGGATGGGCGACGGGTGCGGGCCGCCGATCAAACCCCTGCCTAAGTAGCATATCCGCAGATCAGCGGTATCGCACCCCGAAGTTTCGGCGGCAGTTGTGGCCACGATCGACCAAGCCGCGGCGGGACCGTCGGCGCGCTTCAATGGCGACGGCCACACGGTATCGGCTGATTTGAGATGTCTGCGCTTGGATGGGTGGTTTGCCAGTCTTGCCGGTGTTCGGTGGCGTTCGGTTCCGGGCGCAGAATCTGTCGTGTCGTCGCTGGTCGAGGCGGGGTGCTGTTCGGTTGGCCAACGGTGGTGCGGCCGAACGGGGAGGGCGCTGATCGTAGTAATCATGACCTTCGAAATCCTGGCCTGGATAGGCGCTTTCGTTCTCATCGCTCAGTCCGCGACCGGGATCCCGGTGGCCTTGACCGGGCTGGTCCGCGCGTGCGGGCAGCTGCTCGAGGCGATCCGCGCACTCCGTGACCGCGACCAGCGGCAATGACGACCCGACACCGTGATGGCGGCCGCGCTGCTCCTGGCGGGCCGGCCGATCCTGAACGCACGCCACCAGGCCACGGTGGTGGCAATACTGTTGCCTACGTGCACGCCCCGCCCGGCCAGCGCGGAGCTCGATACGAGGACAGGGGAATGGTGATCGAGATGGCGGCGGTGGTGACACCGCAGGATCTACGGGCCGCGCTCAAAGCGCTGTTCGCCCGTGAGGGCTTGAGCTACGACACCGTCGTCGCCCGCGTCGACGACGCGGGCGGGCACCTGGGCAAGACGACGTTGAGCAATCTGATGACCGGTGTCACCGGGCTGCCGCGCTGGGAGACGGTGCAGCGGATCGTCACCGCGTGCCGGGTGTCGGGCGCCGAGTTGGAGGCATGGAAGCGGGCGTATCGACGCGCGAGCGAGGAAGGCGTCGGGCAGCCGCTGACCGCGGACCTGGATCCGTTCGATCTCGGCGTGCACAAGGCGATCACCACCGACGAGGGCCAGCGCGGCACGCTCACCCACTACGTGCCGCGGCCGCACGACGGCGCGCTCGCCGAGATCGTCGCGGCGGCCGACGCGGGCGACAGCCGGTTCGTGGTGCTGTTGGGGGACTCCTCGACAGGCAAGACCCGGGCCTTGTGGGAAGCCCTGGCGCCGTTGCGGGAGCGGGGTGGGTGGCGGTTGTGGCATCCCCGGACCCCCAACCGCCGCACCGCGCTCGACGACGTGGACCGGGTTCGGCCACGAGCAGTCGTGTGGCTCAACGAAACCCAGGAATACCTCGGCGGGGACAACCGGCCCGGCGACGAAGACGCCGCGGCCGCGCTGCGGGAACTGCTCACCGACCGCCGGCGTGCTCCGGTGCTGGTGGTCGGCACGCTGTGGCGCGCCTTCTACACCGCGCTGTGCCGCCCGCACGCCTCCCAGGTTCGTGATCTGCTGGAGAATTCAGCGACCACTACGGTCATCCAGGTACCGGTGTCGTTCACCGACGCGGCCCCCGACTCCCTGGCTGCTGCCGAGTTCGATGCGCGGTTCGCGTTCGCGCGGGAGCGGGCCGAGGACGGCCGGATCACCCAGTACCTGGCCGGAGCGCCGGAACTGCTGCGCCGCTACGAGCGTGAATTCTCCACCGCTGCACGGGCGATCGTGCAGGTCGCCATGGACGCTCGCCGGATGGGGCACCGCAACGCCCTCCCGCACGGGCTGCTCGCCGACGCCGCTCACGCCTACATGACCGGCCTGGAATGGAACACCGTGGCCGCGGACGGTGACTGGCTCGAGAAGGCCCTCGCCGAGGCCGCGCGCCCCTGCAAGGGCGCCGACGGGGCATTGGCCCGCATCATCGACCCACCGATCACCCCTCGGACGCGCGCCGCGCAGGCTGGTGCGCGTAGCGGACCGACTTACCTATTGGCCGACTACCTCTACCAACGGTCGCGCACCGCACGCGCCGACGTCATTCCGCCGATCGCGTTCTGGACAGCCCTCACCAGTCACGCCCACGTCCAAGACCGCACCAGGCTCGGAAATGCCGCCTGTGGGCGTGGGTTGTATCGCGACGCCGCCCAAATGTGGGCGGATGCCATCGCAGATGGAGATCCCTCCAGTGCTCTCGACCTGGTCAGATTGATGAGCAGGCTTCATCCGAACGATCGACGACCAGCCGATTGGGTCATCGAACGGGTGGCTGACGACGAAAATACTGTCTCGTCTCTCCTATATGTATTTCGGGAGGCCGGCTTCCACGATCTGGCCAGTGTGCTCGCCGAGCGAGCGGTCCTCATCGCCAACATCGACCGACCAGGCAGCGTCGCCTGGCTGCTGGAGGCGCTGCGGGAGGCCGACTTCCACGATCTGGCCCGCATGTTCGCCACGCAAGCCGTCCTCATCGCCAACATCGACCGACCAGGCAGCGTCGCCTGGCTGCTGGAGGCGCTGCGGGAGGCCGGTTTCCACGATCTGGCCCGTGTGCTCGCCGAGCGAGCCGTCCCCACCACCACCATCGACCAGCCGGTCAGCGTCGCCTGGCTGGTGCATGCGTTGCGGAGGGCCGATCTGCACGATCTCACCCCTGGGTTGGTGCAGCGGGCCATGCCCGCCATCACCATCGGCACCCGCTCCGAGTTCAGGGAAGCACTGGCGGCGCTGCTCGAGTTGGGACGACCTGACCTCGAGAAAACACTGAGTAACCAGCTCCGGGCCCCCGTACAAATCGATCTCTTAATGACACCCCCTGCTGGGGAGTACCGGTTCGGGCGTGAGTCCGACGGTGCCGCAGCCGGAGAATGGACCTGGGACGATCTAGTCGTTCTCTAGCGAATCGAGACCTGCTCCGAATTCACTCCCTCGTCGCCGCATGGAACGAGGGCCAAGAGGTCCGGGCGATCTACGCCGCCGTGCGACGCTCGGCGACTTGCAGCCTTTGTCCACCTATTACCCTCTGCGGGCATTCGGGTTCATCTGTCCGCTCCGATTGAGGTGAGACCAGGGATCCACCATTTCAGACAAACGTCTCAGACGCAATGAGTATATAAGTTGGCGACCGCATGTTGGCACTTCACAGGAAGTTGGAGAGTTCTTGTCAGCCCGACCAGATGCGATGCAGTCCTCGGCGCGATATGTTGGAGACCTGGACTCGATCGGTAGTCGAAATCTATTGCAGCACAGCGTATTTTACGCATCGTGTTTTGCCGATAATGATCGTTATGACATATCGCCGATATATCGACGATATATCGGCTACGTTTCCCGCCTGGATGTCGTGGGCGGCGACACAGAGGTCTTCGCCACGAGCGATCGGGCTCCTACCTGGTAAAAGGCACAGTCGGTGAGCGTGTCTCACCCGAGTCCCACATACCAGAGATCGAGCAGGCTCGACCGGGACATGTCCGCAGCGAGCATCACGAGCCTGCCGGGCTTGAGGAACTGCGTTCGGGCGAGCTATTGGCCGACGCGGATTGGCGCCGTCGCGTGAAGCAGGCCAACCGCACCGGCGCGGGCCCGGCGATATCACCGGAACTGCCTATCGACTGGAACCGGGCACGGCGCTGAAGATGATGAAATCCGAGCGCGCGGCATGGGTTCACACCCACACCAAGCAGACGGCCCGAGTAGTCGCCTATGCGGTCCTCACGCCGCCGATTCGAGGGTTGCCGCCGATTCCGATAGTTCGGCATAGCCAAATTTCGTCACTGTGACAGATTGATAGCGTCGGTCGGCGCAATTCTTGTGCCATCCGTTGATCGCGATCGACTCGACTTCCTTGGCACCACTTGCACTTACAGTTCCGACCGCGCCGCCCGATTTGGTGAAAGTACGCTGGCTCCCCTGAGCTATCGAGCGCCACTGATGAGCGCGTCCCGGTGCCAGTAGTACACACGGAACGCGCGGCCCCACGAACCGGGCCACCTCTCCCAAGTCGCCGACACCGGAGGAATCCCGTCCTTGAGCACCTCGACATCGATAGCGGCTGGCAACCCTGTCACCCAGGTTCGTCGCCCGCGACAGACTGACGCACGCGAGGCTTTAGACCGATCTCGACCAGACGTGGCGGATGGCGGCGGACACTGCGCATCGCGCATGTGAGTTCCTCTCACCGAGGCCGCCGTCCAACCGATCCGGCCCGGACCAGCCCGACGACGACTCAGCTGTTGCGCTTTTGCGGCGGACTCCCGACAGGCACTCCCCAAGCAACTTCCCTCGTGGCGCCTCATCTTTCTCGACTTGCCACGAAGGAGGGAGGAGGCATCGCAACCCACTGCGGCCTGCCCAGAGCAGCTCCGACGACAGTCGCATTGGTTGTCTGCGTATGGCAGCGAACTGGAGGGTTACAGGGGCTCTGCTCGAGGCAAGGCCGCGAGGCTCCCCCGGCTTCCCCCCGACGCAGTCTTACCGAGACTCTGTATCGATTTGAGGACGCGCCCCGCCAGCGACGTGCGGTATTGCAACGAGTTGAGGTAAAGCCGGATGGTCCGACCTTTCCCAAGATGGTCTGCCCTTCGATGAGTGGGCCATCGGCTGGTCGGGGAGCAATAGTCACCTTCTCCTGGTCGATCCCCAGCCGCGCCTCCCCTATTCGATCCCGGAGCCGAGATCGTCTGACTTAGACCCTGCCTGCAAACCGATCGATCCGACCCCCAGGCCTGGGCAGTTCACTGCCCTGTCTGGCATTGCACCTGGACGCCCGTTGGTCCGATCTGCTCCGATCCTCCACCGGACATCGAGAGCACTGCGGCGCGGATACGAGACGCCGTCTCTGGCCGCGACTCTCGATGTCACTCACTCTGCCGACTGAGTCAGAGTCAGTCTGACAACGGTGTTGCGATAAGTCTTCGCCGCAGCGCGCGAACGGCGATCAGGAGTGATCAGCAAAGCTAGGCTCCGGCGGCGATGCTCCCGCAATGACGACTGCGGAGACCACGCGGCTGCGACTTCTTCGCCTTTATCTGACATCCCTCGGCTGCGCTAGGACCGTACTTGCTCGGCGACGCGTGTCCTGAGAGTAGCCGACACCATGCGAGGCGCAGAACCGCAACGTCAGGAAGAATAGGCCCACATCCATGCGGTGACCTGCGGAAATTACGTCACTGTGACGGCGAATTTGGACTATCTGAACGCACTGCGACTGAGGTCGATGACTCCGCAATAGACCACCTGGCGCACTACCGATCAGATAGCGCCAAGCATGAACGCCAGAATAAGCCTTCACTCACAGCACAGCATAACTACATGCGACACGCTGTTCTATACGTGTCACTATACCTTACCGGATTAGACATCCGATACATCACTCTATGTATCCATCTAGATCTGATCCCATGTGTCATACGATGCGTTGCCCTCAACCCATTGCGATACTGACTTCTATGCTCAGATGGATATGTCAACCGATAAAGCATGAGATACCTAGAGCATGAAGATGCACTCGAACCCTTCGCAGGGTGTCTTGTCAGGTCATTGAACTACGCTTGCTGTATGATCTCGAGCAATGCTCAGCAAAACACGTGGTAGAGAGGCACATGCATGGCCACAATCACAGCTAGCTTCGGCCTTGTAGATCTAAGTGCAACACGAGATGCACACGAACTCAGGCAGAAGCACCTAGATGTCACTCCTCTAGACCGTAAGGTTGTTGTCCTTGTTAATGGCAAGGGAGGAGTCGGTAAGTCGTCTACTTCGGCAGCTCTGGCGTACGATCTGGCTGCTATCGGCAATCGCGTCTTGCTCATAGAGATGGACGAACAGGGAAACAACTGCGAAGATCTCGGTATAACCGGTACTGCTATGGATGACAGGGGAGCTGCTCAGGTATCAGCCATACTGGATGGTGTGCCTCTTGTTCCGACCGGCGAGGCGCGACCCAATTTGTTCGTAGTCCCGGGTGGCATAGAACTCGAACATATCGTTGAAGAACTCTACGTCCAGCGTCGATTCGCCTCATACATGGATGACGAGGTAGATAAGAACACTTGGATGTGTATGTATGCCGCAGCTATCAACGCAGTACGTGACGAGTACGACGTCATTATCCTTGACGTTGCACCCGGTTCAGAGGTCTTGCAACTCCAGGCACTCGTGGCTGGTGACATGGTCATGATTCCATCAAAATCTGACCCTTCATCTCGCAAGGGCCTCCGCGTTGTGGCGCGTCGATTTGGGCAGGCTCTCGCCCAAAACCCCCGGATTAGGCTGCTGGGTGTGCTGCTGTTCGCCACCAACACGAGCGCAACTTTGGTGCAGAAGCAGATCAAACAAAACCTTGAAGCAGACCTCGGCGGCGCTGCACCGGTGTTCAAGCAGGCCATTCGTCATGTTGAAGCGGCAGCTGTGGCATGCCGCTCAAACGGACGGGTGCCACAGGAGATGCATGAACTCAAGGGGAAGGTCGAACCATCGGTGATGAAGTCCATCGCGTCGCTGGCGAGTGACTACCGCGCATTGGGCATGGAATTCCTCCAGGCATGGACGGCCCTGAACAAGGAAGAGGACGCAGCATGAGCAGCAAGGCCAACGACGACAAGGACTCGGACTCCCGTGTGGGTGGCCTACCAGCCGACGACTCCTTGAGCAGTTTCGCGGCTGCTGCTTCGGGCGCTATCCCTACCAGACGCAGTCCGCGCCCCGCCGATGCTTCGGTGGGTGGCGAAAAATTGCAATCGGTTCCCAGCCAGGAGAGCGCTTCCCACAGCGGCCAGTCGACGACAGCGACAGCCCCTGATGTTCATCGTCCCGACCGCACCTCGAACACGAGCAGGCGCACAACTACTCCACCTCGACGGAAGCCCGCACCGGCAGCGGTGAATCTGGACACCCGAGAGTTCGAGATCGGTTCTGTGACTGTCACGGTGACCGACCTCGGCCCGAGCGGTCAGGAAGCAACCGACTGTCTCGTTAACGTCAATTCCACGGTCCGGCAGCGGTTCACCGCTTATCAGACTGATTGCAAGCTCAATACTGGCAAAGAGCCCAGCAACGGTCTGGTCGTACGTCGAGCCTTCACAGCAGCGCGCAAGGAGGGCGCCGACGTATTCGCCCAGATGCTGGCCAGCCTCGACAGCATCCAAGTCCTCAGCGACGAAGATGACGATGACGACCCGGACGGCATTCTCGGTCCGGTTCCTGGGCGTCGAGTCGCCCGCGGACGAATGAAAGACAGTGCACAGCAGTCATTCCGGCCCAGCAAGCAGGAACTGGCCACCTATGACGCCGTCTCGGATGCGTTCGAGTTCCCCAGTCGGAGCGACTTCATCTCGGCGCTTCTCGACTACTTCCTTCCACCGCTGCCTACGACCAAGACCCGCCGTGCGAGGAAGATCGCGCCTAGCACTACGCCCCCCAGCGAGGCCGAGGGGTCATCGTCCGAACCTTCGGCGCGCTAGATAATTCACGCATGATGTAGCTGGCAGATCACATGGATAGTTCACGATCCGGGAGGAAAGGACGGCTCAACCCCGACCTGGTAGCCGCGAGCCGCGAAGCGGAACTGCCGTGATACATCGGCGCGTGCCCGCTGGAGTCGCCGGTGACTGGGCCGAAAATAGGCCGGGGGAGGGGGAGCGCGGATTGCGCCCCTCCGGGCTCTACGTATTCGGTGCGAACGGCTCGCCCTTGCCTGACGCTGCGATCTGCTCTAGGAGTCGAATTCGGGCTTCGAGGGCGGCGACTTGGCTTTCATGGGTGGCGACGACTGCCTCGAGCTGGGTCGTAGCGCGTGTGTCGGCCGCCGAGCGCTCGGCTGCGAGACGGTCCAGCTCGGTTTGATGGCGATTCCGCTCCTCATCGAGTCGGTCCTCGGCCTTCTCGGCTCGCCCGTTTGCGGCCAGGATGTCTTGGCGATGGGATTCGGTGTCAACTTCGATCCGTCGCAGCAGCTGATCTCGTTCTTGCGTCAACGCACGGTTGGCGTCCTGGGTAGCCGCCGCGGTCGCCGCGTCGCGCGCGGCCTCGCGTCGCGCCTGCTCGGCGTCGGCGCGGGCAGCTCGTTCCTTCTCACCGGCGGCGCGCGTCGCAATTTCCGCAGCCTCGGCTTTGGTCTCGGCCGCAACGATCCGGGTGGCGGCGTCGTCACTGATCGCGCGGACTTCTTCGTCGGCTCGTTGCTGGGCCTCCTGTGTTGCGGTGACGATCCGGGCTTCGGCGTCGCGCTGGGCGTTGGCTATCTCGTCGGCGGCGTCCTGCCGGATTCGCGCGATATCGTCGGCGGCCGCGCTTCGGGCGTCAGCTACGGCTTGCCGGTCGCGCTCGGCCTGCTCGGCTGCGGTGCGCTCCGCAGCTTCAGCGCGCTCGATCGATTCTTCGGCGGCCTCTTCCGCCTCGGCCCGGTCGCGCTCGGCCTGCTCTGCTCGTCTCGTGGCCTCGCGTGCGCGACCATCGGCGGCGAGGCGGGTGGTCTCGGCTGCTTCGACCTCTCGACGGGCGTCGAGCTGCACTGATTCGATCTCGGCTTGCCGAGCTTCGTCATCGCCGAGAAGGGCAACCTGCTGCCGCAGGCCAGCGGCCGTGCCGTTGATCTGCCTCGTCAGGTCCTCCGCCAGATCAACGAACCTCTGCACCTGCGCCGGGATCGACATTCGAGCGAGGCTGATCGGACGCTCATGGGTGTCGTCGTCGGCCGGCACTTCCTGCGTGGAGCCGTCGCGGTCGAGCCACCGTTTCAACCTCATGGACCTGCCCGCAGTGTGCTTCGGCCCTCCGCTCTCGTCCCGGACCACCGCGCAATAGGTACTCCGAGCGCCGCCTTTGCCTGTGGACGTGGGGGCGACCGGCGGGTGAAAGCATCCAGGGAATCGGCAGATCCACCGCCCCAATTTTGTCGAGTGGACGAAACGGTGCAGGTCGTGAGCGGCAGAGATTCGGGCCGGTTGCGTTGCGACGTGGTCGGCCCGCGCGATGAGGTCCGCCGCCTCCTCACCGGTTACCGCACCGCGGCTAAGGGCCTCGTCGACCGCTGCTCGTGTTGCTTCGAGCGCTTCTCCAACGGGGAAGACATCGTCGTGTCCGACCGGGCCCGAAGCGCGAGTATCAGTTGCCATTCAGCAATAATATCATATCTAACATATCTATCATCACTTACATGACGCTACGTAAGTAATGATAGATATGATTCCTTTCGTCTGTCGACGGCACAGCCTTGTGCCCGGTGTCGGTTCTCAAGGTGATGTGGCGAGACGGTGGCGGATTCGCATTGGATGTGGCGAAAAGGGGTCCCGGTAGCATTCGCCGAATTTCGGGCGGATATGACGTCACCGGAGGTCAGGGGCAGCGGTCAACTCAGTGACGTCGGTCTGCTCCTGGGCCAATGAGGCTGGTGAGGTCGCGCATGGCCTGGGGTGAGGGTTTGAAGTAGCGGCGCAGGTTCTCGGCCTTGCGGTGCCGGGATTTTGCCATCAGTTCCAGCAGGCTGGCGCCTGCCTCGCCGAGGTGGGTGAGGCCTGAGTGGCGGAGTTCGTGCAGGTCCCATCCGGTTCCGGGACCGTCGATTGCGGTGGCCGCGTCGAGTAGGTCGCGGGCCTGGTCGTAGGACAGCCGGGCCAGCTCGGTGTCCGGGCACACGTCGCGGTCGGCGAGGTATTTCCCGGGCCCGGGTCGCCTGTGGGTGACGAACAGCGGTCCGCGGGTGCGGCCCTTGATCAGACGGGGCAGCAGCCGTGCGGTGCCAGCGTCCCAGTACACGGTTTCCAGGACGTGCTCGTGGTGGGCGGCGCCGCGGCGGCGGGTGCGTGGTTTGGCACCCTTGGACTTCACCGGAGCGCAGCGGCCGGGCAGGTCGAGATCCTCGATGTTGAATCTGCAGCAGTTCCTCTGCGCGGGCGCAGGTTTCGTACAGCATCCGCCACAGCGTCTTCTCGCGGAGGTGGACGTCACGGCGAGCGATGAGCCGGTCGATCGCGGTCCGGGAACGGATCGGGGTGCCGGAGTCCGGCGGGGTGGATCGCCCGGCCGATGCCGGGACTGCCGGTGCGTCCCAGCCTTGTTCGCGGCACCAGTTCAGCCACTTGCCGACCGCGGCGCGGCGCGCGTTCCAGGTGTTCACCGCCGCTGAACCCCACAGGGCCTCCAGCGCGGCACCGATCTCGGTGTCGGTGACCGCCGCCAGAGCCCGGCTGTCCGCGCGCAGCCCGTCCGGGCCGCGGCCGTGGAGTTGGTCGGCGGTCTTGAGGATCGCGATGGTGTAGGCGCGGCGGGTGTTCGGGGAGCCGATGGTGTCCAGGTACGCCTCGGCCGACGCCCGCACCGTGCGGGGCGGTACCGCCCGGATCCGGGTCACCGTGCCCGCCATCGCCATTGCCCTCCGGTGCTTGCCCCGGATAACGGGCCCGCTTCGTGTACGCGCGTCAGCGGGTCCGCCGCAGGTCGACTCCCACGATACCTCGGATAACAGCCCGTTATCCGGGCTCTGGCCCATATTTCATCTGATGAAAGATTGTCTGCGTCAACAGATTTGGTCTCTGAGCTGCGGGAATTTGCTGGCCCCCGACTTGGGTCGATAGCGCGAGAGGTATCGGAGCCGGGGCTGTGATCAGCCGCTCTTCACCCGATATATCATCTGATGAAGGAATCATTCGGTGGATGTTGGGGTGTTGGGTGGCGGGATCGCGAAGGTTGGAGGTCGCTGGCGCGGCCCATCGGGTGGTGGCGGCCGGGGTGCCGTTGCTGCGTCCGGACGTGCAGGTGTTCGAGGCGATGCTGGAAGGGTGGCGGCAGCAGCAGCTGAGCCGGAACCTGGCCTTCGGCACTGTCGATGCCCGATTGGATCTGCTACGGCGGTTTCAGGACCACTCCGGTGAGTTCCCGTGGCAGTGGACGCCGCAGCATCTCGAGGAGTGGTCGACCGATCTACGTGCCGTGCGCGGGCTGGCGCTGTCGACGGTGCGGGCCTACCAGCTGGCGATCCGCTCGTTCCTTGGCTACGTCTGTGAACCGCTCTATGGGTGGGATGTCGAGTGCGAGAAGCGATTCGGCACTCACCCGATCCAGATCAGCCACGACTGGAACAGCGCCAAGCACATCCTCGACGTCGAGGGACGCCCGCAGCGGCGGGCACTGACCCGGCAGGAGTTGCAGCTGCTGTTCGATGCGGCGGACGAGATGGTGGAGGAGATCCGCCGCAACGGGCGCAAGGGCGCCGTGGCAGCGTTCCGCGACGCGGCAATGTTGAAGACCGCCTATGCTTTTGGGCTTCGTCGCCGGGAACTGGTGCGGTTGGAGGTCCACGATTTCGGTCGCAACCCCAAGGCGACGGAGTTCGGCGACTTCGGTGTCTGCTACGTCAGGTTCGGCAAGGGCAGCCAGGGCAGCGGCCCGAAACGGCGCAGCGTGCTGACCGTGATGCCGTGGTCGGTCGACATCCTCACGGAGTGGGTGGACGATATCTGGTCCTACTGCCGCCGCGAGAACAGCGCGGCATTGTGGCCGTCGGAGCGGTCGCAGCGGATGAGTGAGACCCGGTTCAACGCGGCGTTCGTCAAGCTCCGAGAGCGGGTAGGCCTGCCGGCCGAACTTGGACCGCACTGCCTGCGCCACAGCTACATCACTCATCTGATCGAGGACGGCTTCGACCCGCTGTTCGTTCAACAGCAGGTCGGGCACGAGCACGGCAGCACGCTGTCGGTCTATACCTCGGTCTCCTCCGACTACAAGACGACCGTGCTGCGGGCCGCTCTCGACAAGGTGATCGAGCAGGCCTGCGGCGAGAAGGGGCAGAGATGACCACCAAGAAGATGGGCTACAACTGGCTGCTGCGCGAACGGATGGCCGAGCAGGGCATGTGGAAGACCACCGAGCTGGCGCCGCTACTGGCCGACCGCGGCATCCATCTGTCAAACGTGCAGATCTACCGGCTGGTGTCCGGCAAGCCTGAGCGCCTGTCCCTGCCGATCCTGGTCGCGCTCTGCGACATTCTGTCCTGCACCCCGAACGACCTCATCGCTCCGCAGGTCGAAACCGTCAAGTCGCGCAAGGCGGTCGGCGCTGACCTGTCCGACGATGTCGTCGACCTCAATCGGATCGGTAGGCCACGGCGGGCCCGCATCACCCCGGACTCCCAGTGAGCAACAAACCCAGCTCCTGCGCCCGCTGCGGCCAGATGCGGCCGCGGTCGGTCCGCTGGCCGGATGGTGTCATCTGCGCCAGTTGCCACCGGGCCGTCTACCGTCGCATCGGTGTCTGCTCCGACTGCGGACACTGCCGAGTCCTCCCCGGCCAGCGCGACGAAGACCAGCTCTGCGCACCCTGCTTCGGCATCACTGGATTCGCTTGTGACACTTGCGGTGCTGACGATCAGATCTTGTGGGGAGTCCGAGAATGCGAACGATGCGCGCTACACCGCAGAGTGAGCACGATCCTCGATGACGGCACCGGCTCTGCAGCGGTATTCCTGACCCCGTTGGTCGATGCGTTGTGCTCGTCGAAGAACCCGGCCAGCGTCGAAAAGTGGCTTCGCTATCCGGGCGTCGGTGATCGGCTGCGGGCGCTGGCGACCGGCGACCTGCCGCTGACCCACGAAGCCTTCTCCGCCCTGCCTCGCTCCCACAGCGTCCGCTACCTGCGCGAACTTCTCATGTCGACCGGTCTTCTGCCGCAACGCAATCCAGGACTGCTGAAGTTCGATGAATGGACGGCCGACCTGCTCAGCGGGATCGCCGCGACCGACGACCGCCAGGCCCTCGCCACCTACATTCGGTGGCACCACCGCCACCGGATCCTGCAGCAACTCGACAACGGCGCCCTTCGCGCCTCGGCCTTCTCGACCGCCCGCCAGCAATCAAGGGCCGCGTTGGATTTTCTGAACTGGCTGAGGGCTCGTGGAACCCTCTTGGCCGAATGCACACAGCACGATATCGACGATTGGTTTGCCGACGGCCCGACAACCCGCCTTCTGGCCCGCATCTTCATGACCTTCGCCATCCGGCGACGGCTCTGCCCGAAGTTGCGAATTCCCAACCCACCCAGGGGCGCCGCTCCGGCGGCGCAACCCCAGCCGGAGCGGATCGCACTGATCCGCGAACTGTTCACCGAGGACACCTTGCCCCCGATCGACCGCGTCGCGGGTCTTCTGGTCCTGCTCTATGCCATGCCCGCCACCCGCATCGCTCAAATCAGGCTGGACGACGTGACCATCCAAGACGGTCAGGTGTTCCTGCGGATCGCCGAAGAAGACCTGCCGATGCCCGAGCCCCTGGACAGTCTCATCACCGATCTGATCACCCAACGTCGCAACATGGGCACCGCAGCCAACCCGACGTCACCCTGGCTACTACCCGGGCAGCGACCGAACCGCCCGATCAGCACCGCCAGGCTCCGGGAACGGCTTCGCCAACTCGGCGTCACCGGCGCCGGCCGGGTCGCGGCCTTAAACGAACTGCTGCGGGAGATCCCCGCGCCGGTCCTCGCGGACCTTGTCGGCTGCAACCCGAAATTCGCTGCGGAACGCGCCTCGCTCATCGCTACGGACTGGTCCAACTACGCCGCTATCCGAGCCCGCCGAGCACCCTCACATCCGTGATTGCCAGGGGGAATACGAGCAGGTCAGATATGGGATGGCACCGACAGCAACACCGGAACCCGCCGTACGTTCCTTCTCGACGTGGTCGTCGATTCGTGTGGCCTGGCGGTAGTCGGAGATCCTCTTCCGGAAAAAGCTGTCAGAGAACGATTCCGCGGCGCCTGTGAATCACTTGGCAGCCTCGAGGTTGCCGCGAACAGCCACGGTGATCGGATGGACCGACCCCAGGACACGCTCACAGTCGAGAAGCAGTCGCTCCCACAGCGGGATCGCTTCCCCGAGCCGCCCCACCGACCGGTAGGCGTAGGCGAGGTTGTTGCGGGAGGCCAGGGTGTTGGGGTGGTCCTCGCCCAGGACCCGCTGCTGGTCGGTGAGGGTGCGTTCGTAGAGCGGGATCGCTTCCCCGAGCCGCCCCACCGACCAGTAGGCGTAGGCGAGGTTGTTGCGGGAGGCCAGGGTGTCGGGATGGTCCTCGCCCAGGACCCGCTGCCGGTCGGTGAGAGTGCGTTCGAACAGCGCGATCGCCTCCCCGAGCCGCCCCGCCGACTGGTAGGCGTGGGCGAGGTTGTTGCGGGAGTTCAGGGTGTTGGGGTGGTCCTCGCCCAGGACCCGCTCGGAGTCGGTGAGGGTGCGTTCGTAGAGCGGGATCGCGTCCCCGAGCCGCCCCGCCGACTCGTAGGTGTAGGCGAGGTTGTTGCGGGAGTTCAGGGTGTTGGGGTGGTCCTCGCCCAGGACCCGCTCGGAGTCGGTGAGGGTGCGTTCGTAGAGCGGGATCGCGTCCCCGAGCCGCCCCGCCGACTCGTAGGCGTAGGCGAGGTTGTTGCGGGAGGACAGGGTGTCGGGGTGGTCCTCGCCCAGGACCCGCTGCCGGTCGGTGAGAGTGCGTTCGAACAGCGCGATCGCCTCCCCGAGCCGCCCCGCCGAGTCGTAGGCGTAGGCGAGGTTGTTGCGGGAGTTCAGGGTGTTGGGGTGGTCCTCGCCCAGGATTCGCTCGTAGTCGGTGAGGGTGCGTTCGTAGAGCGGGATCGCGTCCCCGAGCCGCCCCGCCGACTCGTAGGCGAGAGCGAGGTTGTTGCGGGAGGCCAGGGTGTCGGGGTGGTCCTCGCCCAGGACCCGCTGCCGGTCGGTGAGGGTGCGTTCGTAGAGAGCGATCGCCTCCCCGAGCCTTCCCGCCGATTCGTAGGCGTAGGCGAGGTTGTTGCGGGAGGACAGGGTGTCGGGGTGGTTGTGGCCGAGGACCCGCTCGTGGTCGGTGTGGGTGGTGTGGGCTTGGGTGATCGCTCGTGTGGTGTCGGCGGCTTTGATGAGTTGCCGGGTCGTCCACCGGCGGTACTTCAGCACCGTGGTGGTGGTGTCGGTGTCGAGCCCACCGTGATCGGTCGCTTCCCAGAGTGTTTCGATGTGGTCGACCAGTCGTGAACCTTCCTCACGCCGCTGGTAGGCCTCCGATTCGCCGAACAGCAGTGGTGTGATCACCGCGGTGGCGTCGAGGGCGAGCCGGTCCAGGGTGGTGGCGTGGGCGCGTTCGCGGACCACACGGGCCAGGAGCCGGTGCATCACGACCGTGTCCCCGGTCACCGACCACGACAACAGCGAACCCTGCACACACCGCTGCAACGCTATGTCCAGCGATCCGTCGCGGTCGGGCAGCATGACACGGTCCACGCCGTCGGGAGCCAGCATCGACATCACCCCCACCAACCAGCGCACCGTGTCGTCGAGTGCGGGGTCGCCGGTGGGGGTTTCGATGGTCTGGAGCGCCAGCAGCAGCGCTTCCTCGACCGCGAGGGGATGCTCACTACCGCCGCCGCGCGGCAGTACCGCCGACAACCGTTGCGCGGCCAACAGCTCCTGGTAGCGGGGGTAGTCCAGGCGACGGCCGGTGATCGTGGCCGCCGCGGCCGACAACGCCAACGGCAGATCACCCAGATCGGCGGCCACCAGGTCGGCGCCGGGCGGATCGTTGAGTCCGGTCGCGTCGGTGAGGTAGTCCACCGACTCGGCTCGGGCGAAACCTGCACCGGCGTCGACGAGTTCACCGAACCCGGCGAAAGCCCGGTCGGTGCTGGTGATCACCACCCGCGTCACCCCACCCACCGGAAGAAACGCGTCGACCCGGTCAGGGCCGACGGCGTTGTCGATGACCAGCAACGCCGGGACGTCCCGCCCGGACAGGTGATCACGCAGCCGGTGCGCCGATTTCTCGGAGTCGCCGTCGGGGTCGGCGACCCCGACCCGGGCAGCGACCTCCCCCAAACCGGACAGCAGGGTATCGGAGGTCTCGGCGTTGACCCACGCCACCAACCCCGGCCCACCCGCCGCGATCACCTCCCGCGCGTAGGCGGCGGCGACCTGGGTCTTACCCGCACCCCGCATCCCACACACCACCACCCCCACCAGCGACCGGCCCAGCGTCTCCCGCAACTCCCGCACCTGGGCGCGGTCCACAAAATGCTTGGCCCGGCGCGGGATACGGCCCACCACCATCAACCCCGACCCGGTCTCGACCGCAGGCAACCCGGCCACACCCACATTGATCGTGGTGCGCGAGTTGTCGACAGTGATGGCGCGGGCCGACGCCTTCCCGAACCAGGTACCCGAACCCACCGCAGACGAGGACGAGGACGGGGTCACGGGTGTGAGGCACCACCACCGGGACCGGACTCGACATCGGAGATATCGATATCCTCACGAAAACGGCCACGGCGCATCCGCACCCCGGTACCCGGGGACTTCACGTTCCTGACCCGGAATCCGCGCGCCTTCACATTGCCGACATCGACCCCACCCGCCGGAGGAGCCGCCGGAGGCTGGTTGCTCTGCGCCCACACCGACACCACCACCACCCCGAGGGTGAACGCCACGACCGCGCCCCACACCCACAGCGAGTAATCGCCGCTGGTCGCGAGATTCACCACCACCGCCAACCCCGTACCCACCACAGCACTCACCACCGCACGCACCACCGTCTGCCCCCAACTCACGCCCGACCTCCATCCTCGAACATCCGGTATATGGCCATCGATCCTCACAGCACCACCGCAGAACCACCAGCCGACACACACAATGCCGCCCACCAGCCACCAACCGTTACACCCCACCCGCACAACCCAATCCACATCCCGGACGGTCGCTCAACAACCAACCAACCACCCGTGCGGATCGGCCCGCAGGCCAGCCGCCGTACCCGATAACCCAGAATGCAGACCGCTTCGGACCCCCGCGCTACCTCGGATAACAGCCCATTATCCGGGGTAATGTGGCCCGCGCCGAGTGCTGCGGAGTCGGCCTTCGCGGCTATGGCAGTACGACGAGTCGTTTGCCGCGCAGGTCGGTTCGCTGCCACGCGGTTTCGATGTCGCTCAGCGGAATCGTCGCCAGGTCGAAGGTGAGCTCGCCGGACCGTGTCCACTCCACGATCTGCCCGTACATCCTGCCCATGGTCTCCGCGTCGAGCCCCTTGGCCGCACCGTAGATCTCGACTCCGGAGGTGCGCAGACTCTCGGCGGTGAGGGTGAGCCCGCGGCCGGCGGCCTCACCGACCTGGATCAAGCGCGTCGATTTCGGGAACGCGAACGACTCCGGAACCAGGGTGCGCAACAAGATCTCGGTCGGCCGGCCCCACAGATAGTCCAAGACCACGTCGTAGCCCTCACCCTTGGCTTCGGTGAACGCCCGCGCCAACGCGTCGTCGCCGACAGCGGTATTGATGACGGTGTCGGCGCCGAGCGCCCGCACGTCGCGGAGCTGATCGTCGTCACGGCCGGTCGCGACGATCCGCCCCGCTCCGAGCAGCCGGGCCACCTGGACCGCGAGTCGCCCGGCGACGCCGGTAGCCCCTTGGATCAGTACCGTCTCGCCGGGAACGAAACCGGCGGCCGTGGTGATGGACATGCCGGTGATGGCCGTGGCCAGCACGGTGGCGACGGCCGGATCGATTCCCTCGGGGATCGGGACGTACGCGGCGGCGGCCACCACGGTCTTCTCGGCGAGCGCACCGTAAGGCCGCCGGGGGTTACCGAAGCCGACGAGGGTGCCGTCGGGCAGCGCGCCGACGCCGTCGAAGGCAGGGATCGCCGGGAGTTCGGTGAGGAATTGCCCACTGGCGTAATGCGTTCCGGTCGCGATCGCCTTGTCGACGTTCTCGACCGCAACGGCCTTCACATCGATGATCACTTCCCCCTCACCGGCCACCGGATCCGGAAAGTCCTCGTATCGCGGAACGCTCCCGATCTCGTGCAACACCGCGGCTTTCACCGCAGCTCCTGACCGAAGAACGCCGCGATCCGCGTCTGCCACCCCACCAGCACCCGAGGCTGGCGGGCGGGTGAGTGATTCCACCGGTGGTCGAGCACCCGGTTGTGGACAGCGGGGTTCCGCCACGCCTGCCTGTGGCGCGTGGCGCCCTGGTGGCCGGGTGTCCGCTCGGCGTGAGCGGGAACCCCGGGAACTCGGTGGGTCGCCCAGTGCAGCAAATCCCGCATCGAATGCTGGTGTGTCATTTTCATCCTCCTGTGTCTGCGGTCTCGGCGAAGACTCATGGTCGTCTCTATCGCCGATAGAGACGACTCTATCAGTGATAGAGTCGTGGCGGGAGGTGTGTGTTGACATTGGACCGAGGGCGCATCGTCACCGAGGCGATCGCATTGCTGGATGCCGAGGGTCTCGACGGGGTGACCCTGCGAAAGCTGGCCGCACGGCTGGGTGTGCGGCAGCCGACCCTGTACTGGCATCTGCCCAACAAGGCAGCTCTGGTCACCGCGCTCGCCGAGGCGATCCTCGATCAGGAGTTCGGTGAGCTGTCACCGCCGGCGCCGCAGGAGCGCTGGCAGGACTGGCTCAGCGAGCTGGCCCAGCGGCTGCGCCGTGCGCTGCTGGCCCACCCCGACGGTGCGCGTGTGCTGTCGGCTTCCCAGCTCTCGCTGAAGATGGCCGACATCTCTGAGCTGGCGATGAGCACGCTGGTGGCGCGAGGTGTTCCGTTGCACCGTGCTCGGGTGATCGTGCTGGCGGTGGAGCGTTTCACCGTCGGCCACGTCCTCGAAGAGCAGGCCCCTCGCCCGGACCCCGACGCGATGAACGACTTCGACATGGCGGCATTCACCGAACAGCACCCGACCGTGATCGCCGGCATCACCGAATACTTCCGGCCCGGTCGCACAGTCGACGACCTGTTCAGCGAGTGCCTCGAGGTGGTCATCGCGGGCGCAGCAGCCACCACCGGATAACCCTCAGCGACAGCACTTCTCACGGGCACCCGGTCAGAACAGAGTGTCGCGAACGCGCAGCGGCCGGTAGCCGGTGGGGCCGAGTTGAGCGAGCTCGGCGTCGATGTCGACCTCGATCGCACCGAAGAAGTTGATGTTCTCGCTGTGCGCCGGACTGATATGCGCCAGCACATCGTCATCGATCCGACGCCCAGCTCGGCGCATCTGGTCGACGGCGAGCCCGTAGTACTCAGTGGTCCAGGCGATCACCGCGTTGGTGGCCAGGGTCAGACACCACGCCTGCTCGGTCTGTGCCTCCAGATGCCGGGCCCGGATCATGCCCTCGTGGGCGTAGAGCAGGTCGCGTTTGAGTGCGTGCACCGATTCGCCCTTGTTGAGCTGGCGGGCGATCCTGCGCCGATAGTCGGGATCCGACAAGTATTTCGCGGCGTAGACCGTTCTGCGCAGGGCCCCGTACTCCTTCAACGCCGCAGCGAGCGCGTTCTGTCGGCCCGACGCGGACAGCTTGCCGACCAGCAGGGACGCGGTGGCATACCCGAATTTCAATGATCCGGCCAACCGGAGCAGATCGTCGTAGTGTTCGGCGATGAGATCGGTGTTCAGCTTGCGAGTCAGCAGCGGGCCCGCGTGCGGAAACCGGGATTCGGCCTCCGCACGCGACCCCGGCCGGTAGAGCGTGATTTTGCCGAGGTCCCGGATCCGCGGCGACAGTTGCAGCCCGAGCAGGTCGAACAGTCCGAAATTCACCAGCGTGACCCCATGCGTGTCGGTAGCGTGCTCGGTGATCGGCAGATCCGATGCGTTGCCGAGAATTTCATCGAGCACGTAGTGGGCCTCGCGGCGGGTGGCGACGATGATCTTTGTGCCGTAGGTGGCATGCTGATCGGTGACCCAGGTGTACGTCGACAGGCCCTCCTCCGCGAAATACCTGCTCAGAGCCCTGGCCGTGACCGACTTGCCACGTGTGGGGAACCGCTGCCCGTCGCTCGAGGACAAGGTTCCGGTACCGAATGCCGCGGTCAGCGGCAGCCGCTGGTGGTAGTCGATGAGCGCCAGGTTCCCCGCCCGCAGTGTTTCCTCCCGTACATACCACTCCTTGGTCCAGGTGAGGATGTCGTAGGAGATGCCCGTCGCATCCGCCATGCTGGTCAGGCCGAGATTCGTGGCACCGGCCAGCAGGACGGCAATGAGGTTGCGTTTGAGTTCTGGTGTGCGGGCCTGCTTTCCGGTGGCATGTGTGAAGCAGTCCAGGAAACCGGTGCGTTTGTCCAGCTCGATCAGCAGCGACACGATCGGCGCGAATGGCAGCATCTCGGTCAGCTCGGCCTTGAGTGCGGTCGCTTCGGCCGGGATGTCTTCGGCGGTCAGCGGCGAGATCACCAGGTCCCCGTCCTCGTCCAGGCGTACCGGCCCGTCACCGTCGGCGAGTACGGTTTCCAGCTCGCCGACCGCGGCGTGCAGCTCGTCGGTGGCCGCGGCCAGGGCGCGGGCGGGATCGGCGGATTTGCCGACCAGGCGGCAGAACTCGGCGCGCTGCGGCTCCCACTGCTGGGGTGTGAGCAGGTAGGCGGCCGGATCGGCATAGCGGCGGGATCCGCGCACGAACACATCCCCGGTCCGCAACCCGTCTCGTAGGCACAGCAGCACGCACAGCTCCCAGTAGTGCCGGTAGGCGGTGGCACTTCCCGCTTTGCGAGCCTCGTCCAGGTAGCCGCGCCACTTGGACGGTACGAACCCGGCCGGCGCTTCTTCGGGCACCTTGCGGGAACCGGTGGCATTGAGCTCCCGCAGGATGTCCACCGCGAGCAGCAGCTCGGTCGCCGCGGTACCACCGGCGAACCGAACCGTCGACAACACAGCCGGGGTGAACTGCCGCAGATAGCTGTAGGAGGAATCCAACGCGGCCAGATGCCCATGATCACGCGGCAGGCGGGGCTTGGCCTGCGCAATCGCCGCCCGCAACCGGTCCCACCCGATCCGCTCGCTCCGGATCAGACTGCCGATCTCCTCGTCGGGGATCTGCGGGTCGCAGGCGATGGACAGCAGCTCGTCCAACAGAGCTTGCCGGTCTTCGCCGGTCTTGCCGCGTTCGGCCAACTGCTCGTGCATCCGTCTTTCAGCCGTGCTGAACTTCGCCGAGATCGCCTGGTCGAACAGCTGCACCACCTCGTCGAGCACCTCGGTAGCCGACTGCGCCAGCACCGTCAGCAGGATCGGGTAGCGGCGCTGCGGATCCCGCCGTTCCAGGGCCTGCGGGGTCAGCCGCCGCCCCATCGTGGCCAGAAACCGGCGTCGTTCCGCCGGCAGCACCGACATATCCAGGGTGTCCGCGCCCAGACCGCGCAGAAACCCGAGCTTGTCGACTTCGGCCTTCACTGCTTTCGCCGATGCTTCCACCGGCCCGGTCGACAGCCACCGCACCCGCGAGGTCCCGATCGAGGCATCGATAGCCAGCAGCGCATCCAACTCTGCACACCGCTCCGACGTGAATTCATGCGCCAACCGGTCGTAAGTCTCGGACTGAGCCTGCTTGCGGGCGTGGGCGACTCGCTCCACCACCGTGACCGGGCCCGGCCGGATCACCCGCGCCGAGATCAGATACTCACACGCCAGACGGAACAACAACGTCGGCGAGTCGTGCTCCAGCGCCCGCGCTAGCAGGAACTCGTCCAGCTCCTTCAACTCCAGCCCACCCGACGGCCGCCAACCGAGATATTGCGCCGCCAGCCGAACGTGCTCCGTCCGAGTCTTGGCGCGTCTGCCGTACGTGCCGATCTCCGCCGGATTCAGCTTCAGCTGCTCCGCCAACCGGGCCACCGCCACCGGCGGCGCCGCCGACACCTTGTCCGGCACGAATCCCAGCCACGGCAAGGCACACAACGCCACCGACAGGCCCAACCGATCCGCCGGACCCCGACCACGGCCCGGATCGACGAACGCCAAATCGGCTGGCGTCAGCGTGAAATACCGGAACAACTCCTCCCGACTGATCTCCGGGAACTCGCGCAGACGCTGCAACTCCTCGTCCGCGAACAGCCGCGTCGCCACGAACCCCAACCTCCAGCTGCGCCGATCAACCTCATCAGCAGCCAAGCACCAACGACCCAAGCCCGCAGCACGAACACGAAACCCGCTCCTACCAGGCAGCTACGCCATATCCGCCCGATTTTCGGCGATTACTACCGGAACCCCGAAAAGTGACCCCCGTCGATTGCACGACGGGTCCTGCGTGGCGACATCGGGTCCATCGGCCGTCTCACGCACCAGACCACGGAGAGACCGGGATCCGCCAGATCTCGTGAGGAGGGTTCAACCGTGCAGCTGTTGGGCACGTGGCGAACCGCAGGCCGGCGCAGAGAGGGGGCCCCGCCACTTCGAATGAGACCCCGACACCAGGCGCGCCGACCGGTGCCGGAAAGCGCTCCTTCAAGAAATGACGACGGCTCCGAGTTCGGCGACGAGTAGGGCCAGCGCGACTGCATCTTCGTCTCGGGCTGGGCCTTCGTCGATATCGCCGGGTAGTGAGTGTGTCGACTGTGGGTCTGGTGGTCCTGTGGCCATTTGGGCGCTCCAGATGGCCTCGTCCAGCTCGGTATCGAGGTCCCACGGCGCGACAAGGTCGATGGGGTCGACGCTTCCTGGGTCCACGACCATTCCGTGCCGAATTTCGAGCCAGGTTCGCCATTCGCGGCGTTGGCGCAGGTAGGCGGCCAGGCGGCGGGCGCGTTCGGCGGGCAGACCGTGGGCGCGGGCGATGTCGTCGAGGGTGACCGTGCCAGCGCCGTAGGTGCCACGTCCAGTGGAGACGATCAGGCCAGCCTGCTTGAGCGCGGCGAGCACATCGTCGACGGTGGAGGCCGCCATATGCGTGGCCGCGGCGAGGTCCGCTCGTCGACGCAGGCCGGTGCGGATGATGAGTTCGTAGACGGCGCGGCCGCGCAGCCCGAGGATGCGCCAAGCATCATGGACCGGGTCGACCCGCACGCGGGCTAGGTCGACCGGGTCGATCGTGGTGTCGAGGTCGTGGGGCCGGCGTGCCGGAACGAGGGAGTAGAGGTCGGCGAGGGTGCCCGCAGCCAGTCGTACGCGGTCGATCGGGGCGCCCGGCATATCCCTGATGCGAGCCAAGACGTCGGCGACGGTGGATTCCGGCATCAGCCCGGCGTGCAGTGCCAGCGATCGGATACCGACGCCGACCAGCGGCGTCCCGTCCCCACCCTGGTGCTGCTTCAGCCAAGCGGCATACGCGAGTGCCTGAAGCACCGCCATCGCTGTCCACCGGTAAGACTGTCCCGGGAAGCTGGCTTGCACCCAGCCAGCAGCCGACGCAAGCCAGCGTGAGTACGGGGTGTCTCTCGTCCCGCCGAACTCTTCCCCCAGGGGGGGCGTGTGCACTACATGTTCTCCGTGTCCGGACGACCGCAAGATTGGGATGTGTTGCGATGTCCAGTGGCAAGCTCTGCTCCAGTCGTGTTGGAGATGCGCATCGGCGCGGTGTTCGTCCTCCTCATAGCGGGCGCGCAATCCGGTCCAGGCATCCGCGTCGCTGGCGTGGACGAGGACTTGAACCTCAGCGAGGGAGAGCCCGCGGAGGGCGGCGTGCGCGAGTACGGACTGGCATCCCTCGGTCCGGCTGCGGTAGCGGCCGTCCTTCGGCATCGTGCCGTGGCGGGCGAAGGCCAGAGGAACAGCGGGGATCTCGGTGCGCAGTCGCCATTCTGGGCGCAGCCGAGCGTCGGCACCCGTTCCATTCCACAGGTCCGCAGAGACGGTCTCCGGTGTGCTCAAGGCCGACGGTGGTGTGTGCGCCGTTTGCAGCGAGTCGCCCAGCAGCAGCCTCAGACGGGCGATCACTCCTGGTTCGGACCGGGCAGCGCAGGCGGCGACAGCATCCTTGAGCGGGCCGTCCAGCAACCGTGACCCGCCGTCCTTGGTTGCTGAACCGGGCGGGGTGATGTAGCCGGTCTTCTCGTTGAGCATCGGCGAGAGATCCAGCGTCGGAAGGCGATCGGCTAGCAGCCGCATCACGGGCTCGATATTCACGCGCCGATAGGACTCACCCACTGCCAGCAGCACGATGACGTGGCGGCCGCCGTTACCCGGATTGTGGTCGCTGATCCATTGCCCACCGCAGTCACGCAACCACGCGGTGACCTTTGCGACATCCCGGTCGACCGCAGGTGCACCGTGCTTCTTCGAGTCGAAATCGAACACGAGCATCGTCGTCAGCCGCGTCGCGTCGTAGATCGGCACCGCAGCCGGCCACTCCGGACGCCGCAAAGCGAGATTTCGGGTACGCCCTGAGGTGTTCGTTCGCGGGTCGATCACGCGCATGCGCCGACGCGCCGCGAGCAAGGGGGCGAGCACCGTGAAAGTCAGCTCCGGAGTTTCACTCGTCGGAGCTGGTGTTTTGCTAAAGCCAGCCAGTTTGTGCGTTTGGGTGGCAAGCGCTGCCACCACCGCTTCAGGGGTCTTATCGGCGTGTGGAGCGACTGCTACAGGATCGGTACTGCGGGGAGGTGCGGGTGAGTCAAGGCAGAGGTCAGCGACACCGTTGCGCGTTGCTAGTGGACCGGCATTTGGGCGTGCGCTATCCTCAGAGCCGTTGCTGTTCACAACAAAGCCCTCTCGGAAGTGGGGGGGACGGCTCAGGTAATGAGGTTGAGTCCCTCATAACCACTTTTCGGGAAGAAGCCCTCGGCCTGGCACGCTGGGGGCTTCCGACTGTTCGGGGTTCCGAGCCTGTCGTTTATTCAGTTGCTGATGAGACTGTCCCTGGCACGGACAGCTCAAAGTCGAGTCATTGCATTACCCCCCAGGTGTTGGCACTGCGTCATCGAAGGGTGACGGCGTGTCGAATTGATCGGCGCCGGACATGCGGCTACCGTGAGAACGACCAAAAGCTCAGAACTCCCTTCTAGCTGGTTGGGTATCTGGCCCCCTTCCCGTCCGCGAAACGGTGAGGGGGTTTTGGTTTGTCAGGCCGCATCAGCCCTTTCGGCGCCGATGGGAAACATCTGCTGGGTCGGTTGTTCGTTGCCGAACGCCGTGGCTGGCATGTTCAGCGCCTGGGCCAAGGTGTTGGATACGCACTCGATCAGGCTGACCTCAAGTTCGGCTGCACGATCGACGAATGCCTCATACACGGATCTCCGAACTGGCAGGGCCGCACAGGTTTCCACGACTTTCACGTGCTCCGGCAGGCCGAGGAAGGTGGCCATCATGTCAGCCAGATAGCGCCCCATCGCGGTACCGTGCAGATCGGCCTCGTCCTTCAAGATGGTATGAACCGGCTTGACGACTCGCACTGGGATCCGCGGTGGCGGGTTTTGGGTATGGACACGTCCGGCACGGATCGCGAACATTTCCTGACCGGTATCGAAGGCGAAGTTCGCTTCGGGAACACCCATCGCGTGGGCGGCCGTGAGTGTGACAGCCTCTGTGAGGCTGACTCCGGAATCGCTTGCGTGCGCCATCATTACGTCATAGACCTGTCGGCGAACCGGCAGGGCCGCAAGTCCGGTCACGTCCTTGACATGAGCGTCTCGGTCCGTTTTCCCGCTTGGCAATGTGTAGAAGCCGAAGAACGTGGCCATCATGTCGGCCACGAAGGGGCCCCTATCTGCGCCGCTCTCTTGGGCTTCCGTGTCCAGGGCGCGCACTAGTGCAGGTGCGGCGTGCATCTGCACTAACTCCCTCTCGCCTTTATTCGTCTGACCCATGCGCACACCTTTGCATGCCCCTGTATCTGATACAGAATCGACACGCCGCCTACGCCCGAAATTTATGACAGATGCGTACGAACTGCCGGAATGTGTGCTTCGGTCGTCGCGCCGGGACATCGCCCCTGTCTTCGACTCCTGCGGTACCGAACCCGTCACCACTGTGACCGCACACGTGGAAGGAAGGGGGCGTCGGCGGTCGACTGCGCCAGCGCGTGGATCCCAGCAATCCTGAAAAGCACTGTGGTGAATGGATAATTCTGCGGCGACGATGGCGCGGTGATGAAGGCGTGTAGAGCGAGATGCCAAGGGGAGACACGCATGTGCTTCGGTCTCGGCATGAAGCGAATCTAAAGCCAATTTTTGGAGCTGTCAACGGACCGACCGAACAGAGGGCCGGCGGCTCAGGCACCAGGGCCCGATCGCCCCTGCACACAACCGTACGTCGAATCTGGAGCGTAAGAACAGATTTCACAAGTTCGACGCGCACACACCGCAGTACGATCTGGTCATCGAGTGGGCCTTGTGCGCGACTGCCTGTTCGCTCGAACATGCGCTGAGATCACGAACACAGCAACCGGATGGCCGACCCGGGAGGGGGACTGGCGGGTGCCGAAATTGCGTTTTCCTGAAAGTAACTATAACGAGAACCGCGCGGCTACCTAGGGCGTGTAAGGACGGGCTGCTCTGCGTTATCCGCAGTGAAGCAGTCTGTTTGCCCGTGATGAGCTGCCTACCAGTTTCGTCAGCTCGGCGGTGAGACGCGCGAAGGCCTCTACAAGTTTTCGTTGACACCGCGAAAAACTGGCTTTAGATTGGCTTTTGGGTGGTGGGAGTCCCGTTCACAAGACGTAAGCGCTGTTGACGGCGTTGCGGCTTCCTCTCTCAACTCGTGGTAGCGCGACCGTCGCGGGCCACAAACCCTCGAGGCAAAGGAAACCCGGAACATGGATCTCCTGTACACGCTCAACGTTCTCTCGTCGATCGCGGCCAACGCCTTCGCGGCGGCGAACAGCATCGTCGGGCTCATCCTCAGCGTCGTTCCGCACTGACGCCGTTGATCCGGCCGATTCGCTAGGAGTCGGCTGCAAGCACGACGGTCGCCGTCTTCGTTACGTGTGCCGGACCCCGAGGGTCTGGCACAGGTGCGGAGCCCGGCCGCCATTTCGGCGGGTGGCCCCCACGGGCACGGGCTCGCGACAGCGAGTACCGAACATCGTTGGGGGCCTTCGCTTTCGGCGTGTGCCCCTTCTGTGGGTCGTCGCCTGCGTTCGCAGATGATCATGCGGCTCGGTGTTGATCGCCGATGGATTCCACCGAGGCCGCCGTAGTTGTGAGGACTTCCGGTGCGATACATCTTCGCGCTGACCGCCGCAGCAATAGCATGTGGTGGAGCAGCGCTGACTACAACTCCCGCGCATGCCGTTCCCCTTGCGGAGCCGGTGGCGCTTCCCGATGATATCGCCGCCGCGGCGCCGAGTTCAGGCTGCCCCGGTTTGATGGTCCTGGCTGTTCAGGGCACAGGGGAGTCCAGCCCTGGGGCGAATCCGTTGGTCCCCGGCGGGATGCTGGGCACGATGGTCGGACCGATGCTCGCCCAGGGCGTCGGGATCGAAACCGTGACCATCCCTTACGAGGCGAGCTTCGGCGGTGCGCCGGGCACCGGGGCGGGAACGGCCCCGTTCGCGGCGTCGGTTGAGCAGGCATCGGCGGCGTTGTACGCGGCGGCCACCGATGTCGTAGCGCGCTGCCCGGACACTCTGCTCGGTGTGGCGGCCTACTCGCAGGGCGCGATGGCCGCGAGCGAATTCGCCCGCCAGGTCGGCGCCGGGGAAGGTCCGGTGCCCGCCGATCGTGTAGCGGGTATCGCGCTGTTCAGCGATGGAACCCGCCCGGTCGGAAGTGGGGCGTTTCCGGGGGCCCCCGGGCAGATGACACCCGCGCCCGCGCCGGGAACCGATGGCGCGGCGACCTCGCGGGTGCGTATCGGGGTTCCCCCGACCAGTGGCGGGCTCGCGGCCGACGAGACCGGCTTCGGCGAGCTGACGGGCCGGGTCGGTGAATTCTGTGCTCCCGGCGATCTCGCGTGTGACGCACCCGGGCGGGCGGCGGTGCTACGCACGGCGGCTGGTCTCGCCGCGCAGGCGGACCTGCGCGATCCGATAGCGGCGGTGAATTCCCTCGGCGGGGCGTGGCAGCAGACGGTGGCCGCAGCCACCGCGACGGTTGTGCTCGAGGACATCCATGTCGACGGCGGCGCGGTCAACTATGTTCCGGTCGAGACCATCTCGGATCGAGTCGCCGATGCCGCGGACCCACGTGCCTCGGTACCCGACGAGGGCCAAGCGCAGGCGGTGACCGCAAAGGTCGACCGGATCGTGGCCGCTGTCGTCGCGGATCCGGTGGGACAACTTCCGCAACTGGCTGCCCAGGTCGGGGCGGCCATCGGTGCAAATATCGCGGCGAACGGCGACCTCCTCGACCCGGCGACTGTCGGGAACTACGTCGATGTGATCGGCCACCACACCAGCTACGGGACCGGTGCCACCGGCCAGGCCGCGGAATGGTTCGGCGCGCTCTCGCGCGATATCGCGACCGGCGGTGGGCTGTGACCACGCTCGGATCATCGGTTCGGCCCCGGGCCAGCACTGAGCCGGTAGAGGTGCGACGGTGAGCCACGAGCAGATCGCGCTGGTTGTAGGGCTCGCGCTGTTCGGGGTCGTGGCCGTCATGGCAACGATCGGCCTGCGTGTTCCGCGTGATCCGGCAGGTAAGGGCGGGCGATGAGTATCGATGATCGGCGCTGG
The DNA here is from genome assembly GCF_045040005.1 of Nocardia sp. NBC_01377. Taxonomy (NCBI): domain Bacteria; kingdom Bacillati; phylum Actinomycetota; class Actinomycetes; order Mycobacteriales; family Nocardiaceae; genus Nocardia; species Nocardia sp. NBC_01377. Next base: position 47,031 of record NZ_CP109568.1, read on the forward strand.
CTGGAGACCATGTACGGCCTGCGACTGACCACCACCGCGAAAGTGACCGAGTTGGCTGGTTGGCTTCGCGAACTGGAGGTTGGTCCAGGACCGAGCCGGTCGGATTGGACCGAGCAATTCTCTTCGGCCGGTGCGCATTCCACGGAGCAGCGATGATGCGGGTCGACGATGAAGGTTCGGCGGCGGTGCTGGAGGCAGTCGACGCGGCGCGCGGGATCCGTCGCGCCGGCCCCGGCCTGGTGGTGGTCCTGTTTCGCGGATCGGCGGTCGCTGCCACCATGCACTTCCTGGACACGACGGACACACCACCACTGGGAACGGTCGCCAACGCTCTCGGGACTGATCGAGCGGTGCTGATCGTGGTCGGATCCACCAAGGTCGTGGGACCGATAATCCATGCTTCCGATGTGGTGGCCGCGTGGTTGGGTACGGCCCGGGTGGCGGTCACCGCGCGTATTCACGTGCGCGCCCTCACCGACGGTGCCATGATCTGGACCGACATGTCGACCGACGGCGAATACGACGGCTCGGGAGTACCCGCGACGATCACCGGTGAGCACGCGGTCAGATCGTGGCGGCGTCGCCGCTAGCCGCACCAGCGGCAGCGGCGGTCAGTCGTGGCAGCGCCAGATCGCGCCGGTCGGGGCCTGCATGACCGCGAGTTGCCCGCACAGCAGCATGGAGACATCGGCTGCCAGTGTGCGATCGACCACACCGTCCGCGATCACGGCCACGACTTCGATGAGCCATTTCTCCGGCATGGGGCCGGGTGCCAAATTGACCGCGATGGAAGGGCGATGACCGTTGGTGCGCAGCAGATTCCAGGCGACGGCCAAGTCCTCGAGGGTCACACGGGTATTGGTGAGTTCGACCGCGTCGAGGTCGGGCAGGATCTCGTGCCAGGGAACCGGCGCGTTGAACTCGGCCACCCACGGTCCGGCGGTCGTCTCCGATTCCATCGGCTCGGCGAGTCCGTAGGACGACGGGTCATAGGTCCGGGGGAGCGCGGTGTAGGGGGCGATGATCTTCCACAACTGCTCCGGCATCCCGGGGCGGATCCGCTCCAGAAAGATCGTCAGATCCTCGGGCCGCAGATCCGGGCAGAACTCCAACGGAGCGATGTTGGGGTGAGATCCTGTGTGGCTGATATCCATCGTGCCCCCTGTCCCCGCATTGGATGCGGAAATGCGTAAACGCTTCTCGCTGCCACCTGCCCCCTCATCGTGGCACAACCTCGAGCCCTCGCCACGCACCGACCGACCAGTTCACGTCGTCGGAATCCACCGAGGGTGTGATCACACGGAAATGCTGATCAGTTGCCCATGTCTGCGGTCGCGATGCCCGCGCGTCGCGATCTTGTATATGATCAACGAGCGCCGGTCAGTGAGCGAGTCCTGAGTCGGAAGCAGACGGCCCCCAGTTTCGGGGGATCGTTTTCGACGCGCGCATGGGGTAGGCGAATGGATGAGCAGTTCAGTAGTGGCGAGTTGGACGGTTCACGACCGTATTCGCCGGCGTTGCTCCGGATCTACGACCCGTGGGTGCTCGGGCTCAACAATCACCTCGTATGGCGTTGTGCGACAACGAATATTCGCGATCAATACAACCAGCATGTCGCCGGTGATCATCTGGACATCGGTCCCGGCACGGGCTTTTTCTTGCAGCGGGCGAGCTACCCCGTCGACGTGCCGTCGATCATGCTGATGGACTTGTCTGAGCATCCGCTGGCGATGACGACCTCTCGCCTGCGAGCGCGCGGCATCACAGCGGAGGCGGTGCGGGGTTCGGTCCTGCGCCCGTTCCCGATCCCGGAAGGGCGTCGGTTCCGCTCGGTAGCTGCGAGCCTGCTCATGCATTGCGTGCCGGGCGCGTGGGACAGCAAGGGCCGAGCGTTCGCGCACGTCGCGGCCGTCACCGCGCCGGAGGGGCGATTCTTCGGATCAACGGTCCTGGCGAGCCCGTCCACGCGACTGAGCCGCGCCGTGGGCGGATTCTTCAACGAACGCGGCGCGTTCCACAACGCCGACGACGACGTAGAGGGTCTTCGGCACGCGCTCGACACGGCATGGTCCGAGGTCGAGGTGCAGGTGATCGGCCAGGTCGCGCTGTGGTGCGCACGAGGGCCGCGGCCCCCATCGTGATCCACGACGTTCCTCGCCCCTGACTACTCGGGTCGGTACTGTGCCTGTTCCGGTTTGAGGAGAATCGCCACGGGTCTGACCGTCAGACGTTGCTGCACGGTGGGAAGGGCGAAGACTGTACAGCGGAATGCGGTGTGCTCGACTGAAATCATCTGCTCGACGGGCGCTTTCGCGAGGTCGTCTGTGATGTCCGCGAGGTGGAGTTGGCCCAGGATTTCCTTGATGTGGCGTTCCTCGAGCGGGGCGAGTTTGCCGGTGGTGGTCACCGGGAACAGCGCGTCGCCATCGACGATCAGCAATGTCGACTCGGTGAAGGCGACCATCGTCGACATCGTGGACACGACGTCGCGGTGGGCGAGTTCGACGCTGATCCCGTGCACGAAGTTGCGCTGCGCAGTCGAGGTCGGGTGCGTGGGTACTCGCGCGGCGCTCCAGAAGTGGATCCAACCCGTGGGCGAGCGGATCGACCAGTACGCCTCGGCGAGTATTCCAGGGTCACCGGTCAACGCGTCCCAGTACAGCGCGAGGAAGTTGGGGGTGTCGTCGGTGTTGGCATTGGTCAGCAAATCGCGGATCGGGCGTTCCTCACCTTCGACACGCCCGTCGCCGATTATGGCGAGGTTGTCACCGGCCGAGCGCGTGGTGATCTGTCGCAGATCCAGTACCCACGCGTTGTATATCGGTCGTGGTGCCACGGGCGCCGGGGCGAGCCAGACCACCAGGGCCACCGCGACATTGTCGGGGGCAATGACCCATTTCGTGTGGAATTCGAGCCCGTGTTCGCTGCTGCGTTGATCGACTCGCGGTTGCTGCTCGAGGGCCGCGCCGACCAGCGAGGCGAACAGGGCTTCGCCGCTGTGATCGAAACCGAGCTTGGTGCCGACGCGACGCAGCCGACGCGACACCCGCTTCTCCCCGAAGGTGTGCACCACGATTTCCCCGCACTGCGCCGTGCCGATGACATCGACGCAAATCCAGGCGCTCGGCAATCTCATGGAAGTGAGCGTAGCCACCGACGGATCGACCGGTCGGTCCTGGATCCTGCCACCACGATGTGCGCCTTGGCCTTTGAGCGCTGGACGGTTGCTGCCGCAGTCTCCGGATGGAGATGATTGCCGATACACATAAGTCGTTGTTAAACTCCGATCCGCGTCGGCCGGTGAGCGATTCCCGTGCTGGAAGCAGACGTCTACTCAGCGCTGCTTTCGGTTGTTCGGATACAGGAGTCTCCCGGCATGATTGCTCCCTACCCGCTCAGGAGCGCGTTGCCGCGAGCAAGGGGGCGCGACAACGCAATTCGAGGCGCGTGCGAATCGTCTCGGTCTCGGGTGCTCAATCCGCGCAATCGTCGCGCCGCGCAGAGATGGCATCCCCTCTGTGGCAATGGAGCGGCAACAGGGGGGACGCCATCGGGTCGGGAACGGGTGCTGACCAACGCGCACCCGCGAGTTCATGTGCTATCACTATGGGTTGTTCATCCGGCGGCGGGAGAAATTGATGACGGTGACCGGACTGCACCGCGTCACGTGGCGCGGCGAGATGGGCATGTCCGAAGGCGACCCCACTTTCTCCAGATGACGGAGTCGGCACGGTGGGAGAGGTCGGTTGCCGGTGGACGCTGAGGGGCGGGTGCAGGACATCCTGGACGAGATCCCGTTGACCCCGCCGTGGACGATCGCCGAGTTCATGCGGTGGCTGTCGGACCGGGTGGGCAGGACGATCGTGCTGGACCCGTGGCGCCAACAGGTTCCGATCGCCTCGCGCTGCGGGGCGTTATGGGTGATGGATCACCGGATGGTCATCAAGTACAACCCCAACCGGTCACCGCGCGGCCAGCGACAAGAGATCATGCACGAGGCCGGGCACGTGCTACTCGATCACCAGGGCAGCACCGATTTCGAGGTGTCGGAGTCGCTTCTGACCGAAGGACTGGATCCGGAGTGGGTCCGGCAGATACTGCATCGCGGCAGTTTCGACGATGTGGCCGAGGCACAGGCAGAGTGGCTGGGAACCCATCTAGCCGGGTTGAGCCGCGGCGGGCCCAACGACACGAACGGAGCCGCGCATCGCGCGGCATCGTTGTTCGAGTTGATGCGACGATGACGCCGCCGAGCCCGTTGCTGGTCACCGAAGCGACATCGGTAGTGCCCGGCGTCGCGGCGACCGCCCTGGTCGGCTGGATCGTGATCCTGATGGTCTTGAGAATGACGCTGATGCTCGAACGCAGCCGTCTCGACTGGGCGATCGCGACATTGATCGGCGCCTACGTGTGCGTGGCTGTTCTGCGCGTCGGCACCGTGCAGTCGGTGTTCACCGAGTGGATAGCGCTGGCGGATGTGCGGTTGGCCACCCACATCAGCGCCTTGATCGGGGCGGGCGCGGTGCTCTGGATCGGATTGCTGTGGCGAACCAGGACACCGGTGTCGCGATGGACGATGGGCGGCATCGTCACGGCGGTCGTCGTACTGGGCGTGACACTGGCATGGCTGTCGATGCCAGCACGACAGGCCAACATCGCCGTGGAGGAACTGGGGAATTGGCGAACACCGGCCTACATGATGGTCTACAGCCTGCCGACACCATTGGCCGAGATCCCGGTGCTCATCACCTCATTCGACCTGATCCGGCGCTGGCGCCAGAGCGGGCGGCGAGCCGTGCTCGGGATCGTCACGACCTCGGCCATCGCGCTGAGCATGATCGATAGTTTCAGCCGCATATCGTCTGCGTGGCTGGTTTTCCACGGTGTCGACAACGAGCTCACCGAAGCCCGAGCGAGCAGCAACGACCTACTGTTTCTCGGACCGATATCGGCGCTCATGCTGCTGGCCATCCCCTCGATCGTGGAATCGACGAGGATCCGGCTGCGGAGTGACCCGGCCAGCCGCAATATCCGCACCTTGGAGCCGTTGTGGAATGACCTGATGCTCGCCCGCCCGGCGACCAGATTGCAGGTGCAGCACAGGGATTCCCTGCCACAGGTCACCGAGCACAGGATGCGAATCGAGATCGAGGACGTCATGTTGTCGGTGGCCGGTCCGCTCGCCGCGCTCGATGACCGGCCGACACCGGGCCAGGTGTGCGCGGCGCTGCGCGCGGCATTGTCCGAGGAGATCCCCGATGGCAGTGGCTCCGAGGTGATCGCTCCGGACTGGCTCGAAGACGAGCGATTCATTCTCGCGGTGGCGCGCGTCTGGAAAGAAACTCAGCAACTCCCCACAAGTGCGAACGTGTGAAAGGGCAAGTCATGACCACTACCGCTACCATTCCGCATCCGCCGCGGCGGGTGCCGATTCTGGGCGACGTGCTCGGTATGGACCGCAAGCGACCGAATCAGAAGACCTTGCAGCAGTTTGGCCGGCTGGGGCCGCTGTACCGTCGCTCCTTCGTCGGAGGAGTCCACCTGACTTTCGCCGGTTCCGCAGCGTTGATGCAGGAACTGCGCGATGAGGACACCTGGGCACGCTACGCCGCGCGACCCTACGAACAGCTGGTTCCCATCGGAGGGCAGGGCCTGTTCACGGCACCGAACGACTCGCCGCAATGGCAACGCGCGCACGAAATCCTTATGCCCGGCTTCGCTCGCACCGCGATGTCCGGCTATCACGAGACCATGCTGCGCGTCATCGACCAGGCCGAGCAGTGGATCGGAGAGGAGCGCGAAGTCACCGATGTCGCGGCCATGATGGGTGACGCCGCGCTCGAGACGATCAGCCTCGCGGGATTCGGTCACCCCTGCGGGGTGTTCACCTCGGATGCAGAGCGGGCGCCGTTCGCGGCCGCGCTCACCAGGGCGTTCGCCTACGTCCAGGAATCCGCGATCCCTGTCCTCGGTGGGCTCACCGGCGGCAAACGCGCTCGGCAGCACACCGCAGACATCGCATTGATGAAATCGACTGTGCTCGAGGTCATTGCCGCTCGTCGTCGCTCCGGAATCCGGCAGCCGGATCTGCTCGATCGGATGCTTCACCCCGAATCCGGGGCAGCGTTGCCGGATGACAATATCGCCGACCAGGTGCTGACCTTCCTGATCGCCGGTCACGAGACCACCGGCAATTTGATGGCCTTCGCCAGCTACTTCCTCGCCGCCGATCCTGACCTCGCCGAGCAGGTACGCTCCGAAGTCAAAACGCTGACCAGTGGTGGACGCATCGATTTCGACGACGTGGCAAAGCTGCGGTTCACCGACGCCGTGATCTCGGAATCGCTGAGACTGTGGCCCACCGCGCCCGGCTTCTTCCGGGTCGCGCGCCGCGACACCACCCTCGGTGGGTATCCGATCCGCGCCGGAGAGTGGGTCTTCGCGCTGATGTTGGCGGTACACCGCGACCAAGAGGTGTGGGGCCCCGACGCCGACCAGTTCCGCCCACACCGGTTCCTCGGCGACACCAAGCCCGTGCCCCCAGGGGCCTATCGCCCCTTCGGCACCGGACCGCGCTCGTGCATCGGCCAAGCCTTCGCCCGCCACGAAGCACGGCTGATGCTGGCTTCCCTCGTACGGGATTTCGAGTTGACCACGACAACCTCGAAGCTGGACGTGGAGGAGAACCTGACGTTGCGACCCTCGGGGTTGGCGATCACCTACCGCCGAATCTGACCGGCCTGCAAGGTCACTCCGCTCACGGGCCGCAGTTCGATATCGGCGATGAGTTCTTCCAGCATGGGGCGCGACATAGTGCCCGGGGCGCGGGCCGCGAGGTGCTCCAACCCGCGGTCGCGGGCCAGCGTCCACAGCCGTAGACGCTGATCGATATCGATATCCTCGTCCCCGATGGGTGTGAGGTAGGAGTCATCCAGGCAGTGACACAGTTGACACAACTCCCTGGCCAGATCATCGGCGATCTCGGTCATCGAGCCGTCGCGCAGCGCGGTGATCTGATCAACCGTGACCACCCGGGCCACCCTCGGGGTGAGCGCCGCGGCGATCTGCTCACTGCTCAGCGCGGGCTCTCCGTAACGATGCGCGAACGCGATCAGGCGTTCGATCTTTTCTGCTAGAGGCAGTGCCATTGTGCGAATCTCATTCCAGGACAGGGTGATTGGTGAGCATCTGCCGGACGCGGTTCCAGCGTGCGGCGAATCGCAGTTCCATTTCCTCCGAGCAGTCCGCAGGCAGGCGGCACAGCAGCCACCGCATATACATCAGCTCCTCGTGATCTTCCGGCGTGGGAGCGAGTGGCGTTCGGCGCATGTAGTGCCCCAGCAGCGTCTCCACCGGCAAGGTTTCCAGGCTGCCCGCCACGCGCATTCGCTCGATCTCCGCGATCGTCCACGCTCGCAGGATCCGATCGGCGACCCGGTCCAGGCCCACGGAGATCTCGGACAACTGCCCGTCGGCGGCCGCGCGCATCTCCAGATCCTTCGCGATGCCGCAGACCTCCTCGATAACCCCCGGGGGAAAGGCCACATATACCGGAGTGGGGACCTTCACCGACTCCGGCCCGATCCCGTTCACGGGAACGGGTGTGGTCCCGTGGTCGTGGGCGCTGGCGGCCGATCCGGGCTGCCACCTCAACCCGGTATCGAGTTTCTGGAAGGTGCTCAGGTAGAGCTTGCCGGCTGCACCGTTCTCGATCTTGCTCAGGGTCGTCGGTGCGGGACCACCGGCGTCGTGCACCTGCTGCGGATTCAGGCCCAGCACGCGGCGGCGTGCATTGACCACGCGCCCGAACCGCTCCGCATCTGCCGTCGTCATCGCCTCAACTTCTGTCGTTTTTGTCCCGAGCTCTAGACAGAAACACTACATAAACACCGCAGTTCATCAACAGATGTGGCGTGAATCAGCCTATGTCAACCGCGGGTATACAGGAAAGCCGCCTGGTTTGCCCAGCTTCACACCTCAGAGAGGATACATAGTTCATACATTTTTTCGTTCTCAATCATGCAAACTATGGCCTAACTATGTAGCATTGACCACACAGATTACGTAGTTTAGAACGGCAGGGGGCTACACCGCTCCCGGACGCACCTGCACCGCAGACGTGGCTCCGGGTGGGTCGGGATCGGCGGGCCAATGGCCTCACCACGAGTCCGCCAACAGGTGGACGTCGACGGGACGGGACACGCGCAAGAGCCCACAAGGTTCGGCGCAGGTCGACAACGGGAGTCGGTAACGCATGGTTACTCAATATCGGCCCACCATGATGAATCGTGGCGCGCGCCGTTTCGGGTCGGGAGGCTGAGGTGCGTGGCGGATGGCGGCGTGGATCGCCTACACGGTCGCAGCTGACATCGCTGATCGATCAACTGGCACTGCCGCAGGACTGGACGGTTGAGGACCTTTTCGCCTGTCTGGTGACCGTGCGGGGCCGTCCGATCGTGCGGCTGCCGTTACCCGAGGACGCGCCGGTGGGGTTGTGTGGGTTGTGGTTGGCGCGCAGCGAGGACGATGTGGTGCTGCACCGCCCGTCACCGGATCCGATGATGGAACGCCATGTCCTGGCTCACGAGGCCGCGCACATGCTGTTGGATCACGGCCGGGACTCCACGCCGCAGGAATTGGCGGGATTGCTGGTCGACTGGACGTTCGGCGGGCGGCTCGATTCGGTGGTGTCGCAGGTCCGCACCGCTCGAGGCGCGAGCACAACCGGTGCCTACAGCCGCCGCGACGAGTACGAGGCCGAGTTGCTGGCGACCATGATCATGACCAGGGCCAGCCAGGACGGCACGCTGCGCCGTGATCGCGAACTTCGGCTGCTCTGAATGTGGACCGACAACCGCTATCCCGCCTCTGTGATGATTCCGTTGCTGATTTTCGTGGCCGTTGTCGCTGTGGCGCGCTTGACGTTGGTCCACTCGTCGACCGGCGAGCGCCACATCAACAAACTCGTGGCGCTCGCGACGGCGACGGCGCTGCTGCGTGAGCCCGCGATCGCTGCCCGGGTCGCGCCCGTCGTGCCAGGCGGAGCGCCCACGCTCTACACCGTATGGCACGCGCTGTTCGTGCTCATGTCCGCGTTGTTCGTGGGCCTGTTCCTGCTGTGGGATCGCGGTCTCGCGCAGTACCGCAAGCCACAACGGCGAGTTGTGCTGCTGGCGTGTGCGATCGGTGTCGCTCTGTTCGTCGTGGCCGAGCCCGCGCGCCGCGCCGGGATGAGTATTCCGGAGGCCGGTGGATGGCGTTACGCGGTGTATTGCTCGCTGACTGCTGCCCTGCTGGTCGGCTTCTGTGTTTGTAATTCCCGGCCGGTCCTGATGCTGCGCACGCAGACGCAGAAGGAACGGCTCGTGGTGTTGTTCCTGTACGTAGCGGCCTGCGGCACGACACTGGTGTCGGCGTTGATGGCATGCGGGGCGATGATGCGCGCGGCCGGGATGAGCAATCTATTTACCGATTTCGCGCATCTAAACGGCTCTTGCGAGCTGCTGCTGCCGTTGTTGTTCCTCGGGCACGCGACGTTGGTTCCCTCGGTGCTGCGATCAGCGGCCAAGCTCGCGCGGCTGGACCCGGACTCTCGGGCACTGCGGCGGCTGTATCCGGTGTGGCGCGACCTGACCGCGGCCGTTCCCGGCGTCGTGCTGGAACTGAACCGGATCGACCGACGGGGTGCCACCACCGCCGAACATCTTCACCGCCACCGCGTCGAAATCATGGACGCCGCAGCGATAGTCGGACATTACACGGCGCCACTGCCGGACGCCGTCGATGAACTGATCGAGAATTCCGAGTCCGATGAGGACGAGCGCGAAGACCTCCGTCGCGTCCTCGAGCTGGCCGCTGCGGCGTGGCGGCTAAAGGCTGTCGGCGGCGTCCACCACGCCGGAGATCCACTCATCGCACAGTACTGCACGCCCGACCTGAAAATACTGGCAGAACTGTGGGAATCGGCGAAAGAACTCATGGAACAGGCGACTGCGCACGAGTTGAACTGCCCCACGACGCAGGACCTGCGATGACCGAAACCGCTGTGGTGTCTGCTGTTCACGAACCAGGCGATCGAGCCAGGAACGCGGCCCTGGGTGTTGCGAGCGGCCGTGAGTCTATCCCGTCGCGCGTCGTGGCGGCGCCGGTGCCAAGAACAGCGGTTGCGGGACGGGACGTTCCACGTCGGCGGCGGCGGACTCGATTTCCGGTGCTGCGGTATCGCCCGGATCGGGCAGGGTGTTCAGGATGCGGATCAGCTGTTGGATCTCGGGCATTCCGAGCAGCAGCGAGCTGCGGTCGGTACCGACGGAGCGCGCTGCCATGTGGGTGATGCCGTGCCGAGCGAATGCCGCGGCCAAAGCATCGTGGAGTTCATCGTCGGCCTCGACAGGTTCGTGATCCGATACCACTCTATCGGTGCCGCACAACACGGAGTTCGAGTATCCCTCCGCCCAACCCAACGCCCTGTCGAGCTTGCGCAGCGTGGTGAGGCTGGGGAACGGTGTCCGTCCCTGCTCGATTTCGGTCAACTTCGTGTCCGAGGGCCCACCACGGGCATAGACCTCGTCCTGATTGAGCTCGAGTTCTCTACGACGCGCGCGGACCATTTTGCCGAGGCGCTTGAGATTCGCGGCCTTGCTCATGCGCGGATCGTACCCCTCTAAGCGAATCCTAAGCGGATTTTTCCCTTACTACCGCGAACCATCCTACCGAGATCCCGCCACCACCGTCCACATCGCTCGAAAAAATTGGCTTCAATACTGGCTTAATATTGGCTTTTGTCTGGCTTAGGTGGCAGATTGGAGGTCGAGCCGCCGATGCAGCGGCCCATGCCCCCACAACCATCCCGCCTTCGGAGGAGAGGGCATGGCAGGCCGACCCGGGGCACACCGCGACCGGGGCGGGGGAGTCCGGGGACGAGGGCAGAGATTCGCAACTCCTCCCGTGGCAGATCGAGGTGGGCGTGCAGGACAAGGGCTCGGCGATGGCGCACAGGCAGCCACCCGCCGAAATACTGGCCGTGATGATCGCGGTGATCGGCGCCGTCGTCGTCGCTCCGGGGCTGGCCGTCGTCGGCTTGACCTGTCTGGCCGGGCTGCGTGGATACGCTGCCGCCAAACATCGCCGGTGGTGGCTGTTCCTGACACCGGAGCGCGTCTGGTTGCCTTGGAGCGCGTTGGCGGCGGTGGCTGTCGTGTTCGGCGCTGCGGCCCGGTCGCTGTTGCTGGTGCGCGACGGTCGAATCGAGGATCTGATCGCTCCGATGGTGGTGTCGGCGGTAGCCGGTGTGATCGCCGCACCGGGGGCGTTCGTGATGGCACGACGACTACTGCGCCAGCAGGTACTTGAGGGGCGCACCGAGGACGTGTTGGCGACGGCTCAGGTCGCCGACGCGGTTCGGCGGGCCGACGACGAACTGACAGCGCGGAAGGTCGGAATCAGTCTGCACGAACACACCGTCGAGGTCAGTGTGATCGACCCCGAACGGCGCAAGACCGCCCCGGTGCCGGTGGAGATCGGCGACTCGATCCGATACGCCGTCGGGATCTTGATGCCCGAGGAACGTCTCACCGACTTCGAGCGCAGCGCCCAGTTCACCGCCCCCGGCGTCGATCTGCTGTTGGTGCCACAACAGGCCGGCCAGGTCCGCGCGCTGATCATCGCCGGATCGGGCACCGGAAAGACCGAACTCATCGCGGGCTTTCACGCGGTGTTCAACCGCTCGGACATGACGAGCGTGCTCATCGATCTCAAGGGCCAGGCCGCCGACGCGATCCGCTTCGGCGAGGACGCCCGCAACCAGCGCGACTACCTCGGCGCGAGCGCGGACGTACGGGTCGGGATCGGCGGCTGGGACTTTTTCGACTGCACCCGTGACCAGTTGCTCGAACGGCTGATGTTCATCGCGCCGAAGACGACCAGTACCGACTACTACGAGCAGCAGATGAAGCGGGTCCTCGACATCGTCATCGACGGTCGTGGCACCAAGTCGCTGGTGCGCTCACTCGATGAGCTGACCCTGCGACTGGCCGATCCGGTCAGGTATGTCGGCAAGCAGTTGGCCGGGCCGATCACTACTGCGGATCGACACGGTCACACCGACGCGATGGAGGTCGCGCAGAAGGTCGATGCCTCGTTCGCCCCGATCCGGCAGTACCTGCCGAAAACCGGTGCGGGCTGGTCATTTTCCAAACTGGTCCCCGGCTCGGCGACCATCGTGTCCCTCTCGCCGGTACTGCACTCAGAACGAATGCTGGCCAATCTGATGTTGCGCGACCTGCGTGACTTCCTGGTCGATCGTGCCCGGCTGACCACCGATCCGGCCGACGCACCGCCGCTGGCTGTGATCATCGACGAATTCCCGCAGATGGTGGAAGAGGACACCGACGCCGCCGAGGAGGCCGCCAAGGTGCTCGAGACCGCGCGGGCGGCGAATGTCGGGCTGATCCTGGCCGGGCAGACCATCGAGGGATATTCGCTGAAGACCCAGATGCAACGCCGTCTTCTCGGCGCCGGTGTCGCGGTCATCCTGGGTCGCTCGGCGCTGCCCGACACCGTCACCGAGGCAGCGGGCACACGCTGGCAGCTCGAGGCCGCCGGTGATCCACACGGATTCAGCCTGAATTCAGCACGCGCGCAACAGACCTTCCAGATCCCGCCGCAGTACGTACGGCGCATGCACACCGGCACGTTCTGGCTGCTGCACGAAGGCGCGGTCGTGCGCTTTCTGACCTTCCAGACCCGATGACCGAAACCGATTGATGAGGAGAAGATTTCATGTTCCGAACGAGACTGGCAGCCGGTGTCGCGGCGGTGATGGCCGGTGTGTGCGTGGCGGTGGCGGGGGTGTCGTGGGCCGATCCGGGAGCGACGCAGTCCCCGCAGGCACCCAGCGCGACGCCCTCACCGCAGGCCGCCCCGCAGATTCCGCAGACCATTCCGGTGGAGGAACTGCCCGTGGCGCCCCCGCCGCGCCCGCGTCCGCCACTACAGACCAATCCGACACCGGTCACCCCGCCCCAGCAGACACCCGCTCCCGCTCCGGCACCGGCGGAGCCGCAGGAGCAGATCGAACCCGAGGAACCCCCGGTGCCCGAGGTACCCGCGGAGTTGGAGCCGGTGGTCAACCCGCGACTGATCCGGCTGGGCACCGCGACGGTGGTGGCCCCGGACTTCCTGCCCGACAACTTGGTCCACGACGCGCAGGCGGCGGCGGACTCGGCCGAATGGTGGACCGCCTACGCATTCGATCTGGCCGGGTATCCCCGTGAAGCCTCCGATCACGCGGCGGCCGCGGCGATCGCGGCCGCGTTCGTCGGCGGCTACACCGTGGGTGTGATCGCCACCCCGTTGCCTGCTCTGATCGGCTGCTTCGGCGGTCTGGCGATCGGCGGGGTGGCCGGTGCGGCGATCGGCGGGATCCCCACCGGCGGTGTCGCCGGTCCGGTGGGCGCGGTGATCGGCGGCATCGCTGGTTGCGTGATCGGCACGCTGGTGATCGGGCTGCCCGCGGCGGTGGCCGCGATCCTGGTCGGTGCCATCACCGGCGGGGCCGCGGGCGGTGCACTGGGCGGCGAGCTCGACGAGCAGGCGGCCCCGGGCCCCGAAGCCTCGCCCGCACCCGAAGGCGAGTCCGTGCCCGCCGATCAGCCCGAGCCCGAAGCCGTTCCGGCGGGGTGAGGGCAGGGCCGCGCCGCTGATGAGCACCACGAGCGAGCAGTGGCGGCGATGGCTGCAAGACCCGGCCGTCGTCCGCGACGAGAGCACACCCGTGGCGGTCGGCCGCCGGGGGCGGGCACGGCGCGCGCGCGATGTTCACAGCGGCGCGGCCACCTCGCCCCGGAATTCCGGCGGTGGACGCCGCATCGTGGTTGTGGCGTTGATCGCGGGCGTGAGTGGTGCGGGACTTGCCGCAGTGGCACTGACCAGCGCGGACGAGACTGGCAGGCACCCTGCTGCCCATCCCTATGCCGTGATCACCCCGTCGACGTCGGTGGCGGTGGCGGCAACAACCTCGGCGGGGCCACCACCGTTCTGTTCACCGGGGACGGTCGGGGCCACGGTCGTGACGAATTCCGCCGGTGACCGCGCGACGGGTCAGGGCGTGATCGCGGCGTATGAGCATGCGTTTTTCGTCGCCCGCGATCCGCGCGCGGCCCTGGATGTCACCGACCGCGGCCCAGGGCTTCCCGCCGAACCGCAGCTCGCGCAGGGGATCGCCGCCGTGCCTGTCGGTGCGCCGTGGTGTGTGTCGATTACCGACATGGGCGGCGGGCTGTTCGAGACCGCGGTGCGTCATCAGCCCCAAGGTCAGCCGCCGGTGCTGTGGCTGCTGAACATCAACGTCGCCGACCAGGGCGGCCTCCACACCATCGTCCGTATCGAGGACAAAGCGGGCTGACCGCCGAAAATTGAGGGAGCACAACACATGTCGGAATGGGACATCGTCACCGAGGCCGTGACCGAGCACGCTGTAGCGCTGCGGACGATGAGCACGCACGGCGAGATCTACAAGTGGGCCAAGGACAACGACCTCACGAGCCGGACGTTGTTTCCGAAGCTCAAAGCCCAACTGCGCAAGCAACTCGGCATCGACTACGAGCAGTTGCGCGAGTCCGCGACCGAACAACGCGCCGAGGAACTGGCGGTCGCGGCCGCTGAGGCTCCCCAGATCGTGCTGTGGGTGGCCGCCGACGCCGAGGCGGGCTCCTTCGCGGTCTGCGACAGCGAGGGAGAGGCGCTGTGGTACGGCACATTCCATCCCGACGACCGCTACTACCGCAAGGGTGACCAGGTCAGTGCGTCGTTGTCGGCCGCGGAGAAAGCGGTCTACATCGCCGGGCAGGCCCGACGTGAAGCCGAACTCGACACCGTCCGGCTGCGGCTGCTGATCTCCGATCACCGCGTCGACACCACGACGTTGACCGGATCGGGGGTCACCGCGCGGGTATTGATCCACCTCAAGGTGTCCGAATCCCAGAACCCGGCTCTGGACTGGTGTCGCGCACCGGGATTCAAGTCCTGGCGCGAATCACGCCTGGACACGCTGATCGGCGATGCCGAGGCGCCGCAATGATCAAACTCGGCGCGGTCGCCGCGGCGTCGGTCTCGACGGTCATCGTCTCGGTGATCGTCTGCGCGCCCGCCCGTAGCCAGCCTGATTCCTGCCCCGACATCCATGTCGTCGCGGTGGAGCCCACCAGCCGACCCACGGTCGATTCGCCGACCGCGCAGGACACCGGCGAGTTGGCCGCGGTCATCGTCCCCGTGCTCAACGCCGCGCAGAGCCAAGGCTATGAGGTCGAGCGAACCTACGTCCCCTACCCGGCCGACACCGCCGGTCAGGGGGTTTCGGCCGCATACAAGTCCACGGTGCTCGACGGGTACCGGCGCACCGCCCAGATCTCGACCCGGGTGCTCTCCCAGTGCCCGCGCACCCGGTTGATCGCATTGGGCTACGGCCAAGGCGGCCAGGCGGTGAGCATGTGGGCTCAGCAGGTCGCGGCGGGCAAAGCCGAACAGGTCAAGGCCGAGAACGTGGCGCTGGTCGTCACCTTCGGCGACCCGACGCGCGCTGCGGATGCACCCCTGTTCCCCAACCGCGCGGGACAGATCGGGCCCGGTCGGTGGCCGGGAATCAGTGGCAACACCGCACCCAGCGCCACGAAGTTCCCCGACATGTACTCCTCACCCACCGGTCAGGGCATCGGCCCCGAACGCGACATCGCGGCGTCGTTCGGTTCGCTCGACGGCCGAGTGGCGCAGTGGTGCGTGAGCGGGGATCTGTCGTGCTCGGCGCCGAAGTCGATCTCCTTGGCGCGCGCCGGGATGGCGATCGCCGGACAGAGCAGCCTCGATTTCAGTCGCGATCCGTTCGGTGTCGCAGCGACATTGGCGGCCGCCACCGCCAATGTCGTGGGCAACGGCCTCGGAACATTCGTCGGCGAAGACATCGAGGGGGAGTCGCTGGCGGATGCGTACTTCGACCCCGACGCCTCGATCTCCCAGCGCCTCGAGCAGGCCGCCGATCCCCGCAGTGCCGACCAGCAGACCAACCCGCTGGCCGGAGTGCTCAAGCTGGGACAGATCGTGATGTCGTCGGTGACCAGTTTCATCGGTCAGATACTCGATACCGAGGTACTGAGTTCGCTGCTCGACGCCGGTGCGCAGGTCATCACCTCCGCGGTGACCGGTGCGGCGGCCGCAGGAATTCCGGCGCTGGCGGGCGGACCGGCCGCCGCTGCGGCGGCGGCCGGGGCCGGGGCGGCAGCGGGTGCGTCCGCCACCGCGGCGAGCGCGTTCGCCGCACCGGTCATCGACCTGGCGACCAACGCCGCGGCCGCGGCGATCAACATCATCCCTCCGAGCTCAGCGGAGAAGAAGGTCAGCTCCGTGTTCGACCTGCTGATCAACGAAGTCCACGCGAACGCAGATCTTCCTGCGCTGCTGATGGATTCGCGATTGTGGAGTCAAGCGAGCACCCATGCCGGATACCGCACCGACCGCGTCGCGCTCGACGGCTCCACCCCGGCCGAGATCACCGCCGATTGGATCATCGCCGCCGGGCGCGACTACGCGAGAGCAGACAAGCACCGGGACGAGCCGACGACGGCGCCGCAGAAACAATCCGACGCCGCACCACCCACCGCCCGCTACGACCGCGACCACGACGGCGCGGTGAACGCGGTGGTCGGTGACCGACCGGATCTGGACGCCACGGCCAAGGCCGACACCCCCAACGATGTCCGGCTGACCACCGCGCCCACCCCGACACAGCCGACGCCAGTGGGCGGCGTGCCCGCGGCGATCTCGTGGGTTCCCGACGGCGCTGCCTCGATCGCGGCGCGGCTGATACAGGCCATCGAGGGGCAGGACCCGGGCGCTGTGCTGCTGCGCCTGGGATCACCGGTGCTGGTGGCGGTCTCGGCGACGAGCAAGGAGAGCGCGAAGTGAGTACCACCGCCCGCGAACACCCGTTCAGGGCGACCGACACCGAGCAGACCGGCGACGGCCCCGACGTGGACACGAACGCGGTGTCGCTGACCAAACCCGACACCGCCGCCGTCATCGAGGACGCAGCGCCCCAGGACGACAACTGGCCCGCCCTCTGGTCGGTCATGCCGGTGACCGAGGGCAGTGGCGCATCCACGCTGGACCGCTGGTGCGCGTGCTCGCGCGAGATCGCCCGCGATCCGGCATGGCAACCCGAGCCCGGCCAAAGCCCCTACCTGGTACTGATCACCGTGCGCTCGGTCGAGGGAATCCGGCGGGCCCGCCAGCTCGCCGGGGCGCTGTCGTCCACCGCGCCCGGGTCCGCGATCGTCGCGGCGATCGTCGTGGTGGCCGTGGAATCCGATTCCCGCACCGGCGGTGGCATCCAGCTCAAGGAAATGCTCGCCGCCGCGCAGGCGGCGGGCGTGCAGATCATCACCTGCGAGCACTCCCCGGCGCTGGCCGGCCAGACGGCGGCACCGACCGAGCCCGCGGGCTGGTCGCCGCGTGCGGTGACCAGCCCGGATGTGCCGACGGTGCTGGCCCGCGTCTACAACCGCCTGTTCTTCATCATCGCTGATCGCGAATCGCGCGGTCCCGCAGTCAAGGAGGCCCAGTGAACAGCATTACCGCCTTACTGGCGGTCACCCAGCCGACGCCCGAGGGCGGCCCGTTCGAGAACATCGTGAGCCGATTTCTGAACCTGCTCTATTTCTTCTCCGGCGCGATCGCCGTCGGCGCGCTGATCGCGGCCGTCGCCATTTACTACTACCAGAAGCTCACCATGCAGAAATCTGAGGTTCTGTCCTGGATCTTCATGGGCTGCTTGCTCCTCGGCGTCGCCGCCATGGCTGCCCAGATCGTCAATTGGGCGAGTTCGGGGAGCTGACCATGGATCTCGCCTACCAGAAACTCCCCGACGAAGTCACTGGACCGATCTTGAAGTTGGCCGGGCAACTGATCACGCTGAGCGGCTATCTCGCGGTCGCGGCGATCCTCGTGGTCAGCATCCGCGCCTGGCTGCGCTACGACGACGGCGCCGCAGCGATCGACCTCTGGAAAGAAATCCTGATCATCCTGTTCTGCGCGGCGGTGGCGGCCAAGACCTTCGACATCGCCGAGTGGGCGAACTGAATCGAGCGATTCGTATGCGACGACAACTACGCCGAACAGTGCTGGCCGCCCTCGTGATCGTCGCGACGGCGGGCACGACCAGCGGATGCGGCAGTAGCGATGCCAACGGCCCACCGCTGTCGATCATCGCCTACCAGGGCGCGGACTGGGTCACCAACGGCACGGTGAAACCGCCCGCGACACCCGGGCAAGAGGATCGGGTGCGGTATCCGCACACGATGGACGGCGCGGTGATGGCCGCAGTGAACAGCCAGACCATGCTCGACCTGGCCACCGACGGCCAGTTCGGTGCGATCGCCGCGGACTACTTCACCGTCGGCGAGGGCTACCGGGCCTACCTGGATGCCCGCCGCAAGATCACGGTCACCGGGATCGATGCGGCGAAGCTGCCACGGGTCAAGGGATTCCGGTTCTTCGAGTTCACCGACCAGGCCGCGACGGTGGAGATCTTCCTCGCTCAGCCCGATCACTCGATCACGGGTCTGACCAGACGGGTGGTCTGGCTGGGTGAGAGCTGGCTCATCGAGCTTCCCGCGCCCACCGAGAAGACGGTCAAAGCCTACGACGCCCTGCCCTCGGACATGAACCCGCTTCCCCAAACCTGACCCCCGCCTGCCTGCCCTGCTGCCGAAGGAACCCGATGCCCCGCCCTCATCACCATCTCGCCCGCCGGTTCGTCGTCGGCATTGTCGCTTTCGTGCTCGTCGCACTCCTGGTGGGCTGCGGTGCGGGCGGTGACGAGCACGGCACCGTCGAGCCCGGAACCACCGGCGAACCCTCCGGCGCGGTGCCGTTGAAGGACTCGGACTGGTTCGCCCAGCGGTTCGGCACCCCGCTGATGACGGGCAGCACCCAGCTGCAACCGCGCGCGGTCGAGCAGGCCAAAGACCAACGGGGCGTGGCGCTGCCACAGAATCATGCGCCCTTGGACGGGCCGGTGATGTGGCAGCGGGTGCACTGCGAGGCGCTGCCGTTCACCACCACCGACGGACCGACCCGGCTGCGCGCCGACACCATCTACGCCGGATTCGCCCACACGACGATCGGAGCGGCCCTGGCCGCGTTCCACTTGCGCAATTTCGGCGGCACCGTGGTCACGCCCGACGCGATCGCGACGATCGCCGGGCCGCTCGACCGCGCGCGCGTCGTACCGAGCCTGCGCCTGGACGAGACGAAAGTCCCTGCGCGGGAGGCGAACTGCCTGGCGACCTACCGACGAGACGGCATCCGTCGGCCCGCACGCTGGCATGCCGATCAGGTCTCAGCACAGGTCTACAACATCGAGTTCTGGTTCCCGCCTGCCGCCGAGGGCCGCGGATACAGCACCGACGTGACAGTGGTGTGGGCCGGAGACGACTGGTATCTGACCGACCAGAGCATCGGCGAGATCGGCTACTCCGGCCAGCAGAAGCAACCGATCGCCCGTGACGAGCCGACCGGGTGGCCCCGATGGTGACTGCGTGCACGACTCTGCACCGCCTGGCCGCGATCCTGGGCGCGATCGTGGTGGCCGGAGTCGTGCTCGCGGGGCTCAGCACCGCGCAGCCCGCACCGACACCACCACCATCGTCATCGCCGTCCACCAGCGCGGTGCCGGTGCCGGGCACGACGTCCACCCCGACACCCCCGGCGCCCGGGGTGTCGACGACAACGCCCGCACCGCCGACCAGTTCGGCTCCAGGCGTCCAGGACGATGCGTGCAAGGGCCACGTTCGGATCCCGGGTATCGATGTGTGCACACCGATACCCGACGGCGTCACGAGCGCGGTCACCGACGCGAGCAAAGCCTTTCTCAGCGACATCGTCGACGCGGTCCTCAACGGGTTCATCTGGATCACCAAATACATCTGGCAGTTGTTCATCAGCGTCGATGTCGACATGTCGAATTCGACCTCGACGGTGCAGAAGATCAACGACATGACCGGCGAATTGCAGGTCATCGCCGCAGGACTCGGATTCCTGGTGGCGTTGATGCAGATGCTTGTCCACCGGATGATGCTCACCGGCGACGACGCGGCACCCGAGGCGTTCGCGGGGTTCCTGCGGTGGGCGCTGGCGGCCACGCTGGCCGCACCGACACTGCTGTCGCTGTCGGCGGCCAGCGACGCGCTCGCGCAGTGGATATTCACCACCGCGGCCGGGCCCGAAGGCCCGACCCACGTGATCGATACATTGACCTCCGCCCTCGGTGGTCGCGACGAACGACTCAAGACCGAGGATGTCATTTCCTTGGCGTTGTGCCTGCTGGGGCTCATCGCCTACGTCGAACTGGCGATTCAGCTGTTCCTCCAGAAAGCCTGGATGATCTACGTCGCGATCGCGCTGCCGATCGCGGGAGCGGCCTCAGTCACCGGCGCGGGCAAGTCCGTGTTCAGCGCGATGCTGCGCCTCGGGGTCACCGTGTTGCTGTTCAAACCGATCGCGGCGCTGCTGTTCGCGGTCGGATTCTGGCAGATCCGGGAACTCGACAGCGGCGCCGACGTCGTGACCGCGGTGCTCGTCATGGTCGCGCCCGCGTTCTGTATGCCGGTCCTGGTCAACCTCATCGGCAACACCTCGGTCGGATTCGCCGGCACTCCGATGCTGCGCGGGATATCCCAGATCGTTCGACCCACGCGCCGGTGGGCGGCCAGTCGGCGCGACGAATGGAATGCGGGCAGCCGCCAGGCGAGGGAATCGGCCGACGCCGCAGATGACGCCCGACGCTCGGCGCGCGCGTCGAGCGCGCCGTCACAGAACACATCGCTCGCGACGCCACCCCCGCGGACGTCGGCGCAGGGTTCGCGTAACCCTTCCGCAGGTGGAAGTCAATCCACCGCATCGGGCAATGCCACGAATTCCAGAAACCGGGCCACCGCGAGCGCGGGCGCAGCAGGGGCGAACACGGGAACCGGTAGTGGCGGGCAGACCCGGACCGCGAGCGGCAACCGCTCCGGTCAGTCGGCCGCGTCGGGCTCCTCGTCGGCGGGAGCGCCCACTTCGAGCCCGGGTTCGGGTTCCGCGACGACGGCGGGCAGTCGGGGTCGTCAGTCCGGGGGCGGATCGTCGGCGCGCACAACAGGTTCCCGCAGTTCAGGTTCGGGTTCCGGGTCTGCGGCTTCGGCCGGGTCACGGTCGGCGACAGCGTCTCAGCGTGCCGGTGGCCGCTCGGGCACCGGGTCTTCTGCTGGATCCGGCCGGACTTCGGGCGATCCCACGCCACCCCCGCCGCAGCAGCGGCAGTCACGTCGGCGAGCGCCTACGCGGCGACGCGGCGGAGGGCCCAGCGACACGTTGGGGCGCATCAATTGAGCGGCGTGAACCACTTCGGGTAAGGACGGAGAGATAGCTGATGGGACAGCAGAAGTACGCGGGATGGCGCAAACCGGAGAGCACCGGATTGGTGCCGGGGCTCTCGGCGGCGGCCTCGGTTCTCGCGGTCGTGTCGTTGATGGTGGCGGTCGGGCTGTGGTTCTTCGCCGGTGCCCCGCTGCTGGCGGTGATCGTGCTGGTGGTCTCGGTGTTGGTGATCGCACCGACGATGGTCCGGATCCGGGGCATCTCGGCAGGGGAGATGCTGACCGCGTGGATGCGGACCCTGCCGATCCGCGCCAGGGAAGCCCAGCTCTACAAAACGGGTTTGTTCAGCCATATTCCGGGAGGCCGTTCACCGTTGCCGGGGCTCGCGTCCCCGATCACGCTGACCGACTGTTTCGATCCCGACTCCGGCGAAGACATCGGGGCCTTGGTGAATCTGGTGCATCACACGATCACGGTCGTGCTGGTGGTGGCGGTCCATGGCCAGGACACTCTGCCTCAGCAGATCATCGACGGCCGGGTGGCCGGGTGGGGTGAGTTCCTGCGGATCATGGGTGAACACGGCGATGTGGCGGGTGTGGCCGTGGTCAGCGAGACCGTGCCCGAGACCGGAGCGACCTACACCGCAGAGGTCGAGTCGCGTCGCTCGGAGCTGGCGCCGGACCTCGCGGCCGAGGTCGTCGACGCGCGCGCCGAGGAGATGCCCCTCGACACCATCCGCGCGACCCAGCGCATCGCCATCACCTTCCGCTACCACTCCGGCGCGTTCATCGATGGTGTCGCGTCGGTCTCGCGGCGACTGCCGGAGTTGCGCACCGCGGCCGCGGGTGCGGGCCTGCAAGCCGACTTCTGCCTCAGCTCGGAGATCGTCGCGTTCACCCATACCGCGTTCAACCCCGCTGCGGCGGGCCGCATCGACGAGCTGATGGCCCGGTCCGGGGATACGGGGCTGCGCTGGACCGATGCCGGGCCATCGTTCCACGACGACACGAATCCTCGCTTCTACCTGCACGACTCGGGAAGGTCGATGACCTACCGAGCATATGAGTTTCCGGTGCAGCCGGTCGACGAGCAGATTCTGGCGAAGATCCTGGGGAAGAATTTCCGGGCACCCTACAAGCGGGTCACGATGATCTATCGCCCGTACCGACCCGCTGACGCTCGTCAACTCGCCGACGGCCAGTTGCGTGATTCCTTCGCCGGGTCGCAGCGCACCCATCGCGGCCTGACCGATATCCGTCAGCAGATCCGTTTCGAGGACAACGCCGCCACGCGTGAAGACCTCGCCGAAGGCCACGGCCTGACCGATGTGGGAATTCTGGTGACGGTGACCGTGCCGTTCGAGGCGAGCGGTCGCGATGCGGCCCAGATGCTCGACGATGCCGCGGTGTCGTCCTCGTTCGCCTTCGCTCCCTGCTTGACCGATCAGGCGGCGATGTTCCTGGCGGGGTTGGGAATCGGGGTCTACCCCGACATGGACGAAACGAAAGCCGGGCCCGGTGCTTGGGCTGCCTGACGCCTTCAGCGAGGCCTTGCCCGCGCCACTACGCCGAGGTCTGGGATCCTCCTCGGGCAGCGCACCGGCCGGGTTGCTCGACCACGAGGAAGCCGACGAGCTGCGCGAGTTGCTGCCCACGATGTCGCCGTGGACCCGGTTCCGCGCGTCACGGCGGCTGGCCGCGCACGAGATCGCGGTGTGGCAACTCGGCGCGGCCGAGGCCCGGCAACCCTGGCAGGCCCCTCGAATGCCGACACCGAACGGGTTTCTCGCGCGCCACGGCGGCTACATGAAAAAGCCGCTGCCTATGCCGTATGTGCGCGGTACGACGTGCCGGGTGTGCGGGCTGTATCCGTTTCCCATCGCCAGCGAGGTGACCACTCCGGGGCTGCCGATCGGACGTCAAGCCGGAGGCGCGCCGTTCTTCTTCGATCCGCTGGCCTGGTTCGACGCGGGTCTGATCACCTCCCCGACGTTCTCGGTGATCGGCCCGAACGGTTTCGGCAAGTCGACCCTGTTGCGGCAGATCGTGCTCAACGATCTGTTCCAGGGTCGCCATGTGATCTGTCTGGCCGACGCGAAGCCGGATTTTCGGCGGTTGTGCGAACTGCTCGGCCCCGACGGACAGGTCTTCCATGTCGGCGGTCTCGGTGGCGGTGTGCTCAACGTGCTCGATCCCGGGGCGCTGGCCAACGCGATCGACCGACTCGGTGACCGGGAGGACGGCCGGGCGCTCATGGATCAGCTCCACGAAGCTCAGGCGTACAACGTGATCTCGCTGGTGGCCCTGGTCCGGCGCGCGCCGACCGCCGACTACGAGAACAGCGTCATCGATGCCGCGCTGGCTGCGCTGTACGAGGGGGCCCGGTTCTCCCCGACGCGCCCGCCGATCCTGTCCGATCTCATCGGGCAATTCGATCACCCGACCGAGACCATGCGGGCCAGTGTCGCCGCGGCCGACGACGCCGAATTCGCCCACATCACCCAACGGTTGGTGCAGTCACTGCGCGCGCTGGTGCAGGGTTCGCTCGGGCGCGCGTTCAACGGTCGGTCCACGACCCGCATGGATCTCGACGTCGCGATGATCGATGTCGACCTGTCGGTGATCCCGCTCTCGGCGCGGGATCTGCGCGCTGCGGTCATCGCGATCACCGGTCTCGAGGCGCAGGAATCGGTGCGGGTGCGCAACCTGCTCGCCGCGCACGGGCTGGCGCGCAAGACGGTCACCGACCTGATGATCGATGAGCTGTGGCAGCTGTTCCAGGTCGGCGGCGCCTCCCAGATCGCCACCGTCGACCGGATCACGCGTCTCAACCGCACCGACGGAACGACATTGGGCACCTCCACCCATACCGTCGGCGACTACAAGGGCGTGTCGGACTCGGTGCACGAGCAGTTGCAGGCCACCGGGTTCATCTCACGATCGCGGGTGAAGTTCGTTGGGCCGATCAACGCCAACGAGATCGACCAGCAACGCGGATTGATCGACTACACCGATCCGGAAGCCGGATTGCTCAAGTCCTGGTCGGACTCGGGCACACCCACCCGGTACGGGCGCCGCGCGGTGCACGACGGCATGGGCCGGTTCATCTGCAAGTGGTCCGACGACCCGAGCAAACCAGGTGTGCCGTTCAGGACGTGGATCAGCCCGATGGAGCTCGAGCTGGGCATTCACGACACTTCCGCTGCCCTGCGCAGCGAACGCGCGTGATGACCGCGGCGCTACTGTTCCTGCTGCGCTACCGACGTCAGATCCTGGCCGTGGTCATCGTCTTGTTGTTGCTGATCGCGCAGTGCAGCGCACGCGAGAACGACCAGAACGGTTGCGCGACATCGGCGGGCGCAGCCGCCGTCGGTGGTCTGGTGTATCCGGTCGACCCGAACACCGCGATCAGTTCCGGTTACGGCTACCGCGAGGGCGGGGAGTTCCACCGCGGCGTCGACTTCGCGGTGCCGGTCGGCACTCCGGTGCGCGCTCTGTCCGACGGGACGGTCACCGCCGCCCAGGACCAGGGCGTCGGTGGGTTCGGCGGCTGGGTGGTGCTGGCCCACACCATCGACGGCACACCAATGAGCACCGTGTACGGCCACATCAATCCCGGCGGAGTGCACGTGAAACTCGGCCAGCAGGTCCGCGCGGGCGACGTCATCGCCGCCTCGGGAAACGCCGGAGAGTCGAGCGGGCCGCATCTGCATTTCGAGCTGCATGACAGCCCCGACCGTATCCAGCAGTACAACCCCGTGGATCCGACATCGCTCCTCGAACGCATACGGTCCGGACAGACCACCACTACTGGTGGCGCGGAGCAGCAGGTCACCGCGCGCGCGTCGACGAGCGAGATAGTCGACCGCAACGCCGCCGCGATCATCGCCGCGGGCTTGGAAGACGGTGTGCCCGAGAAGGCGATCGTCATAGCGCTGGCGGTCGGGCTCGTCGAGTCGGAGTTGCGCAACCTGGCCAGTGAGAAGGTGCCGGAGTCGACTGCCTACCCGAACGACGGCGTCGACCCGGGTGACCACGCTTCGGTCGGGGTGCTGCAACAGCAGGTCGACATGGGGTACGGGACCGTCGCCGAGCTGATGCAGCCCAAACACCAGGCGCGAGAGTTCTTCCGACGGTTGCTGGCCACCAACTGGCAGAGCAAATCCCTCACCGAGGCCGCGGCCGACGTCCAGCGGCCGCGCGCGGAACTACGGGGAAAGTACGCGGCGCGTGAAGTCGAGGCACGCGAGTTGTTCGCGCGGTTGGTCAGGCGCGCGGCGGCGGGAGAGGGATGCAGCCCGGTCAGTCCGACATCTCCGGGACAGGGGACCGGTCAGGGAGCCGAGATCGTCGCCGCCGCAAGGCGATTGGTCGGAACACCGTACGTGTGGGGCGGCGGAGACGAAAAAGGCGCGACCAACGGCGGCGTCGACTGCTCGGGGCTGACACTGTTCGCCGTACACGCCGCGACCGGGCAGCACTTGCCGCACTTCACCGGCGACCGCAGCCAGCCCGGCCAACTCCAGATGGGCACACCCGTCACCGACCTGAGCCATGCCGCCCCCGGCGATCTGGTGTTCTTCGGCTCCGACGGCGACGCGGTCCATGTCGGGGTCTACTCCGGCACCAAGGACGGGACACCGTTGATGATCCACGCGCCGACCAGCGGACAGACCGTCACCGAGGCACCGGTGTCCGTAGGCGGAAATCTGATCGCGATCCGCCGATTCACCACCAGCCACACGACATGACGCAAAGGGAGACCCTGTGAATCCGACCGGCCGCTACGAGTATCCAGACCAGGCACGGACGGCGCGCCCGGCGACGCGGCGCGTCCCAGGGCGTCTCCTCGGCGAGGGAACAGACCGGCTGCGCGCATGCGGGCGTGGAGCGTGGGAACGCCGCGTGATCGCGATCGCGACAGCCGCGCTGGTCGGAGTCGGGGCAGGCGGATGCGCGGTCTCCTCACAGGACTTCGGCGAGCATGATCTCGGCCCTGGCCTACCCGTAGGTGCAAGCGCCGAGTCGTTGCCCGAATTGCCCACACCATGGCAGAACCTGGACCGGACCGCCCCAGAGGCGGTTGTGCTCGCTACCGCACGAGCTGTCTTCGACTGGCATCCCGAGAACGGCGAGATCGGCCCTGAGATCGCCGCGCGCCGGGCCGGGCCACTGTTCACACTGCGAGGCGCCGAGACTCATCGACCGCTGCCAATCTCACGGCGCACCTGGCAGGAGTGGATGGACGCGCGGGCACTGGTCAGCGCCGACACAGTCATCAGCGCCGAAGAACACCCCGTCGACACGGCGGGTACCTGGCACCGAAAACTGACCACGACCTTGACGGTCACGACACCAGGAAAACTCCCGCGCTCCATGCGAATCGTCAGCTTGGTCGTCGCGGAGAAGCAAGCGGGCTGGAGGGTCGCTGAGCTGGCGCATCTCTCATGGACCTAGCGCGGTGCGCGGCGCGTCCGTTTCACGTCGCGGTGTTTGCGCATGCGGCGCGGCGATCCGCCCCGAGCAACATGCGCAATCCCTTCGAGTACGGCGAGCGGTAGCAGGACCAACATCAATAGGCGGAAGATCAGTTTTCGGCCGAGAAGGGTACGAAGGACACCAGCTTCAACCACCATCGGAGTTGTGTCGAAGGCGTAGTAACTTCGTTTGAAGGTCAGCACTTCGATTCCGAGAGTGCTCACCCCAGCAACCCCGGCCGCAAAAATGCCCCAAAAGGTACCTGGGCTCAGCAGGTGAAGCGGCACCCACACCAATGACGTAACACAAGCTGTGTCCACGGCGGCCTTGCGCCAGGCAACGAGATTGAGGACCGGCGGTTTGGTGGCGGTGAGCTCGGCCCGGATGCGCGTGGCGTGGAGCATGAGATCGAAACCGAAACGCCAGCTCCGAAGGAATCTGGTCAGCGGGTAGCGCTCGGTTTCTGTCAGGAGTGGGATGAGCAGGTTGCTCTCCCAATCGATCAGCCACTTCTCGCGCTCGTCCGCGGGCAGTTGACGGGCCGCCAGACGCAGCATGGTCTTCGGCAGGTCATCGATCCGCGCACGCGCCTCGTCACCGAGGATCTTCCGCGCTGCCGATCCGAGCACGTACAGAACGACCACAACGACCACTGTCTGCACGGCGCTCATCAGGTATCCCAGCCCGTCACCACACCGGGCTGAAACCCGGGCAGAGTGAAACGTCGCTTCTGCGGTGCAGCTTCCAGCGGGGCGCGCGCAGTGGTGACGGCGCGGCGGGCGCGGGGGACGGCTTCTGGGCGCAGGGTGTAGGTGATCCTCGGTGGGCCGCCGGATGCGGGCGAGGCGTCTGGATCGTCATGACGGATGAGCCATCCGGCGGTGACCAGCCGCGCGAGGATCTGGTAGACCTTCGCGCTGCTGAACCCGGTCTCGGTCATGAGTTTGTAGCCGTACTGCGCCTGGCCCATGCCTTCGAGGAAGGCGTTGAGGATCGCGGCAACCGCCAAGGTCACCCGCACATCCTTCATCTCGGACATACCAAGTATCTTACATAGTTGTGGCTCCCCGGGTCGATGGATCACCGGCGGCAACGATCGCGATCGTGTCACCGATATCCACGGACAGGTGGTAGGTCATTCACCGGGTCGCGTTGTCGGGGACGACGTCGACCAAGCCGACGACGAACGTGGCCTCGTCGATGAGTTCGGCGACGTGCTCGGTGGTCAATGCACCGCACCCGCAGCCAGCGTCGGGCCCAGGCGGGTCGATGATGTTCCCGAGGTCGAACACCACGTCACGGGGAACATCGCCAGCTTCGTCCCAGTGCGCGGTGCAGGGTCCGATCGCGACGGCGATCCGCCGGTCACGACGCGCGGCCGCCACCCATTCGGTCGACAGATCCAGTGCGCACAACAGCAGGTGGTCGGGGGCTCCGGTTTCGGGTCGGCTGGTACGCAGCGCGAGCCATTTCGGGGTGATGGTGGAGGGGTGGTCGGTGACGATCCGAAGTGCCCAGTCGGTCTGGTCGGTGGAAAGCACGCTGTCGGGATGTCCGAATCCGTTGGCGCGCAAGAACAATTCCAGCTCCGACAGCCATGGTCGAGCGCCCTGATCGT
This sequence comes from Nocardia sp. NBC_01377, assembly GCF_045040005.1. Taxonomy (NCBI): domain Bacteria; kingdom Bacillati; phylum Actinomycetota; class Actinomycetes; order Mycobacteriales; family Nocardiaceae; genus Nocardia; species Nocardia sp. NBC_01377. The sequence continues at coordinate 75,534 of NZ_CP109568.1, forward strand.
GGTCCTCGACCACTCGCGCGGTGATCAGTAGCACCGCCTGGTCCCACTCTTTGTCTTCCTCGTCGCGGCCGCTGCTCACCAGTGCTCGTGCGGGATTCGTGTGGTGCTCGGCGACGATCCCCGGACGGGTTTTCAGCTGAAGGTGCGGTGTGCCCGGTCCGGTGTCGGGGCAGGGGGGTGCTCTCGACACCGGACCGGGCGCGCTGGTCTACGGCAAGGGGGGTTACCGGACCTGCGCCGGGCCGTCGGGGGAATGACGACCCTCATAGTGTCAGACGCATGACGCGAGCGAAAAGTTCCCGCGTAGAGAATCATTCGATCTCGCGGAGCGCTTTCTCTGCGTACGCTAGTCGAGGCCCTGGGCTGCTTTGAGTCGCTGGTCGAATACGGCGAGGGTGTCGGTGCCGAGTCGTCCGACCGGGCCGCTGAGCCACGGACGGTAGACCGTGGTCACTCGATCGGGCCGAATCCAGCCCGCGACCGGGTCGGAGTCCGCCAAGGGGACGGCTAGAAGTTTGTCCGGATCCAGACTCTCGATAGGGGCAACCATCACCCAATTCTCGCCGGGCGCAAGCAGATATCCCGGGGTGACGATAACCCGGTAGGGAGTCCGTTCGTCGGCGCCCTCGCGTGTGGGTCGATCTCGGTCGAACTTGAAAATGTCGCCTCGCTGCACGGGGCTACGTTACGCAGCGTGCCCGTGTCCATGCTTTCGGGCCTCGGCTTCGGCGGCCGCGTCCAACGCGGCCAACTCCTCGGCGCGAGCGAGATCGGCAGCGTCGGTGCGGGGACGGGGCCGGTTGGCATCGGCCCACAGAGCACCGGCCTTCGCAGCCTGGATCACGAAGCGACTGACCGCGACGCCCTCGCGCTCGGCGGCACTCCGGAGGAACGCAAGATCCTCGTCGGAGACGTGGATAGTCATCTTTGCCATACTTTTTACCATACATTATGGAGGGCCTTTTGCCTTACATTGCGGAGGGCGCCTCCGAGGGGTTGCAATCCAGCCGAACAGGCTGCGGAATCATCGGGTCAGCGAGACCGCCGGGCGCTACGGCGACACCGATGCCGTGGGCGTCGCGGTCGATTCGGATTCCGGCGCGTTCGGCCGCTTCGAGGATTGCGCGATGTTCCAGCAGTGCGGTCTTCCCGATCCCGAGGGCGTCGAGGCGGCCGTATTTGACCAGGCGTCGCCATTGCAATAACGCGCGACCCGCGCATCGGGGGAGGCGAACGCGCCCGACCGCGACGACACGCCGGGCCGGGGCGTCGAGACGATGGAATCGTGACGAATTCCCGCGACATCCGTATTGTATCGAACATGTGTTCGAGTTCGGTGGACGGCGTATGAGCGGCGGCATAGGCGGACACGGGCATCGTGTGGACGCGGCCGCGTTGGCGGGGCAGGGGCGCGGCGATCAGCTGGCCACGTTGAGGCGTGCGATGGAGGCCGTGGGGGGCGGGGTGGCGAGCGCATCGCGGGTGGCGCGGGTGCCCGAGCATGAGGTGCTGGCAGTGCCTGGTGCCCTGGGCGAGGTGCTTCCGGCCGGGGGGCTGGTGCGCGGACAGGTCACCGCCTGCCCGCGCGGCAGTGTGCTGGCTGGGCTGCTCGCCGCGGTCACCGGGGCGGGCCGCACTGCGGCCGTGATCGGTGGGCGATCTCTGGGGTTGCTCAGCGCCCACGAGTTCGGCGCGCGACTGGACCGGCTGTGGGTGGTGGAACCAGGGCCGGATCCGCTGGCAGTGCTGTCGATCTTGACCGAGGCCCTGGACATGGTGGTCTTGGATGTGGATGACCTCACCGTCACTCCGGCGGGGGGGAGGCCGGTGCTGGCGAAAGTCCGTAATCACGGATGCGCGCTGGTCCTGAGCGGGCGTCGGATCCGCGGTCTGCGCGCTGATCTCACCCTCGCCGCGCGCACGGTCGCCTACGACGGGTTGGGGGCAGGCTTCGGCCGTGTCCGCGCCATCCACGTGATGGTCTCGGCGGGCGAGCGCGGCCGCGCGGCCCGCACGACCCATCTCGTCGCCGCACCCGCCGCAGATGGTGCGATGGGCTGGTCCGTCCAACACGCGCATCGGACCCGGCGAAGGCTGCCGGAAACCGGCTGACCCGGTATCGATGCCGACCTCGGTGGCGCACGCGGACCGAGACAACGCCGACAGATATCGCGTGAGTGCCGGGAGCGGCATCGAATCACCGATAGTCGCCGGATCGCGCTGGGCAAGGTCTGATCGCCGGTGATGGCCTGACCGGGAGGCGCGAGTCGCAGCGATATCGGATCGTCTCCGGCACACGGTGTACACCGGCACGCTCGGGCCTCGGACGGGAGCAGGTGCGGGCGATGCAGCTGTGCCATATCGGCCTCCTCTCATGACAGGAGCGTCCGATCCCGCACTCGGCGGCGAAACGCACTGTGGCCGCGAACCAGGACCGATCGCCCTCTCGGGGGTTCGGCGCCCGGCCCGCGGCCAGCAGCATTTCGTGCATCACGGTAACCCATGCACGGCGCGCGAGAGCGGCGCCACGCCCGGCGGGTCGACGACGAGTTTCGGACTCGACACGAACTCGATCGGCCCGAAGGTCTCAGCGGTCGTTGAACAGCACGGCGAACCGAGGCGCGGCGCGGGCGCGGTCCAGGACGTCGGCGAGCTGCTCGCGTCCGAATTCGGTAAGGGAGTAGTAGACGCGCGGCGCCGCGCCCCCGTCGCCGTCGTCATCGGCGGGGGTGAGCCATCCCTCGTCGCGCATGCGATGCAGGATCGGGTGCAGCACACCGGATGTCAGTCCGGTCTGTTGTCTGAGCTGGTAGCCCCAGTGGCGGTCGGTCGGGGCGGCCATGAGCGCACGGGCGACCTGGACCATCGCATGCGTCATCCTCATAGGTTGTACTCTACCTATTTAGGTTGTACTCTACCTATTGCCAGTCGATCAAAGGAGACCCCGATGGCACACCCGATGTCCGCGACCAGCGGCAATACCGACGACAACCCGACGATGCCCGTCGGCGACCTCACCGAATCCGATATCTATGCCGACCTGGCGCGGTTCCTGTCCGGGGACGACGAGGTCGACGGAATCGGTATCGAGGACGTCGAGTTCGATGACGAGACGGTACGGATCACGTTGTGCGACACGGCCGGGGACACGCGCATGGTCGACCTGCGCATCGTCCCCAGCTGACCGATCCGGTGCCGGGAGGCTCACCCCTCCCGGCACCGACCAGCCGCATCACCGGATCGAGGTAGTCCCTATGGACCACACCACCGAGAAGTCCGATATCGACGACGAAATCGAGCAGCAACGCGCCGAGTCCCTGCGCGTCGGCCGCGAGGCCGCCGAGCAGGCGGCGGCGCAGTGGCGCGCGGTCTACGAACTCGCAATGCAGCTGCGCGCTTTCAGCCCGCACCTGACCAGGGTGCCGCGCACCGACGACGAAGAATGGTGGGAAAGCCACATTCCCGCCGATCTGCCGTTCGGGCAGGCCGAGATGGTCACCGCCTTCGCCGATATCGCGGCGTTGGGCGGCATGGCCTTCACCGCAGCCGCGATCTACCGCGAGCAGGCCCATGCGCTGGGCGTAATCGCTGTAGCGACGCATCCTCCGGATGGCCCCTGACCGATATCGACCGATTTACGGGGCGGCACCATCGTCTTCGATGGTGCCGCCCCGCTCTGTGTGATCGGTGCGAGCGTCACCGGCGGTTACGACCGGCACGGTGCGCGGCGATCTCATGTCTCGAGGTAGGCGAGCGTGACTGCGAGCGCGTCGTCGTCGAGGCCTTCTGGCACTAGGCGTAGCTGGTTGGGACGCGAGCGGCGTTTGTCGCGAGGGGTGTCCTCGCCCAGGATCGCGCGGGCGGGATCCATGATCACCTCGAGCACGCCCATGGTGTCGAGCATTTGAGCCTGGGTATAGGTGGACGGGCTGATGCCGAAGAATCGCACCCGGTCCTCGGCCGACATGACGAAACCGTCCTTGGCATCGGGGTCGTAGTGGCGGGCGGCGAACAAGATCATGACCAGCGCCGCTTCCGGGAGGACGAACAGCCAACCGTTCTCGATCAGCGAGTAGGGGATCGTGAAGCAGCCCTTCGGCGTTTTCGGCACGAGGTAGGGATCGCCGGCGTATCCCGGTCGGGGGCCGTTCTCCTCCAGCAGCAGGAACCCTTCGGCGTCGAACCGGGTCGACGGCGGATCTCTGTCGGGTTCGCGTAGGAATCCGCGCTCGATGAGTTTGTCGACATTGCCGACGAGTTGGTCTCGGCGCAGATCCTGGACGGTGCGGTATGAAGCACGGCGCCCACCGGTCGGTTTGGCCTCGAGCGGGAAGAGGTCCGACCAGTCCACGGTGGTGTCATCGACCATCAGGGGGCGTTTGTTGTCGGGAGCGCCGCCGAGGCCGGTGCGCAATTGCGCTTCGGCGAGAATCGCGAGCTCGAATTGCAGCAGCGAGCCCTGCGCGGTCACCAGGCGCGTCGCGGGAGGTCGATCGGCGCGCTTCGGAAGTCGGCGTTCGCTGCCAGAACCTGCGGACACCGCGTTCTCCACGAACGAATTCCGGATCAGGAACTGGTCCGGCGGGTTCCGCAGCCCGCCCGCGGCGCGTAAATCCTTCCATCGCTCCATCGCCGCTCGGATGGCGGGCTCGCGACCCCGAAGCCGCTTCGCCCGCTCGACATTGGTGATCTGCGCCACTCCAACCCCCGATTTTCTTTAAAATTGTGCTTCTAGATCCGACTGTCTAAACATGCAGTTAACTCGCAAAGCTCGTCGTGAAGAGGCGTCATACCGCAGGTTTAGAGCGACGGTCGAGTGTAACCCAAGTCGACGAAGCGGTAGTTGCGAGGGGTGGCGGCGAGGTGTTCTATGGCTGTCGTGCCACCGAATCCTGGTGGTCGAGGCCGGTTTTCAGGTGCCGGTCGCATTATTCGGGCGCAGGCCCCAGGGGCTCAATCCCTGGGGCCCGCCTATGCCGAGAACCATCTTGAGGAGGACCCCGACATGCCAACCGTAGTCGCCCCCGACAGCTCGCACCACGACCCCGGCTCGCAGCCGCCGACCTGGTGGCAGCAGGTGGTTTGCGTGGTGGCGGCCGCCGCTGTCGGTGGCGGCGCACTCGCGTTCGACGCCGGCTACGTCGCTGCGGTGACCCTGGCCCTCGCGACCGCCGACGTCGTACGCCGGATGCTGCCGTAGCGGACGCGGCCGATCGAAAACCGATTCGATCGCGGAAGTCCTTCGCCCCGGGCCGGAACCGAACCGATCCGGCCCGGGGCGAAGCCACCGCGTCGGCGGGCGCCGATGGCGATCCGGCGAGTCTGGCGCACGTGCGCGGCTGCGGCCTCCGATCCCAAGACCAGGACCGAGGGCGTTCACCACTGGTGCTCCCTCTGCATCCACGGTGGCGATATCGTCTCCGCCACCGCGGTCATGTCGTTCTCCCGTGCGTGCCAGCGCTGTTCGCGTTCGCAGCGCACCAGATCGGCGATCTCGAAGACGAGATCCAAGTCCTCATCCGTCCCACCGAGAATCTCCACGCCGACATCGCCGGCTTCGACCTCGAAATCGCGGCACGTGATCTCTTCGGCGGCATGCCGGGGGCATCCCGGGTCGGTGACTGTCGTTTCGTCGTCGTAGATCCGCACCCGGACCCGGATGTCGCCACCGCCGCAGGGGGAGTAGCTGCCTCCGCGGCGGGTGCGATTCTCCCCGGCACCGAGAAGGCATCCGAGGCTGTGTACCGCCTCGCAGGTGGTGGCGAGGATTTCGGTCGCGGTCACAGCCGTTTCGAGTGCGTCCCGTAGGGTCCCGTCGGTGATACGCCGCAGCTCACCGAGTTTCGAGTCCACGGAGACAGCGTTGGCGACGGTGCGCCAATCGACGTGGGCGATATCGGCGTCCTCGCGGATGCGGGCAAGGTCGTCGAACACTTCGCGCACGGTGGTGCGGAATCGCTCGAGGTCGGTGCACTGGATTACCCGTCGAGGTTGCCCGTCGGGCACCGGTACGGTCACCGGACGCAGCCGCGCGGACATGAGCGCGCGAACCCGTGACAGCGCGGCGTCGGCGGTGGCCACCACCTCGATGTTGGTCGGGTCGCTCAGTTCGTCCTGGCTGATCTGTGCATCGCTGCGGCGCAAATACCGCCACGCGCCGTCGATCTGGATCTTGCCGGGGCGCAGCGACGAATCGGAGTCGCTGTCGTGCGTGGCGGCGCGGACGTCACCGAGTCGTTGAGCGGCGGTGAATGTCAGGCCGGTAGCGTCGGCGGTACGGCGGGTGCGTCGGCGTCGGCGCGCACTGCGGTTCTTCGGCATGGTCGTCATCCGTTCCGGCACAGGTGCCCACGCCACCCTGCCGACGATGAAATGAGCATGCGGACAGGGGATCACGATGTGATCGCGGGCCCCTGGTAGGAACCTTGGCCAACACTGTCGCGCAACCGGCGTGGGCGGTGCGACTGGCGAGGAGCGTGCGCGTCCTGTCTCCGAACGCGATCATAGCTTGCGCGCATATGGAAAACGCCGAGTTCATCGAAACGACCGGTCTCTCGATACCGATGACGCACGCGTCCGGGCGAGAGAAGGTCGGCCCGTGCTCGGTACGAGATGTCTGGGCGGTTCCGGTGGCCCAGCCCCGTTCAGCAGCTCCGAAGGACGGCCGAACGGGGCGGCTCGACTTGTCGCGGATTGCCGGTGCGCTCGATTGTGGTTTCCCGCCAAAGTCGAGGCCGCGGTGGCGGTTCGGCGGCAAAACGCTACCGCCAGCATCCGGCAAGCGTAAGATTCGCAATGTGTCAGCAACCTACCCCGCTGACATTCGACGCGGGTGTCACCCCCTGATGACCCGCGCATAGATCCGGGTCGTGCCGCCGATGCCCCTCCTGCCGGTGGCGCGACCCGGATACAGCAATCAGGACAGAGGAATTCGGCAACTTCTGGTTGCGCCTGGTCGCCGGACGGGATACACGTGACCGGTGCGCGGCCCTGGACGGCGAGCGGATGGAAGACGGCGGCGAGTCCAGGGCTGGATGACTCGCCACCGCCGCCGTGCCGCGTGGAGATCGGGCGGGACTTCCATCGACACGGGCCCCGGGGTAGACCGGAGGCATCCACGAGCCTAGCCAGTTCGAGCGTCGCATCGGTTACCGCCGTGCGACATCCTCTCCGCGCGCGGTCCGACTCGCCCGCGGTACTGCTGTAGCTTCTCGGAGTCCTGCGAAATCGAGGATGAGGACGTACCGGTCTCATGGGAATCGAGGGTGAGTCCGTTCCTCGATCCGGATCTTCCCAGCGGAACGGCCTGCGCGAAGCGACCGTCCTCGAGTCGCCGACCGCGTGCAGTCGGGGAGGCACGCGCCCTCGCGCCGGTGAGGTGCGAGGAAGGGGCACAGCGCTGTTCGCAGTACGCGCCGATCGCGGATGAGCCCGTTCCGGACGTGGCTCCCGCGCGCGGGTCGTCGCATCGCCGACAGCGCAACCCGACCGCGGCGATCTCCCCCATGCTCGACGCTCGCCCGTCGCCGACGACTCGGACGCGAGCAGGACTCGACGAACGGCATCGCTATCTGTTGGACCGCTGCGCTCCGCTCGTCCGTCCGCGATCTTCTCGCCGCCGAGCAACGAGATATCCTGTGCAGGAGAGGTTTCCGACTCTGACACCGTCGCTGTCGGCAGGTGGAACAGCGCGTTCGGCTCGCGGCCCTCGGTGATGTCGAGGTCGATGATGGCTGCGGCGGGCGCGGGAGCCGCGTACGGGTGGTCGTAGGAGTCGGGCGTGCCGGGCGAGGCGACGGTGGCGTGGGCGCGTGCGGTGTCGTAGGCGTGGAATTCCAGCTGTTCAGCCGCAGCGGTCAGTACTCGTCTGCGGCGGCGGTGCTCGGCGGTGTCGCCGGGCGTGGTGGACAGCGCGGTGCGTGCGGCGGCGGCCAGACTGTTCATCTGGTCCACGCTCAGCTCGTAGCGTCGCCACCGGTCGCGCCAATCCGGCGCGCGGACGATGGCGCCGGTGATCGGGGAGACCGGCAGCGGCAGCGCTCGCAGCTCCCGGACACGAGCCAGCGTCAGCGTCACGCTGCGACGCGCCCGTTCCGCCGCGACAGGTCCGGCCTCGACGGTGGACCGCAGATACCAATACGCCCAGTTGGCAGCCCGGACTGCTGGATGGGGCTGATCCGAACGCGCATGCTCCGGGTATGCACTCTCGTAAGGTGCGCCCCCGCTGGCGGACTGGAGCCACCAATAGCGCCGTCCGTCGTCACCGATTCGCGCGCGTACGTAGGCGACCTGCGTGCCGTCGGCATCGTAGATTCGACCGTGTCCGGCGGTGAGGTCCAGTTCGGCCAGCCGGTACCCACCGCGCAACCCGATGCCCTCCAGGCTCCGCGCCGCGGTCAGCCGCGCACCCTGATCAGCGGCCCGTGCCTCGCTGCCGACCGCGCACACCGGCGATCCGTCGACATGGGTCAGCTCTCGAAAAGCCCATGGCCGCAATCCTTCTGCTGTACGAATGAGCGCAACGGCACCTGCCTCGTGTACGACCACCACGCTGCCCGCACCCTCGGGAGTCATCACGACCGACGCCTCCGTCAGTGGACCGTGATCAGATATTGCCGGTTCGACGTCACTCCGGTTCGTCACGTGCACTCCCTTCCGAATGTTACATATATCGTACATCATGATGTATGATATATGTGACATTCGGGTGGTGTACTAAAGTTCGGAAGTGCCGGAAACACCCGAGGACCCCGAACTCGTACGCGATCGTCGCCTCGCACTCGGCCAGCGCCTGCGGACCCTGCGCACCGACCGAAACCTGAGCCAGAGCGCGGTCGCGGCCGCAGCCGGGTTGGCCCGGCCGTACTACGGCGGAATCGAATCGGGGCAGCACAACATCTCGGTGGCCAACCTGTGGGCCATCGCCGATGCCCTCGGCGTCGACATCGGCGAGCTGTTCACCAGTTCGAGTACCGAGAAATCCGACTAGCTCGACGAACACCGTCCCACCACCGCCCTGCTAAACAGCGACGGCGAGCCCGTGAGCAGCGGGGAGGCGGGCGCGCGATTGCCGAGCATCCGGCCGACGCACGATCGAGCCCATTTTTATCACGTGACGATTCGCCACGCGGGTTCCCGGCTGCCGAAATCTCGTGGCTGATCGGGTCGTAGGCCGTCGATTTCGCATCCGCGACGCCGTTCCCCCTGTCTGCGGCGCGGAATTCCCGACCGGGGAACCGGAGCTGGATTTCGTTGTGAAGTCGGAGATCGAACCTCGGATCCAGATTTCGCAGCAACTCGTTGTAGATTCGGTGCTCAAATCTTCGGTAGACCCTGCGCACGATCTGTTCATCAAATTGGATAGCGAACCTTCGTAGCAATTCTGGATGTAATCTCTTGTAGGATTGAATAGTAGCCGCGTTGTGAGATTCGTAAAACGTCGCTACGATCTCCGTACGGTACTGAAATTACGTGTAGCGGATTGGCGGTGTAGTGGTAATTCGGCTGGAACGGCATGATGATAGTGCGGTAACGGTCCCGTTTTCCGTACGAACGGCCCCGATTCGCTGTATACAGCGAATCGGGGCCGTTGATGATCGCGATATGACCGGCCGTGGACGGACCGTTAGTGGCTATCGCCAGGAGTACGGCGGCGTCGCGAGGATTGCGGCAGCACCGAGCGTCATACCCACCACCAGCAGCATAAATGCCGCTGGAACTGGGGCGATGCCGAGGTCATCGCAGACAATCGCGCTCTGGGCAGCAGCGGCGAGCAGGGTCAGCCCGGTCGAGAACGGCTCCTGCGGATCTGGCCTGGCGATGTCGTTGTAGTCGTTCATGTGGGCGGTGCCCTTTCATGATGCTTGCGGTTCAGTGGGATATACGAATGCCCCCTTTCGGAAGAATGCGCACCACGGGGGCACGCCATTCGAAGAAAGGGGACTTCGCATATTTTCTTGAGCTGTAACTGTCGCCGATAGTACGCGACAGAATGGCTTCGCGTAAATGGAGTCCCCATCGGTCGCGCTACCGGCGTGGGGAACTCGTTTCCTTCGCGCCGCTCACCTGCGCGTTTCGCATAACGGCGACAAGGACAATCAGGAAAGAATGTTTCGGCCTAGCCGGTGGCATGCCCGACGACGGCGGCGACGACGCGCGGCCAGCGAAACCCGGCGGGCCGGAGGTCGGCGCGAGCGTCGACGGCGGCGCTCGGTAGACCCCGCCGCGATATCGCTGTTGCGCACGATGCAGCAAGTGCGCTAGGTAGGTCCGGTGACCTTGCGGCATCGTGCCGGTACGGTCTTCGCTGTTTCGGGAGGTTCTACGGGGGTCGTCGACGGCTATGGCTGGCCGACGACGGGCAGTCCGAGTGCTGGTATGCCTGTGGGGATGCCGGGAATTGCCGCGCATGTGCCGCAGACGCGGACCGGCACCGTGATCCGGCCGCTCGGCACGGAGCCGTCGGTCCAGCCCAGGGCCGCCACCGCCTGCTCGACGGGTAGCCCCAGGCTGACCAGACCTGCTATCGCCCACTCCGCGCTGCCCTCGAAGGCCACGCCGGTATCGGTTCCCCGCAGGCAACGGACACATGTGGCCGAGTAGGTGCCGTCCAGGCCGGGTGGTGGGAAGCTCGCGGTCACGGCCTACAGAGTAGTCCTCGCTGTTGCCCTCGATGCCGGTGCGTCCGCGACAGCCCAGGAGAGAGGGCATGCCGTCTCACACGCAAGATATTCTGCGGCACAGTGCAACTTGATCCTGACGGACCAGTTCAGAGGCCTATGCCTTGGAGGGCGTTGTCGCCGAACTGGTCGGCGATGTGCATGTAGCCGAACAGGGCCGCGCTGTTGGGGTTCCAGCCGCCCTGGGTGGCGATGGTTTTCGCGTCGTGTCCGGCGCGGCGGGCGGCGGTGGCCATGCCCGAGCGCAGGCTGTGGCCGGTGACGTGGATATCGAGGTCTGCGAGTTCGCCGGTGCGGGTGATGATCTCGCCGATCGCGCGCGGGGACAGGCGTCGGTCACCGAGGTTGCCGTGCCGGTCGATGGCCCGGAAGAGGGGACCGGTCAGGATTGCGATCTCGGCGAGTTCGCCGAGCCAGGCCAGTACCGCGCGCACAGGGCAGGTACGGGGGTGGGTGCCACGCGGGACGGCGGGGCTGCGTGCGCCGGTCTTGCCGTAGCGGACGTTGACCACCAGACCCTCGTCGCTGATCTCGATGTCGCCGATGTCGAGGGCGGCGAGGTCGGATCGGCGCGCGCCGATCGCGAATCCGAGCAGCACTAGTGCATGGTCGCGGACTCCGGCGAGGGTGTCGTCGGACAGGCGGGCACCGATGCGGCGCAGGTGGGGGATCGCGACCGCGGGGGCCTTGCCGCGGCCGCGTTTCTGACCGGCGCGGGCCAGTTCTCCCTCGTAGATCTCGGTCTTGCGTAGGGCGGCGGCGAGGGATTCGGGCGGCACGCTCACGCCGCGTCGGCGTTGGGTGACCGCGACGCCGTAGACGCGGCGGCGGATGGTCGCCGGGGCGAGGCCGCGGGTTTCGTGCCAGCCGACGAAGGCCACGAACAGGCCGTAATTCGTTGCGGTGTCAGGTATTTCAGGGGCATCTGGGTCGGCGGCGCGCAGCGCTGCGTTGAAGTCGGTGAGGAAGCGGACCCAGGCGCGCCAGTCGTTGGCGTAGGCGTCGACGGTATTGGGATGCGGCGGGATCTGGCGAGACGCCGAGGCGTCGAGTTCGGCGAGGAGCGCGGCGACGGCGGGGTCGGTGAGCGCCGGGTCGAGCACGGCGCCGGTCGGGCCGACGCGCGCGGCGTCGGATCGGAGGGGACTGGCCGTCGGCGGCGCTGGTGAGGGCGCGCTCACCGGGGGGTGCCGTCCGGAGCTTCGACGTGCTGGATCGCTTTGTCGGTCGGACCTCCGACACGCTGAACTGTATCGCCGCAGTTGCCTTGGCCGTCGAGATCGAGAGGCGCGAGGGTGCCCGCGAAGAGGTCGGCCGCGCCCTGCCAGGTGAGTCCGCCGTCGGAGTACTGCTGCAACTGGTCGATCGCCGCGCCGGGAGTGAGCCTGCCCGCGAGAACTTCGACGTGCAACCGCAGCGCCAACTCACCGTAGCTCACGAACCACACTCCACTTCGGTCGACGGGCAGCGGTGTTGCACACCAACACCATCCACCCTGATCGTAGCCGGTTTCGGGCTCTTTTCCTGACCTCCGACAAGCCACGTTATGGGGGGCCAGACGCGGTCTATTCGGAACTCCGAACAGCAATCGAACTCTTCGGATAATCGGATACATGGCACGACATCTGACGGTAGTGACAATCTGATCCTATCCGGAGTTGCCAACCGTGGACGCAGAGTTCGGTGATGCGGAATATTTTCGGAATCTTCGATATTCTGCATATCGTGACAGGATCACCGATTTCATACGCCGTGCTGTCCTCTGGGATTCCGGACGATCCGAACCTGGGCGCCGCGCCGGAGGATTCGCCGGAGGTGCCGGTGATGTACACCGCGCGGTCGCTGGCCGCGCTCGAGGTCGCGGGGCTGGCCGCGCAGGTATCGGACGCGGCGCGCGCGCTGGCACCCCGTGCCCTGGACTCCGAGGCACACGGCGCGCTGCTGGCCGACGCGATCGCGGTGCGCGCGCTCGCCGATCGCTTCGTCGCGGCCGCCGCGGTCGCCGAACGCGGCAACGAGGCCACCTGGCGCGAACTCGGCGACGCTGCGGGGATGTCGGGCTCGACCGCGCACTCCACCTGGAAATCAGCCGAAGCCGATTGGGAGACAGCCTATCTCGACGTCCTGAGCGCGGCCGTGCTCGGCGATCCGGACCTGGACGCGACGCGCCGGGCCGCGCGGCTAGACACGTGGATCGGCGCGCACGGCGGCGACGAATCCGCCCCGGGGCCGGTCGCGGCCCGTCTCGAGCTGTTGAGTACGGACGGGGAGGCAGAGCAGCTGGCGCGGCTGGACACCCGGCTCCTCGAACAGGACACCGAACCCGATCCGGAACTGTATGCGGCGCTGGTCCTTCGGCGGGCCGAAGTGGACGAAGCGCTGGCCGCCGCGCTGGCGCCTCGACTCAGGCGAGAACAGCTTCGCCGGGCGGCAGCGAATCGCGCGTACGCGCGTGAACTGGTCGCCGAGCTTCCGGCGGCGGTGGCCGCGCGGTACCGGGAACGCCTGGACACACCGAAAATCGCGGAATATGCGTCGTCGGACGTGCCCGCGCCGGTTCCGATCCCGACAGTCGTTGCCTCGATCGGGCCGACGGAATCGGCGACGGCCGAGTCCGATTCCGCGCCGCCGCTCTGACCCTCCGGCCACCCGCGACAGCGAATCACGCGGCACGCGGCTCTCAGCCCGAGAGTATGGTCGCCCTCGAGGTAGTCTGGAACCCTTGCCTTCACCCGGTGAGGTCCCGGAAGAAGACCTGATGCCATTGATGCCCGGTCAGCCTGCTGCCACCGATCGAGGGCTGTTCCAGATCCCTCCCAGCCCCGGCCGGGAGCAGTTGCGACGAAAGTACCGCGCATTCGGCGACGCGATCGCACGAGTGTGGTCGGCGACCGTCAGCAGCGATGTCGCGTTGTACCGCGAGGGTTTCGAAATCGACACCGAGCAGGTGTCGATCGACACCGCCGACGCGGTGACGGTGATGCGCACGATCGATACTTTGATGTGTGAGTTGCTGAGTCCGGCCGAAAGCGCCCGCTACACGGCTTTGTGGTCGAGTGACCGCGACGGCCGAGTTGTGCGCGGGTTGCTGTTGATCCGCAATTCCGAGGTTCACCGACACGCACCCATCGACGTGGACACCGACCGCGTGGTCAGCGGGCCGCGCGACTACCCGTGGCGGGTGTTCCCGCAGTGGAAGGAATATGCCGACCTGCCCGCCGAGGTTCGCCATGGCGAACCGAATCAGAGCCGCACCCCCCATGACCGCTATCGGGATTCGGTCGCGGGCCGACCGGTCGTCGAGACTCTTCTCGACGCTATGCGGTTCTTCGATCGATGCGACCCGTCGCTTACCCGCCGCGCCGACGACGGCGACATTGCTCGTTTCCCCCTCGAGGAATACATCCAGCACACTTACGAGTGCCGTCATCCGTACTGGCCGCGCGCGGCCGAGCACAACGACCTGTTGCTCGACGGTATGACGCTCATGTCTCCGACCGGGCGCAGCAGACAGGTCCGGCGTGCCGTACTTCTCGATGACATGACGTTGTATGCGGGGTTGACCGACCTCGGCTATCACTCGGCGTCGTTTGCCGAGTCCGCCGATCAGATCGCATGGGACGTGGCCGGGGGCTTTCCCTACACCGCCGTCACCAAGGCGGGTGAGGTCGTTGAGATCATCGAGCGCGACCGGATTCTCATGGCCGGCGAAACTGCGCTGTCCGACGTCGACTTGGCCGATACGGTCGTCGGCTCTGGGGTCATCGACCAGGGCGAAGACAGCGACGACTGGATTCGGACATGGTGGACTGAACAGCTCGGCGATGCCTATCGCTACGGTACCCAGCGCCGTCCGGCCGCATAGCTCCGCAGCTGTGGTGCACTGTCGCCACACGCGGAATGTGTTGGGGAAGTGAGGCTGGACGCTTGCCCATAGAGGCCCCGCGACGCCCAATCCCGCGTCTCGGTCGACATTCCACTGCATGAGCCCGGGAGCGAAGCGTGCAGCCGCACGGGCAGTCGACCAGATCGAGAGCGTTCTGCCGATTCACCAGCCCATCAGCCCCTTTCGGGGCGCGCGGTCACCCTCGAGCCGGAGCAGGATGAGGGATCACCACGTGCCGGTGCGTCGGGCGAAGGCTCGTAGGCCCGAAAGGGCTGCGACGTAGCCCACTGATCGATTACAACACCAGTGGAGCTGGGTGTGGAGTCGACAGCCTGACCCAGCAGCAACGCCGATGATGTTGGGCACCGCCCTCTTCTACGGCTGCGACAGTGGGAGCATGCTTATATGCGAAAATTTGGCCGGTAGCGAATGCTGCGACTCTACGTTACCAATGACCTCCATTCATTAATTACTCGAATTTGATGTCTGTCCGGTTGGAAGTTCGAGTGAACTGATGCGGTTGGAATATTGGGTGATACCCGTTGCCCCGAACGAGAGCTGTGCGGCCTCGCGCAGGGCTTCGGCGGCTTATCTATTTCCGTGCGTTCGAATCGCCAGGGATGCCTGTTCGATATCTCGATGCTCGAGGACGGTGTCCGATCGACAGCGTCATCACAGCGACAGTCCACTGTTGGCCAAGAAGTCCACGACTTTCAGGAGCCAGTAGATTAGGCTGATCAGCCTGCCTAATCTCTTGGCGTGCGACGACCAGGGCCGCCTACCTAGATCCCGCCGCGCCTGTGTCCTCAGGGCAATTTCGACGGAACCTCGTCTTTTGTTGTTATCCGTGTTCATTGATTCTCTCTTTCTCTTGTCTATTTGAGTTCGGCATCGCCTCCGTAAATCTTGGGTTTAAATATCGGAAAGCTTCTCGGCTCTACGGAGTGGGCAACGGTCCGCATTCGCATGCGGACCGTTACTCGTGGTTGGAGCTATTCGTTCTTGCCGATTATGAAGATACGGCTCGTTCGTCATTTCGGCAACAAGCGGCTCCTTTGCCGCTGGCGCCAATCCGGGCAATTCGGACTCGGATTTTTAAATTCCCGTGTAGGGGACCACATGGGAGTGTTATTCCAATTTTTCTGCGTGCAACCTGGAGGCTCGGTCACATCCTTGTAACGATCATCGGGTTGCTCGGTCACCGGCTCGCACGAAGTACGCGGGATGACCCGGATGCCATTCGCCCCTTTCGGGGGTAGTGGCGTCCTTGTCGGCAATGCCCGTCCGGTCCGGCTGTCCATGCTCTCCCGACAGTCGTGCGTCCGGTTACTGGAATCGATTGACGCTGTGACGCTCGAGGGGTGCCCCTTGGCCGAAGCTGGGTTCAGTGGGAGCCGGGTCAACGGCTGGGTGGTTGTGGGCGACCGCAGTTTCAGACCGTGAGTCGGTGAAATCCCTAGGGGGTGCCGACGTTTCTTCTGAGCCGCGCGCCGACGTCGGCGCCGACGCGAAAGACGCGTCGGCCTCGCTGAGGACGGAGGGGCGCGGTGATTTGGTCGAGGGTGTCGACCATCTGACGCCTCGGACGTGCAGGTGGCCATGGAGATTGTCTAAATGACTGGTCAGAGGGTATGAGGTGTCGCGAATACGCGGATGTGGATGTTGATGTGGACGCCATTGTGGATTGGGCTCGTGGACGTTGCGGCAACCGAGTTCGGACGCGTGGTCCATAGCGTCTAACGCACTGTTCAGAGCGCTAGGACTGGTGGTCTGGGCTGGTGGACGGCTGGTTACGCAACTTCGGAGTTGATTTTCGTCTTCTGGCTGGCTTCCACATGGCTTGTCGTGGAACACTCTTGGTCACGTGCTCATGCAGCGGTCGGGTAGGTCGCGCACGGATTGTCGGGTTCGGTGCGGACTCAGGGGATCTGGTTGGGGTGCGAGATCGGCATTTCGACTTGTTGTTGTGACCGTGATGGATCTGCGGTGACACGCGAGGCTCGTCCGGTTCGACCCACAATCTCCACGAACTTTTCGGTGCGGTGTCCCCGCATGCACGGGTCGAATGGACGAACGATGCGCTGTCTGCCGCGGGAACCCTTCCAGAGGAGTGACACTCGTGGCCCACCTCAGCGCCGACGACGGCGACCCGCGCCTGCTGCGGCATGCCGGGTGTCGTGGTGTCTGCTTTCGGGAGTTGGTGCGCCGCAGTGAAGTCGGATTCGGTGACCACGGCGAATGAGTACTACGACATCGACCGGGCACGTGGGCGTCGAGGATGCGATGCTCACGGCGGGCACCAAGGACGAGTTCGGCATCCTGATGAGAACGATGATGAGGTCGGCCGGACTCACGCCCTACCGCCTTGAGAAGCTGACCGGTTTTCCGAAATCTACGACCTCCAGCTGGATCCAGCACGGCGAGCGCCCCTTTCCTCGCAGGGATAAGGAAGAGCACGTCACAGCATTGTTCGAAGCCTGTGGCTGCTCGCCCGCGCAGGTGCAGCAGGTGCTGCGTGTGTGGCGCAGTCTGCGCGACGGTGCCCCGCTGCAACCGGCTGAACCGCGGATTGATCAGAGTGAAGACCCAGCGATCATCGGTGGCGGGGCGAAGCCGCTCGAGCCGGTGACCTCATCGCCTGTCGTAGCGGTGGTGGAGTCGGCCGGGGCGCGCACCGGCGCGCTGGCCGGACTGATGGATTGGCTCGTTCCGTCGTCGGCCGTGCTGGTGCTCGTGTTTCTGGTGGCGGTGTTCGTGGTGGATTCCGGGCTGTGGGCGGGTTGGGAGATCGCAGGGCGGCCGCGGCCGGTGATCTCCGCGCTGATCATGGTCGCGATGGTTGGCGTAGTCGGGTCGCTCGCCCGTCGGGGTGAGCGGCTGATCACCGCATCGCGTGCGACCGGGGAACTTCACGGCGGGCCGCCTGGATTGCCTTCTGCCGGGACTGGTGAAGAGTTGTCGCAGGTGCAGGCACGCGACAGTCCGCGCGTGACCGACGTAGTCGACATATCGGCCTCGGTCGTTGCCGATGTGGTCGTCGCGGGCGAGGATACGCCCGCTGTCGGCACCGACGAAGTGCCACAACGATCACCTGGCCTGGATGCTCTGGCACAAGCGCTCGACAGAGTCGGCTCAGGCTATTCGGACACCTTGACCCAGGAGGGGTTCGTTCTGTGGATGTTCCAGAACGTCGGTTTCACGCTGCGTCGCAACTTGGGTCTCGCAGGCGATCGGGTGGCCACGGATACGTTGATGCCCGGCGACATCGTCAAATCCTCCGATCACGAGGTGGGTTTCGGGCTCTATGCCGGCGAGGGGAACATTGTTCATCTGTCACCGGAGCGTGACGTGGTCATCAGCCTGCTGAACGCGCGAGCTGCGGTGGACTGCTGGCGGATACGTCCCTACTTGCCGGGGCCTTTGATCAGGTTGCCGAGGATCAACGATTCGGTCGGTGTGAGGGTGGACCGTTGGCTCGCGCAGGTCGGCGACGAGATCGGTGGTGGCGAGCCGATAGTGCGGATCGTCTGTAGCAACGGCGAGAAAAGGACTCTGTTTCTGCCGCCCGGAATGGTCGCCGTTTTCAAGCAGATCGCCGCCCCGACCTCGTCCTGCGTGTGGACCGATCACATCTTGGGGGTGATCGACGAGGTGCGCTGCGCCGACGTCGAAGTGCGGTCAGCCGCAATCACGCTGGTTCCCGACTACATGGATGCTCTTTTCGCCCAGGTCGAGCCCCGCACAGATGAGGCAACCACTGACGACATCGCCGACGTTCCGTGCGTCAGTATGCGGGCCGATCGGCATGCCGAGGAGTTGGACACCAGCAGCCGTTGGGTGGTGAATTGGCGATCGATACAGGAGCGCGGTCCAGCACGGTCGACTCCGGCCGACCGCGAAAACGGGGACAAGCCCGCTGTATTCACCGAGGTGCACCCCGAGGCCGATGTCGCTGCTGGCGCGGTCCGTGCTGAACCTGTCCGGCGACCAGCCGATGTCGCGGCCTCCGATACGCGCAAGGCCGATCCTGGTGATCCGAGATTCAAGCCGGGCCCGGGTTGGGGGGTGACCGGCGAGCAGACCGGTAGCCAGGGTGCGGCGATGGACAAGATGATCACCGTGCCTCGGCTCAATCGGGCGGCGGTCGACGGTTCTCTCACACGTTGGCTGGTGAGGGAAGGCGACTCGGTCGAGGTGGACGAGCTTATCGCTGTGGTCAGGACGGCCGGGTTCGACCTGGTTCTTCGGTCCCCGGGCCGAGGGATAGTGAAGATCCTGGTGTCAGAAGGTGGCGTCGCCTCCGGTGATGTCGTCGGAGTGGTGGGAACCACCTACGCGCCGAGGATGGACATTGCCTGACCTGAACTCGGTTGCCGCCGTCGAATGCGATGACCGATGAAGAGCGCCGCGGCCGATACCGTCGGATCCGGCCTCGCCGCACTCGACCTCGATGTGAGTACCGAGATCGAGTTCGTCGCGTTGATGCGTTCCGCGCAGAAGGCGTCGGGACTCAATCCCGGACAGATCCACCGAAAAGCCGGCGAGATCGAGGGCCGTTTCGTGCTGCCCAGGAGCACCGCCTACAAGTTCGTTCATAGGTCTCAGACCCGGATCCCGACCCGGTACGAGCAGGTCCGGGCTTTTTTTCTGGCGTGTGAGTTGACGCGATGGCAGATCGAAGCGGTCATGGACAGGTGGCGAAGCCTCGATCAGGCACGGTCGGCGGCGCTCGAGAGCGCTCTGAATGTCTCGCCACTGCCGCCCCGCGCCCCGGAACCGACGGAATCGTCCGCTTATCGAGGCCGGCGGGTTGGAGCACTGGCCGCAATGCTCGTGCTGGTGCCAGCATGCGCGCTGTCGGCGGCGTGGGCAGTAGTCACCGAAACCGTCGGCCTACGATGGTCTTCGGCTATCGACGTCGCGGTAGTCGGACTATGGGTTCTCGCCACCTGGGACGTCGCCATACGAAAGCACTGTGCCGTACCGACTCGACCGGGGGCACCTTCGGTGTCGGCCGAAGCGGTAGCCGCAGAGCGGAACGCAGAAGTCGGTCCAGCTGTGTCCACACCAGTCGCTGCGGTTCCCGCTGACGCGATCCCGGCCGAACCGCAGGCGCAGGCCACCGATTCCGACCAGGAGATCGTCCGGGACGCCGCCGCTTTGAACCGCGCTGCCGTCGCGGTGATGAAGCAACGGGGGACAGTGATCCCGCAGCAGCAAGCGCTGAACATCCTCAACGCCAGCAAAGGCCACAAAATCGCTGCGGCTCTGTCCCAGCAGCCCGCGATCCCGCAGGGCGCCTTCGGCACACTGCCCGCGGTTCCGCAGGGCGGACTCCAGTTCCCGAACCTCATGGAAGACCACTCCCCGGCCGCGAAGGCGCTCGACGCCGCTCGGTCGAAGGTGGGCGCCCAGTACTCCTGGGGCGCCGCGGGCCCGGTCAGCTTCGACTGCTCCGGTCTCGTGCAGTGGGCGTTCCGTCAGGCCGGTGTCGAACTGCCGCGCACCAGCTTCGAGCAGTCGCATGTCGGCGCTCCCGTCGCTTTCCAGAACTTGCAGCCCGGTGACATCGTGATCACCAACGGCGGCGGCCACGTCGGCATCTACGCGGGCGACGGCAAGCTGCTCAATGCAGTCCAGTCGGGTACCCCGGTGTCCTACACCCACCTCGACGCCGACGATGTAGTCACCGCCCGCCGCGTCGTATAAGGGGTTGCCCCCCGCCGAGCAGGCTGCCCCGTCCCAGGCCCGCGTCGATTCGTGGACCTGGTCGGTGCGCCTGTTCAAGACGAGATCCGCTGCGGCCGAGGCATGTCGGGGCGGTCACGTTCGCGTCAACGGTGCCACGGCGAAACCCGCCCAACCGGTTTGCCTCGGTGACGAGGTCCGGATCCGGGCGGGTGGTGTCGAGCGCATCGTGATCGTGGAGCGCGTCGTCACCAAACGCGTCAGCGCGCCCATCGCCGCGCAATGCCTGATCGACCGCAGTCCGCCACCACCTCCGCGAGAGATTCTCGCGACCATGCCGCGTCGTGATCGCGGCAGCGGCAGACCTACGAAGCGCGAACGTCGCGAAACCGACCGTCTCCTCGGCCGCGACGATCCACCGCAGGACTAGGTTTCGGCTGTATCGCCCATGCGAGAAACCCCAGCGCCGCAGTTGGACGTGGACACTCTGTCCGAATGGCAGTTCCGGGGATGTTTTTCCATATTCGTGGGCTGGATGGTCGACATGGACGTCACTGCTCGTGGCTATGTAGACGTCTGGGCAACGGAAGTTGGACGTGTAGTCCAATACGTTCAATGCGCTGGTCGGAGTCTCGGATCGGTGGAGGTCGTTGGTTGGGCGGCTGGTCTGGCATCCTGCGGGGTTGTTTCGTCGACAGGCTGGCTTCGACGGGGCTGTCGTGGAAGACTGACGGTGCGCTCATGCGGCGGCCGGGTTGGTCGCGCACGGATCGGCGGGTTCGGTACGGACTCAGGGGATCTGGTTGGGGTGCAGATCGGCCTAGATCGACTTGCAGTTGTGACCGTGATGGATCTGCGGTGGGCACGCGAGGCTTGTCCGGTTCGACACACCATCTCCATGAACTGTCGGTGCGGTGTCTCTTCCTGCGGGTGACGACGGAGGAACGATTCGCATTGCCTGCTGGAGAAACAGGAACACCTGATGCAGAGGAGCGGGGTTCATGGCCTACATCGACGTCCGCGATGGCGATTCGACCTGGCTGCACGGGTACATCTCACCGCCCGGTTTCCACGCTGGGGGCCCGGTGAGTCGCCGTGCGGCCGGATGTGGTGACCCCGTCGAATGAGCACCGCGACATTGGACAGAGCTGTCGCCGTCGATGACGCAATCCTCACTGCGAGCACGAAAGACGAGTTCCGCGCCCTGATGAAACGGGTGCTGACGATGGCCGGACTCACAGCACACAGCCTGAATGTTCTGACCGGTATTCCCCGTTCGACGGCCTACAGCTACATACAACAGAGGACCGGGCCGTCCCGGCTTCCCAGCAAGAAAGAGCATGTCGCGGCCTGGTTCGACGCTTGTGGCTGCTCGCCGAGGCAGGTGCAGCATGTATTGGATCTGTGGCGCGGCCTGTGCAGCGATGCCCCCCTCGGCATACCCGACTGGTCGCAGCCGTCTGGAGAACGGGTCGATGACGAGTCGGCTACCGCCCGCATCGCCGACCCGGTCGCCGCGGATTCCCCGCCTCTGAAGCCGACGCTGTCGGATACGCCCGACATCGGCCCAGCGCAAACAGATCCAGCGCATCGGCGCAGTCACGTTTGGTACGCGTTGTCGGTCGTGGCGACGGTGTCGGGGGTGGGGTATGTGCTGGATTCGGGACTGTGGGCGGGAATCGAGATCGCGGGACAACCGCGGCCGTTGACATCTGCTGTCGTGGTCGTCGCCCTGCTCGTACTTCCGTGGAGACGCCGACAGTCATGGTGGACTCGAGCACGCAGTTGGTCTGGCCGTGTCGCGCTGCCTCGCCCGGCGACCCCGGCTGATCGGCTCGAGGTGTCAGCTACAGCCAGCGAAACCTCGGATCTCGGCGCCGTGGAGGCAAACGAGCGACAGCCATCGCCGGGGCTGCTCGCCTTGCGTGCTGCGCAGGACCGAGTCGGCATGCTGTACAAGTCGTCGGCGGAGGAGTTCGTTCGGCGCATGTTCGAAGAAGCCGGGTTCGCGCTGCACCGGAACATGGATTGCGCCGGCGACCCGGTGGATGCGATGGCACTGGAACCCGGCGACATCGTCACGTTTTCCAGGAAGCGTGTCGGCATCTATGCCGGTGAGGGCCAGGTCGTTCATCTGTCGCCGGACAACCGCCGTGTGATGGTCGGCGATTTGAACCAGCGTTCTGTCACGCACTGCCGCCGGGTTGCCAGCTTCTGTGTGGGGAACGCGTTCCGGCTGCCGAGCATCGGAGACGACACCAGTGTGAAAGTAGTCGCCTGGCTCGCCGAGGTCGGCGACGAGATCGGTGATGACCAGCCGGTATTGACAATCGCCTTCAAGGACGGCGGTACGCAAACCCTGTCTCTGCCCCGAGGGATGGTCGGCGTGCTCAACCAGATCGCCACACCCCGGTCGACATGGGTTCAGGCCGGTCAAGTTCTGGGCGTGATCGACGTGCGTTTCCACGACGTCGATCGGGTGAGTATCAGCGAGGGTGAGACCGGTTGGGGGGGCGACTCCTGGCTTCCCTCGAACGACTTCTGGGCAACAGATGAGATGCCGTCATCCTGGGACGAGGTGCAGTATGTGCCCCCGGTCACCGCATTCGGTAGTGCTGTGCTGGAACCCGGCGCAGTCCCGGGCGTGGTGCAGGATTTGATCAGCGAGCAGGACCTCACGCCGGAATCGCAGAGCCGCGGCGCGGTCGCCGTGCCGTGGCTTCCCCACGGGAGAGTCGACGGGCATATCGAGCGTTGGCTTGTGCGCGACGGTGATCCGGTCAGTCTCGATGACAAACTCGCTCTCTTCAGGTCGGGCAGGGTCGCGTTCTTCTTGCACGCACCGATCGAGGGAACCGTGAGGATCAAACAGCCCGAGAATGTAGGCGTTGGCTCCGGAGAGGTTGTGGCAGTGGTGGACTGCGCCTGGAGTATGCGCGCTGCCGTGTGAGGCGGTCGATAGGCGCTGGGCAGAGAAGTGAGTGAGATAGCGGCCAGCCGTCGGCTGGCCGCTATCGTGGCGCGCTGGGCTGTGCTCTGCCCTCGTCGACCGGCCTCGTCATGACAGCTCCTGCGCGAGGGAATTCCCTTCGCGTTGGCGATGCGGCGACCCGACTTGACGGATCACCGGGGATTGTCTTCCAGCAGCGCTCGAGCCTTCCCAATCCTCGGCTTATCAGCTGTGGCAGAGGCTTTCTCGATCCTGCGTAGTCCAGCGCCGGTGGCTGCTGAACGGCGGCTGTAGCTCCCGTGCAGAGCCGCGCTCAGGGCCGAGAGCACAACATCGTTCCGTTGAGCTCGGACTGCTGCTGCGGGTCGCCCGTTCATCCCAGCGGTCACTTGTGTCGTCGACTTCGCGCGCGCAATGGCCGGACCCGCTCGGGCCGGGGCGTGCCATTACATTTCGGAATGAATTGCCAACTGGAACCGACTGCAATTCTCGAGTACGCCATCCCGCTTTTCCATCCGACGCGTCAATCGATATTTTTTCGAATCAAGTTTTCGGTCGATATTAATACAATTCATCTCGCCTCGAAAAAGCCGAGGGTGGGCCACCCATTTGCAGATGAGTGACCCACCATTCACCCCAATTCTCGGCCGCATTCCATTGCAGGGAGTTCGGGGGCTTTCGGGAACGGGCACAACCCGCCCCAGCTCAGTCTTTCACGGGGGAGGGGTCTGATTCAACTCAATCCGCAAAAAGAAATCGTCCAACCTATCTATGCAGGTGGGGCCGGGTTTGTCTACGTTCGAAGGTGGTGTCCAGATGTCGCCTGGCGGCGACATGGACGCACGTAGACTACCTCGAAAACCCATTCCGAGCCTTTGTTATATCAGATAGTTTGCATAGGAAAATATTCCTCGGAAAGACCGATTGAAGACATCCCTTTTCCGAGTCTCGTATTGTTCTCGCGAGGGGGTATTCGATTTCACTTCGGGGACATCCATGTGCTTTACTCAGCGCATCGTCATACCCGTGACGACGAATGGCTCCGATTTGCAGATCGGGGCCGTTGACATATCGGCCGCATTCCAGGTCGTGGGCCTGCTCGCCCCGAGCGGGCCCACGACGGAAATGAAGGGAGAATCGGTAATGTGTCACCCACAGCGCGACTCCATCTCGGCACACCACACCGGTTCGCAGCGGGTTCCGGCAGCTCTCGCCGGTCCGAACGCGAACGACGTTGGTGGTCCGAGCGTGGTGCCGTTCGCGCAACCGGGCGGGCCCGATCCCGCTGCGATCGCAGCTGCCTGCGGATCGTGTGAGCACAGCGCGAACGCTTCTGCGACGCCGAGCGACACCAAGCCCGAGCAGATCGGTTCCTCCGCCGAGTCGGAACGGGAGCCGGATCGCGGCGCGTTGGTGCTGCTGGCACTGGTGCCGATGGTGTTGCTCTTCATCGGTGTCCTGGCCTTGGCCCACGTCGACATCGACATCCTGAGCGCCGTGAGCATGAGCGCGGTAACAGTGGTGGGCGCGATCGTGGTTCTGGTCTACCGTCGACGCGTTCGCCGCGGTCGCGGCCGCAAGGCGGTCGGCGTGGTCGCGGATGCTGCGATCGCGGTGGGCGGCATCGTCAAGTCCGCCCTCACCCAGGACAACACGACCAGCGGCCAAGAGTAACGGATCCGATGCCGCACAAGCCAGCACCCGTCTGCGCGATCGGCGCCGCGAGCACACCGATCCGTGGAGGGGCTGCTGGGCGGGTAGGCCACCATGTCGTCAGGTGGTCAGCGTGCAGCTCGCTCTACCGTGCCGTGTCAGTAGGTCGGTGGGGGCGCGGTGGTATCGCGCCAACGTTGGGCGCTTCTCACGTGAGGGATCTGGCCACCGTCGGCGCTGCCTGCGTCGAGCGCACCGGTGAGACCGATGCCGAACCTGCCGCCACCGCCGATTCCTGGGACGCCTCGCAGGAGTCGGCAGTCGCGCGTGCGTGGTGCTCATCGAAGGCCGCACACGCGCGACACAGTCCCGGGGTGATTGGTGCGGCGGGCTGCGAGGATCGATGAGCAGCGCCGTGGCCGGTGTCGACGGATCGGTCTTCGCCGCGCTCGGCTTGCAGGTGAGCACTGAGCAGGATTTTCTGGAGTTGATGCGCGCCGTGCAGATGGCATCGGGCCTCAACGCGGGACAGATCTCGAAGAATGCGGGGGCGATCGACGGCCGCCGTGTGCTGCCGCGAAGCACCGCCTACACCTTTCTCGATGAGCGGCGCCCCCACGTTCCAACCAAAGGTGAGCAGGTCAGAGCGTTCTTCGTCGGTTGCGGTCTGCCAGCATCTGATGTCGAAACGGTCATGGGCGCGTGGCATCTCGTCAAAGCACCCCCCGTCGCACCCGCCAACGGCCAACCGGGGTCGCCATCGGTGCCTGCGCCGAATGCAGCCTCCACATCGAGCGACCGAGACCGATGGATTCGAGCACAGGCTGCGGCGCTGGTGTTGGTTCCTGCCTGCACGCTATCGGCAGCGTGGGTGACCTTCACCGAAAACATCAGCCCACGCTGGTCTTTGATCTTCGACGTCGCGATCGCCGTATCCTGGATGGTTCTCGGTGTCACCGCTGCTGCCCTCCGGCAAGGGGCGATCTCTGATGCACGCGTTGTCGGTTCTGCGTCGATCGAATCAGTCGTTGTTGAGCCAGTTCAGATCTCGGCTGACAGCCGGGCCGAGCGCACGACGCCCCGCGTCCGCGGTCGGCATGCGCGTTCTCGTGCGACGACATCCAGGTTGCACCACATGCTCACCAGCGTCGCCGTGGCGTGGATTCTGTCCCGGTCGCCGCTTCCTGCGTCGACACCACGCGCACCTCGACCCGACGTAACACACTGGTACGCCCCAGATCTTCCGCAGATCACGGTCGTTTCCGCTGCGGACTCCGATGTACCGGTGATGGCACATCATCCCATCGACCCTCAAGCACAGCCCTACCAGACCGTGATACGTCGCTTCACCGATCGACTCTTCCCCGACCACAACGTCCCGTACACCGGCATCGCCGTCGCCGCCGCCATCGGAACTCCGGTAACCGCCGTCGCCGACGGTGTGGTTGACGCGGTTGAGTCCGATTGGGTGTACCTGCGCCACAGCGACGGAACGGTGACGGTATACGGCCATATCCGGCAACCGGCGGTGACGGCAGGCGAGCAGGTTTCCACAGGCGACCAGATCGCGAAAGTCGGTGGCGGGTCTCCTTTCCCACACCTGTACTTCGAGGTCTGGGACATCGACAACTTCAAGATCGACCCATTACCCTGGCTGGAGGACCGGGGTGCTCAGATGCCACTCTCGTCATGGGCCTCGTGACCACTACAACCAAGCAGTGGATCGACCGGCAGCGAGGTTTCGACGCAAGCATGACGCCTAGGTGGTCAGTAGCCGCAGCGGCAGTCTCTGTCGTCGCCGACTTCCCGCAGCGGCACAACAGCGGGATCACGTGACGATTCGACCGACGAGTCCCAGCCCTCGGGCCCACACCCGCGACGGGTTCACCGGCTGGATGCGTCGGCACACGCTGCGTGCGGCGGCCGGATCGCTGGAAGCAGGCGCGTTCGCCTTGCTACCTCACCGACCTGGACGCCCTCGGGGACGACTTGCGCCACGCCGCCGGTGCCCTTCGTGTAGCCGACGCCGTCGGCGACGTACGCCGGGGGATACGCGGCAGGGTCCACGGAATCGCTGGGAAGCAGACGCGTTCGGATTCGCCCCGGGGAGAATTGGGGCCGTGAGCGACATTTCGGACCAGGACGCGCACGCCATCCTGGAGCAGATGGCGTCGCTGCGCGCCGCACACCGTCGTGGCGATGACGACATCGACTTGACGTTGCACCGCGTGGTCGAGCGCTACGGGATGGCGGCGGTCGCCGAGGTGATGGCCGCCCGTGACGACCGTGAGCGGCTTGGTGTTGAGGTCGAGTTGCTTCGGCAGTTCGGGTCTGCGCTGTATGGGCGTGCCAGCGGGCCTGACGATTCGGCGGAGCAGCCGTAGCTCGACGGTCGTCCCACCTGGTGTCAGTGCTAGGTGCTCAGGTCCGGTCGTCGTGGAGTCCGCGGTCGCTGAGGCTGCGGCGGGCTTTCTCGCGGGCCCGATCGTAAGCGCGTTGAGCGGCGCGGGCGGTGATGGCGAGTGCGGCGGCGACCTCGGCGTTGCTGTAGCCGGCGATCCTGCGCAGGAACACGGCCTTCTCTGAGGTGGTCATCGCACCGACCGCGATGGCGGTGAACTCCTCGTCCAGCGCGGCGCTTTCGGGGGCTTGATCGTGGGTGCGCCACCAGAAGAACCCGACGTCGGACAGTTCGTCGTCGGTCTCGAAGGTCCTGAGTGCGCGTGCGAGTTCGGTACGGTGTGCGCCGAGGGTGCGGGTAGCGACCATGTAGAGGAACGCCTTGGGTGTGCGGATGACGTTCCACTGTCGCAAGACGATCTCGACGGTGTGGGCCACGATGTCGTCTGCGTCGGCCCCACACACCAGCGTGCCGCGCGTCCAGCGTCCTCCATCGCCGTCTGAATCGTCAGCTGTCCGAAGCGGTGAGCGCGGTGGGCAGAAATTTTGTGCCGCTCATCAGGTGGTGGTGGAGGTCGTCGTGGTCGATGTAGGCACGGCCCAGTCGGCGACGGTTGCCCCCGTCGGGACCGTCGAACACGAAGCGATCGAATGAGATCGAGTACAGGTAGGCGAGACGGGAGTACACCGCGCCCAGGCCATCGGGATGCTCGATGGCCCCCGGGGCGGGGGCGCTGAGGATCCGACGCGCCTCCCGATCGATGGCCGTGATCAGGCGCTGTGACTCGTGCCAGATCTCGATCACCGAATCGAGTTCGGCGTCTGCCGCCTCCGGCACTGCGGATGCGACAGGCACATCGACAGTCGTGGTTCGGGTTGCCATCCGGCGGTGTAGGTCGAGCAGCCCCCCGAGCGAATCGAGCAGCACTGATTCCGTAGTGGTGGGCAGGTCGCTTTCATCGTGTCGAGCGAATGTGGCCACGATGAGTCGGCTGTCGGGCAGTGTATCGATTGCGTCGGCATTCACGGCATCCCCCTCGACCTGCGACTGCGGGTCTTCTGAGCACGGCTCTGGAGTTCACCCCCTTGTGAATTCCCCCTTGATGCGCGCCCTTGCTCCAGGGACCGAACCTCGATCGCTGATCACGCGCGGCGGATCACCTGGATGAAGTACGCGGCTGGCCTGTAATCTACTCTGTGTCAACGACTTCCGCTGACATGGGGTCTGCGTGTCGGAGTGTCGTGGGGTTGGCGCGATGGCGGCCCCGCCACGGTGCGCCGGTGGCGGGGCCGTCGACATGCGATGCTTCAGAGGACGCGGACGTCCTGGGCCTGGGGGCCTTTGTTGCCTTGGCCGATCTCGAATTCCACGCGCTGCCCTTCGTCGAGCGACTTGAATCCGGAGCCGCTGACCGATGAGTAGTGCACGAAGACGTCGGGGCCTCCTCCGTCCTGGGCGATGAAGCCGAAGCCCTTCTCGCTGTTGAACCACTTCACGGTGCCTTGAGCCATTTCATACACTTTCTGTTCCAGCCAGATGCCGACAATGGGAATGCCCTGGTCTCCAAGGTCAACGCCGCCAAGATCAAATCGGTTCCACAACCCGGACAGTAGTGTCCGGTATCGGAGCCTGTTACGGACCGGCGCGGGTGTCATCGAATCCGATGCCCGGCTCGGGCGGGCCGTATGAATCCCCGTGGGGGCAGCGGTTGCGCGGTTCTCGCGAGAACGTGTCAGAGCTGGCGAACGAAGTGCAGCGCACTTCCCTCCAATAGACGGAAACCGTTGTTTTCGAGGAACTTTCGTCGTTGCCAGCGGCGAGTTGCTTCGGTGTCGATGACCGCGCTCAGTTGTGGTGTACCCGCCGCGGTGGCGTGGTGCGCGAAGGCCTCGACCAGGGCAGCGCCGATTCCTACGCCGGGGCGCAACGATCCGATGAGCGCGATATGGCCGTCATGTGGTCGCCCTGCGAGGAAACCCGCCATCTCCTCACCGTGGATCGCGATCAGGTGAGTTGATCGGGCGCCCGGCGCAAGTTCGGGCAGCCACTTCGGGTGCGCGAAGTCGCTGTCGGCGACGAGTCGGTGCATGGCCGCCAACGCGTGCAGCAGGCGTGCAAGCGAGCCTCGCGCCAGGTGCGCGGAGCTACGCTCGACGACGACATCACTCACAGAATGAGCGTGACACAGCTATGACCTGCCCGGTTGTGGGGCCGGGCCGGTGAGCCTTGCGCGCCTTTGCTGCTGTTGTTCGCCTCCGATGGTTTTACGGTGTGCTGGCGCGGTAGGGGATTCGTGCGATGGCGGCGGTGCCGTGGCGGCGGGCGGCGGTGAGTTCGTCGGTGCGGCGGCGGTCGGTGTAGGTGTCGGGATTTGTTGCCTCGGGGATCCGGGCGCCGGTGTTGACGCCGTAGATGACCTGGACCTGGCCGTGCCGGTGGGCAGCGGAGAGCCATTCGGTGGGTACGGCGACCTCGGCGACGGCCCACTTCGCCGCGTGATCCCACAGTTGCAGACCGGTCAGGGTGCGCCGGATCGACCATCGGGACAGCAGCGGCACGCGAACGGGCGCGGCGGGGCCCAGTGGCGCGAATCCGACGCTGATGATCCCGGCGGCCTGGGCTTCGACCCTGCGACCGGTGCCCGGAGTGGTCATGACGACCGCTGCGAGGGGCTCGAACACGATCACCGGAAGGTGGCCACCGCCGGTAGCCTCGTCGGCGACGGCGAGCAGGCGGGCGTGAGTGCGCACGTCTTCGAGCACCGCGGCCGCTCGGCGACGGTCGGTCAGGATATCGAAGACCTGGGGTTCGGCGGGTGCACTGGGCGATGGGGTGTCGCGATGGGCTGTTGCGGTGATGTCGTCCAGGCGCAGAGCGACTTCGGTGCCGTCGCCGACGGAAACGGGGAAACGCAGATGCCCGGTGTCGTCGGGAACGGGATCGGTGGTGCCGACGGCGTCGAGAAGCGCGTGCAATCGCGGGTAGGGGGCCGCGCGGACGCGGTCGACGACGCCGGGTAGCCGCCAGAACATCAGGGCATGGGAGGCGAGGTCGATACCGGCGAGCCGGTGCTGTTCGGCGTTCGCGATAACCCCCGGATGCCCGGTGACGATCTGGTCGAATTCATTGCCCACGGTGGTGTAGAGCAGCACAAGATCCTCGCGCTGCACCGCGATGTGCGCGTTGGGGGCGAGTTCGCCGCGCTGCAACGCTGATCGCTGCGCGGTGTTTCCTGACGTCGCTGCCACGCGTCCGACGATCGGACCGAGCCGGTGTCGGCGTACCTCCGGGTACTGCTCGACGGTGGCATCGACTATGCGCAGCGACCCTGGCAGCCACAGTATGCAGTGCCCAGCGAAAGTGGTGTCCTCCCATGCGGGGTCGGGCCGACCGTAGGCGATGGTCTGGCCGGTGCGCTGGTCCTCGATCATGAGGTCGACCGCGCGAGGGTGGGCGGTGATGCCGAGTTCGGCGTAGGCGTAGTGCAGCACCATCGACGCGTCGACGCACACGTTGGCGGGCTGGCCGTGCATGTGGCCCAGCCACAACATCGGCGGCAGTAGTTCCACCACCGTGTCGGGCGCGGCCTGGCCGGAGAACAGCAGCTCCGCGATCTGCTCCATAGACCCCTTCAATCGGCCCGCCGCGTACCGGGTGGGCGCGGTAGGGATCCGCGACGTGTTCTTTCGCGGCACGGTGTGAGCCCGGTTCTTGGCAGGCTTGCGGCGCTTGGACTTCGGCATGAGACATCCCCCCTCGCTCGAGCGTCGCACCGTCGACGACACAGCAAACATGTTGCCCCTCAACGGTAGCCGCGACTGCCGACACCCTCCGCGATCCGCGGCGCAAACCCTTCACCAGCCGCGGATGCACCGCACGCAGTCGACCCCGCTTCTTGCATAACGTGACTTGATGCATTCGGATGTGGTGTCGTCTGCCGGGCAGCACCGATGGACTGTGCTCGCTGCTCGCTGTTCGCTCGGAGCAGAGGGCATGTCCACGCAACTCGCCGCATGTCGTAGAGCACACGAAACAGGGTGGACGGAGTAGGGACAATGGCTGAGTGAACTGGTCAGTAGACGATAATTGGGATGAAGACGACGCGGCACCACCCAGCATCGATGAACTGAAGGCGGGAATCGAGCGGGTGGACGACCTGCTCGGCATCTTGGCCGCCGCAGCGACCGGTAAAGATCCCAGTACCCGGGCCTACTCAGATTGCCGCCGTCTGCTCAACCCGCTGCTGATCCGGTTGGGGGTGAAGACACCTTTCCGCTGGAATACGCTCGATGAATGGACTGCGTTCTCCAAGACCAGGTGGGGGACCTACGCGGAGCGTCGGGCGTACGTCGATAAGATCACAGAGGAGGTCCGCGGTGCTTTGCAAGACCGCGTGGACGAACTCGAACGGGGTGATCTTCCGAGTGAGATCGACGAACTGGGCGAACTCGCAGACGAACTGCTGAGCGACCCGTCCGGCATCCGCGTGGAACTCGCCCGCATTCCCGGACTGCTGAGTACCGACCTCGGGGCGGCAGTCGCGAAGGCAAAGAACCTCGTCGAGGCCACCGCGAAGGCTGTGCTGAGGGACCAGAATCAAGAGGCTCATGACTACAGCTTCGACAAGTTGGTAAATGCGTCTTTGCGAGCACTCGACCTCAACCCCGAACCAAGTGGGAAGTCACCCCAGGCCGAGGCTATGCGTTTACTCAAGCAACTGACTTCGTTCGTCGGCACACTGAGGAACAACTACGGCGACGGTCATGGCATGGTTCAGGCGCTTAGCTCCGTTGAACCTCGCCACGCCCGCTTGGTGGTCCGCGCAGCGCTCATGTGGTGCCACTACGTGTTGGATACGCTCCAAGACCTGGATACCGACTAGTGTCCTGGACTCTTATGGATCACAGGTCTGGCTCACGGGCACGAAACTTATCGGGAATGCCCAGCATCGACAGCACCATGGGCGAGGTGCCGGGGGTCGCGACGTCGGCCGCCCGACGACAAGAATGACGAAATGGCAGTGCCTGCGGTCGTGCTGACCGAATACACAGCGGAAGACGAGGCCACCCTGAGACAGTGGTGGCAGGACGAGGCGATTCGGAAATATCTCGGTCCTCTGGCGACCGTTCTACAAGACCCGCTCGAAAGAACGGCGATGTCCGGGGGCCGCATTGCCAGGCCGACACTGCGCTGGATGGCGCACGATCAATCGACTGGTGTCTGCGTCGGCTACGTCTCGGTACAGGTCACCGGTCAGAGCGGCCCCGACGGGAAAGCAAGTCCGGTAGGTCCGCCCTTTCATGGCGGTGTGAACATCGTGGTCGACCCGAGACGACAAGGAAGCGGATTCGGCACGGCTGTCCTGCGAGTCCTATTCGAGCAACCGGCCCTCTCTGATGTTGCGACCCTGGGCGGGTCGGTGGATGTTACGAACGTCGGTAGCCTCGGGATGCTGCGGAGGCTCGACTTAGCTGGCGAGGATCCCGAGAAGCGAAGGGACGGAACGACGTTTCAGCCTTTCACCATCCCCGGCCCGGCGACTGGGAAAAACACGCACATCTGATCATTACCTGCTGCGTCAGCGGGGGACACGGCAGTCGTTCATCGCGAAAATGCTGTGCGGAGGACGCGGGCGAGTTCGGGTAGTCCGGCCGCGCGCACGCGCTCTACGATCTCGTCGTCGGTGAAGATGTTGTCGGTGAGCCCGGCCTCGAGATCGGCGAGCTGCGTGGGATCTATTGCCATTGTTCGAGTCTCCCTGGTTCGACCTCGTCCCACCTCGGAGAGTAGGTGTCCCACATCATTGCGTCGACGAGCCGGTCCGTCGACGTCGCGGGGTCACGTTGAGCGAGCATGCGGTGAGCTGTCTCGGTGGGTGCCGCCTGCGGCGAACCCGTCGCAGGCGGCCGAGATTGAGGGCTTCGAGCGATCACGAGACCCGGGCGGGTTCGGGTTGGTGTAGCAGGAACGCGCGGCGGGCGCGGGCGTGCGCGTCGCTGGAGAGGTCGAGCGACATCTGCGCGAGTTCGTGACGCTCGAAATGGTCGATGGTGGCGCGATCCCAGTGGGGGGCCTTGGTGGTGCGGGTAAGGATTCCTGGTCCGCTGAGGCTGCGGGCGAGGTTCGATAGCCAGGCATCGAATTCGCCGTTGGAATTGGGTCCGATGTGGTCGATGAGACCGAGGTCGCGGGCAGTGTGGGTGTCGAGGGTTTCCCCGTCGACGAGGAGGCGTGTGGCTGTGGCGGTTCCGACCCGGCGCGGGAGTGTGAGGGTGTGCAGCTCGGATCCGGTCAGCCCCATGCGGTAGTGGGGATTGAGCATGACGCGCTCGCGGGCGGCCACGATGTCGGCGCACAGCGCGAGCATCGCCCCGCCTGCCGCCGCGTTGCCGGTAATCGCCGCGATCACGGTGTGTGGGCATTGCAGCAGTGCGCGGCACACCTGGTTGATCGCCCGAATGTTGGCCATTCCTTCCCCGAATGGGTTGGATGCCAATTCGATGGCGCCCAGGTGCAATCCGGTGCAGAAGAACGGGCCGGTGGCACCACGCAGTACCAGGACCGAGATGGGGCGGGTGCTGGCGTGGTTGATCGCGTCGACCAGGCGCGCGCATTGGGCGGTGGTCAAAGTGCCGTTGTAGGTGTTGATGCGGATCGTCGCGATCTGACCCTCTTGCCAGTAGGCGATGTCACGGGTCGGGGTCGGGTTGGGGTTGACGGGTGCTTGCGCCAGAGAAATTCCGGCGCGGCGCAGCACGCTGGTGGCCGGGCCTTTGCAGGTCGGCTCGTCGTGGAGTTTTGCACGGAGATGGCCTATCCAGATGCTGTCGTCGACTCCGCACGCGATCTCGATGGCGTGCTCGCGGTGGCCGATGATGGTTCCCGGGGCCGCACCGGATGACTGAGGCTGCCCGGGGTGGGCGTCGTGGAGGTAGAAGGGCTGCTCGGCGATGGTGGCCAGGACGCCGGGGGATCCGTCGGCGCTGCGGATGTGGCGCAGGATGGTTCGTGCTTCCTCGCCCCAGTCGAATGCTCGGTCGGATTGCCGCATGGGCCTGCGGGTGCGTGCGTTGGGCACCGGGCGCGGTGCCCGACCCTGGTCCAGGGGGACGAAGTCGCAGTCGAGTGCGCGATCGGCTGTTTCGCAGATGACCTCGATCGCGGCGTCTGCCAGTACGCCGTTGTAGAGGCAACTTTTGGATTCGGTGGTGTCGATGACCACGATGCGCGATGCCCAGATCGGGCCCGCGTCCATTTTGTCGACCGCTCCGATAGCGGTGACTCCCCATCGCGGGCCGTCGCTGGTCGCTGTCTGCTCGGGGTCGGTCAACGCCCAGTCGATCGATGACGGCCCGCGGTCGTGGATCGGGCCGGGATGCACGATCACGACCGGCGGGCCGCTCGAGTAGATCCGAGCCGGGATCCGGCGGGTGAGGTAGGGGCAGATCACGATGTCGTAGTCGACTGAGGCGGTCGCGGCGTCCATTTCGGCGTCGGTGGTGACGACGGCGGTGCGCACGCTTCGCCCTGCGCGTCGCAGCGCCAGTTCAGCGCGTTGTGTCAAGCCGTTTCGGGAGGTGACCATCAGAAGCACTCGCTGCATGGTCACGGTGCTGCCTGCTTCTCCGGCTCGGTCGTGTCGCTGTCGGCGGGGCGCAGGGTCGCCAGGTCGTGCCAGGCCGGCGTCGCGGCTGATGTTGGGGGTGTGCGCCGGACAGCGGCGGCAATCAATGCGAGGCCGAGCAGAGCGGCCGCGATGGGGATCCACCATTGCACGAGTCCGAACTTGCTCGCGTTGCTGTCCAGATCCGCGCCCGCTCGGGCGATATCGGTCTCGGCGGTGCGGACGTGCAGTTTCTGCAAGGTGATGGTCCCGATGGGGTCGGCGGTGTCTCCGACGACCGCGTCGACCTGCACGGTTTGGTCCAGCGCCAGAAGCGCGCCGAAATCGCGGTCGGCGCTGGCTTGCCAGATCGTGTGGACCCTGAGCGTGACCGGTGCCGCGTCACCGTAGACGGCCAGGATGTCCGCGGGCACGCCGAGGCCGGCCAGGGCTGCGGTCGGCACGGTGGTTCCGTCGGTTCCGTACAGGCCGCCGACTCCGGCGCGCAGGGTGGTCAGCAGATCGGGGTCGGCGACTTCGGCGGTGTTCTCGGCGCGGAAGGTCTCGGCGGTGCGCCCGGCGATCGAATCGGTGGACAGGTAGGTGAGCGGAACGGCCTGGCGGGCGGCGGCGTCGAACAAGCGGTTTCCCTCGCGGTCGAAGTCGGGTGGCAGCGCGAAGACGGCCGCGCTGGACTGGTCCAGGACCTGCACTCCGGTCGGCGGTGCGGCTTGCTCGAACGTCGTGCGGTCCACGGCGTAGCGTTGGACTTCACGCGAGAGCGGTTGCGCGCCCTCGGTTCTGGGTGACGCGAACAGCTCGGCGGTGAGGGTGACGACCGCGATGTCTCCGTCCACGGACTCGGCTTTCAGCCGTCGTTCCAGCTGGATCGGCCGCTCGATCAGCGCGCCGGACGCCATGTCGGGGACCTGCATACTCCCGTCGAACACGGTGGTCTGGTCCAGATTCGACGGGAGCTTGGCCAGGTAGGGCGCCACCGTGAAGTGCGTGATCGGCGCTGCCGCGAGCAGCAGGACTCCGAGCGCGACGAGGGGCGCGAGGCGTCGTTTCAGGTGCATGGTCGTCTATTCCTTGCTCGTGTCGAGGAGGCTGGGCGAAGAGGTGTTGCCGTCGCAGATTCGCTCGGCACTGCGCAGTCTTGGAGCACTGCCATGCGGCGAGTGAGTGTGACGATGGCGCGGCGCCCGATCGTCTCGGCACAGCGCGTCGCGCCGGGGATCGCGCGCCTGGGATATTCCAGTACGGCCGCGGCTGCCGCTGCGGCGATGATGCAGGCTTGGAATGCTTTTCGATCGGCCAGGCCGAGGAAATCCGCGTTGTCTCGGCCGAGGATGAGGCGGGCGTAGGCGGACATGGATTCGGTCACCATGGTTCGGCCCAGGCGGGAGGGCAGGTTTTCGCCGTGCCCGATACACAGGGGGCCGATTGCCGAAATCAGTGCCTGTGCAAGGAGTTTCGAGTCCTGATCCGGCTGCCGGAACTCGTAGTCCGACTGCAACCACCACATTCGCCAGGCATCACGCTCGGTGCTGGGGAGTATTTGAGGGCGGACGCCCATCACGTGTCCGATGTAGCGCCACACCGCGTATACGGATTCGCGTTCGGCGGCGGTGAAGTGGATTCCGAATGCTTGCGATCCGGCGAGGTGGGCGAGCGCGAACAGGGTGATCGTGCCCGCGAGCTGGGAGGCGTTGAGCGGTGTGTCCCAGGCGGTGTGATCCCAGTCTGGTCGGCGCGAAAGTCCGGCACGGACCAGCGCGTGGGTGAGGCGAACGCGCACCGTCGCGGTGAATCCGGGCGCGTATCGGTCCATGCCGCCGGGGGTGGTGACCGCGGTCCACCAACGCATGGTCGCGCCCAGACGACGTGGGGCCATCGCCGCGAGTTCGCCAGTCGCGACCAGGGGTTTGGCGACACGCGCGGCCAGGTAGCCCCCGCACAGTGCGAGCATCGCCAGCGCGGTGGCCCCGACCGGCCCGGCGCGCCCGATGACCCGGCACCCGCGCTCGAGTTGGTCGGTGTCGACCCAATACGGGACTTCGTCGATGGCGGCGAAGAATTCGCGCAGTTCGTCGGGCGGCGCGATGAGGGTGTCGATGCCGTACTCGAGGGCAGCCTCGAACAGTCGCCGTCCTTGCCCTGGCGGCAGGCGGGCGAACATCGCGACTACGGCGTCGGCTTCTGGGTCGCCGAGTTGGGTGTAGCGGCGAAGGTAGGCGGTGCGTTGGGCGTGGGTCGCGCGGGCATCGCCGGGCGCCAGTCGGCGCATCGCCAGTGCGAGCGGCCCTGCGCTGAGCAGGGGTGGATGCGGCAGGCGCGCGTGCGGTGCGTGCACCATCTCACCGCCATCCGGTCAGGACAGATGTCGCGATGCCGGGCCGCAGCAGCGCGGTGGGGCGGTCGAGTAGCGACATGACCCGCTCGAATGCCGCGGTGATCTGGGGGTCGACGGTCGCGCGGCGTAGGACGTGGTCGAGGTAGCGGTGTTGGGCGCGCACGAGGCGACCGGTGGGGCCGCCGAGGGTGCCCGGGTAGCGGGCGTCTTCGGCCGAGGACATCAGCCAGGCGTCTCGGGAGGCCGCAGCGATCCCGTCACGTGCCGCGGCCGCGGCACGGTGTCCGATGCCGCCGTGGTGGCGAACGGCCGCGCGCAGGGCTTGGGCGCCTTTCACCGCGATGGTCACGCCTTGCCCGTAGACCGGGTTGAGGGTGGTGTGCGCGTCGCCGAGTACGACCAGACCAGAGGGGGTGGTGCGGTGTTCGTAGTGTCTGCGTGTGCTCGGGCCTGCGTGGAAGTTTCGGACGTCACCGGCGGGGCGCGCGTCGCGCAGTGTCTGGCTCAGGACGGGATCGCGTTGTTGTAGCTGGGTCAGCAGCTTCTCGAATCCGGGGGTGCCGGGTTCGGGTTCGTGTCCGCGCATTCCGCCGAGCGAGACGATCCACCGGTCCTCCACGGGCAGCAGGGCACCGGTCCAGGGTTGGTCACGGGTGGCTTGCAGATACAGCGCGGTGAATTCGGGTCGTCGGCGGGGCGGGTGGAATAGGCGTGTCGTGTAGGCGATTCCGGCGTCGACGGTCTGTGTCGGTACGTCCCGGCATCCGATGTCGGTGAGCCATTCGGGCAGTTTCGTGGAGCGCCCGGAGGCGTCGATGACCAATTGCGCGGGCAGTCGGTATTCGGTGAAGTTGCCTCGTCGTCGAATTCGTACACCGGTCACGGCCTGTGGTGAGCCGGTCAGGCCGACGACGTGAGCGCCTTGGAGGAACTGCACGTCGGATCCGACGGCTACTCGGTTGCGCACCACATGGTCCAGCACGGGTCTGGTGCAGCTCAGAAATGTCAGCTCGCTCGGGTGGGTGGCCATCCATCCGGCGGAGGTCAGCCAGCGCAGATCACCGCTCATTGCGACGCGGTTCGCGCCCGCGGCGGCCAGGTCGGCGCCGATGCCGGGGATCAGTTCCTCGAGGGCCTGGTGCCCGCCGTGTAGTACCAGGTGGGCGTGACGGGCTTGGGGAACACCGGAGCGGAATTCGGGCTGCTGCGGGTAGTGGTCGCGTTCGATGACGATCACGCGCTCGGCGTATCCGCGCAGCGCCCAGGCGGCGAGCGTGCCTGCGATCCCTCCGCCGATGACGACTGCGGTGCTCACCTCGCCGTGCTCGGTGCCGTTCACCAAGGCGTCGGTGTGAGTTCGGGATCGATGCCGCGCGGTGGAGGGTGCCGGTAGGCGGTCCTCACTGCTGGGTGCTGTGCGCGGATTCGGGACTGGGGGAGCGCTCATGCTGTCCGCCTCGCGGTCGCGAGCAGGTGCGGCGCCGCGGAGGGCACTGTCACGAAGTCGTGTTCGGGGCGGGCGTGTGCTGTCATTCGCTCGAACGCGCTCGCCGATCCCGGCCAGGGGTTGGTGACCGCGCCGTCGGGTTGTTTGAACCAGCTGGGCACGCCGGTCGACCACACGGTGTCGGCGAGGGCGTCGTGGAGCCATCGGCGGTAGTCGACCATGGCGGACGCGCTGACCTCGATCGGTGTGCGAAGCCGGGTTCCGAGTGCGAGAGCGCGCATGATGTAGCGGGCTTGGCTGGCCTTGATGGCCGGATTGGAGTTGGCGGCGGTGAAGGAGTTCGGTCCGGCGATCAGGAACATGTTCGGGAAGTTCGGTACCGCGAGCCCGAAGTACGCTTCGGATCTTCCGGCCTGCTGCCATTGCGCGTGCAGGTCCGCCCCGTCCCGGCCGCGCACGGTGATCCCGCCGAGGAATTGCGAGGCGGTGAACCCGGTACCGAGCACGATCACCTGCGCTTGCCGGAAAGTGCCGTCGGTGGTGTGGATTCCGTCGGCGCTGACGTGGTCGATTTCATCGGTGACCAGCTCGACGTGCGGCAGCGTCAGCGCAGGGTAGAAGTTGTTGTCGAGCAGGATCCGTTTCTCGCCGATGCGGTAGTCCGGGGTCAGGCGCGACCGCAGCCAGGGGTCGCTGACGTGGCGTCGCAGGTGCGCGCGAGCGATCCATTCCGCAGGGCGGGCCGACCACCCGCCACGCATGATCGGGGCGAGGACGAGATCGGCTGCGCGGTAGATCCCGTGGCGGTAGATCCGGTGCAGGCCGGGCACGGATCGGAGGGCCGCGCGGCTGATCGGGCCGAACCGTTCGCGCGGGCGGGGCAGGATCCAGGCCGCGGTGCGCTGGTACACCGTCACCCTCGCTGCGGTACGGGCGAGGTGCGGGACGATCTGCGCAGCAGAGGATCCCGTGCCGATCACCGCGATGTGGCCGGTGAGATCGGCGCTGTGGTCCCACCGGGCGGAGTGGAACGCGTGGCCGCCGAAGGTGGCCAGCCCGCGCAGATCCGCGATGGCGGGGCGGTGTAGTTGACCGACGGCCCACACCACGTATTCGGCGAGGATGTGTTGCCCGCCGGTGGTGGTGAGCGTCCAAGTTCCGGTGGTGTCGTCGTATTCGGCGGTGGCGATCTGTACGCCGGTGTGGAGGTGGGAGCGCAGGCCGTGGCGCTCGGCCACGTCTTGCATGTAGGTGAGGATGGCGGCTTGGTCGGGATAGCGCACCTCGGTACTGCGGTGGGGATCGAATGCGAAGCTGTAGAGGTGGGAGGGCACATCGCAGGTGCATCCCGGGTAGGTGTTCTCGCGCCAGACCCCGCCGAGGTCGTGGCCGCTTTCCAGGATCGCGAAGTCGTCGATGCCGGCGGTCTTGAGTTCGGCAGCCATGGTGAGGCCGCCGAATCCGGCGCCGACGATGACCAGGGTGTGGCGGGCTCGCACGGTGTCGGCGAAGACTGTGGTCGTCGACGGCGATGTGGCGGTGTCGGGTGTCATCGGTGGCCTTCCGGCGACGGCTGCGCGGCGGGGATCGGCGGGTGCAGGCCGCTCTCTCGGACCCCGCGCTGCGGCCTGGCGGGTCCGCTCGGTGGATCGAACTGGGCGGGGCGAAGTGCGAAGGCGACCCGAGGCGATCTGTCGTGGACGGTGGCGAGATCGGTCATGGTTACGGACGCATTCCGGCGAAGGCGGGCAGCACACCGGGGCTTCGGTTGTGCGGGGGCAGGGGAACGAACTGATGCTCGAGCAGGCTGTGGGCGGTGTCGATGATGGATTCGGCGGCGGGGCGCAGCGGCACACCGAAATGTGCTGTGAGCTTGGCGGTACTGATCCGGATCATCTTGCCGAGCACGGGGACGGTGAGGCGGGCTTCGCGGTCGCCGATCGCGATGAGCCGCACGGCCCAGTCGGGCAGGCGACGGCTGGGGATGTCGAATCCGTGCGGCCCGAACTCGTCGGTCAGGATCTGTGCGACCTGGGGCATCCAGATCTGTTCTCCCGCACACAGATACCGGTTTCCGGCTGCTCGCGGTGACGCCATCGCAAGCCGGTGCACGGTGGCGAGGTCACGTACGTCGACCATCGGCCATCCGACATTGATGAGACCGGGCAGGGTGCCCGCGAGAAGGCGTTGCACCGGTACCAGCGAGATGCACATGCGGCGGTGATGCAGCGGCCCGATGACCATACCGGGCAGGATCGTGACCAGTTCCAACTGTTCGGGCGGCAGTGCCGCGACGAAGTCCCATGCGGCGCGCTCGGACAGTGTCTTGCTGGCCTCGTAGGGGCCGGTGTCGCGTGTGGGAGACCAATGCGCCTCGGTCAGAACACCATCGGTGTCGCTACCGTCGACCGCGTGTGTCGAGGAGGTCAGCACGACTCGGCGGGTGCTGGGCGAGTCCGCGGCGGCGCGCAGCACTCGCAGTGTTCCGTCGACTGCGGTGCTGACCATCTGCGACGGGTCTGTGCTCAACATCGGTGAAGCGGTGTGCAGCACCGCCGTGCAGCCGCGCGCCGCGTTGTCCCATCCGGTGTCGCTGGTCAGATCGGCGCGCACGAATTCCAGGGCGCCACCGTGGCGTTCGGCGATGTCGATGAGGTGGGCGTGGCTGTTGCTGTCGGTGATGTCGCGTACGGTCGCGCGGACGCTGTATCCGTGTTCGAGCAGGTCGGCGATGATGTGTCCGGCGATGTAGCCGGTGCCGCCGGTGACCAGCACCTTTCCCGTGGCGGCGGGGAATGTGGTGTCCATTCCGGAGGTGTCGAGGACGCTCATGCCCGGCTCCATCTTTCTGGCGTGCATGTCGCGGCACGGTTGCGCGCGGCGCTGCGGTGGTATCGCGGTGATCGGTGGTGTGCGGCCGCCGTGGCCGTGCAGGGGAAATTCGGGATCATGCGTGCACCTTCCAAAGGGGCTGTCCTGCGGGCGATTCGGCGGCCGTACGTGCCGGAGATATCGGTGATGACCAGGGATGATGGCGACAGCGGGTGGCGCTGACAGTCCTGTCGTGAACCGGCCACTGCCACCTGAAAGCCAATCTAAAGCCAGTTTTTTTCGGCGTCAAGGGAATCTTTGCTGCGGATGCGCAGTGACGGACAGTCGCAGACAGGGAAAGTGGTCCTGGTCGCGACTAGAGGCGTCGGGAGATGTTGTCGCCGAATTGCTGTTGACGGACGCAGAATTTCTTTTGTCACATGGGTTTACGCGCGATAGGGTGTCTGCGGACTCCGGCCGCCGGTATCGCGTGCTGCCGGAACAGCGCGGCACGAGGGGGGACCTGATGATCACCACGATTCTGGGCGTTGTCGGCGTCGTGATCGTCGCGGGGATCGGGGTATGGGTGATCGGCGACACCGTGGCGCGGTGGCTGGGTTTGCTGCTGCTCGTCGCCGGTGCTGGCTACCTGATCGGCGGCCTGACGCGCGGTGTGGCCATGATCTGCGCGGGGCTCGTGCTGTGGCTGGTCGGTCATTGGTTGTTCGCGTACAAGCATCACGGGTGGCGCAGCGCCGCGGCGCAGCGTGTATTCGCGGTCGGCTGGCTGCGGCGTGTCGATCCGACGCGTGGTTGGGCAGTTCCGGTGGTGGAGGTCTAGATAGAGCAGTCCGACGGGCATCTGCGATCGTCCGTCGGAAAGCCTGTCCTCGCGTTGAGCAATCCCGTCGGCGTGCTCGCGTGTCGGTGGTCGTGTCATCGCGTCGTGCGTACTGCCGCCGTGTGATCGGGTGGAGAGTTACGGGAGTTGGGCAGCTCCAGGGTCGCGGTAGCACAGAGAAGATCGCCGACTGACTTCGAGCGAGGCTTCGTCGGCCATGCGACACTGCGACATCGCGTTGGCCACTTCTTCGCACAGCAGCGGTGGGGAGCCGTGATCGCTCGGCCCGCTCACGGAGGGAAACAGATGACGACACCGGGTTCCAGTGACCGGACGATCCTCGACGGGCTTCGACGAGCGCAGGATGCGTTGCACGGCGGAGACGCCGATACAGCTTCGCGAGTAGTCGATGAACTGCTGGACAGATATGGACGAGAGGCCGTGTCCGCGGCGCGGCGCGAACAATCCCACGATCAGCTCGGCGCCGAACTGGTGCTCCTCGAAACGCTCGGACCTACAGCCCTTCACGGCGACGACTGAGCCGACTCCGCGGTTCGCCCGTGACACAGCACACGAGCGCCTCGACGAGGTGCTGCTTGCCTCGAGTTTCCCGAAGTCAGTAGTGCGTGCGCTTAGGGAAACTCGAGCGGCGCGTTTGTCGGTGGGGCGTGAGATCGTTGGGGGTCACCAAGGCAGTGGAGGTGAGGATGGATTCGGCGGCGCGGTTGAGTGGGCGTGATCTGGCGTTGTTGCGGTCGGGTGGGCCGAATGCACTCGCTTCCGGGGTGCTGCGCGATGGGTTCCGGCTGTATCTGGCGGGCCGGAGTTTCGCGGAGTCGACGCAGGTGACCTACTACAAGCGGGCCCGGGGGTTCCTGATGTGGCTGGTGGTGACGCAGTCGCATCCGGATGCGTTGAGCGATGGCCCGGCGCGAGATGCGGCGGTGTCGGATTATCTTGTAGGGCAACGTCTTTCGACTCGAAATGTGACGTTGGCCGCGATCGTCGCGCTGTATGAGTGGTTCGATCTGGGTCCGGTGCAGGTCGATTGGACGGCGCCGGATCCGGTGGTGCCTGCGACGTTGAGCGAGGACGAGCGGAGCCGGATTCTGGACGCGGCCGCGGCGCGGTCGGCACGTGACTATGCGTTGATCACGTTCATGCTCGATGTCGGTCCGTCGACGTCGGAGGTTCGGGGGCTCGATGATGAGGCGGTGAGCTTGTCGGCGCGGGGTGGCTCGGTGGTGTTGACGGGCTCCGACGGGCAGTCTCGGACGTTGGTGCTGCGTGAGTCGACGACGTGGGTGTTGCTCGGGTGGCGGCGGGAGCGCCGCGCGCTGTTGGGGCGAAAGACCCGGGTGCGTGCGTTCTTCGTGACGCTGAGTAGTCACGGTCGCATCCGCGATGACGAGAGCCTGG
This sequence comes from Nocardia sp. NBC_01377, assembly GCF_045040005.1. NCBI lineage: Bacteria > Bacillati > Actinomycetota > Actinomycetes > Mycobacteriales > Nocardiaceae > Nocardia > Nocardia sp. NBC_01377. The sequence goes on from NZ_CP109568.1 coordinate 119,268, forward strand.
GCTACATCCTGGCCGAGATCGGGGATGCGGCGGGGTTGGGGTGGAAGCTGACTGTGTCGGCGTTGCGGGCGACGGTGGAGTTGCAGCTGTACCGGCGAGGGTTGTCCGCAGGGGAGGTGCGAGCACGGATGGGGCAGGGGTTTCACAACGGTCCGCGTGTGCGTGCCCTGCTGGGTGGGTCGGCGACGCCGGGACGCGGGTCCTCGCGGCGGATTGCGGCTTCGGATACGCAGTTGAGTTTCGATATCGGGGTGTGAACTGCTGATGGTGGGACCGGGGGCAGACCAAGGGGCATGTGCCCCCCTGTCGGCGAGCACATGGCCGGGCCGCGGCGGGCCGTCCTAGCGGATTTGGTCCGGAAGTCATCGCGGCGCGTCCCGTGGCAGTGTCGTGGCGGTGAATTCGTTGGTGTAGAAGGCAGATTCGGGTGGGGTGTCGCAGAGACACCAGCCAGAGCATGCGAAGCACCATTGACTGAACTAACTGTGGGGTTGTGGCAGGTCGGGACACCGCGGGTGGGTGCTGTGTCTGTAGCTTGCCCGCGTGATCGAATCGGAGAAGAGTCGCCGCGACCTCACCCTGCTGGTCGTGCAGTGCGATGGCAGGTTGGTGCCGACCGGTGATGCCGCGGAGCCCTATCGACTGCTGGATGTCGAGGGCGGGGTGGTGGAGCCGGTCGCTGTGTTCCTGCGGGAGCTGCTGGCGGCAGGCCGATCAGCGGCAACGCTGCGCTCGTATGGGATGGACCTGTTGCGTTGGTGGCGATTCCTGCAAGCAGTCGAGATCTGTTGGGATCGTGCGAGCCGGGACGAGGCGCGCGACTTCAGTTGCTGGATCCAGCTCACCGTGAAGAAACGGAGTCCGTCCACCCGCACCAGAAGTGCCGTCTGGACGAATAATGCTGTGGCACCGCCGAATCCGATTACCGGCAAGCCGGCGCTCAGCGATGGGTACGCGCCGGCCACCGTGGTGCACTCGGAGACGGTACTGCGGGGCTTCTACGACTTCCATCGGGATGCCGGCAGTGGCCCGATCCTCAACCCGTTCCCTCTCGATCCTGCCCGCCGGTCGCGGCGAGCGCACGCCCATCGCAATCCGATGGACGAGTGGGCGCGCGAACCCGTGGGGAGGTACCGGCCGAAGATGCCGAAGCGTGTGCCGCGTGCCATTCCCGATCAGCGGTTCAACGAGTTGTTCGCTGCGCTGGGGTCGAATCGGGATCGTGCTTTGGTGGCGTTTTGGATCTCGACCGGGGTGCGCGCGTCGGAGCTGTTGGGGGTGCGGCAATGCGACGTCGATCCTGGTCAGCAGCTGATCACAGTGGTGCGCAAGGGGACTCGTGCAATTCAGGAGGTTCCCGCGTCGGCGGATGCGTTCGTCTGGTTGCGGCTGTATCAGCAGGAGTTGCATGGTCAGATCCCGCCGGGTCGCATGCAGCCGGTGTGGTGGACGCTTCGGCGGCCGCGTCGTCCGTTGAATTATCATGCGGCGCACCGGATGTTCGAGCGAGCCAACGGCGCGCTTGGATCGGATTGGACTTTGCACGACCTCCGTCACAGCGCGGCCGCGAGAATGGTCCGCGATCCGCACCTGACGTTGTGCGACGTGCAGTTCGTCTTGGGGCACGCGCACCTGTCCACCACCGAAATTTATTTGGTCCCAGACAGGGACGAGGTGATCGCGGGAATTTTGGCCCATCACGCGCGCATCGCCGAACAACGGGACGAGCCGGTGCCGCCCCCGCCGGCTCCCGGTTACGACCCTCAGGTGCTGAGCGTGTTGTTCGGGAGGACGTTGTGACCTCCCTCGTCAAGCACGGCACCCGCAAACCCCTGCCCGCCGTCGCATCGGTCGCCGCAGAGCAGCGATTGCGGAATGGTCAGCTGCGCACCGAGTTTCCACCACGCCCTGTTGGGGCCTGGTGGCCGCACACCGCAGCCACGGCTGAGCAGGTGCAGCGGAGGTTGACCTCCCCGCCGTTCGCACCCTCGAACAAGGGAACTCGGGGTGGGCGACGGCGCGGTATAGCCAAGATGCTGCGCTGGCTGTCGTCGTTTCCCGGCGAAACCTGGCAGGACCGTTGGCTGGCCAGCGGCGCCGAAGGATGTCCGGGGGCGGAGTGGGTGAGGTTGCCGACCGCTTGGATCGCGGAGACCTGCGGCAGCACCGGGCCTTGCGACTCGGTCGACGTGCAATCCGGGCTGCTGATGTTGATCTGCGGCGACGTGTTGCGGCCCGGCCTGCCATGGATGCTCACGCGTGCCCACCGGTATCTGACTTCGGCGATGGCAGAGGTCAGGGATGAAAGCGGGTTCGCTCGGCTCGCCGAGCTGGCGGCGGCCGGACCGGCCAGTTCGGCGGCGGATGCGAAGATCGCGGCGACCCGCATAGCCACGATCATGGCCTGCAAGGGCGGCGGCGTCGCCGACATCGCGGTCGGAGACTGCGTGGAGCTCGTGGAGACCATCCGCCAGGTCCAGGCCCGCGGTGGCCAGAAGAAGGTCGATTTCTATCTCCGGCTCCGCGCGCTGGGCGTGTTCCCGGGAAACGCGCCGCACAGCATCCGCGCGTTCGGACTGGCCGGTGGGCGATTGACGATTGAGCAGTGTGTCGACCGCTATCGCATCCAGTGCCGTCCCATCCGAGACTTGCTGGTCGACTACCTTCGTGAACGGCAGCCCTCGTTGGACTTCACCAGCCTCGACGCGGCGTCGAGAACGCTCGCCGGGCTGTTCTGGGCGCGCATCGAGACGCTGGCTCCCGGAAGCGCCACGTTGCGGCTTCCGCCGGAGGTGGTGCGCGCCTGGAAGGAATCGATCGCCACCGTCGAACGCACCACAACCAGCGCGACCGGTGAGCGGATCAAGGTGGCGGCCCAGCGCCTGAGCTACAAAGACGAGCTGTTCCGGGTCCGTGCGTTCTACCTCGACATCGCGCACTGGGCCGTCGAGGACCCCGCTCGCTGGGGACCGTGGGTCGCCCCCTGCCCGATCACCGACGCCGAAGTGCAGAAGGGCAAGGACCTCAAGCGCCGCAAGGCTCGCATGGACCAACGCACCCGCGAACGGCTGCCCGTGCTGCCGGCGCTGGTGCGAACCGCCAATGATCGTCGCCTGGCCACCGCCCGCCTGTTGGCCGCCGCTGAACTCACGGAGCCGGGTGCCGTCATCGACGGCACCGGCGGCGCATTGCGCAAAGCCATTGCCCCCAAAGCGATCGGCCGACTCGTCTGGGCCGACGACGTCGCGACCGGCAAGCGCCGCAACCTGTCCTATGAGGAAGAGGAGGCGTTTTGGGCGTTCGCCACCATCGAGGTCCTTCGTCTCACCGGCATCCGGTGCGAAGAACTGCTCGAACTGTCCCACCACAGCATCACCGAATACAGGTTGCCCGACACCGGTGAACTGGTGCCGCTGCTCCAGATCGCACCGTCCAAGACCGACACCGAACGAATGCTGCTGGTCAGCCCCGAGCTAGCCGACGTCCTCAGCGCCATCGTCCAGCGCCTGCGCGCCGCGGACGGATCCATCCCGCTGGTCGTCGCCTACGACATCAGGGAAAAGATCTGGAACCCGCCGATGCCGGTGTTGTTCCAGCGCGGCATCGGCAACGAGCGACGCGCGTTCACGGCGTGCGCGATCCGCAAGCTACTGATCAACGCGCTCGCGGCGTCCGCGCTCACCGACGCCAACGGCAATCCGCTGATGTTCCAGGCCCACGACTTCAGGAGAATCTTCGTCACCGACGCCATCATGAACGGCCTGCCGCCGCACATCGCCCAGATCATCTGCGGGCACAAGAGCATCGATACAACGATGGGCTACAAAGCCGTCTATCCTACGGAGACGATCGAAGCGCATCGGGCGTTCATCGCCCGGCGACGGTCTACGCGCCCCAGCGAGGAATACCGTACTCCCACCGACGAGGAATGGGATGCCTTCTTGTCCCACTTCGAGAAGCGAAAGGTCTCCGTCGGAACCTGCGCACGAGCCTTCGCGACGTCATGTATTCATGAGCACGCATGCGTGAGATGTTCACTCCTACGGCCGGACCCCGCCCAACGACATCGTTTGGAAGAGATCCGCGACAACCTCGAAGCCCGCATCATCGAAGCCAAACGCGAAGGCTGGCTCGGAGAAGTCGAAGGACTCCAAATCAGCTATACCGGCGTCAAGGACAAACTCGCCCAGATCGACGCCTCGCTTGAGCGAACCACAGCCGCAACTGAACTCGGCATCCCCGGATTCGAATTTATCGCCGGAAGAAATTCCGCCTCATGAAAAGCTTCGGAGAAGCCGGACCGTAGCCCGCGTGAACAGTCCTCGCCAGCCCTCACGGGATCGAAAGTTCACGAAGCTTTCCGTCGATCGGCTGGCGCTCAAGCCAATTCGCGAGATCCACCGGCATCGCTACATAGACGTGCTGGCAAAACGCAACTCCGGGTTGTGATCGACTGAATCGGACGCTCCGCGATCGAGCGAATCGCAGCTAATTTCTCGCTGCTCTGCGGGCGACCCTATTGTTGAAGATGTAATGGACTAACTACTATCCGGGCGGAGCTATAGTATTGCGGTTCGCAACGAGGATATATTCAGAGCCAGAAGGTCGAATTTCCTTCAACCGTCTAGCGAGCCACTCGAATTCGACATAGAGTGCAGGTGCACCGCTCGTAATGCGCACCCTTTCTAAATATGGCTTGTAGTTTTTCGCGATTGCGACGACCCAATCGCCAGCTAGAGCGTCGATAGTCCCCAGGTCGTAGACACCCGCTGCCGTTCCTACTGCCATGGTTTCGAGATAACCGAAGAATGTGGCCAGCTCACGCAATGCCGCGCCGTTGCTGTCATCGAATGATTGCTGGATAAATCTCGCGGTGACCTCTTCATTCCAGTCATTTGGCGCAATGGTACGCCAGCGGTTCCTGTATTCCACTCCCTCCATGAAAAAGTCAACAGTTGCCTTCCGGCGCAGACGCGCATGCTCAGCAAGCACTCCCTGTTGAGCGTGAGAAAACTGCCTTCGGGCAATATTCACTTGCAATGCCACAAAAGTTAAGCCAGCAAGATTCAGTACAATACCAATAACTGCGATTGTTGTAGCGATCAATTGAATTCTGCCTAGTTTTCCCATGGTAAATATTGAGGGCGTATTGTCGAAGACAACGGGTTGTTGTCGCGTTACTCCTCATATCTCTGGAATAAGGGCGGAGTAGCATGCAACGGCGACCATCTCAGGTGAGATTGAAGCTGGCCGCCGTGAGTGCAGCAGTCGCCCGCCACGGATTCCGTAGATGTTCCCCGCTTGATAATCTATGCGAATAGCGCCAGGCAACTCTGAGCGAGTGTATTGCTCAAAAATTCGGGTAGGAGCGCCCTCTAGTCCCGAAGGATAGACAGTGAGGTGACTCGGGAAAGTGAGTGGGATTATTAAAGTAACATCGCACTGTGGAACATCCTGGTGCGGTCCAAAGTAGTCACCGACTTCGTAATATATGTATGAAGCACGAGTGGGGTATACATCTGTCGATGCGAATCTCCGAGCCATCTCCAATCCGGAATCGCGGTGGAACTCGATTAATTTTTCTCCGGGTGCTCCAAGCGACAGTTGACGGCTCGTGCGCAGTCGGCCATCGTAGTCTATTTCGGATTGATGTTGAACTATTCGCACAAGACTGCGGGATTGATATTCTTCTCCCTCGGAGGCAAACGCGAGCGCTCCGTCAAATGTAAAGGCGGCCACTAACGGCCCGGCGCCATCTTGGATATCGTCTATCATTTTCAAGTCTGCCCCGGAAATGCTTCGCTATCGGCTAGGAATTCGCTCGCAGCTTCGGTCCAGATATATGATGGGTTGAAGCCGAATGCTTTGCTGTATTTTGCTTTCATTTGCGGCGATAACTCTGCGCTGGAAACTTCAATATCACCGAATGGCGGAGCGCTGAGCAACCTCAAATATCTGTGAATGAGAGAGTCGTCCCTCAGGGTAATCGCTACACCCAGAGATTGCAGGTGTAACAGCCGTCTAAATTCTAGCGCTGTCTCATGCGCGAGATTGTGAGCCCGTGCTCCTTCGATCTCTGCTTGAAATCGACACGTAGCCATCGCCCAGTCGATATCAGTGCCAGTTGACGTCATGCGCTGCCTCCCGTTTAACACAAGCATGAGCAAGTAGATTCTATCGCGGACCTACGCCGTACCGTGCAATTTTATTAGCTCAAGTCTACCGTTTGACACTCGGTTCCGATGAGCTCGTGCATCGGCGCAATCAGTACCGGAACTGGATGCACGTGCATGCCATGTGGCTCAGATTGTGGGAGCTGACTTTCAGTTGGAGAAGTCACCACCAACGGTGGCCGTTCGGCGCCGCGACTGGCACCAAAAGAAATAAGGGCGGTCGGTTTTTAGATGACGTCGGAGGATTGGTATGGATTTTCGGCCGGCGTTGTGTCAACCGAGGGCGACGTCAGTGGCGGCCGTCGGGCGAACTGACGTCTAGTTCAGAGAAGCACTGGCAATTGTGCGTGCAGGCTTCGCAGCTCAATTCGTCGCACAGTCGGCGTGCGTCACGGGAGTGTCGCCGCCCAGGTTCGATGTGGATCCGATATCCGGTCAGAGCATGTATCCGTCCGTCGTCGGCGATTCGGTGGGACGATTTGGGGTGCCAATGCGGACGCGGCGCGTTCTGCGCGGTGAGGTCGGTGTCGGTCATCGAGGCCTTCTTTCCGGGTGACCGGCTGTACACGGCCGGTCACCCTGCGGCGTCGCCGGAGCACGGTTAGATGCGCATATATACGTATCTGGATGTAATTTCGGTGTTGGGTCGTTGGTCTTGGCGGCTGCGGTACGTGTGGCGGCCGGGAGCGGCCCGGGATGGGGCAGCACGGAGCGCAGCGGAGTTCCGATTCGCGGTGCGCGCGGCGGGTGTGCCGCGGATGCTGGTTCTGCGGACCTGGATGGGCGGTGCGGGTACCGCACCGCCCACCGGCGGATTATGTGGTGGTGGGTGCGTATTTGACTCGGCCTTCGGCGGAGTGAGGGATGCGCGGGAGGGTTCCGGTGTGGTCGCGCATGGCTTCGACCTTGTCGGCGCAGAGGCCTCCGCAGGATTGCGCCGAAACCGATACTCCTCGAGGGATGTGCCAGTGGAAGGTCCATTTCTCGGGTGATCCGGCTTCGGTGTTGGTTCGGCCGCACGCGGCACAGGTTTCGGCTTGGTATTGGTCGCGGTGGATGAGCGGGCGGTCGGGTTTGTCGCAGGCGGAGCAGTAGACCAGGGCGTAAGCGTCGCGGGCCGTGTTGATGAGGGCTCCACAGCATGCGGTGATGTAGTCGGGGTCGATGCGGACGGCGCTGGTCGGGGTGAGTCCGCAAGCGCACAGCTGCATGTCCGTTACCGGGTGGGTGGTGAAGGTGTGGGTGTGGTTGCGCTCGCGGCGGCCGCCGATCAGTTCGTGCAGCACGTCGGCGCGTGCGCGGGCGATCGCGGCGGTTCGGCGGCCGCGCGCGGCGGTGACGAGCAGTTCGATCGATGACAGGTCGTGTGGTGATTGCTCGATGGTGGCCGCGGCTCGGCGGGCGGTGGCCTCGGCGGTCGCGGCGACGGTGGCGAGGTCGCACAGTCCGCGTTGGATGCGGCTGGGCGAGAATCGGTTGCGCGCGACGAGTTGGCGCAGTGTGGCGGTTTCGTCGGCGATCTCCTCGGCGGTGAGGATGTTGTGGTCGGCGGCGTAGGGCATGGTGTTCCTCCGGTGGTGTCGGCGCGCGTCGTGGTGGCGCTCGGGTCGAGGTGTCGGGGACGGCTGGGTGGTGGCCGCATAGGGCAAGCACGGAGCGCAGCGGAGTTCCGATTACGCGGGGCGCGTGCGTGGGCCGGCGCGGTGGGAGGTCTGGCGCCGGGCGGGTTCTGGGTGCCCGGCGCCGGGTGCCTATTCGTCTCCGTCGGCGCGGATGCGCTTGAGGCGAACGTTTTTCAGGGTGGTTTGGTCCTGGCCCTGGTAGGTGTCGTGGCTCTTGACGGTCGCGCGCACGATGCGCACGCGGTCGCCGCGTTCGTGGCCGAATGCGCCTGCGCCGGTGCTCGACCACTTGGCTACCTGGCCGTTGTCGAGGGTGAGCACGAGCAACATGGCAGTTTCCGTGCGGTAGCTGTAGTGGTTGTCCTTGTCGTAGGGGTAGGCGACGGTGACGACGGCGGTGCGGTCGGTGATCTTGTCGCCGATTGCGCCGATGTAGCCGCGCACGAGGTTGTTTCGGCGTTGTTGCTCGGCGTGGGCGGCATCCTCGGCGGCGAGCAATTCCAGGTGCGCGGCTTCGGCAGCGAGCCATTCGCGGTACGGGACGAGGTCGCGGAGTTCGGCGGCCGTCTGGGCGGCGCGGCGGGCGCGGGCGCTGCTGACCTTGATTCGACGGTAGCCGATGCCGTTGCAGTCGAAGCACCATGCCGCCTTGCCGCGCCCGTTGTCCCATTGGACGCGGGATGGGCCGGGGTAGTGGCCATCTCCGCATCCGCACGGCTCTTGGACCAGGTCGGTTCCGCGGGCGGTGGGGAACGGGTCCACGTAGACCGTCGGGTCGGCGGAGGTGGCCGCTTGGGCGAGGGGGAAGGTCGTCGGGGCGGTGGTCTTCTCTGCCGTGGTCATGTCTCTAATCATATCAACCTTACGCACCTTACGCATCTGACGCGTTTGTGACTCGCGGCACAGCCTCGCGGCGGCGCTGGCCATTCGGCCCGACGCGGGCCGCCGCTACTGCTCGGGCGGCGGTTGCTCCTCGGGCGGCTCGTCGTGGGGGCGGTCCTCGACGGCGTCTCGTTCGGGGGTGTGCAGCTGGGCGACGGGCCGCGCGGCACCGAGCGCGCGGCGGCGCAATTCGTGAACGCGCGCCCGGTGTGCACGCCATTGCCGGACGGCGGCGCCGGTCATCTCCTCGAGTTCTTCGACGTCGGCGAATGCCTCGGCCATCTGTGCCATTCGGGTGCCGATTTCGCCATAGCTGCGGCGGTAGGCGTCTTCGACGACATCGGAGGCGGCCGCCCAGGATCGCACCGGCATACCCATGGTGTAGACCTGGCTGACGTAGTCGACCAAGGTGCGCAGCGTGGGCCGCGGAGCGGTGTCGAACGGGCCGCGCGCGCGAACAATGACCTCCTGCGGGGTCGGCTCCTGCCCGGTGTCGACCAGATGCCGAATCAACGCGATCACGACGCCGGGTAGGTATCCCTGTAGGTCGGTGTCCTCGACCAGGGCGAGCACGGCGGCGGCTTCGGCGTGACCGGCGGTGAGCAGTGCCGCTATGAGGTGGTTCTCCGGGTTTGCTACCACCATGGCGCGGTCGGCGAGATGTTCGGCCATGGCCGCGTAGACGGTGTGCTCTGGGGGCGGTTCCGGTTCGGCCTCGGGGGGCGGGTCGGGGCGCGGCGCGGTAGGCGGGTCGGCGGCCAGTCGTAGCCTGGACACCTCGGGGTCGGCTCGGCGGTCGGGCTGAGGCTGCATCGTCGGCCCTCCTGCGTCCGGGCGCGGGCTTCGGGCCCGGCGGCGCGTTCGCGCGTCCGGCGCGGTTGCGCGGTGATCTTCAGTGTATGGAGCGCTGGGGACGGCGGCCATGACGTCATTCCCTCCTGTGCGGTATAGGTTGTCTTATCGCTGTGTGGTGCAACGGGTTTCGATGAGATGCGCCGGCGCGAATCGCGCTCTGGCGGTTCGCTGCGATCGTGCGGGGCCTCCCATCGTCACACGCAATGCACCTTACGCACCTTACGCACTCGATCGATGGGTGGCCCCGCTCCGACAGGCGGCGGTCAGCTCGCGAACATCGCGAGTTGTGCGCCGTCGATCTCGCCTCCGGCGGCGAGTCCGGCGTAGTAGCGGGCTTGCGCCTCGATTTCCTCGCGCTGGTTCTCGAGACCTGCGATGTGAGCGGAGAGCTCGCGGGCTCGCGCGTCCTGCATCCGTTGCAGCACCGGGGCATCGAGCGCGGCCGCGCGTTTGAACAGCTCGCCGAATTCCGGCAGGTCCTTGAAGTGCAGCAGGATTGCGCGCACCACGGCGCGCACGCGGTCACCGGTGCGGTCCGGTACGCGGTCGGTGGTGAGTCTGTGGCGGCCTTGCACCAGCCGGGAAGCATAGAGCCATCGCAAGGTTTCGACGTCGGAGAGGGTGACAGTAGACGAGTCGACCAAGCGAATGTTGTTCACCTTCGGCCGGTCGGCGCGATCCTTGCCGAATTCCCCGTGGGCGCTCCCGCGCTTGTCGGCGCGGCCGTATTTGACGGAAACGCGCTTCGGTTCCTGGCCGCTCTGGGCGGGTTCGTTGAACTCCACGGTGAACGTACCGCGCACGCTCGGCGCGGTGACCCGGTAGTAGACGTGGGCGTTGTCGTGGTCGATCTCGACGACGGCGTGACCGGTGCCGAATTCGCCGAGGTCGAGCGCGACTGCGGGTGTCGCGTCCGCGGGCGCGGCGGCGTGGGGGGTGCGGGTCTTCGGTCGGGGCTGGCGCGGGCGCTGCTCGGGGGGGCGGGTGAGCAGTACGGCGAGGGCTTGCGCCAGTTCCTCGAGCGGCTGGCCGCTGGACACGGTGACGGTGCGGGTGTCGTCGTCGAGCGCGGGGGCGTCGCCCTCGGTGACCGTGTAGCCGAGGGCGGCGAGTTGTTCGAGCAGGTGCGCGCGCACGGCGGCCGCCGGTTCGGCGACGGGTGCGACCTCGAGGGGTTCGTCCTCGAAATCCTCGATCGCCTGTGTCTGTGCGATATCGAACACCGCGATCATGCGGAATCGAACGCGGAAGTTGCCGACTTCGGCGTCGGCGGAATCGGCGGGGGGCTCGGCGGGTTGCTCGGTCGCTTCTCCCTCGGCGGCCTCGCCTTCGTCGCTGCCCTTCGGTGCGACGATGCGTAGGCTTTTCTCACCCTTGTGCACGCTGCGCCCCCGCATGAGCCAGCCTTTGAAGGTGTCGACGTCGGTGACGGTCATCGCGCGGTCTGCGGCCTGTTTGTAGATCAGGGCCACGTTTCGCAGTGAGTAGCGCAGCAGCTTCGGCGAGGTGATCCGGGCGAGCTTTTCGATCATGTCGGCGACCGCTGCGGGATCGTTCAACAGCTCGTTTCCGCTTTCGCGGATCGCGTCGTCGACGGCCCGCCGTGCGGCAATTTCCTCGTCGGTGTACTTCTTCCGTCTGGTCATTTCTGATCACTCTCCGGTTCTCACAAGCTTGCCTCTAATGCATCTAATCTTACGCACCTTACGCACCTTGCGCAAATGGATCGGCGCGGGCGGTAGGGCTATTCGATGTGCTCGCCGGTGAGGTAGGCGCGCCAGACGGCGCGGTGTGCCTGGGCGAAGGTGGCCGCCTCGGCGCAGGATTTCAGGGTGTCGTCGTCGGTGCTGTCGTAGATGCTTAGGCACCAGAATTCGATAGCGTCGCGGGTGGTGGCTAGGTGGTGGTCGCTGGTGGTGAGCAGCAGATACAGCGTCCGGGACGGAGCGGCGTCGAACTCGATGGCGTGGCATCCTCCGCCGGTGGCCACGATGCGCGGGCGCGCGCGCAGCTCGGCCAGTAGTGCCAGTTCGGGCGCGTGCGTGTGCATGATGTTCGCGGCGATCCGCGGGGCGAGGTCGTGTGTCGGCATGGCGGGGTTGTTCCTCCGGTGTTGTCGGGTCGGTCGGGTTCGGCGGGCCTCGCGGAGGTCACTGCTCGGCCGCGCACCTGTTAGAAGACGATTCGGCCGTATACCGCGACCTGCAAGATGTCATCGGCGACGATGGAATCGATGTCGGTGTCTTCGGGCGTGTGCAGCAACGCGCGGGCCTGTTCTCTGACGCACCGTGCGGCCTCGACTTGGCCGCTGGCGATCTCGCGCGCGGCTTCGATGATGTCGGCGTGCCGGATCTCGCAGGACACCAACGTGTCCAGGGTGCTGTGATCGGCGGTGACGATCCATACCCAATCGTCGGGTGCGCCGGTACCGTCGGAGTACTCCCAGTCACGGTGAAAGTTCTTCCACCACAGATATTCTCGTGGGATGCAACCTGAAAAGATCGCGTCCTCGGTCTGTTGGGGCGTCGGTTGGTTCATGGTGATATCTCGATTCGTTTCGATTGCTCGGTTCGCCGCGCGGCCGGGGCCGCGCGGCGTGGTCAGCCTTCGGGGCTCGGCTGGACACGGGCGATAACCGCTGTGTCCTCGTGCCTCCACGTACGTTCGTAGGTGTCGGCGACGCGGGTCGGGGAATCGCCGTGCAGGATCACCCCCAGTTCTCGGGCGTGTTCACCCGCGAGCCGTTCGGACTCTCGTACCGCCGAGTTGAATGCGTGTTTCGTTGCGCCGGTGGCGATGACGTCGGGACCGGCGTACAACTCGACTCGATAGCTCGGGCGTTTCATCGGGGCGTGTTCCAGTTGTGCGGGTCCTCGTCCAGCGCCGTGCAGTGCGGCGCGCAGTAGTAGGCGCCGACGGCTCGCGGCTTGTGCGCGGTCGGAATCCATGTCGCTTTGTCGCCACATCCGCGCATGGCGCATGTGCCGTTGCCTGTGCCGATCTCCTCGGGTACGACCTCCAACACGGTCGATACGAACGCGGATTCGGACGCTCCCGACCATTCACCACGGATCAAGACCGACGCTTCGGGGTGGAAGCTCCGCAGGAATTCGTAGGCACCGACGACCCGCGCGAAGCCGTAGTATTCGCGTTCCCAGTGCATTTGAAGCCGTACCCGCGCGCCGATCGGAAAATCCTGCTTCACCAGTTCCAGCCGGTCGACCGCTTCGGGTTCGGCGAACTCCTCGCCGAGCCTTCCTGCTTTCATCTCGCGTACGTATTCGCGGGCTTGGGACTCCGACATGAGATTGTCGAACCAGACCCGATCACCCGCCGGGTCGGTGAATCGGATGTCCCAGGTTTCTTCCGGCATTGCGTTGCCTTTCTCGATACGGATGTGCTCGTGAGGGGGTGTCGGTCGGTCAGAGTTCGGCGAGCATCGCGGCGGCCACCGCTTCGCGGTGCTGGCGAGCCCGGCGGGCGGCGTCTGCTCGGTCGTGCGCGAACTCGGCGAATTGCTTGCAGCTGCATCCGGCGGAGCTGGTGCGGTCGTGGGCCTTGCCGCTCTTGCCTCCGGGGCGGAAGCTGCCCGCGCTGAATGCCCATTCGCCCGGACGTATGTCGTCGGCGGGCCGGTACCACCCGCGTGGGGCCTTGGTCCATGTCCGGTGTGCCTCGGCCAGCAACGCCAGCCGCGCCGAGAGGGTGACCACGACGCGGGCGGGATCGTCGGCGGGGGCGGTGAGCAGTCCGCGGGCGTGCAATCGGGCGGTGGCCGCGCGGGGGATTCGGGACAGGCCGAACCGGATGGTCCCGTCGGGTGCGCGGCGGACGCGGGCGCGGGCGGCGATGTCCTCGAGGTCGGCGCGCATGGTCGCGGTGAGCCGTGCGGGGGTCATCGGCTCGGCGGTGATGGTGCGCGGCGTGGACGGTGCGCCTACCCGGTGGGCCTGCCATTGGATGCGGAATCCTCCGGATCGATGGGCCTGGATGCTGAACCCGCGCCGTGCGGCCCTGCGTAGCAGGCTCAGGGCGGCGGGCTCGTCGTAGGTCGCGGTGGTGGTGTCCTCGACGGTGCGGGTCACCAGGAACAGCAGGGGACCGGGCGCGGCGGCGAGGGCGGGCGGGCGGTTCACCGGTCGGCCTTGTAGGCGCGCACGAACACGAGGTGACCCGGTCCGGCGTTGGTGCCGTGGAACCGGCGGCCGTCGCGCTCGAATCGCCAGAAATGGCGGTTGCCGCCGGAGCGGTGTGCGATCACGCGGGCGAGTTCGCCGCCGGTGGATGTGGTCAGGGTGCGGGCGTCCTCGGAGACGTAGCCGACCGCGCACCCGTGACGGTAGGCCAGCGAATCGAGTGCGGCGCGGGCGCGTTCGTCGAAACAGCCATCGCAGCGGGAACGGTCGGTGAGCGCGTCGACGCTGTAGCCGATGGTGCTGTCCGCGCGGCCGTCCGCGCGGATGTTGCTGTATTCGTGGCCGCAATCGGCGATCCCGTATCGGGCATACCATCCGCAGTCGATTCCGCTCGAGGTGGTGTAGGGGCGGAATGCCTCGGGTGCGCCGTAGCGCTCCTGGTGGCGCAGCGCGCGGCGGCCTCGGTGGCGGACGGGGTGTCCTTGCAGGATCCGCGCTTTCGCCGCGCTAGGTACACCGAACTCGGCGATCCATGCCCGGATATCGGTCATGGTGTGGGCGTCGATCGTCCATGTCGGTGCCGAATCGTAGAGCGAGAGTGCACCGGTCGCGCTGCCGTAGCCGTCCAGCCCCAGCAAGGTCGCGACGTCGTAACTTCCGGTGGTGAACTGTCCGGCGGGGTGCCCTTCGGCGGCCGGTTCACCGATACAGGTCGCGTCGTAGAACTCCACGATTGCACCGCTGTCCTCGGTACGCCCACCGACCAGCGGCGAGCCTGCCGGAACATAGCGAACGGTGAACGGGTGGCCGAGGTCGTTGGCGAATACTCGATCGAACTCCGGTGCGTTGGTGGCCATCACTGACTCCCCTTCGTGTATCTATTTTCCTTAAACTTACGCGCCTTACGCATTTGGCCCGTGGGATCGGAGATCGCCCCACGGGCCGCCGACCGGGTCAGCGCGGGGCGAACTCGGTGTCGAGTGCGCCGATGATGCGGGCGAGGATTTCGGCGGCCCGCCCGGATGCCTGCGGGTCGTCGCGTTCGGTGCGGGCCGGAATCCGCGCGTGGACGTGGGCGGCGTGGACTTCATCGGTGAGCACGCGGCCGATGACGGCGGGGTCGTCGTGACCGGCGACAGACAGCAGCACGCGGGCGAGTACGGCGCGCACGGTTTCGGCGGCGGCGGGGTCGGCGGCGTGCTCGGACCTGGGCGGGGCGTAGGCCCGTTGCATGCGCAGCAGGAACCCGCGGGCGGTGCTGCGCAGCGGCAGCCGTTCGACGGTGCCGGGTTCGGCCTCGGGCCTCCACACTCCGGCGAGGGTGTATCCGGCTGCGGTGAGGGCGTTTTCGGCGGTCGTGGTCGCGTGGTCGAACTGTTCGATGTACTGGGCCACTTCGATGCCGTGGCCGTGGCTGTCGACCCGATACACCTGCACGCGCGGGCCTCGGTGCTGCGGGTGGCCGACCGGGGCGCGGCGGGCGATGAGATCGATTGTCGCGAACGGGGCGGCAATCGGCGGCGCGGGGGCTGCGGGGGCGGGGACGTGGGCCGCGTGGGGCTGCTCGGCGCTCAGGTGGTCGATGCGGCCGCCGGGGTGCGCGTTGGTCAGACGCGCGATCGCCTCGACGCTGGTCTCGTTGACGACATCGAGGCGCACGCCCTCGGCGGTGTACCACGCGACCAGGGCGGGCATGTCGTCGCCGTGGTGGCGCCACTGGGCATAGTCGCCGTTGGGGAGGGTGAATCGGATGTATGCGAAAGTCATTGTTGCTCGGGCCTTTCGGGTTCGGGGCGGCTGGTCCGCCCCGGCGGCGGGGTGATCAGGGTTTGACGGGCGCGGCGGTCAGGGCGGCGCGGATCTCCTCGTCGCTCGCGCCGTGCTCGGCGGCGCGGCGGATTTCGCCCCGGATGACGGCGCGGTGGCTTTGCATCCATCCCGTTTTCTCGGGGGGGCAGGCGGCCAGTTCCCCGCGCTCGCTGATGATTCCGCGAAGTGCGGCGTTTCGGACGCTCAGCGTGAATGCGTCGCACTGGGCCAGCGTTTCGGGGTCTTCGGTGGCGCGGTACAGGGCGACGATGACGGGGTTGTGCTTCGACCTCATTCGAGAGTTCCTTTCAGTGAGCGGAAATAATGCGGCGCGCGAAGGACTCGATATCGACGCGGGTCACATACGCGGACCGATAATCGGAATCCGGATTGTTCGGGTCGGAAGTTCTGAGCTCGAAATGATCGCCTGCGGCGGTGAGCCGTATACGGTCGCCGTCCATGTCGCAGAACTCGATAGCCGATTCCGCCACGCCGGGCTCCCCCTCCAATAGTTGAACCTTACGCACCTTACGCACTGCTCCGACGGGTCGGGCAAGTGCGCAAGGTGCGCGGCGTCGTCAGCTTCGGGGTGTGTCCTGGTAGAGAACACGCATGTCGGGCCACTTTTCGAGAAGGGCCGCGCAGACTTCGGGGTGGGCGAGTTGGCTGCGGAGGTGGTCGGGATCGGCGACGAGTTGCACGTCGTCGTCGCCGGTGACGAGTACCGCACAGGTGCGCACGTCGAGGATATTCCCGGTATTAGGGTCGGTGATACTCGCGCCGACCATGTATTTGATCAGCTCGGTGACGAACACTTTGCGCATGTAGTCGGTGGGCATTTCGTACGGGGGAAGTGTGATGGTGTCCATTTCCTGGCCTTTCCTCGCTCTTTCTTATGTTTCTATTCTAGCAGACCTTACGCACCTTACGCAGTTTCTAGAGGGTTCGGGAAAGTGTGATAATTCACGGTGCTTTTTTGCTTTCGGGCTTGCCTTTTCGGGCCGCGCCTTTGGAGGGTCTGCCCGCGCGGCGAGCGCGCCGGGGTGCGGGGCGGCAGCGCCCGCACGCGACCTCTGGGGAGCGCGCGGCCGTAGGTCGCGGATCGTGCCTGTGGGCGCGCGCGGCCGTCAGGTCGCGGGGTTCTTCGGCGGTGCGGGCTGCCATAGGAGGGTGCCGGGTGGCGGTGCGTTCCTTCGGTGGGGCCTGGAACAGCTATGGGCGCGCCGTGGTTCGGTGGGCCAGGTGGAGCGCCCGCACCGCAGCGAAGCGGAGGCGCGGACGAACGACCTGGCGTGCCGGGCCGCGGTGTGCCAGCGTCGTGCAGGGGCCTGCCGTAGGGGCGCACCGGCACCTTCCTGCCCGCGTCGCCGCGCGGCCGTCAGGCCGCGGTGACGGGTGACCGGCGGTGTGGCTGGCGGTTCGGCGCCGAGCGTGCCCGTCGCGCGCCGCATCCGGTGGGGAAGCCGGACCGGCGTGTACGGGTGGGGAACGTGCCTGAACCGGGCCGCTGCCCCGTGGTTGGGTGAGTCGGAGGACGGAAGTGGGGCGGTCCGGGAGTCGTCCGCAGAGGATTCTGCACTCGCTCTTGCGAGTTCCGACGGCGGCCCGGTGTCGTGCCCTGGTCGGGTACGGGTGCCGCCGCGCGGCCTCGGGCCGCGAGGGGAACGACCGTCTCGGCGGCTCGTGGTCGCGCTCGAGTGGTGAGGGGTTCGAGGTGATCGGGCTGGAAGGTGGTGCGCGGGAGCTACGGTACTGCGGTAGGGCTCGGTGTCGCGGCAGCCCTGATCTGTGCTGGCGGTGTTCGGTCTAGAGCTCATCGAACAGGTCGGCGTGGACCTCAGTCGGTGGTTGTCCGTCGGCGATCCGTTCCAGCACGTCGAGTCTGCGGCGCGCGCGCTGGTATTCCTGCTCGGCGGCGCTGCGCGCGTCGGCGGTGCGGGCAACCTGGTCGGCGGCGTAGGGCAGGGCGATTGCGGCGGCGGGGCGGGCGGCAGCGTGCCAGAGCGCAGGTAAGTCTTCGCGGGTCCAGAAGTCGCTCAGGCAGGCGGTGACGACGGCACGGGCGCGGCGTGCGGTCGCGGCGGGGGCGGCCTCGGTGCCGTCGGGGCCGTGTCGGTTGGTGACCACGCTGGCGGGGGATTCGGTCAGTCTCTGTCGGCTGATCGTGTGCTCTCCGCGCAGTGCGATGCCGTTGACGGTGAGTCGGTGCGGGTTGTGTCGCGAGGTGGCGAGTCCGTAGGTGTAGGTGGCGGCGTCGGGTTCGGTGATTCGCAGGGGGTCGCCGATGGCGATGCCGAGTGCGCCGCTGATGCGGGGGCCGGTCAGTTCGTAGACCACGGTGCCCTGGTGGTCGGGTTCGGTGATGGTGGCGCTGACCTGGCCGACGTCGGGGATCGTGAATGTGCGGGTGTGCGCTGCGGTGGTGTTGGCCGTGGGCATGGCGGGTCTCCTTCGGAGGGATCGGGCCCCGGGTCTGCGAACAGGACCGGCCCCGGCCCCGGCGGGGTCGGGGCCGGTTCTGGTGCGTGTCCGGGGTGGTGGTCGGTCAGCGCCGCGGGGAGCGCCAGATCCTGGCGGCTGCGCGGGAGAGGCTGTAGAGGTGGAAGTTCTCGTGGCCGGTGTCCTCGGCGTGGATGTTGTCGTAGGCGGGCACGGTGGGGTCGCGGCGAGGGAACCATGGTGAGTGCCAGTCGCATTCGGTGGTGCGGCACTCGAACATGTGGAGTTCGGTGTCGGTGACCTGGTCCTCACGCAGCTGCGGCAACGCCGGAGCGGTCTGGGCCGCGGTCGCCGGTGTGGGGCGGTCGTGGCCGGTCGGGTGGTCGAGCGCGACACCGCCGCGCGCGGGTTGCGAGGTTGCGGAGGTCTCGTGGTCGGGTTCGTCGTAGCCGCCGACTTCGAGGTGGGCGGTGGCGGGAACTCCGTGGGAGTCCACGGCGATCAGGGTCAGGCCGCCCTCGTCGACGGCGATATCGGTGTCGGCGGGCAGCGTGTCGAGCCAGGTCCGCAGGGTGTCACGGGGAATCATGTGGTGCCTGTCTGTTGCTGTGGAGGCCTGCGCGCGCCGCGGATTCGGCGCGGGCGCGGCCGCCCGGGGCAGGGGTGCTGCCCCGGGCGGCGGTGGTGCTTAGTGCTCGTCGGGCAGGTCGAGGCAGGGAAAGACCTCGATACCGGTGGCGAAGTCGGCCCAGTTCTCGGGCCGGTAGTCGAAGTCGTGCGGGTCGTAGATCGTGTGGACGAGTTCGCGTAGGGAGGCGATGTCGTCGGGCCGGTCGATTTCGTCGGTGTGGTCGCGGTAGAGCTGATTGCGGCGCAGGTCGGCGCAGTCGGCGGCGTGGACGTGGAAATCGGCGTCGGCACCGAACAGGTTGGGCCCGATGACGACCACGCGGAACCGTCGGTGATCGTCGGGGCTGTGCTGGCCGCTCACCAGCGGATTCCGTGGCGGAGTCCGGCGGCGATGGTCTCCACGGGGCCGGTGAAACCGAGTTCTCGCGCGATCTTGCGGGCGCTGGCGAGGCTGTCCACCTGGATCTGCACGCGCCAGTCGCGGGTCAGGCCGCATTCACCGGAGGTGAATGCGGTGAACAACGCTTCGGTGACGTGAATCCGATTGTCGTTGTATCGGTAGGTGGTTCGTGTCGCGTAGGGCAGTCGTGTGCCGTTGTGAGGAAGGTCGGGATAGTGGCGTTCGATGAATTCCATTGTCCTGCTCGAATATTCGTCTTGGTGGACGGGTTGGTGGGAGTGGCTTCGTCGCTGGGTGCTGGTGGGAGCGGGTCGGCTCGCACCGGCGGGGCCCTCAGTGGACGTGGCTGTAGGGGCCGAGCCAGCCGTGCAGCGTGGCAAGGTACTCATACGGGTGGTCGGCGCGTTCGTCGTCGTTCTGCTGCTGGTAGTCGTCGACTTCGCGGTCCCATATCTCTGCGACGACCGCGGCGATGGCGAAGCGGATCTCGGGTGCGAGTTCGGCGGCGCTGGCGTAGCCGGTGAGGGTGTCGCGGCGGCGGGCGGCGTCGAGGGCGCGGCGCGCGAATCCCAGGACGGCGGCGAGGTCGTCGGCGGCCGGGGTGTCGTTGCCGAGGGCAGCGGCCACGCGCTCGAGCTCGGATGCGGCTCGGACGCTGGCCACGACTTCGGTGATCAGCCGCTCGGTGGTGGCGTCGGTCGCGCCGTGCTGGCGGCAGACGCGTTCGAGGGTGCGGGCGAGCTGGGGTTCGTTGGCCAGTGGCGGGGCCTGGAGCGGGTCGGTGTCGGTGGGCATGGCGTGGTCGTCCTGATCTGTTGCGTGCGGGGACCGGGCACGTTGTGGGTGTCGGGGCCTGCACATGATGTTGGGTTGCAATGGTTCTCGTTGTTAGTTGCGTCTGATGTGTTGTCGTCTTCCTCGGTTCGGTAGGTGGTGCTGCGGTGTCGGCGGCGGGTTCTGCGGTTGCGGGCGTATGCGCGAATCGGGCGGTGCGGCGGTCGGATGGGCGCGCCGCGGTGGTGGTGGCGCGGTGGCCGGACGCTGATGCCGGTGGCGGACGTGATGGATGGGCGGTGGGTCACGATCGGGTTGTCCTGACTGGTCGGGGCGTAGTCGCACGTCTGGGGTCTTTCGGGTGCGGCCCGCCGGCCGCGTAGCGGTCGGCGGGCCGTGCTCGGGTGGGCCGGGTGATCGACGTGCGAGGGCTGGGAGTGGTCCGCGCAGGGACACAGCACGGAGCGCAGCGGAGTTCCGATTCCGCGGCCGCCGGGTGGGGCCCCCGGGTGAGCGGGCCGGAACTCGGGGGTTCCGGCCCGCTCGGGGGTCAGGCTGCCAGCGAGCCGGGGTCGGCCTGGTCGTGATCGGTGGCTGCCGAATCGGTCTCGTGCGCCTGATCGGGCGCGATGGTGACCTTTACGGCGCTGGCGGCCTTGGTCTTTCGACCGGCGGGCCCGGTCCCGGTCTTGCGGGCGGCGCTGACTGTGCCGGTCTTGCGAGCCGGGGTCCGCTTGCGCGCGGGCGCGGCCTTGGCGGGCACAGCCTTGGCGGGCGCGGCTTTGGCGGGCGCGGCTTTGGCGGGCACAGTCTTGGCGGGCGAGGTGGCCGATACGGTGCCCTCGGCGGCCGCTGCGGCGGCTTCGGCCTCGAACGCTTCGGCGCGGGTCATCTCACCCAGTAGGGCGCGCTCGATCGGGGTGGGATTGTAGCCCGCGTTCCTCAGCTGTGTGATCAGTGCGCGGGGCAGGTCTACCGCACGGACGGAGACGAACACGCCTTCCTGTTTGTGCAGGGCGACCCGCCAATAGGTCGGATTCTCCTTCTTCTTCGCGTCGTAGCTTCGGCGTTGCATGCTGGCTTCGACGGCCCCGATTGCCAGACCGATGATCATGGCGGCGGCGCGCGGGTCGGTCATGTCCTCGAACAGCGTGCCGCTGAACATCGCCGCGTCGCGGTCCACGCCGAGCAGGGAGGTGGTGATGTCGTCGACGGTGTTCTCGGCGGTGAGGCCACGTTGGGTGAACAGCACCCCGGTGGCCCAGCTGAGCAACCCGGTCGGGATCTTCGCGGGTCGCTTTCGGCCGTTGCCTGTCAGCTTGGCCAGCAATTGGGTCTCGAACTTGCGGCGTGCGTCGGTGGCGGCGCGGGCGTATCGGTTGCCGTCCTGCACGATTTGGTCGTCGGTGCGTTTGCGTTCCCTGATCTCAGTGGTGACGACATCGCGTTCGCTGCTGTAATACCGCAGTCCTTCGGCTTTGGCGTCGGTGCAGTAGTAGTGCGGGGTCCAGTGCTCCTCGAGGGCTCCGTCCGGGCCTTCGACCTCCGAGCGCTCAAGCACCACCGCCCACCGTGACGGGGCCTTGATGTCGTCGGTGGTCGCGGGGCGGCCGTCCTGGCGGTGGTAGAGGTTGTGCAGCGGCGAGGTGGTCGGCTCCTGGTATGGCCAGACGCGGTCGAGGATGGTGAATCCGCGCTGTCGGTAGGGCGCGGCGGCCTCCTCGAGCGCGGCTTCTTCCTCGCGTTCGGCGCGGATCTTGGCGGCTTCGGAGTCGAAAGTGTTGCTTCCGGCGGCGTTCAACAGCCGCGTTTCGGCGCTCTTGTCGCCGTCGAACTCGATCAGGGCTTCGGCCTGGGTGAAGCTGAGTTGTCCGGTCTCGGCCTTCTCGCGGGCGTTGTCGGACTTCTCCAATGCCTTGACCGCGCGGACCTCGTCGGGGTCGAGCCCGAGTTTCTGACCGACCTTGGTCGGGGTGAAACCGGGCAGGGCCAGGAAGTTTTGGACATGCACCACCTTGTCTCTGGTGCTGGTCTCGGTGCGGTGCAGGTTCTCGCGCCACTGCTGGGTCATGGTGTCGGCGGCGAGGGTGACCGCGTCGATGTCGGGTTTGCGGCGCAGGATCACCGGGCACGGGATGTATCCGGCTTCGACGGCTGCAAGCATCCGGGACTGGCCCGCGATCATCTCGACGGTGCCGTCTTCGTTGAGGTAGGCGGGCGGCTCCTGAACGAATCCGCCGTCGCGGATTCCGTCGATGAACGCTTTGGTCAGGGTGACTTCGGAGCGCATGTTGTCGCCGAACTCGACTGTGCGCGGATCGACGGGAAACGAGATCCTGCCGGTCGGGGAGGCGTCGATCATGGCCAGCACCACCGCCACCGGCGTGCCGTTGATCGTGGGTTCCTCGGTGCTGGTGTCCGGCGCGGTGGTCCGGTCGGGCTGGTGCGCCTCTCCGGTCTGCTCGGCGTCGCTGGTGGTAGTGGGGTTTTCGGTCGTGGTCATGATGATTCGGTGTCTTCCTCTAGGATGAGCGCAGCACCGGGCGGGTTGTGGCCGTCCGGTGCTGCTTTGTTTGCGGGTCTATGGATTTCGGGCGGGGCGCGGGGGGCCTCGCGGCGATTGGTGGGTCGGTCTCACCGGTGGTCTCAGACCTCGTCGGGGTGGTCGATGAAGTCGTATTCGGCGGCCCATTCCGGGTAGTCGCCCAGGACGTCGCGGTGTGCGATCAGGTAGGCGTGCAGCGTCTCTTCCGCAGCGTCGAGTTCGGCGTAGTAGTCGCGGGCCGCCAGCTCTTTCGGGTCGCCGTCGGGATCGGCGAGTTCGGGATTGTTTGCGAGGGTTTCGAGGTTCAGCGCGTGGCGACGCAGCTCGAGCGCGTGAGCGTGCTCGGGGCAGGGCTCGGCCGGTTCGCTCGGGCCGGTGTCCATCTGCAATTGCCACGGCATCGGCGCGCCGAAGTCGGCGTAGGGCAGCCCCGCGCGGGGGCGGCGGCGGGGTAGTAGCCGGGTGAGCGCGTGCGGGATGAATCGCATTCGGGGGATTCCTCGGAAAGGTCCGCGTCGGGGCCGGTGGTGTATCCGGCCCCGACGGTGGGCGGTCAGAAGGGGGCGGGGCCGTCGTAGTCGTTGATCTCGGTGTCCTCACCGATGTGGCGGCGGCGCTGGGTGAGGTAGTCGGCCAGCTCGAGAGCTTCGGCGCGGGACAGGCGCAGGTCGACCGAGACCGCGCCGTGCCGGTCGGCGCTGATGCGGCCGACGATATCGCCGTCTTCGCGGCCGAAATAGCCGCTGGTGGCGGTCGGGCTGGTGATGGGTGCCATCGGCAGGCGCGTGGCGATCTCGGCCAAGGTCGCTATCCGCTGCTCGTCGTCGGCGTCGGACCTGATTCGGGTCTCGCGGGCCTCGGGCAGGATCTGGCGGGTGTTCGCGATGACCTCGCACAGTACCGCGATCATCTCTTCCGGATCGTCGGTCTTGGTCATGGTTCCGGTTCGGCGGCAGCTCCCCGGCGGGGTGAACGTGAGCAGTTCCCCGAAATCGGTGTCGATGTCGAGTGCTCCGGTGGGCCTGCCGTAGTCGTCGTAACGGACTTCGATGCGGATTCGCTCGTCCGCGCCGGGACCGAGAAGATAGGCCACGGCACGCGATTCGTAGACGCGGCTGGGCTCGGTGGTCCATCCGGGGTCGGTCTCGGCGAGTCGGGCCGCGAAATCGGCGGCCCATTGGTCGGCGGTTCGGTCGGTGGTGCTGGTATGCACGGTGGGTCCTTCGGGATCGGCAGGTACCGGGCGCGCGGCGCGCGCCCGGTACCTGCGGTGGATGGCTATCGGTGGACGGGCGAACCCGCGTAGGCGAACACGGAGGATTCGGCGTCGAAATACACCGTCACCTCCTCGTCGGCGGCCTCGAACCGGTCGCGTAGCTCGCGCACGGCGGTCGCGTAGACCTCGGGCAGCACCTTGCGGCTGAATCTGGTGGCCTCGCGGCGGTGGATCGTGACCCTGCACCGTTTGAAATCGAGGTTCATCGTCTGTTCGACGCTGCGCATGCCGGTCGGGCGCTGGTGGCGGGTGCTCAGGACCGCGCGGTAGCCGTAACCCGTGTCGTAGCGCACGGCCAGGACCGCGCGCGCCTGCCAGCGTTCCTCGGTGTCGGGCTCGCCCACGGGCCAGCTGACGACGATGCTGCGGCTGTCACGGTCGGGGGGGTCATTGTCGGGATCGGTCATGGGGGTGTTCATCGGCGGTGCCTTTCCGGTATGCAGATCACCGGCGTGTTGTGGACGCCAGTTACCTGCGTGGGTGGTTCATTCGGGTTGTGTGTCGGGGGTGTCGGCGGCCTCCTCGTGTTCGATGTGGTCGAACAGCGCCTGTTCGCCGTGGAATTCGCGCGGCGGCGCGGGGCGCTGGCCGGGTGGTCAGCGGGCCGATATCTCGGCGTCGTGGTGGTAGACGCCGTGCACGGCGGTGTCGGGGAACACCGCGAGGTCGACCCGTTCGTCGTGGTGGGTGACCTGAATTTCCGGATCGGCGCGATTGCGGGCGTCGGCGGCCGGGTCGTCGGGGCGCGGAATGTAGGTCTCCATCACTACGAAATCTCCGTCGCCTCGGGTCTCCACGCCGAGAACGACGTGCCCGTTCTCGGTCGTCATGCCGACCCTGACCAACGGGGCTGGCAGGCTGTAGTGAGTCGGTTCGGGTCGATCGCGCAGCCCATCGGGGCCGGTGAGCGTGATCCGATCACCCGGTCGATAGGCCCGCAGGTCGACCGCGTCGCTTCCCGGTCGACCGAATTCGATCACCACCGCTCCTTCGCATGCGGTGATCTTGTCCACGGTGCGTCCGTCGCTGGTCGACATGCCCACGGCCACCAATTCGGCCGGGAAGCCGTAGCGGTGGCGGCGGCACACCGTGTGTCCGTCTGTGCGCTCCCAGCGGTCCAGGGGCGTAGTGCATTCGGGGTGCGCGCAGCACTCGGTGACGGTCTCGAGTTCCGGCCTGGGTCCGTCGGTCGGCCATTGCGGCGGGACGTGGAATTCGCCGTCCTCGGTCGCGGCCACCACGGAGATGATTTCGCGGTGGGTCAGCTGGCGGAGCAGGATCTCCGAAACTCCCTCTGCCATCGTGTTGTCCAGGACCAGCGCGTCACCGCCGCCCAGCAGTTCCGAGGACATTTCCAGGGCCTTGCGCGCGTATCCTTCGCTCGAGGTTGTCACCTCCAGCGTCACGCACATGTAGGCGTCGATCAGTAATCTCATGTTTGGCAACAGCTTTCGTGCTCGCGGTGTGTTGGTTGTGCGCCGGGGGCCGCTGGTGCCCCCGGCGCGGAACGGCTGGCCTACCTCGGTAGTGGGTAGGCGTCGGCGGCGGCTTGTGCCTCCTCGACGCTGTCGGCCCGTTCGGTGGTGATGTGGTCACCGGTGGAGGTGCGCCACACCGACCACGAATAGGCTTTGAACACTTCCGGCGAGGCGTTCGGCGTGATGGTGACGTAGCGAGGGCCGTAGTCCTTCACCAGTCGCACCCCGTCGAACGGCGAACGCTCGTAGGTCCAGCCGTTCACGTCGTAGCGGATTGCGGCCATGGCCGCCCCCTTTCGGGAAAGTGGTCCGGCGTTGATCGCCCGACCTTTTCTGATTCCGCTACGTGGAATCGGTTCACACTATGGAGTTCTCAAAGATCCGGGCCGGTTCCGGTTTCCCTTACCGCTTCCCTCTTGCTGTCTCTAATATTATCAACCTTACGCACCTTACGCACTTCTAGCTGATGTGAACTGCGTCACTCAGAATTCGAGTGCGTTCGCTGCGCTCTGTTCTAGACGGTGGCTCTGAACAGGTATGCGTCCATTTCCGTGAAGTCGTCTTCCCAGTAGGTGGCGACATTCGAGTAGTCGATACTGTTCCGAATCGCTTCCGGTAGGTTCTTGAATTCCGGCTGAGCGAAGAGGTCGGTGTAGTGGTCGATCACGTACTCTCGCAGCGACATCTGACCTACGTACGATTCCTCGAACTCTTTGGCTGCGTTGTTCCAGTCCTTCGCGCACTTCTGCACTCCGTGATGCTCGACCCAGGCCGCGAATGCGTCGGTGGTGGCGTCCCGGTGGGATGAGGCGCGCTCCAACGCTTGGTGCAGGGCGAACACGGTGGCGAGGGGCGTGTTCTCGTCCAACTTGATCCCGGCGAAGTCTTCGTCGTCGTGAATCGTGAATTCTTCGACGGGGCCACCGCCGAGCACGGCGATAGGAGAGTTCGATAGAACGCGCTCCTGGATCGCTGCGTGCAGGTCTTCGGTGTCGGTGAAGTCGTCCAGGTCGAACCAGTCACCGTGCAGTGTTCCGGCGGTGTAGTCGGGCAGCGATGCCACGTAGATTCTGGTCATTGTGCACCTTCCGATCGGAACGCTGATCAGTGCCACTCGATGAATGACAATTCTTCTACCCTGGGGTCGTGGATTCGTTCCTCACGGACTATGAAATTATGCTTTCCGATCATTGTTTCGTAGGTGTCGTCGTTGATGTTTCCGACCGCGTCCGCGATACCCCAGGGTTGTCCGCTGTCCAGGTCGAAATCGTGGGGAACCGTTACCACAGCGGCGTGCGAGGTGTGTTCTTCCCATTCGATAACAACGGTTTTCAGGTCACCCGGCTTCGGGTCGTCGGGCTCTGGAACGTCCACGCCGCATTCACGGAGAATTCTCCGCATCGACTTCCCGGCCTTCGAGTGCGGCCACGCGGTTTTCAGGACTTCACGGGCAATGCCGATCAAAGCGTCTACAGCGGGGCTGATGTTCAGGGTCTCCCTTTTCGTCATGCCTCTATTCTACTTAAACCTTACGCACCTGACGCATTTTCTGTTGTGGGTATTCGCACATCGCTGTTCTCGGATTCGCTTGTATTCCGGTGCTTGTCGTGGCCTTTGGAGGGTCGCCTCCGCGGCGAGCGGGCCGGGGTGCGGGGCGGCAGCGCCCGCACGCGACCACTCGGGAGCGCGCGGCCGTCAGGTCGCGGGGTCTTCGGCGGTGCGGGCGCGGGGCAGGGCGGTGGTGGTGTCGGTGTGTCCTTCGGTGGGGCCGGAGTCCGGGCGGGCGTACCGGGTTCCGGGGTGCCGGGTGGAGCGCCCGCACCGGAGCGCAGCGGAGGCGCGGACGAACGACCTGGTGGTCCGGGTTCCGGTGTGCCAGCATCGGCGCAGGTTTCGCCGAAGGACACACCGGCCTCGTCGGCCCTGCGCCCGCACCGCCGCGCGGCCGCAGGCCGCGGTGCTCGGTGACCGGAGAGGTGCCGGTCGGATTCGGCGCCGCGCGCCCGTCGCCTGGTTGATGGCGCTGGAAGGTGATTGTGCGGGAGCTGCGCAGGCCGGGCGGGGCTCTGTCGCGGTAGCTCTGATCTTTCGCTGGCGATCCGCGCGGAGTACCGGCGTCGACGGGTCGATTTCTCAGCGGGATCTGGAGGTGGTGTGCAGGATGATCCGTTGCGGGGCACGGGTTTCGGTGTGGCGGGCGCACGGCCGCTAAATCGGTGGTGTCCGGGTCGCATTCTCGGCGTCGGGTTTGACGGCTGCCGGGCAGGGGGTGATGTTCGGTGGATCGGGGGTGTCCGGTGCTCGCCGGGCCGCGAAGCGGCCCGGCGAGCGAGTCGGAGGCGGTCGGCTGTCGGGTCGGGGTGCCAGGTCGTCCGGCTGGGAGTTGTCCGCGGAGAACACTGCACGGAGCGCAGCGGAGTTCCGATTCCCGCCGTGTGCGGCGGGGAGCACCGGCCGGGGCCGGTCCCTGGCTCGGCGCTGCGGTGACGATGCAGCCGTGTTCGGACCCGCTGGTGTGGATGTTCTTTTGTTCGGGTGGGCGGGGGTGTTGGTCGTAGGCTGATGTGCAACGGTGGTCGGCGAGGTTGGGAGCTGTTGTGGCGCACGAGGTCGAGCGTGTTCTGACGGGAATGTTGGTCGAGCGCAGGTCGGTGACGGCCGAGGATGTGGCCGCGGTGGTGCAGGGGCAGCTGCCCGCCGAATCGGGTTCGGAGGACGTTGTCGGGCGCGTGTTGTTCCCGCGGCCGGAAGTGGAAGGTGTGCCGCTGCTGTAGCGCGCTTGTGGGCCGCGGGGAGTCGGACCACCGGGGCGGCCCTGTCAGTTCGGGTCCTTGGTGTCGGCGGCCGCGGCGCGGATGAGTTGTTCGGTGCCCTCGGGGCCGAGGTGGGTCAGCAGTGCCGCGATCTGACCTTCGAGGCCGCTGTTGTTGATGCCGCTGGCCTGGCGGCTGAAAACGTCGTGAATGTCGACGTCGAGGAGTTCGGACGGGAGCGCGAGCGATTCGGCCAGGGCCTCGAGTCGGTCGATGTCGGCTTGCTGGGGGGCGGGCGACTGATTGCGGTGCTGGTCGAGCGCGGTGTTCAGCGCGTGGTGGTGGGCAAGGAGTTCGTTGAGTACGTGGCGCAGGCCCTCGCTGGCGGGGGCGTTGTCGTCGGGGTGGACGAAGGTTTCGGTAACGCGCAGGCTGGCACTGGCCGGGCGCAGGCCGCTGGTGGCGTCGATGGTGAGCAGCAGGTGGGTGCCGTTCTCAACCGACCACAGCGCGATGTCGTTGAGCTGATCGCGGGTGGGTTCGTGGGTGTGGTCGAGTGCGACGTGGAGGATCGCCTGGACATCGTCGAAATCGGTGATCACGAACAGTTCGAGGTCGAGTCGTGCGCTGGCGATGATGTCGTGGAGTTCGGTGTCGGTGATGGTGTGCGGGTCGGCGGTCATGGCTGTCCTTCGGGGTGGGTGCGGCCTCGAGCGGGCCGGGTCGTGGTCGGGCGGGGCTGGGGGTCTGCCGCTGATGTGGCAGCACGGAGCGCAGCGGAGTTCCGATTCCCGCCGCCGCGCGCGGGCCGGGTGGTGTCTCGGCTCGCGCGCGGGTGTGGTGCGGCTCAGCTGGTCGGGGTCAGCGGACGACGCTGAGGCGCGGATTGCTTGGTGGAACGTCGATCACGATTGCGGTGGCGTTGTCGGGGTCGGCGCTCGCGGCGACTGCGCGCGCGGTCAGCTCGTGCGCGGCGTCTTCGCGGGTCGCGGCGTCGGCGAGAACGGTTCGGATCTCGGAGTCCGGCAGGGCGCGGTGTAAACCGCTGGTGCACAGCAGGACTCGGCGGGCGCGGTGGCCGCTGTTGCTGGTCGGCCAGTTCGCGGACTCGGGGTGGTCGTGGCTGCCGAGGGTGTCGCGCCGGTCCGGGTTCGGGGGGCGGGTGCGGTCGCCGTTGGTGAGGAAGTAGAGGGCGGCGGTGTGGGTCAGGATGTAGGCGCGGACGTCGCCGAGCCAGCCGATGTGCACGGCTCCGAAGTGATCGACGGTCGCCACGAGTAGGGCGGTGTTCGCGCGGGTGGGGTCGTCGATATCGGCGAAGTCCCAGAACTGCAAGGCGATCGGGCGCGCGGCGAACTGCCCGATCTGGGGGATCACGGCGCGGGTGAGTTCGACCAGGCGCGCCGGGCGCTGGCGGTGGTCGACGGCCGCGCCTTGGACGGTGGCCATTCTGACGGCGGCGTCGGCGATGAGTCCGGAGTACTTGTTGGTGTCGTGTCCGTCGGCGATGGCGGCCACGATGTGGGCCGGTGTCGCGTCGTAGTCGGCGACGGCGGCGGCGTCCTGGTTGGTGTCGCGGTTGCCGGGCCGGGTGGAGATGGCCGCGCGGGGGCGTTGCACGATTCTTGTCATGGTGGGGTGGATCTCCTACAGTGATGCGAGTAGGGCACCGGACAGCTACCGACTGACCGGTGCCCTGTCTCGTTGGGTGGGTCGGGTTGCGGGCTCCGGTAGGGCTGGGGCTCTGCCGCCGAGATGACGGCACGGAGCGCTAGCGGAGTTCCGTTTCCGAGCGCTGCCGCGCCGGTGGGTTCCGGCGCGGCAGGGCTTTCGGGTTCGGTCGTGCGGCTTCGGGCGGCTACCGACTGTCCGTTGTCGCACGGCCGTTGTTCGTTCCGCGCGTGTCCCGTGTGGGCGCTGCGCGGGTGGGTCTACTGGCTGTCGTAGACCTTCAGGCGGGTTTCCTCGCGACCGAGGTAGCGCCGGATCACATCGGCGAACGCCGGGGCGTCGCTGTGGGCGTAGCTACCGCCCCAGTGGAACGCACCGGAGTCCGGGACAGCGGCGCGCATCTCGTGCATGTCGAGGGGAACCAGTCGGGCCGTACGCCGCTCGGACTGTTCGGGGTCGGCCTCGATGAGCACGCCCATCGCCTGCTCTCCGCAGCCGTAGAATCCTCCCCAGCCTTCGGCAACTTCGACTTTGTCGCCGTTGGTGGCGTCGATGACGCACACCGCCGCGACCTTGTCGTGTCGCGATGCGTGGCCCGGTTCGTGCTCGGCTTCGTCGGTGTGCTCGAGGTCGAGCCAGAGGCCGGGCGGGTCGGATTCCATATCCGCGATTTCGGCCGCTATCGCTGCCATCGTTGCCATCCTCAGAAGCTCGAACGGGTCGGGCATCCGCATGATGATGAGGGGCATTGTGTGTTTCTCCTTTTCGTGTCAGTTCATCGACTTGATGAACTCCTGCCGATTTCGGCAAGCTTCGGGGGCTCAGTCCTTGTCGCTGTCGTCCGCGCCGGGGGCGGCGGCGGGCGCGTCGTGGATGAGCGTGTATTCGACGGGCAATTCCGCGTGAGTCACGATGTATTTGCCTGCGTCGTTCTGCTGGAATTTGTACGCACGGTCTTCGAGCAAGCGCGTGACTTCTTCGACGCTGCTCGGTACGGGCTTCCAGTTGGTAGCCAGAGTGCGGCGGTGCACTTCGGTCGCGGTCTCGAGGGCTGTGCGGAATTCCTTGCTGTTGCGCCGAATGGTGCGCATGGGCGTTGTCCTCCGGTGAATCGCCTGGTCAATCGGCCTAATGGGGGCGTGCCGCGTCTCGTGCGTGTCGCGAGACACGGGGCCGCCCCCTTGATTTCACGCTGTGTAATTTTCAAATATCGCGAGATGAGATTCCGGGCTGTCACGCTCTCCCGGTCTGCCTCATCTCCATTGATTCAATTGTACGTCTTGTACGTTTCGTACGCTAATTCTGAGACGAATTAGGCGAGTGAGTCGGGTCACATATCCAGGCGCGTTCAATTCGGAAACGGGGAAACCCCCGACCGGTTCGGTCGGGGGTTTCCGGGGAAGATCAGACGTACAGGTCGATTCCGAACTGTTCGGCGGTGCTCTTGCCGGTGTAGAGCAGGAATTTCGCCTGGTCGGATTCGATACCGACGGCGTACGCTTCCCACATCATGCGCAGCAAGGGCGGGCGCTCGGTGCGGGCCTCGGATACCGCGAGGTCGGCGAACCGCAGTGCTTCGTGTGCGTGGGCTCCGTTCTCGTTGGCGTAGTGGACGATCGCGACGGCTGTCAGCACGTGGGCGCGGTCGATTCCGGTCAGCTGGTTGGCGATCTCGGTGTAGACCGTCGCGGCGGCGGGGTCGATGAGCGAGATTCCGAGCATGGCGGCGTGGGCGGGGTCGCTGATGCGCAGCAAGTAGGCCAGACGCGCGGACAGCGGCACGGTGGTGCCTCGCGCGTCGACGAGTGCGGCCAACATCTCTTCGCGCTCGTCGGGGTTGGTGGTGGCGTATGCGCCGACTCGGCGCGAGAGTTCGCGCAAGGTGACGACGGCGAATGCCTCGGGGTCGGTGCGCGCCTCGAGTTCGGCGGTGATCGGGTCGACCGGGTCGGGGTCGGGGGCGAAGTGGGCGCGGATGAAACCCAGATCGACAAGGGGCGTGACCGAGCCGAGGATTCCGGCCAGTGCGGCGGCGCTGGTCTCGGGATCGGGCAGCGTTCCGGCGAAACTGGTGGTGAGGTCTCGCCAACGCGCGCCCCGGCTGATCTGCTCGACGTGGATCTGTCCGCGTACGCGAATGCCGATGCCGCTCAGCTGGTCCAGCGCGCTGCGATGCAACGACAATCCAGCGGTGAACGGCGATTCCACACCGGTCACGCCGAACGGAATTCCGGTCTCGGCGACGAGAACCAGATACGCGGAATCGATCTCGTTACCGGTGACGTAGCGCGCGATGGCGCGCGCTACCTTGCGCGGGTCGTCGGTGAGGTCGAAATGTTGTGACGGGACGATGATTCCGCCGCGCGCGTAGATGACCAGCAGTCCGCCAACGGTGGTGAAATCCAGTTTGAAAATTGACGGTGCGGCGGCGGCGAGATCGGCCATGACCACGGTTTTCAGGTTCACTGTGCGTTCTTTCCGGGGGCGGGGGGCTGGCTCGCTGCGAGCCTTTCCGTTCCCCCTGCTTCCTATCTTCAATCGTACGTTTCGTACGTTTCGTACGCTATAGCCTTGGGGGTGAACAATTTCACAGTAAAACCGCAGGTCAACGCGGGTTTTTGGTGCCCTCTGCGGGTCTGCCCCTCCGGCGAGGAGTGGGGTGTGGGGCGACGCCCCGCTCGCGGCCGCAGGCCGCGCGGTCCTCGGCGGCGCGCGCGTCGCCCGCGGCCTGCGGCCGCGCGGGGTTTTCGGGTGTCGGGCACGGCTGTGTCCGTGTCGGTGGGTTCCTCCGCTTGGCCTGGGGCCGCCACGATCACGCCAGGTTCCGGCCCGCCAGCTCGTCGGTCTCGGTAGTTCTCGATTCGCTGGGACCGGCGAGCTGGCGGGCCGGGTTCTGGTGTGATAGGCCCCAATCTGGCCAAGCGGAGGAACCCACCGACACCCGCCCGGCACCCCGCGCGAGCGCCAGCTCGCGGACATCGTCGGGTACGGCGCCGGGCCGCTGGGGTCTGCGGGAGGTGCGCGGCGTGGGGTCGACCGGGCCGGGTGGTGATCGACGCGGGAGCGGCGTTTTTCGGGGACGGCTCGGTGTCGCGGCAGCTCTGATCGTGGTGAGCGGTCCTGTCGGCGGCGGCCGCCGGGCATCGTGTGTGCGGCGTGGGTCCGGCGTCCGGGGTCGGGGAGGGATCACGCCGCGAGTTCGGGCGCGGGCTGTGCCGGGGTCCTGTGGTCATGTCGTCGCGGCGGTAGGCGGGCCGGGGCTGTGGCCCCGACCCTGCCTACCGCCGGACCGGATGTTCAGGACTGCTGGTCCTGTGGTGGATCGGGGAGCCCCTTGTTGGTGTGGACGTGGATGTGGGCTGCGGTGTCTCCGCCCAGCTGGCGGGCCAGAGCGCGATATCGGGAGTCCCAGATCGTGAAGGGGTCGGTGGTCCAGAAGGGGTGGTCCTGGTCGTCTTCGGCCTCGGTGGGGGTCTCGACGTGGTCGGGGCGGTACTGATCGATGGGGAACCGCTGCTCGAGGATCGTCCGGAGGGCGAAGTAGATACGGCGGGTTTCGACATCGCGCGGGTCGTTCCTCCAGCGGCGCTCGAAATCGGCGACGACGTCGGGAAGTACGGCGGGGTTGTTGTCGATGGTCGCGAGGACTCGTTGCTGTATGTCCATGTGCGGGGGGCCTTTCGGGGGCGGGCGGGTGCTGTCGGGCCAGGTGCGGGGCCGGGGCCGGTGCGGGCGTTGTGGGCCCACACCGGCCCTGGGCCCGGCGGGTCAGCTGATGGTGAGTTTGGCGACGATTTCGCGCACCTTCTCCGGTCGCAGGCCGAGGGTCGCGACCATGTGGTGTAGCAGCCTGGTCATGACGTTGTGCGGATCCTCGCGCAGGGCGGCCTCGAGGCCCAGCCTCCCCGCAGCGGTGCCGCCGCTGGCGAAGGCGTGGAATCCGTGCAGGGTCAGCACCTTGCAGCGCAGGGCGTTATCGGGCATCAGACGGGCGACATCGCGCCAGAACGCGGCGGTGGCGCGGTGGTCGTCGGTACGTGCGAACAGAAGCCTGTCGGCGAGATTCTTGTGCAGTACTCGCGCGGCGATTTCGGCGGCGGTCGCGGGGGTGAGGGTCGCGCCGCTGGGATGGTCGCGGATCAGATCGGCGCAATAGCGGGTTTCGTTGTGCAGGAAGGTGTCCTCGCCGACAGCGGCAAGGATGCGGTCCAGGTCACGGACGGCGGGGAAGATCAACTCGCGGGTGGCGTCGGCCCCGGCGGGGTCGACGGCTTCCAGGGCGGCGACGGCTTCGGCCCGGCCGCGGTAGATCGGCCGGTTGCCGGTGAGGTCCTCGGGCAGAATGATGAGTCCGTTGCGGCCGTCGTCGTTGAGCGACCACCACGGCGCGCCGTCGGCGATTTCGGGAGTCGCGTAGGCGAATACGACGGGAATATCGTCCTTGCTCACCCTGGCCTGGATCCGGCGCAGGTGCGCGCGATGCACGTCGAGCTGATCGGGCCGGTCATCGATGACGGCGACACCGACCGCGTGGGCACCGTCGAGCAGTGGTGAAGGCGGCACGAGGGCGGCATCGGGGGCGAATCGGTCGATATCGAATCGGCCCGACCCGCTCACCACGAGTTGGCCCGCCTCGTGGACCATCGCGATCAGAACCACCGACCGGCACGGATAGAAACCGAAATCGGCGGGGAGTTTCGCCATGATCTGCGAAGCAGTGAGGGGAATCATGTTCTCGTCCACTAACGCGCTACTTTCATTGTTCGAGCTGGTGGAAACCGGTTTTCCGGCGGAGGTAATTTCTGTGATTCACTCGCCTATTTCCTGTTTCCGTTTACAAGTCCATTCTATCTTTTGTACGTTTTGTACGCCATTCTTTCGGTTCGCTGCCAGCTATCGGAAAGATCACGTCACGAATCACGTTGCGTAACTTGACCTTTCGTCGACGATCCCTTTGGGAGGTCTGCCGCTCCGGCGAGGAGTGGGGCGCGGGGCGACGCCCCGCTCGCGGCCCTGGCCGCAGGGCTTTCCCGGCGTCCGCCCGGCCTCGACATAGGGAGGGCCGTGGTGTGGTGTTCCTTCGGTCGGCCTGTGGCCGTCTCGATCACGACGGGTGCCGGGGTGGCGGGGTGGCGCGCAGCGTCATCGCGTAGCGACGCCGAAGGCGCCTCGGTGCCCTGGTGGCCGTTGTGATAGGCCAGCTGCGCCCGGACGACCGAAGGAACACCACACCGCGTTCGGGGCGGACACCGCGCGAGCAGCGCTCGCGGAGGACGGCACCGCCACCGATTCCGGGCGCTGGGCGACCTCACCGCGCTGTTCGGAGGTGCTGCCGCTGGGTGATGATTGTGCGGGAGCTGCGCTGAGCCGGGCAGGCACTCGGTCGCGGTAGCTCGAATGCGGGATCGCGCGTCGTCGGTCCCGCACGCCACTCAATTGCGCACAATACGTACATTACGTACGATTGATGGTATGTCAGGGATTCGGGCTGTCGAAGTCAGCGAACTGCGGGCCAACTGGAGCCACGAGTTGGAAGCCGCCGCGGGCGGCGATGTCCTCGTGACGGGCCGACGGGGTGCGCGCGAGGTCGTGTTGATGCCTCCGGATACGTGGCGCGACGGCCGTGCCGTGGTGGCGGTGAACGATTCGCAGTGCGAGGAGTTGACCTCGATGCAGGTGCGGACGGGTTTTCGCAAGGTCCGCCAGGCCGTGCAGCGCGGTGCTCATGTCGTGGTCACGGTGTGGGGTGATGTGACCGGTGTGCTCGTGCCGTACGAGTGGGCACGTCAGGTGCTGCCCGAGATCGATCTGCTCGAATCCGGTGCGCCGAGCACGCCACGGTCGTAGACGGATTCGGCTGCGGCGATCGTGGTCCGTCGCGGTCGGCGACGCAGCGTCGGCTGGAAGCGGAGTTCGCCGGGACGCCGGGTCGGTTGTGGGAGATGGACCGACGGGTCTCGGCGGGCGGTGGTCGTCGACCGTGCGGCGGTTCGGGTACGCGTGGTCGATCTGGGCACCGAACGGGTCGATGTGCAGGACAGTTTGCACGGTCTGGTTCCGGTGTCCGCACGTATGAGACGGGACCGGCATGTGGTTCGGTAGGCCTGCAACCGGGGGGTGATGCCGCTGGGAGGTGATTGTGTGGGAGCTGCGCTGAGCCGGGCAGGTACCAGGTCGCGGCAGCTCTGAAAACACTGCGGCCCTGCTCGACTCACGTCCGGGACGGAGTGTCGGGGATGGTTTTCGTGACCCGAGGCCCCTTGAAGATGTCTGCGGTGGTCGTCGTATCATCTGCTCAGGAACCGGGACCATCCCGGCCGTTACCGGCCCGCCGCACCGAATTTCGCCCCGCGCGGTACCGGGACACACTACGAGACATGTAAGGGGCGAGAGCGGGACGGACGACCTCTCAGTCCGAACCCGAGCGAGGCTCTCGCAGGTGCGGACGAGAAAGGCATCGGATTTTCGACTGCACGCAGCTTGCGGGCTGCGTGTTGTGCTGACCTGCCCACAGGTCGCGAGTCGTTTCTGGTTGACTTATCGCCGTAACCGTTTGTCCTGGTTTCGCCTTGGGCGTGGCGTCGGGTAGTTCTCCGATGGGACGACTTCGCGACTCTCGTAGCGAGAGAGCTCGAACTTTCATGGAATTGTCTGTTGGCACGGTCGTGCTGATCGTGGCCCTGATTTTCGCGACGTCGGTGATCTGCGGTCTGGCGGCCGCGATCGTTCATATAGCCCGTGGACGGCCCGTCGTAGAGGCGCTGCCCTATGGCTGCCGGGTGATGGGTACGACGCTGGGTCTTCTGCTGGCCGTCGTCACGGTCGTGGTTTTGCTGTTGACCACGAGTTTCGGTTCCGGTGATGTCGCTGGGACGCGGCATGATTCACCGTCCGGTGCGGTCTCGACGCCCTGACGAGACCCGCCCGCCGCAGTGCGGCGGGCGGGGGCCGGGGTGGCCCCCGCCCCGGCCTACGTGCCGTCTGTTCCGCAGCCCATGCAGATCAGGAGGGTGCCGTCGAGGTACCAGGTTCCCTGGTCCCAGGTGCATTTGGCGGGCTCGTAGGGCCATTCGTGGTCGGGGAACATCGCGCGACCGACCTGGACGGGGTGTCCGAAGGCGACCTCCGGGACGGTGGCGAGGGTCCATTCGCCGCCGAGGCTGGAGATGTCGGGGAGTTGATCGGTCGGGTAGCTCATGGTCGGGGCCTTCCTGTCGGGGTGGTCTGACTGAGGGCGTCTCGATCACGGCCGTGGTGGATGTCAGGAGTTGCGCAGCAATCCCGCAGGGACGCCGTAGGCGCTCTTGATGTCCACCGCGGCCGTGATAGCCCTCGATCGGTCAGATCGCCACGACAGGAAGGCCCTGGTGAGCCGACTGGTCGACTCACCGACATCGGTGGTGAGGTTCGGAACCCGGGACGGCCGCGGTCTTGCACCGGGGCGGTGGTGTTTCCCCGGCCACGAATGGCCCTACGAGCCCGCCTCCGGCGGGCGAGGGAGCCTCGACGACACCGCCCGTGCCGCTGTGCGGCATGGGCGGTGTCGCAGGCCTGCGGCCTGGTGTCGCGGGCGTAGCCCGCGAGGGGCGGTGAGCGGTCGTCGGGGGCGAGTTTCGGGATCGGCGCCACTACCGCGTACGTGATGGCGCTGGAAGGTGATTGCGCGGGAGCTACGGCAATCGGGCAGGCTCTGTGTCGCGGTAGCGCGAATCACCTGGCCCTGAGTCCGGATTCGATACCGTGAGCGCGAATTTCGATACCGAAGCGACTGTTCGCCGTACGGCTTCGGTCGGCGACTTCGACGCCACTTGCCACGAGCGGGGCGGTGTCTTCCGGCTGCGGTGGTCGGTGGGCGAAGAAATTTGCTTCCGCGAGTTCACGCCTGCGGGATCGGGCGCGTCTATGTATACGAGCGCAACAACCGAATCCTTGAGAAAGAAGCCCCGATGAACCCCGCTGTGGTGATCGTGACCTCCTCGATAGTCCACGTTCTGACTCTCGTCGGGCTGTGGCTACGCCTAAGATGGCGGACACGGCAGCAGCGAGTCCACCGCGGCTATCTGCTCGATCTCATTCGCGCGCTGCCGCTGGGCAGTTGTCTCGATGATGATCACGGAGGCGGTCGACGAACCCGACTGATCATCGGCCCTGACACGGAGTGAATCGGGTGAGCGACGAAGAGAACGCGACCGGCGAGATTCCGATAAGGAAACTCGATTCCGGGCTCGATGCGCGGCAAGAAGCGATGAACGCCTTCAGTGCCTTCTACCGGCAGTTCGTGCCCAGGCTGGTCGCTTTCATCGAAGGCCACGGCGCGTCCCGGGCAGACGCGGCCGAAATCGCCCAGGACACTTTGGAGAAGGCTTGGCGATCATGGTCGAGCATCGCACACCCCCCGACGTGGTCCTACACGGTCGCTGGGCGCGAGTACGCCCGGCGAATGAGCAAGTTGGTGGAGGAACCGGTTGCCGAGTTGCCGGAGCGAACAGCGCTGTTGAGGAGACTTCCGGATTCCGACGGCATGGAGCACCTCTATGACCTTCAACGCATTATTCCGACACTGCCACCACGGCAACGGCAGGTTATGTGCTGGACGTTGGCAGGCTACTCGCCCACCCAGATCGCCGAGATCCTTCGGATCACTCCTGAGGCCGCTCGGGCGAATCTGATGAAAGCGCGCCGAACTCTCGCTGACCGTCTGAATGATTCGAGCGGGCACTGATGACCGATTTCACTGACGCCGACTCCTTTTCGGACCGTTCGCTAGGCGACCGGCACGAACGCTACATCGCTGATCTGAGCCGAGAACTCGACATTGACGCCGGACTGCGCGAAATCTTCATCGCCGACCGGCACGAAGAATACGTAGCTGACCTGCCCCGGGACCTGGATATCGAGGCGGGCCTGGCCGCGATCGTCGCACCGTTTCCGGCCGAACCTGTGGAGCATCGACGCACACCTGCGCCGAGTGACGACTCAGAAACGACGAAGCCAGAGCGGGCTCACAGATTCGGGTGGCCGAGCAGCCTCCCTGATCAGCGGTGGACGAGGCTCCACCCACACCTACGGTGGGAGTTTCGGACCGCACTGCATCGTGCGGGGCTGTTTGAGGCTTGTCGCCTAGCGGCCGAGTGTCTCTTCACGGACCTGAGCGGACCTCGTGGCCGCGCATGGGCACATGACGAATCTCCTTCGACGCAGCTCAAGTTGGCGGCGGAGAGAATATCCAGACCACTGCTACAAGGCCTGACAGCATTGGGAGAAGGCGGCGTCGATCGAATCGCCGCTTCGGAGACGATGACGATGACAGATTACGAAGTCATCGTCGCTACTCTTGGCGGGTTTCAAACGATTCGAGCAGGATTCAGGACGATCTCAGAGGAAGCTGCGGGGATCATCGTTAGGCATGACCCGCGCCCGATCTTTTTTGCTGATCAGGTGGAGGTGATGAGAGACGTCATCCGTGTCCTTCTCGAATTCGAAAAAGGCATCAACAATTTCGCCGGAGACGACCTCCGTTCCTTGCACATCAGCGATGATGATCTCGACGGGGTTCTCTGGTCCAACCACACTGTGTGGCCGGATGCGGTGAAGGACATCGTCGACGAGTACTCGATCGAGGTTGAGGACGGGGTGTTCTTGGTCCAGAAGGACGGTATTCCCGATATCGCGCACGCGTAGCACCTGGGAAGGAGGACGCAACCGCGTTCGATTCATCACGGTCGGCGTTGCGACAGGAGCCGACTTCTCAGGTCGGGATGGGAATCGTCCTGGCGTTGTCGATCGGTCCCAGGGTGGTGTCGTCGATGACGTGGATGACTTGCATCCGATCGGGGTGGTCCGCGGCGTGTCCCTGCTTTGCCCACGTGGCCGCGACGACTTGTCCTACCCGGTGTGTGGTGAGGTAGAGGATGTGTGTTGCCGCCTCGTCCGATGAGGCGATTCTGCTTGCGTGTGAATCGAGGACTTTGGCGAGTTTCTGCGGAGATTTGTTGGTCAGTTCGATTTCGACGATCACGCTGGTGTCGTCGGGCAGCCATATCATTCCGTCGCCGAGGTGGGATTGCTTGTCGATCGGTGCGTCTCGGGTCCATTGGCGGGGCTCGGCTGTCATGGCAGCGGGTCGGTTGCGGTTGTAGTGCAGGAACTCTTCACCTCGCGCTTTGAGCAGCATGACCGACATGTCGGCGACGATCAGATCGTGGGCGAGATCGCGGCGTGCGATCGGGTAGGGCTCGTGCGCGGGCCAATAGACGCGACGGTTGTTTCCCCGCCGTAGTCCAGCGACGCCGAGGTAGCCACCGGCAACGAGTTCCACCAGGCGCGCCGAACACCGTTTCTTCGTGATCGGGGTCAGGCCGAAGTAGGTATAGGCGTTGTGCATTGTGTCGGTGCTGGCGATCTGGACATCGGCGAGCCATTTCAACACTGCGGCATCGCGTTCGGTGATGGCGACGACTCGCCGTTTCCCCGTCACCGAGCGGTGCACAGCTGGCGACCTCACCCCGAAACACCCGCTCTCACGACATGCCCGGCCACCGATTCGCTCATGCCACGAGCTGTATCGATCGAACAATCGGTAATGGCGGCCTCCCCAGCGCTTTTCAGAACCCTCGTTGCATGATATCGCCGGTCTCGGCCGACCTGCCGCGACGCGATGCCCGGCCCGGCCGCGGGCGGGCGCAGGTCATGGACAGCGCGCACCACACGATGCCGCCGGTCACGGCTGTGCACCGGGGTCCGAGTGGCGCGCCAGCGTGGTGTTTCGGTGAACATCGCGGTATCGGACGGCGGGTCTCGCCGATCGGCGTACTCGCCTTGCGAGGACGCATACGGCCCCGCCCAGCGGGGCCGGGCGCGTAGCGCCGCGGGCCGCCGCAGGCGGCCCGTCCGGCCAGCCCCCTCCGGGGAGGGGGCGCGGGCCGAGGGGGAGGCGGAACCCCCTCCTCGAGGAGGGGGCAGGGGGAGGTGGAACCCCCTCCTTTCAAGGAGGGGGCAGGGGGAGGTGTCTGTGTGCCGTCCACTACGCGCAGTGGGGGAGGGTACGCCTTTCCGCCCTCCCCCACTGCGCGTAGTGGACGGCACACAGACTTCCTTTCTTTTTTCTCTCTTCACCACCTCTGAACTCTCCTTTGGGATTTCTGCCTTGCTCCCGTCCTTGGTTTTTCAAGACCACCCTCGATTGAGTGCTCGCAGAGCGAGGGTGGTCTTGAAAATCGTGAGCCTGCGAACGAAAAGGACGGGAGCAAGGCAGAAATCCGCACTTCAACGCAATTTTCGGGGTGGGTTAGCCCCTGGACTAACCCCTGGGTCTGATCCTGGATCAGACCCAGGTCCAGCCCCTGGACCCAACCATCGTGATAATCCAGGGGCTGATCCAGGGGCTGATCCAGCCCCTGATCCAGTACTTCACGAGGCTTGTTGAACCGCGATCCTCGGATCCGCCGAGGATCGCTGCGCCTCGTGGTAGGCGGCGACCACGGCACCGTCGATGCGGCCGACCGGCGCGACCTCGTGCCCGTTGTCACGGGCCCAGGCTCGGATCTTGCGGCGCTCCTCCGACTGCGCGGATGACGCTTTCGCGGCGGGCTTCTTCGCCGGCTTCCTGACCTTGCGGGCAACGTTGATGAACGGCGCCAAGGCCTCGTCCAACCGGGCCGCGTTCGCTGGCCCCAGATCGACCTCGTAGAGCGTTCCGCGGTAGCCGAATTCGATCGTCTCGGCGGCGTCGTCGATCTCGCCTGAGAGGTCGTCGACGACATCGACGACGGTTCTGAAATTTCGTGCCATGGATTGCCTTCTCCCCGTACTCGATTGGTGGGTACTCCCAACGCCAGGATAGGGACGGTCCTCGAATTGTCGACCAGGTCCCGACGGTGGGGCCGCGGTCGACCGGTCGGCAGAGCCACCGGAGAACACGGCAATCAGATTTGCGCAAGGTGCGTAAGGTGCGTAAGGTATTGGTTATAGATACCGACCAGGGTTTCGAGCTCGGAATTCTGGTTCGTTCGATTCAGCGGTAGGGGCAGGGTGTGATTCTTTTCAGGAGTTCGCCGGCCTTTCCCGCCGGGATCGCCCGGGGTATCGCCGGTTCTTTCCGCGTCGGATAGCGCGGCGGTGCCGACGGCATCCCGCTGGCGATATGCGTCGGAATCCGGATCGTGTGCTGTGTTGCTGCGGTTCGGCTCTCGGGTCGCGCGTCAGTGGATGTGGCGGTCGCCGAAGCGGGCGGTGCCGTTGTCTTTGTTCGGTAGGACTCACCAGGGTCGAGGTTTGTCGACTCGATGATCGCTAGAACGGAGGATGGTCATGGCTGTTGTGATGGCGAGTGAGCGGGTTGTCGGACGCGTGTGTGATGCGGGTGTGCCGCTGCATGTGCGTAAGGCGCGTAAGGTGTCGCGAATGCGAGTGATCGAGTTCGACTACCTGCGTGCGCATCTTTCCGACGAACTGCGGAAGGCATACCGGGACGACGAGGTCACCGTGATCGCATACCGCGACCGGCCGATCGCGGTGTTGATGTCGCACGGGGTGTGGTCGGTGGGCCGACAGGCGAACCAGATTCCCCCGACGCTGGTGGACGAGCCGATCAACTCCCGAGCAGCCCGGCCGATGCTTCGAGAACTACGGGAGAGGTTGGACCGAGGCCGTCACGTCACAGTGACGGTGTACAAGGACCAAGCGGTGATCGCACCGTATGAGTGGGCGCGCGAAGCCTTCGCCGATCTCCCGGCGTTCTTGCAACTGCCGGCCGTGGAAGCGCGGGGAGAGGGCAGCGTTCAGATCGTCTATCGTTCGGCGCGAATGTTGCAGAAACTGCGTGCGGAGTTCGAGGGCAGCGAGGATCCCGAATGGGAGATGGATCGGCGGCTGTCCGCGATGCGTTCCCATATCCCGGCAGATCGCCGCAAGGAACTGCGTGGTGTGGTGTATGTCGAATCGGGCCGAGTGGCGCGTGTTCGTGCCCTGGATCCCGACGCCGAGTGGATCGACCTGGACGAGCGGATCAGTCTGGCGCCGGTATCGCCGCCGCTGAATCGGAAGGACATCGACGCCCGGCTGCCGGGGCTGGGTCTGTATCCGGGCGATCAGCGGCTCGCCCCGCAAGGGGCATCGCGCGAATACCTCGCCTTCTGAGCGACAGCGGCCCGATGCGGCCGCCGGTGCCTATTCCTCGATCGACTGCACCTGTCCGAGGGGACCGTGGGGACCGAGGTTCCATTCGTGGGCGTGGACGAGTGGGATGGCGCCGCATGCCGCGAGGTTCTTGGCCGCGGTGACGAATCGTTCCGATTCTTCTCCGTCTTCGATCTCGAATTCGAGTCCCGCTGCTTCACGCAGCGAGTGGCAGGCGGCCAGTGTGTCGGAGAACAGTCGAGGAAGTTGATCGAGGGCGAAGTCTGTGCGGTTGCGCCGGAACTCGGGTTCGATGGTGGTGAGCATTCCTCCGCGCTCACCCCATCCGTTCCTCATGACTTCACCCATCGAGAAGTGCAGCGACCGGCTCGTAGCGCTGTGCAGATACCGAAACAGCGGTCCCCTGCCGGTTCGCTCGGCGACCCACTCCCCGCGCGGATACACACCTTTGCCCCACCCGAGAGTTTCGCCGTGGTTCCTCAGCTCCGCCTCCACCTCGTCCTTCTGTTGGACTGCCGCGTCCAGGGCGGCGACCGGGTACCAGAGTTGCTGCATCACTTCATCACCCACGTATTCCCGCTGGGCGAGCAATGAGCGGATCGTGTCGTGGCGGCCCATGTCGTTCAGAAGTTCGTGCGCGGCGGCTTTCGGCAGGTCTTTAATCCAGTCGATCCACAGCAGCTCATCGAGGGCAGGCCGGACGAATCCCCCGGCCAAATGCCCCAGACCGGCATTCGCCAACACCAC
This sequence comes from Nocardia sp. NBC_01377, assembly GCF_045040005.1. Taxonomy (NCBI): domain Bacteria; kingdom Bacillati; phylum Actinomycetota; class Actinomycetes; order Mycobacteriales; family Nocardiaceae; genus Nocardia; species Nocardia sp. NBC_01377. Next base: position 162,595 of record NZ_CP109568.1, read on the forward strand.
GGCGGCTTGGAGGGCTTCGACCTGGCGCCGAACGATGTAATTCACCGCGAGCGAACGAAGATCCGAGGCTACTTCCTCCGTTTTCAAGTCGCCGATGATCAGACCCCGGCGAAGTGCGGAGAGCCATTCTCCGACGATTGCGAGTCGGGTCTCGGAGGCGGTGGTGTCACTCATTCGCACAGGTTTACACGCCTGCACCCCGCACAGCATCTGGATTTCGTCCGGCTATCGTCGCAGACGGGCTGATGGCCGTTCTCGGTGGCCGTCAGTCGGGAATGCCCACGTCCTCGGGCGCGATATCGACTTTGATTCCGCGGAAGCTGGGGTGGCGCAGTACGTGGTCGGCGGAGATCTCACGGTAGGCGATATCGGCGACCACCACTGCCTCAGCCCAGCGGGCGTGCGCCAAGACCTCGCGGGGGATCGCTCCGGTGATATCGGGTGCCGGGGCGACGATTTCGTCGAGGGTCCGGCGCAGCGCGTGCCGGGCCGGGCCGCTCAGACCCGATCCGACGCAGCCGAGATAGACCAACCCGCCCGACTCGTCGCGGCCGCCGAGAATCAGGGCGCCCACGGTTCGTGAGTGCGCGCCGGTTCCCGGGAGCCATCCGAGAACGAGGGCGTCCCCGAATCGACGGACGGCCGATTTCACCCATGCGCGTGAGCGGCCGGGGACATACGAAGAATCGAGTTTTTTACTGACCACACCTTCGAGACCGAGGTCGGCGACTGCGGCGAGGACTCGAGCGCCTTCGACTCCCGGCCATACGGGTACGGTCCGCAGCCCCGCGGTGTCGAGGGCGAGGCTTTCGAGCCGTGCGCGGCGGATTCGATAGGGCAGTGCGGTGGTGGATTCGTCGTCCAGGACGAGAAGGTCGAACGCGGCGAACTCGAGCGGGGTGTCCTGGATCTGACGTCGGGTCGGGCGGGCGAGGTGGATGCGGCGTTGCAAGCGGGCGAAGGACGAGCCACCCAGGGAGGTGATCGCCACCAGTTCGCCGTCCAGCGTCGCGGTGCGTCCGTGCAGCGCGGTGGCGATACTCTCGGCGACCTCGGGAAACGAAGTGGTCACTTCGCGCCGTGACCTGCTGTAGAGACGGCAGTGGCCGTCGCGGCAGACCGCCATCAGGCGCATACCGTCGAATTTGAGCTCGACCGACCACGCGGCGGTGCCGGGCGGCGGCCCGGGGGTAGCGAGCATCGGTGTCGGCACTGACACACAGTCCAGCGTATCGACGGCTATCAACATCGGACCCTTTTGATCACGATATACAGTCACGATTCGCGCACACTGCTTCGATGTGGCGAACCTCGGGCGCACCGAAGGACTCCGAGGCATCGAGGCGCGGTAGCCCGCCGGATGCGCGCCCCCGAACCGGTTGCCCCACGGCCGTTCATGCCTTGCGGCACCATTGACATTGGCTTAAAACTGGCTTTAGATTCGCTTTTGTCTGGCTTTTCGCGTCATATCCGGTTTTCGGGGAGGAATCTTCATGCGAGTGCGTTCGGTAGTGCTGGGATCGTTGGCGATCGGAGTCGGTGCGTTGGCGGTGTTGTCGCCGGGATCGGCCGGTACGGCGCAGGCGGTGGAGTTGTCCCCGCCGACGCCCGGAGTGATCGTCGGGCTGCGGTTCAATCACGAGGAGACCGCGTTCCTGGCGAACACGCCCATTCCGGCGGCGCTGGGTATCGAGTTGGTGGCGCCTTCGGTGGTGGTGTCGGTACCGGAGGGTTCGCCGACGCCGGTGAGCCCGGACGGCTACGTGGAAGCGCCGATGACCCAGATCTGGTCGGATATGGCCGGTTTGCCCAACGGGCGGATCACGGTCGGCGTGCTGAACCCCGGCCAGTTCGGCAACAAGTTGTTCATCATCAAGCAAGTGCCGTGAGCGACGACTGCGCTGATCGGTGAAAATCGCTATGGTTTCTCGCGCGTGGGGCCGGTGGCCGGGTGTGCTGGCCTCCGGCGCCGTTCTGGTCGCGGTGACGGCGACGGTGATCGCGGTGCGGGCGGGCGGCCCCGATTCGAGCGAGCCTTCCTCGGTCGAATCGCAATTCGGCACATCGGCGTCGGCACCCACCACGACCACCGAGAGCCGCGCTGTCGCGGCGAGCTGTTCGCTGGTGACAGCAGCGACGCTGGCGGCACACGTACCGGGCGCGGTCTGTCTCGCGGCGCCCGAGTCCACTCGCCAGCTCGGCGCCGTGGCACTGACGGTCGTGAACTGGCAGGGCACAGGCGCACATCTGGAGGTGCGCCGGACCGTCGATCCGGTTGCGCCGTTGACCAGCTACACCAACAGCCGCACCGCGGCCGCGGCGGTCTTTCCGAGTTTCCATGACACCGTCGACGAGCACGAACTGGTCGAGGTAGGTGATCAGGGCGTCGTGATCTCGGGTCGATCCGGTTCCAGTGCCGCGACATTCACCGCGCACGTGGACGCGGTGTCGGGCCCGCTGGTCGTGGACGTGCTGGCCGCCGGCTACCACGATGCCGCGACTGCCGAAGCCGCAGCGATAGCCGCGGCCCGCGACGCGCTGGCTTCACCGCAATGACCGCGCGCCACGGCCTGGCCACGCCCGCACCGGACGGACAGGCCGACGCGCCCGCGACCATGTCGCGTCGGTCGGATTACGTTGTCGCGCGGCGCCGCCCGGTGCTGGCGTGGGCCGTCGTGGCGGCGTATTTCGCGTCGGTGGTGGCAGCAAACTGGCTGATCGAGCGGTTCGGTGTCGTGCCGGTCGGGTTCGGGCTGTCGTCGTCGGCCGGTGTGTTGGCGGTCGGGCCCGCATTGGTGCTGCGCGACGGTGTGCATGTCTTGTGCGGCAGAACGGTCGCCTTAGCGGCCTTGGCGGTCGGCGCGGGTGTGTCCTATGCGATCGCGAGCCCGGCCGTGGCGATGGCGTCGGCGGTGGCGTTCACGGTCGGTGAGTTCATCGACTTCGCCGTGTTCGCCTGGCTGGCGCCGCGCTGGACTCGCGCGGTGCTGTTCGGAGGTATCGCCGGAGCCGTCGTGGATTCGGTGTTGTTCCTGTCCATCGCTTTCGGCTCTCTCACGATGTTTCCCGGCCAGGTGCTCGGCAAGATGTACGCGGTAGCGGCCGCCTCCGCGGTGATCGGAGTACGTCGACGGCGGAGGCGAGATCGGTGAGATTTTTCATGGGGACTCATCAGCCCAATTGGGCGACCATGACGGCCGCGCCGCTGTTCATCAGCGATGTCCGGCTCCGTGATCGTAAGACCTTGCCGCAGGCGCGTGGTGAGATTGCCATCGACAGTGGCGCTTTCAGCGAATTGACCAAGTACGGCGGATGGGTGTCCACGACACCGCGCGAGTATGTGGACCGGCTGCGCCGATACCACGAAGAGATCGGCAACATAGCCTTCGCGGCCTCTCAGGACTGGATGTGCGAGCCGGTAATCATTCACGGTGGGCAAGTTGGGCGAATCCGGTTCGCCGGTACCGGCCTATCGACGCTCGAGCATCTGCGTCGCACAGTCGGCAATCTGCTCGATCTGCGTTCTCTAGCAACCGATCTCGCGATTATTCCCACGATTCAAGGGCACCTGCGCACCGATTACGAGAGGTGCGTGGAACTCTATGATCGAGCCGGGATCGACTTGGCGGCCGAGCCTGTCGTTGCAGTGGGCAGTGTGTGTCGTCGACAGAACACGACCGAGGCAGGCGAGATCATCGCCGCGATCATCGAGGCCGTACCCGGCATAAGGCTACATGGCCTGGGAATAAAAACCGCAGGTCTTGGCGCGTACGGGTCGTCTCTGTTGTCCTCGGACAGTATGGCGTGGAGTGCGACGGCTCGACTGGAAGGGATCCGGCTACCCGGATGCCACGGGCACAAGAATTGCGCCAACTGCTTGCGATTCGCGTTTCTGTGGCGCTTGCGGGTGCTGGCCGCGGTAGCCGGCCACCTCACCCGACCTGCGCCCGACGGTGGGCCCGCACGCACTCAGAAGGGATCCAGGGACGTGGACAGAGACGGCCGCGCACAGAGGTTGGCCTTGACGGGATTCCGGGAGGAGGCCGCGCGCCTGGAGTTGGGAATCGGCATCCGATGGGCGTATGAGGACGGGATGTCGGTGCGTGAGATCGCCGAGCTGACGGGGATGAGTCGTGCTCGCGTGCGCCGGATGGCCGACGCCGACCAGGATCGGCCGGTGCTGGCCGTCCTGCGAGAACTGCGCCGGAAATGGGACCTCGAGTCCGACCCGGCGACGCGCGCGGCAGCGGACTACGTCGTGGCGACGCTCACCGCCGCGGTAGCCGACCGGGCAGCGGTCGCGCAGCGGCAGGACGGATCGAACGCGCGGGGGAGGAGTGCATCGTGTGGAAGTGGAGTCGGGCGCTCGCAGAACGCGCGGCCGCGTCCTCGTGGTCTTATCCGCGACGGCGGCGGACCGAAATAGGGCACAGCGCCCCCGAACCAGACAGCTGGACTGCATCCAGGGAAACCGACCAGGACACAATCGTCGGTCCGGTGTGACGAAGCACCGTAGTTGTCACCGGCTGCCGACGTGACGTTGGAGTTCGGCTTCGGCGAGGCAGGCTATCTGTCACTGAGTTTGCAAGATTGTTGTCACCATTGCCGGGTTTCGGTGGGTTTGCTGGCGGTTCTCGGTCGTTTCGTGGGGTTTCAGGTGCGGGTCGATGGTTTGCTGGTTTGGATGTTGCGGTGGACTCGCTTGAGGTGTGGTCGCATAGCTGCCGGTGGACCGAGATGGCTACGGCAGCAGCGCTTGCCGAGGATGCGCGGAATCGGTTGACACTCGGTGATGGCTGGTCGGCGCGGTGGTCGGTGTCGTGCCGGGTCCACGAGCGGGAGGTGTCGGTGCCGGTGCGGGACCTGCCGGAGTTGCCGTTGGCGGGGCGTGGCCCGACGCGGGAGTTTTCCTGGCGGCGGGGGCAGAGACACCGGTCGGGGCTGGAGTACCTGGTGAGTACCGAGCGTCAGCACGGGCATGAGTCGCTGGCGGAGGCTCGTCTGCTGCTGATGCTCGATTTCGCTGGTGGGGCGAGGGAAGTGTTGTCGCAGCCCCTGCGGCTGCGGTTCTGGACCGGCGACGGCCCAGTGGAGCACTTCCCGGATTTCCTGGCGGTGACCGATTCGGGGATCTGGTTGATCGACGTCCGGCCGATGAACCGGATCGGGGAGCGCGACGAGGTGAAGTTCGCCGCGACCGCGGAAGTCGCCGCCCTGCACGGATGGGGATACGTGGTGGTGGGTGGATGGCGTCCGCAGATGGTCGCGACCGTCGACTGGTTTTCCTCGCAGCGGCGTCCCTTGATCGATCGCCTCGGCATGGTCGAGACCTTGTTGGGCCTGTTGAGCACGGGTCCGGCGACGTTTGCCGCGTTGGCCGATGCGACGGCGTGTGCTCCGATCGCCCGGGCGTTCTTGTTGCACCTGCTCTGGCGCCGACGCGTGGGGATGAATCTGGGTCGGCCGTTGACGGACGCGACGCTGATCCGCGCGGCTGATTTCGAGGCGCGGAGGGTCGGGTAGTGGGTCTGGAGTTGTCGCCGGGCGCGCTGTTGGTGCTCGATGGTGTCGAGTGGCTGGTCGAGCAGTTGGTCCCGCAGTTCGGTCGGGTGATGCTGGTCGGCCGTAGCGGCGGGCGTCGGATGTCGGCGAGTTTCGGTTCTCTGATGCGGCACCGAGATTGCCGCAACTCAAGCCGGACGACTGCGCTGGTGGCCTCAGCGCGAGGACGGCAGGAGCCGTCGCTGGCAGATCTGACCGATCATCAACGGGACTTGGTGATGCTGCGGATGGCGCATCTGCTCGAGGTCGAGACTGGTTACCGCAGTGGGGATCCGCTGCGGACGCGGGCTGATGAGCCGCGGCCGGGTTATGACCCGGTGTCGACGACGATCACGCAGCGGCGTGAGGCGAAAGTGGCTGAACTCGCTGCGCTCGATCGCGAGCAAGCCCGGCTGGTCGGGTTGGACAGGGTCGGAATTCGCACTCTGATCCGCTGGGAGACCCGTCGCCGCGCAGTCGGACTGATCGGTTGCGCCGATGATCGGTGGCTTCGCCCGCTCCTCGGGCGCCGGGTCGGTGACCAGGTCCGGGAAGCGGTTCACGCGGTTCATGCCGAGTGCCTGCACCGGTCACGGGTGAGCATGCGCACCAAAGAGCGCATGATCCATCAATACATTCGTGAGCAGTTCGGACCCGAAGCTACGCAGCAGATCCCGAGTTATGACACGCTGCGCCGGATTTGGCGTGAGTGGTTCGGATCCGGTGGTGGTCGCCAACGTTACGTCCGTTCGGCGGCGAAACCGACTTCCGGAGAGCATGTGGTGATCCACCGGCCCGGGCAAGTGGTGGTGCTGGACTCCACGATCTTGCCGGTCAAGGTCCGCGAGACGGTGTTCGGCGACCCGGTCTCGGTTCACTTGACTTTGGCGATGGACGTATTCACCCGCTCGCTGGTGGGTTTCCGGTTGACGCTGGTCTCGGACTCTTCGATCGACGTCGCAATGTTGTTGCGCGACATCACGATGCCATTGCCGATGCGCCCGGACTGGGGTGGGGACATGGCATGGCCCTACCCGGGTATTCCCGCGAACCTGGTAGCCGAGTTCGCCGGGCATCCGGTTGCCGGGCTGCCGTTCTTCGCTCCGGAGACGGTGACCACCGACCATGGGTCGGTTTATCGCAACCATCATCTGGTCGAAGTTCAGCGGGTGCTGGGCTGCAACATTTTGCCGGCACGAGTGCTGCGCCCGACCGACAAGCAGACTGTCGAAAGGGCATTCGGCTCGGTTCGTTCGCTGCTGTTCGAGCAGTTGCCTGGCTACACCGGCGTCGACGTCGCTGACCGCGGTGAAGACCCCGAGACCGACGCCGCTCTCACCGTCAGCGAGATGGAACACCTGATCGCGACCTGGATCGTGAAGGTCTGGCAGAACCGGCGGCTCGGCGAACACGCTCCGTCCTGGGATCCAACCGGCGATCACAGTCCGAATACCTTGTTCGCCGCGTCGATGGTTCAAGGCGGATTCGCCATGCAGATCCCGTCCCCGGAGCTCTATTACCAACTGCTCCCGCCGCATCACGTCTCCGTCGACCCCGAACGCGGTGTCAAGGTCTGCGGCCTGCACTATAAGGGCGAAGCCCTGCGCCCCTATCTGAACGAGGACTCGACCAGGGGCGGCAAACACAAGCGGAAGTATGTGGTCCGCCGCGATCCCCGAGACGCGCGCACAGTGTTCTTTCAGGATCCGAGGACCCATGTCTGGGAGCCGTTGCGCTGGACGGGGCTGCCCGACCACGACGAGGTTCCCTGTTTCGGTGACGCGCGAGTCCGGGAAACGCTTACCGCAGCAAGGAATTCAGGTCTACGCCCACGCAGCGATAGAGAGCTGCTGCCGGTGCTGCTGGAGCTACTGGGCGCGCACGTCCCGGTCCGAGACTGGCCGTCGATGCCCAAGGCCAGACGCATCGATCTGGCCCGTGAGGATACCCAACGCGCTGCGGCGGCCGCCGACCGGCCGAAGCGGCTGGCCGAAGCGGCCACCGCACGATCGACGCCCGCCCCCGCGACACCGGTGGTCATCGAACCTCGTTGGCCCGGCCACGCTGCACAGGTCGAAACCACCGTCGACGCCGACCGTCGGCAACGGCGCGAACAGCTCACCACACAGGCAGCGATCACTCGCCCGGCCCGGCTTGGCGAGAGCTTCCGCCGCGGGAATCTCTTCCTGCTCACAGGCGATTCCGACGAACCGGACACCGCTGATGGAGAGAGGCATTCGTGACAGCGGAATCGGATTCCGCAGTGGCACAGTTCATCCTGCCAGGTCAGGTTCCCGACCGGGAGACCGTCGAGGGCTGGCGGCGATGGCGACTGAGCCGCCACGCTTTCGTTCCCGCCCCGCGGATCGGCCTCGGTGAATACCGGCTCATGAGTCCCCGCCAGCGGGGCCTGCACGATTTGCATCGGCATGCCACCCACTCGAATCTGCCGCTACAGGAAACTCCCATGAGCGCCGAACTGACGCGGATCATGCGAACACGCATGCAGGCCAACGCCCTCAAACACCGGCCCACCACCCGGGCCGGGCTGATGATCACCGGCGGCGGCTATCAAGGCAAAACCGAAACCGCCTGCGAAATCGCGGCCGCGTTCGAGGACGCCTGGCTGGAGTTGCACAACCAACTCAACCCCGAGGCTCTGCCCGGCACCCGCGACCTGCACGTCCCGGTCGCCTACGTTCAGACCCCGGTCACCGCCACACCGAAATCGACCTGTCGGGCGATTCTCGATTTCTACGGCGACGATCACAGGAAAATGACCCTGCCCGAGCTGACACGGCAGGTCCGGGTCGTGATGCATCAACTCGGCACCCGAGTGCTAATCCTCGATGACATCACCCGGCTTAGAATGCACCGCGCCGACGACCAGAACACCCTCGACCTGCTACGCGCGTTGATGAGCATGAAAGTGACCCTGGTGCTCATCGGCGTCGGCATCCCCCGCTCCGGGCTCCTGCGAGGCGGCCGGCGCGATCCCCGCACCGACGACTGGATCTTCGGGTCGCAGGGCAACGAGTTCGGTGACGAGGCGGCCACCCAGACCCAACGGCGTTTCACCCTGATCCATCTCAAGCCGTTTCACTACTCCACCGCCGAGGCCATCGCTGCCTGGACAGCGCATCTGGCGGGACTGGAAGAGAACTTGCGCCTGTTGCGCGCCGAGCCCGGCATGCTCACCTGCGGCACCATGCCCGAATACCTGTTCCGGCGGACCAACGGCGTCGTCGGCCTGCTGGAACGCCTCATCGAAGGCGCCTGCTCCGAAGCCATAACCGACGGCACCGAAAAACTCACCCCCGCCCTGCTCGACACGGTCGTGCTCGACATCGAGAACGACTCCGGCCGCAGCGCCGAAGACGGCGAAATCCCACTCGTCCCCGCACCCGAAACACGAACGCGGCGAAAGGCCACCAAGAACCGAAACACCGTCTTCGACGACTCCGGCGTTCCCGAGACCAAGACGGGGGCATAGGCGATGCCGTCACTGCCTCGCTCGGTCGAGCGCCCCTTCCCACGCAGCCTCGACCCGTTCGACGACGAAATCCTGCCCGGCTATCTCCTGCGACTGGCACACCGCCTCGAAATCTCACCCAGATACCTGACCGCCCTGGCCGGACTTCGCGGCAACCGCTACGCGCCCGGTCGCTCCGTGCTCCTCGGGCTCGTCGACCCCGCCGGGTTCGCCCGCGCGGCCAGGCTGTCCATAACCGAGGTCGAGAACATGTCTCTGGCGGCCCTGGCAGGCCGCTATCCGCCGCTGCGGCTGCAATACCTCGGCAAAACCCGTGAGCCACAGGCGCTTCTCAAAGAGCCATGGGTGTTCTGGCGGTGGACGAGATATTGCCCGCAATGCCTGGCCGGTGACGGCACCGCCATCCAGCGACACCACGGCGGCCCCTGGAAACGAGCCTGGCGCTTGCCGATCGCCTTCAGCTGCCTGACGCACCGCAGGCTTCTCCTGCACCTCTGCCCCGACTGTCGACAACCCGTCAACCAGCAACCGGTCTATGGACACCCCTTCGACCTCTTTATCGCCAACCCACAAGCCCAACTGCACCCCACACAATGCCGATCCGGGAAACCACGACCTTGCGGCAGCTTCCTCGGCGACGCTCCCCTCGACGGCGACGAACTCGACCCCCAATCCCTTTCCAGCCTGCTCACCACCCAAGAGCAGCTGACCCACCTGCTGGCACCGAACGGCCCCACCACTACATCGAGCGGCGGTCAACCCACTCCCGCACCACTGATCTTCACCGATCTGCGCATGCTCTCCGAACTCCTCATCAAAAGCTGGCCGACCGCCCGAGCCTTCGCCCCCACCGCGCCCATCGCCGAAATCATCGACCAGCACACCGCCGAACTCCGCCACAGAGAGGGACCACAGCACCAGCCAGCAGGCAAGCACCGGGGACCATGCCGACCACCCCTGCCGGCCAAAGAATGCGGCGCGCTGCTCACCACCACGTTCAACCTTCTGAACATCCCAGACCACGAAGACATGGCAGCTCTGATCGATGAAATGCTCCACAACGACTACACCGGCCGACTCTGGAAAAGACTCTTCCTCCCTGCCCAACACGCTTGCTCGCCAGGACTGAGCCAAGCGATAGCTGCCTACTCGCGAGCCCATCCACCACCACCGCTCGGACGGCGACCACGCATCGCGGTGTCAGATATCGTGCTGAAGTGACAGATGTGATGCCTCGTCACATCCGGACTCCACCACGACGCCAGGCAACCCATCGGCTAATATCGCACATATGTTCGAGGAGCGGCATCGGCCGGTTCGGTGGGTGGACCCACCGATCGAGGTTCGTGTGCTGGCCGCTCGCCTGTGGTCGCCCCAACGATTGGGTTGGGGGAGCGACACAGCTTTGTGGCAGCGGTCCGCAGGCTTGCGCATTGAGGAAGAAATCCCGGGTCGGCTGGAAGAATTGGTCATCACCTCGGTGGGCGACGTCGTGGCGCGCGTCCGATTCGCGCCATTGATCGGAAGGGTGCGTAGTTCGGAAAATATGTTGCTGCCATGGGGTACATGGGTGCCCATGGCAGAGATGGATGCTCGACGGCTGCGTGGGCTGGTGCTGGAATTCGGTATCGACCGCGACTTGTAGCGGCCGTATCCCCGCCGGAACCGATCGGACTTCTCGGTCCCGCCTTACACGCGCACCGCTTGTTGCTCCAGGAATTGCTGCACTTCCGGAACGGCTGCGTGGGGCCGCACCGCAGTGGTGATCGCGTCCACTTTGCGTTGCAGCCGCGTGGACGTGAAGCCACCGACTGTCGCTGAGTCCGCGGTGAGCAGCGCGCATGCTCGCGCGGGGTCACCGGCGGCGATGTAGGCGTGGGCGAGATAGAGCTGCCAAACGACCTGCTCGCGGGGCCAGGGCGCGGCCGCGTCGATCGCGTTCTGAAGATGCTGCTCGGCGCGGGGGTAGTCGGCGGCGAACAGGTACGAGATTCCCACCAGGCCGTCGAGTTCGGCTTGGGGCAGCCACACCCAGTCGGGATCGTATCCGCGGCCGGAGTCGTAGGCGCGCAGCGCTGTGCTGAGAGCGCGTTCCATCGCCGCCCTATCCATGACCGCTTGGGCTTGGGCTTCGCGCAGCGCCGCCAACGCCCGTACTTTCGGTCCTCCTCTGCCGCGGGCAACGTTCTGAGCTGCTTGTGCCAGATTCGCGGCTTTCTGCGGCTGCGGATGGCGCAAACCGTGTGCTCCTGCGACCAGCGAGCCTGTGTCGAGATCGATGGCGCTGGCGTTCATGTAGGCGTGCGCGGCCGAGATTCCGTCACCGGCCTCGGTTGCCGTCTGGACCGCATCGGCGTAGAACGCACGTGCCTCCTGGCCGCGACCGGCGTCGTAGTGCACCCAACCGGCAGCGGTCATCATTTCCGCCGTCACAGTGGCCAAAGCACCGCCAACCTGATCCGTGTAGCTAGCTGTGTCGAGCAGTTGCCGCAGGTATCCGACGTTTCCGGCCGCCAGGCGACACAGCCGGTCACCGCCCACCAGAAGATCCAGCTCATGGATCTCGTTGACACTGTCGGCGAACTCGGCGACGTCGTCGGCACCCACCTGGATCGATGCAGTGTTTGTGGCGGCGGACGATGTCGCACCGACCACCGCCATGGCTGCGCCAGCGCTTCCGAATGCCGCTGCTCTGAAGAAGTTGCGACGGTCCACGTCTGCCTCCTCGTCCGACTCCACTACCAGTATGGCAAGTGGAACCTCTAGGGCTCTGGCCACCAGACGCAGGGTTCGCACGTCGTAGGCCGCGGGTCCGTCGTTCTCCAGACCCGAGATGGCGGGCTGGGAGAAATTGAGTAGCGCTCCCAGCTCCGCTTGCGTCATGCCGAGGGATTTCCGTATCCGTCGGATGGCCTCACCGGTTGTCATATGCATTGCCAGTGCCCCCGATTGTCGACCGGTCCGACACCAATTGTCCACTCGAAACCGGTTATGCCGGAATAATATACAGGTTTCCGTATACGTGAATCCGGATAGTCGATATCCCTTCACTGTGTGTGTTCGACGGCTCCTACGGTCAACCCCAACACCCGGTTCCAGATGTTGTCGGTCCCTCATCACGGCGCTCTGACCTGCCAGAAGTAGCGGCTGGTGGCGATTCCTGGTTCTGAGTGCTGACCAACTTGGTGCGCTGAGACGTCGACTGATGCGAAGCGGTCGTAGGAGAAGGACACGTATGGAAACCGATATCGAATCAGGCACTGTCAAGTGGTTCGACCGAATCAAGGGCTTCGGGTTCATCAGTCGTGACGGCGAGCGCGGTGACGTGTTCGTCCATCACAGTGTGATCCGAGCCGAGGGGTATCGGAGCCTCGATGAGGGCCAACGTGTGCGGTTCGTCGTCCGTGTCGAACCGAAAGGCTTGGAAGCGCAAGAGGTCGAATTGGTTCCAGTGGTGCCACCTTCCGCAGCGTGGACACAGCACAGATTGTCATCGGAGGTCGCGCGGTGATGACCACGGCCGCCCTGATGCACCGCCGAGTCCGCGTTCCCGTTGGCGGTGCGTAGATGGGTTCGCCATATGCCAAGGCTGCGGCACCTGCGGAGGTCGCCGACGCTGCATTGAACGCGATTCAGGATCGGGACGCGCTCGCACGAAACTCGGGCGCCCTCGGTGTCGACACGCCGCGTTCACGCTGCTGGTACTACCGGAAGGTGTGCGGTCTGCCCGCGACGGTAGATTCGCGAACTGGCGGAATCCGGGTTCGCTCCGATTCGGTGGCGGCGGTTCAGATGCCTTCATCGATCGCTCAGCTGGTCAAAATCGACCTCGATCGCCACCAGACAATGGGGCCGATCATCAGCCATCCCCGCGTCGGGGTCTGGGTATTTCTCGTGCGCTCCGATATCTCCGACTCGGTCTGCGCTCGGGAGGCGTCCCTGTGGCGTGGGCGTATCGAGATCGCCGGACCGGGACAACTGGTGGCGTTGCCGTCGCCAGCGGACCGCGGTGGCTTGTACAGGGCGTGGATCCGAGGTCCGCATATGCCTTTTCGTCCGTCGGGGCTCGTGCTCGTCGAGTCCATTCGCACCGTGCTGATGGCGCTCGGCTCGACGGAAATCACCACTGAGCTTCCGATCGTGGCGCCGGGAGGGGGCATACGCCGGACCGGTGCCCGTCATCGGGCTCATGGGAACATTGCACCGACGGCGCCCTACGGAGTTCGGTGAAACACGTTGCCTGACAGAGCAATAGGTGTCTTGCATCTCGGCATGACCGCACAAGTCCCCGCAGCGCGCACGATAGTCGAAAACCTCGCGAAACAGAATGGCTACGACCTGGTGCGGATCGTCACCATCGACGACGCCACGTTCATGGCCACCACGTTCATCATCCACGCCGCCGCGCTCGCGCGCGCCGAAGTGATCATCGCGCCTGGCCGCGAACACCTCGGTCCCGGACAAAACGCTGTGCCCCACGCCTGCCGGGTGCTGCTTCCCACCGGCTTGGTTCGCCCGTCACCCCGCAGATTCCCCACCAACGCTCGGGCCGTTGCCACCCGCGGCAACTGAGCACCACGGCGCGGGAGCCGGCCCCGGCGAGCCAAACCCCTCCTCAACTCGCCGGGACGCAAGGCTCACATTTCATGCCCGTCAGTCAATTTGCCGGTTCCCGGCAAC
>NZ_CP109569.1:0-50215 GCF_045040005.1 Nocardia sp. NBC_01377
AGTGAGAGGGGTGTGTGGAGTGGGAGAAGAGGGGGAAATGAAGGCGTGAAAGAAGGGAAGTAGGTGGTGTCAGGGTGACGGCGGGTCTTCCAAGACCTCATCCGCCGCAGCCGAATTCGCTTCCCACACCTCGGCCGGAACCATCCGATCGTGGCGGCACTCCGGCAGTCGCGCCGGGGTGTAGATGACCGCCTCGCAGGTCCGGCAGATATGCGTGCGATGAAACCCGCCGACCCTCGGACACGCCACCGTGCCCGCCAGCACCCGGCCCGCACCGAGCAGATGCCCGTTGGGGCAGCGCCGCGGGGAGGGCTCGGCCCATCCGCCGTCGCGCAGCCGGTACAGCCTTCCGGGCTCGACCCGACGACCCTCGACGTAGTACTGCGGCACCCACGGATCGCACATGCGTTCGAATAATAGACCGGCGGGTCGGTTGTTCGATGCATTCGAGATCGGCGTCCTGCGGAGCGACGGTGGGGACGATTCCCGGCGTGATCACGCGCCGAGCCGGGACCTTCTACTGCTGCGAACTGACGGGGTTGTCGCTGACCTTGCCGTCGCGGATGCGTCCGACGTATTCGCGAGTGAACCCGGAATGCCGCGCCAGCGCGCTGGGGCCGATGCCCTCGGTCAATCCGCCACGGATCTCGGCGAGCAGCTCTGTGCGCGCGTCGGCGTAGGCCGCCGTCGCGACGTCGTAGCGTCGGCGGGCCTGCTCGATTCGACGGATCCGTTCCTCGCGGTCGGGCTGTTCCTCGCTCACGACCACACACGGTACCAGTGGATGCGACCACTGTTGACATGATCCGGGTGGATGCTTACCGTAAATGATGGTCGCAATCAGTGTTTGCGACCATCAGTCTCATTCGGTTTGTTCGTCCTTCTGGAGTCGCCATGACCGTCGTCAATGCCCCACCACTTCTCACACCACCCCGCACCGCTGACGTGGGCCTGGATCCGGCGGCCGCGCGATGAGCCTGCGGTCGACGGTGTACTTCGCCGGATGGGGTGGTGACCAGCTGGGCTGGGAGCAGGTACCGGGGGTATCGGGCCGTCTGGCGGCCAATCACAACCCGGTATGCGTGCAGGTCCACAGCCTGAATTTCCCGGGCACCGAGCATCTTCCGCCCGGCGATGTCGAGGACATCGACCTGGCCACCCTGCCCTACACCGAAATGTTCTGGGCGAGCCCGGCGTGCCCGGAGTGGACCGACGCCAAGGGCGTCAAACGCTACTTCGACCAGTCCAACCAGTACTCGATGTTCGACGAAGAACTGGGCAGGGTCGAGGATCCGGCGGCCTCGCGGTCGCGGGCGCTGATCGAACAGATCCCGCGGTACCTGCGCGCGATGGCCGCGCGGGGGACACCGGTACTGGCCGGTGCGATGGAGAACGTGATCCAGTGCCGACGCTGGGACGACTGGAAACGCTGGATCAAGGCCATCCAGGACGCCGCGCCGGGCGGTTACGACGTCCGGGTGATCGCGTTGAACTCCGGGCACGTACTGCCCCGGGCCTGCCTGCCGGTGCCGCAATCGCGAGACCGGCTGTATGTGGCGTACTGGCTCAAATCGTTGGGCCGCACACCGGATTGGGACAAGTGGCTGCGCCCGAAAGCGTGGTGCGGTTCCTGCGAGCAGATCGTCGACGCGCTCCAGTCCTGGAAGAAGCCCGGCGCCGACATGGGCCGCTACGGGATCCGCCACGGCCAGTACGTCTACCGCTGCCCGTCCAAGGCGTGCCGGGCCGCGATCGTCGACCCGATCACCACCCCCGCCGCCGTCGCGATCGACTGGAACCTGCCACCCGGAGCGAAGATCACCGACCGGTCAGAACCCCTGGCCGAGAACACGTTGGAGCGGATCCGGATCGGGCTGGCCAAGTTCGGCGGCTCCCCGATGCTGAGCCCGGCCGGGGGCACCTGGCGCACCGAACCGACGAGTCTCGGCGAGCCGATGCCCGCCCGGACCACTCGCGAATCCGACGCGCTGGTGCTTCCTCCGCTGGTGGTGCAGACCAGCGGGCGCGCGGCACCGACCGCGGTCTCCAGCGCCGGGATGCCGTTGCCGACCCAGACCACACGCCGAGAACTGGCCGTGGCCATCCCGCCGTTCATCGCCGAACTGCGCGGCGGCGGCTCCAAGAAATCCGCGCGGTCGCTGACCGAACCCCTGGCCACCTTCGCCGCATCGGGGTTCCATCACGGGCTGGTGCAACCGCCGGGATCCGAACACACTCGCCAGCTGCTGGTGCCCTACTACCGCACCGGGCGCGCGCACCCGATCAGTGAGCCGATGGGCACCCTGACCACCCGCGACCGATTCGGGCTCCTCGGCATCGACCCCGCCCAACTGCTGGGGCAGTGCACCTTCCGCATGTTGGAGGCCACCGAGATCCGCGCCGGAATGGCGTTCCCGGCGAACTTCCGCGCCGTCGGAGACAAACGCACCCAAGCCCGCGGTTACGGCAACGCCGTCACCCCCGCGGCCGCCGAAGTCATCGGCTGCGCACTCGTCGAAGCCATCACCGGCACAGATATCGAAAGGACAGTGGCGGCATGACCGCGATCGAATGGACCGACGTCACCTGGAACCCGGTCACCGGATGCGACCGCATCAGCCCCGGGTGCGACCACTGCTACGCGATGACCATGGCCAAACGACTCAAGGCGATGGGCTCGGCCAAATACCAGCGCGACGGCCACCCGGCCACCTCCGGCCCCGGATTCGGCGTCACCGTGCACTCCGACGCCCTCGACATCCCGCGCCGGTGGCGGGATCCGCGCATGGTGTTCGTCAACTCCATGTCGGATCTGTTCCACGCCAAGGTGCCCGTCGACTTCGTCCAGGCCGTGCTGGAGGTGATCGCCGAAACCCCTCAGCACACCTACCAGGTGCTGACCAAGAGGCCCGGTCGGGCGCGGCGCCTGGCCGAAGCCGGACGCATCACCTTCCCACCGAACCTCTGGTTGGGAACCAGCGTCGAGAACGGCGCGGTCACCGACCGCATCACCGAACTGACCAGCACACCCGGTGTCGCGGTGCGGTTCCTGTCGCTGGAACCGCTCCTCGGTCCCGTCGACCTGGACCGGTTCCTGTTCATGCGACGCTGCGCCGACGGCTGCTCGTGCCGTCACCCCGACGACGGCGACCGCAACGAATGCGCCTGCGGCGGCGAATGTGCCGAATGGCGTCCGGCGCCGGAAATCGACTGGGTGATCGTCGGCGGCGAATCCGGGCCGAACGCGCGCCCGATCCACCCGGACTGGGTTCGCGACCTGCGCGACCAGTGCGTCGACGCCGGGACGGCGTTCTTCTTCAAACAGTGGGGCGGCCGCACCCCGAAGTCGGCCGGGCGTGAACTCGACGGCGAGATCTGGAGCCAGTACCCGCAGAACAGGAGGGCGACATCGTGGCGCGGTTGATGTCGATCTCGCTGACCGAGGACGCGGTGCGCGAGCGCCGAAAGTTCGTGACGCGTCGAGCTGGGCGGCTGTTTCTACAGCCGGGGACACGGTTGACGTTGTGCCGCAAGGTCATGGGCCGCCGCAAGGGCGATCCGCTGGTGAAGATCGTCGACGTCGAGGTCCTCGATGTGCGCCGCGAGCGCCTGGACCTCATCACCGAAGACGACGTGCACCTGGAGGGGTTCCCGGACATGACACCGGCCGGGTTCGTCGAGTTCTTCTGCCGCACTCACACCGGCTGCACGCCGGATTCGCTGGTGACGCGCATCCGCTGGCGTTACCTCGACACTATTTCGACTCCCGACAACCACACAACAACCCTGAGAGAGGAAACCCGATGACCTTCGACATCACCACCGCCCACCGCGAGATCCTGGATCACCTGCTCGACCCGGAGTTCACGACGCTCAGCGTGGTCCCGGCCGCGTTGAGCGGGCATTACCCGCGCGGCTCCTACCAGGCCGATATGCCGATCGACTGGCTGTGGCCGATCATGGCCTTCACCCACCCTGCCGACCCGACGCGGCTGCTGATCAGCGTGCACACCACCCACCTCGGAACCCTGGTCGCCCTCGACCACATCGCCCACCACTTCTGCGAACACCCCATCTGCACCGCGGTCAACGCCCAACGTGAACGCGAACTCGCCGAGATCCCCGCTGACGGTGCCCTGTTCGCGCTCTGCCGGGTCGAGACACCTTTGGGCGCATTCCTTACCCCGTACATGGTCCACATCGACGACCTTCACGCCGCCGAGAATGGAGGCTGGACCGGGTCGCTCACCGAGTGGGGTTTCCTCGCCACGGAGCCGTAACCGCGCCGCCCGAATGAACGACAGTGCCCGTTGGACCAGTGTCAGGCTGGTCCAACGGGCACTGTCATGTTAATTCCCGGCCGAATAATATCGGGGGCAGAATCAATGTCGCGGCCTGTCGCAGCGAACCCGCGAATCTCCTCCCATCGGGTCTTGACCAGCCTCTTGACGAGGGTCTTTACCAGGGTGGCAATTGAGTCAAGACCTTGGTCAAGAGTCTGGTAAAGGCCCTGGTCAAGAGGCCATTCGAGACGCTGGTCAAGACCCGAAACCCGGTCCTACCTGTGGGTTTGGCTGTCCTGCCCTGTCTCGCTTCGTCGCAGGCTCCGATTCCTTGACCACCCTCTCTCGTGAAGAGTGAGACAGGGTGGTCAAGAAACCGGAGACAGGGCAGGACAGCCAAACCCACTGCAACAGAAGAATTCTGATGATGTGGGGGGACAGGGACCAAAAGAAAAGAACCGCGGCTCGGGGCGGTTGGTCGCGTCGCGTACGGCGGCTCGGCTCGGGCGCGGGGAGACTCGGCTCGCCAGCTGGCGCTGACATCGCCGGGCGGCGCGGTGTTCCATGCCTGCCGGTCAGTGTCTGCCGATACGCTCCACCCGACCGGCGACAGCGCCGACCGGCCCGGCCGGACCGGCGAGGGGGAAATCGTGGTGGTATCTCAGCAGCGCTACATCTGCACCAACTGCTCTTTCGGGTGGCACTACACCCCGTACTGCCCCTCCGCGGGCGCGGCGTCGCTGGGCTCGTCGCTCATGGCCCTCAGCGACGCCAAGTATCGAACCCGCCAAATCGAGAAGAAAATGGTCGAAGACGGCCTGTGGCCCGCACCCGCCGTCAAACGATTCCGGTTCCGCTGGTGGTGGATCCCGCTGGTCCTGACGGTGTGGATCGCGCTGATAATTCTGATCTGACCTGCGCTATGTCCGGTTTTCGACACGGAAATGAGGACCACACGCGATAGTGGTTCACTCCAGCGCGGTGGCGGCGCGAATCCACACGGCGCGTTCGGCTTCCATCATTTCCAGTGCGGCGTCCGGGGTCAGCTGCTCGGCGGTGCCGCTGACGACGACCAGGCCCGCGCCGAGGTGGTGCAGACCCGCGACCCGTTCCCGCCATGTCGGATCGGCGTGCAGCTCGCCGTCGTAGATCTCGCCGAGTCCGGCCGGGCCGCTGATCCGCACCGTGGCCACGCGTGGGCCGATGGCGACCGTCCAGCCCGGCGCCGGGTCGCCGAGGAAATCGGTGTCGCGCATCGGCTGTGCGCCGTGCTCGAGGAGGGCGGTGGTCCAGGCGTCCGCGGTGACCAGTGCCCCGGATTCGGCGACCAGGGTGGCGCGCATACGCGGTAGCAGGATCACGACCGGCGTGGTGCCGATGATGGCGGTGAAGGTGGTTGCCTGCTCGATCTCGGGCGTGGCCATGGCGACCGACACTACCGGTGCGCGCGGTTCGGTGACGGGCCGAATCGGTGCGGACAGTCATGTCCGGTGGTGTCGGAATTCGCGCTCATCCGCCCGATTTTAGATCGAACACTCGTTCGATTTCTGACCGCCGATAAGTGGGTCAACTCGGTTGTCATAGCTCCAGGCGGTTCGGGCGGGAGTCGATGGGTGGGGCCGCCGAGACACGAGGATTTCCCCGATCCGATGTCTCGGCGGCCCGATTTCCCCCAAACAGGCACACCTCTCGTGTTCCCGCGGCGGCTCTGTCACGGGGTGAGGGGCGGGCCTACTGGTGATTCGGAACTGTGTCCCGGCTGGATGCCGACCGATGCGGCGATGATCGGTCGCGGTGGATAGTCGGCGGCGTGTCGGCGATGCCCTGCCTGCGCCGAGCGAGCGCGTGCGGCGGGATAACTACAGGTGCCTTTTTCCTCTGCCGGTATTGACCGTGCGAGGTAGCGGATCGTGTGTTTCACGATCAGGCAGAGTGAAAGTGTCCTCTTCGCAGAGGTTTTCGCGACCAACCAGGACCATCAATGTATCCGTCGCTGTGCTCATCGATTCCATTCCAGCACAGGTTGCTGGAATCGCGAGGAAGAACCAGCGCGCCGACGAACCCGACCTCGGGTCGACGATCCCGCCGTCCGCGATCAGCATCTCGGCTTCGGCCATCCCGGTTGTCAGCGATTAGCTTTCGGTGCTCTTCCACCGCTACTATCCCCGGTCTGGCAACGATGCCGCTATCTATCGAAGGTCTCCGAACTGGACACCACACGGAGATCGGATCTCACTCGTCTCGAACTTTACTGTGGCAGTGCTCGATTCCTAGGAGTAGGTATGCAGCGCAAGAACCGGTTGATGATGGGTCTGGGTGGAATGGTGGCCAGCGCGATGATCGCGGTCACGGTCGGAGCCGGGACAGCGACAGCGGCGCCGACCGGTTGCTCCAAGGGCGGAGGCAACACCTATGCCAACGCTATCTGTACTGGCGGCAACGGCTCGTACCAGGCATACGCGACCTGCTTCAATCCCACGATTCCTGGTGCCACCTTCTACAAATTCGTCGAAGGTCCGTGGAAACGGGCTGGCAGCAAGGAGACCAGCACCGTCTGGTGTCCGTTCCTCTACGTGGTCGAGTCGCGGGGTATCGGCCTGCGCAAATGATGGCACGCTGCGGTGAAGTCGACCATCTTGATGGACCGTGCAGGCGTCGGTGAGGCAATGTCCGACCTCGGAATCCACTAAATACGCCCCGGCGCGGGATCGGCGCTGAGTTCGGCGGTTTTCACGACGCCGTGGACCACGGCCAGGCTGATCTCGACGCCGCGGGCGATCTCGCGCAGCGACTGGCCCTCGGCTCGGCGGGCCAGGATCGCACGGCGTTTGTCGTCGTCGACGACGGTCGGTCGCCCACCTCGGCGGCCGCGCCGTGCGGCGGCGTCGAGTCCGTCGCGGGTCTTGCGTGCGATGTCGCGGCGCCGGTCCTCGGCCAGGGCGAGGGCCAGGTCGAGGATGAGGCTGCGTTCGGTGTGCTCGCCGGCGGCGATGCCCGCCAGGATCTTCACCGCGACGCCCTGCTGGAACAGATCGTTGAGCACGATCAGTCCTTCGAGGAGGTTGCGGCCGAGCCGGTCGGCTTCCTGGACGGTGAGCATGTCTTCGCCGGGGCGCATGTAGTCCAGGGCGGCGCGCAGGCCGGGCCGGTCGGCGACGCGCAGGCTGCCGCTGATCTTCTCCTCGAACACCTTCACGCAGATCGGGTCGAGGTCGTCGTGCTGTCGGTGGGTCTCCTGCTTGCTGGTGCTGACCCGTACGAGACCGACGAGCGCCATTCCACCCTCCCAGATGTTCGGTAAACGTGTTCGTAAACTGTCCTCGACACTACCAGTAAACGAACGGGTTTCCGAACACGTGATCCTGGGGAAACACCGCACCTGTTCGGCGCGGTGTTCGTGTTCGGTAGACGATCGTTTTCCGAACACTGGCGTCGGCCGTCTCGCGGCGGGTAGCTCGTTTTGAAACAAGCGTTCGTGCACGGTTTTTCGTGTTCTGTCGTGGTGGGTGCAGGATGGGCGGGAATGTAGCGGCGGCGCTGCTGATGGCGATAGGGGTGGTCATGGAGATCGAGTTGGCGGACGCGGTCGCGGCGTTGCGTGATGAGTTGTTGACCGCGGCGGCCAAGGGTGCCGGTGCGGGCCTGAATTTCGAGGTCGGGCCGATCGAGTTGTCGTTCGAGGTCGAGTTGCGTCGTGACGCGTCGGTCAAGGCAGGGTTCAAGGCGTGGGTGGTCAACGGCGAAGCCAAAGCGGGACTCGCGCACGCCCGCACCCAACGCGTCACCCTCACTCTGACTCCGAAGAATCCGGGTGGTGGAGGCGTGTTGGTCGGCAGTGACCAGCAGCAGCGGGTGCCGGGCGCCGACGACGAGCGTTACGAGCCGTAGCCACGAAGGTCTGGGCGGCGAACCGCGCGGCGTGAAGGAGGGGTTCGGCGGGTGCGATGGGAACAACTGGTCGGTGTGACCGGTGCGGGCAGCGCGGGGTCGGGGTATCTGATCGCGCCCCGGCTGGTGCTGACCTCGGCGCACGTGGTCGGTGAGCACGCCACCGAGGTGACGGTGATTCGGCCCGGCCGCCCCGGTGTGTACACCGGCTCGGTGGCCTGGTGTGGGCGTGGGGACGGTACGAGCGATGCCGCCCTCGTCGAGATCACCGATCTGGGGTGGGAGCCGCCGCGGATGCGGCCGGTGATCTGGGGTCGCACCGTCACCCACCGGCCCGGGATCGTGTGTCGCACCTGGGGCTTACCGGATTTCGCCCAGCAGGTGGGCAAGGCCGCCGACGCCGAGCAGCCGACCGGCACTCTCAACCCCGGCGACGGCTACGGCCACCGGCACATCCTGCACCTGAGCGAACATCCCCCCACCGCGCTCGGGGAGTCTCCGTGGAAGGGGATCTCCGGGGCGGCGGTCTACTGCGGGTCTCTGTTGACCGGGGTGGTAGCCACCGACCTCGATCACCGCGGCCACGGCGCGCTCGGTGTGGTGCCCGCCTATGTCCTGCTGGCTCGGTCCGGATTCCGGGAGGTGGTCCAACGCCATTGCGGTCCGGCGGGGTTGGAGTGGGCGCCGGTGGAGTTGCAGGAGTTGGCCGATCACCAGTCCCCGACCCGTGCCGCGACGGTGGCGGGCACGCCGGCGACATTGCTGACCGCGCGACGCGCGGTGGTCGAGTTCCGCGGCCGCACCGACGTGCTCACCGATCTGCGCGCGTGGACGTCCGGGCCCGGGGTGGATATGTGGTTGGTGCACGGTGCGGGTGGGCAGGGCAAGACTCGCCTGGCTCACCAGCTCGGTACCGAACTCGCCGCGAGCAAGGAACGCTGGTCGGTGTTGTGGCTCGATCCCGCGTTCGACACCGCCGAAAGACTGCGGGTACTCGGGCAGGTCGTGACCCCACTGCTGGTGGTGATCGATTACGCCGAAGCGCGGGTGCCGCAGGTGGGGGTGTTGTTGACCGAGCTGGCCGCCCACGTCGGGGACCGGCCGGTGAAGGTGCTGCTGCTGGCCCGCACGGTCGGGGAATGGTGGACCCAACTGGGCGCGACCAATGACGTGGTCGGTGACATCACCGCCCGCACCCACCACACCACCCTGCACCCGCTCGACGACGACCCCGAATCCCGCCATGGCACCTACCGCGACACCGTGGACGCGTTCGCGGCCGAGCTTGCTCGACTCCCGGATCTGGGCGGGGTGGGGTGGGCGCAGGCCGCCGCCACGGTGTCGGCCGGCCCGTATCGGGATCTCGGGAACGACACGACGGTGCTGGGGGTGCAGATGGCCGCCCTGGCGGACCTGCTCGACACCGTTCACCCCACCACAACGCCTGTGGTGGCGGGTCAGCAGAGTCTGGAAGACCGGATCCTCGAGCACGAACACCGCTACTGGAGCGCCACCGCCACCCGCCACAACCTCGACGACCTCGGAATCGCCACGCTCAAAGACATCCTGGCAGCCACGGTCGTACTCGGCGCCACCACCAGCGAAGAACTCGGGCAGGTGCTGGCGCGGATCCCGGATCTCGAAGACCAGCCGCGCCTGATCCACACCAGGATCCGGGACTGGCTGATGAGCCTCTACCCCGGCCGGACCGCCCGCGCCTACGCCGGGCTGGGACCCGACCGGCTCGCCGAACAACTCGTGGGCAGGTTGATACTGCACCCGACCCGCGACTGCGTCATCGAAACCCTCGCCGCCACCACCGACACCGAAGGCGAAGCCGAGCAACTGCTGACCGTGTGCGCACGCGCCGCCGCACACCCCACCCTCACCGCCACCGCGGACACACTCACCACCTGGTGCGTGCGACACCCCACCCTGCACCTGGCCGCGGTCCGAGTCGCCACCCGCGTCGAAAACCCCACCCCCCTGATCACCGCACTCGACCAGATCGCCACCACCCCCACCACCGCACCCGACACCCTCCACGCCCTCCACGACGCCATCCCAGACCAGACCCGCGTACTCGCCACCACCGCCGCAACCCTCACCCACACCCTCACCGAGCACTACCGCCACACCAACAACCAACCCGATCTCGCGATGAGTTTGAACAATGTCTCGGTCCGGTTGGGGGATTTGGGTCGCCGTGAGGAAGGCCTCGCCGCGATCGAGGAGGCCGTGAAGATCTACCGGGTGTTGGCCGAACGCCATCCCGATGCCTACCTGCCCGACCTCGCGAGCAGTTTGAACAATGTCTCGATCCGGTTGGGGGAGTTGGGTCGTCGTGAGGAAGGCCTCGCCGCGATCGAGGAGGCCGTGAAGATCTACCGGGTGTTGGCCGAGCGCCACCCCGATGCCTACCTGCCCGACCTCGCGATGAGCTTGAACAATGTCTCGATCCGGTTGGGGGAGTGGGGTCGTCGTGAGGAAGGCCTCGCCGCGATCGAGGAGGCCGTGGGGATCCGGCGGGTGTTGGCCGAGCGCCACCCCGATGCCTACCTGCCCGACCTCGCGAGCAGTTTGAACAATGTCTCGATCCGGTTGGGGGAGTGGGGTCGTCGTGAGGAAGGCCTCGCCGCGATCGAGGAGGCCGTGGGGATCCGGCGGGTGTTGGCCGAGCGCCACCCCGATGCCTACCTGCCCGACCTCGCGAGCAGTTTGAACAATGTCTCGGTCCGGTTGGGGGATTTGGGTCGTCGTGAGGAAGGCCTCGCCGCGATCGAGGAGGCTGTGAAGATCTACCGGGTGTTGGCCGAGCGTCATCCCGATGCCTACCTGCCCGACCTCGCGATGAGCTTGAACAATGTCTCGATCCGGTTGGGGGAGTTGGGTCGTCGTAAGGAAGGCCTCGCCGCGATCGAGGAGGCCGTGAAGATCTACCGGGTGTTGGCCGAGCGCCACCCCGACGCCTACCTGCCCGACCTCGCGAGCAGTTTGAACAATGTCTCGGCCGATTTGGGGGAGTTGGGTCGTCGTGAGGAAGGCCTCGCCGCGATCGAGGAGGCTGTGAAGATCTACCGGGTGTTGGCCGAGCGTCATCCCGATGCCTACCTGCCCGACCTCGCGATGAGCTTGAACAATGTCTCGATCCGGTTGGGGGAGTTGGGTCGTCGTGAGGAAGGCCTCGCCGCGATCGAGGAGGCCGTGGGGATCCGGCGGGTGTTGGCCGAGCGCCACCCCGATGCCTACCTGCCCGACCTCGCGAGCAGTTTGAACAATGTCTCGGTCCGGTTGGGGGATTTGGGTCGTCGTGAGGAAGGCCTCGCCGCGATCGAGGAGGCTGTGAAGATCTACCGGGTGTTGGCCGAGCGTCATCCCGATGCCTACCTGCCCGATCTCGCGATGAGCTTGAACAATGTCTCGGTCGGGTTGGGGGAGTTGGGTCGTCGTGAGGAAGGCCTCGCCGCGATCGAGGAGGCCGTGGGGATCCGGCGGGTGTTGGCCGAACGTCATCCCGATGCCTACCTGCCCGATCTCGCGAGCAGTTTGAACAATGTCTCGGCCGATTTGGGGGAGTTGGGTCGTCGTGAGGAAGGCCTCGCCGCGGCCGAGGAGGCCGTGGGGATCCGGCGGGTGTTGGCCGAACGCCATCCCGACGCCTACCTGCCCGACCTCGCGAGCAGTTTGAACAACGTCTCGGCCGATTTGGGGGAGTTGGGTCGTCGTGAGGAAGGCCTCGCCGCGGCCGAGGAGGCCGTGGGGATCCGGCGGGTGTTGGCCGAACGCCATCCCGACGCCTACCTGCCCGACCTCGCGGACAGTTTGAACAACGTCTCGGTCCGGTTGGGGGATTTGGGTCGTCGTGAGGAAGGCCTCGCCGCGGCCGAGGAGGCCGTGGCGATCTACCGGATGTCAGCTGAGCGGCATCCGGCGTTGTACGAAGTCGACGTCGAACGAATGCAAAGAGTCCTCGGCTGGTTGCGGTCCACCTCCGCAGGAAACGAACCTCACTGAATCAGGCCTATTACCGCCATCGCGTGAAGGTGACCGTTCGTACGTCAGCAGAGGCTGACCGCCGAAACCGCCGATAGCCGGGTCTTATCGGCGGTCAGAGTTCGGGTCTGGACCCGTGAACGGCATCCGCCGGAGGGGTGAACCCATGCGGCCATATGGTCTCGTCGTCGTGCCTGGCCTCGGTCAGGTTCGCGCCGTTCAGGTTCGCGCCGTTCAGGTTCGCGCGGCTCAGTTTCGCGCCGGTCAGTTTCGCGCCGGTCAGTTTCGCGCGGCTCAGGTCCGCGCCGTTCAGGTTCGCGTCAGGCAGTTTCGCGCGGCTCAGGTCCGCGCCGGTCAGTTTCGCGTCAAGCAGTTTCGCGCGGCTCAGGTCCGCGCCGTTCAGGTTCGCGTCGGTCAGGTTCGCGTCGGTCAGTTTCGCGCCGTTCAGGTTCGCGCCGATCAGGTGCGCGCGGCTCAGGTGCGCGCGGCTCAGTTTCGCGTCGGTCAGGTTCACGCCGGTCAGGTTCGCGCCGCCGGTCAGTGCCGCGAAGGTCAGGTTCGCGCCGATCAGGTTCGCGCCGGTCAGTTTCGCGCCGGTCAGTTTCGCGCGGCTCAGGTTCACGCCGGTCAGTTTCGCGTCAGGCAGTTTCGCGCGGCTCAGGTCCGCGACGCTCAAGTTCACGCCGGTCAGTTTCGCGCCGGTCAGTTTCGCGCCAGCCAGATTCGCGCTGGCCAGATTCGCGTCGGTCAGGTCCGCGCCGAGCAAGGACAGGTCGGCGAGGTCGAGGCGGGCGAGGGTGCAGTTCGGCAGGGAGATCTGGCGCAAGTCGATGGAAACTTCTGCCCAGGATTTCGGGTCCTCGGTCGGGCGTCGTCGGCGGCGGGTGAGGACGGCGAGGATGGTCTGGCGGATCTCGCGTTCGGACAGATCCGGCTGTTCCCCCTCCATGGGTTGCGGGAAGGGCACACGCAGGTACCACTGGAGCAGGTCGATGCAGACCTGGCGTTCCTCGTCCTCGCCGATCGCGTGCCAGTCGTCGGCAAGCGCGGTCAGCGCGTAGACCCCGGCCTGGCGGATCGCGGCCGAGGCGTGGGCGAGCTGCTCGGCGCTGCTGGTGTAGCGCTTGCGTAGGCCCTCGATCCGCTCCAGCTCGTGTTTGCGGTCGAACTGCGCGCGGTCCTGTTCCTGCTTGCCTGTGAAGTGTTTCTCGGTCTGGCGGCGGTTCAACAACACACCCCCGAACGCGATCGTCGCGGCCACCACCGCCAGCACCCCGGTGAGCACCGTGGCCACCGGCTGGGTGAACCACCCCGGATTCGACGTCGTGGCGGTCGACGGCGCCTGCGCGACCGCGGGCCCGGCCATCACCACCGCGGCCGCGAACACCACGACCGGCCCCCCGAGCAATCTCCTCATGCCGCCGATCCTGTCACCCACCCCGGCCACGCACCGGGCAATCACGGTGACGCCCAAACGAGTTCGACCGGCACCGTGGCCGCGCCCGGTCCATGGGCGGCCGTCCAGCCCGGGCGCCGCCATTGAACCAGCCCCACACCCACCCTCGATCTGACGTCGATAGCGACCGCGATGCGGGATTTATCAGCGGGTCAGTCGCGGGTCTTGTACGTGATGAGGTTGCCTTCACTGCCACGTGCCGCCATGCACAGGTCGTAGACGTTCGCGTCGTCCGCGAGTTGCCTCACCTTGATCTCGGACGCTCGGTCTCCCGCAGTGGTCGCCGGAAACTCGATCTGTTGCTCGGCCATGCTTCTCACCTCTCGTCGTTCGAATCACGTGAGGCTACGGCACCGGCCCGACAGAGAAGTGGGCTTTATCGGCGGTCAGAACCGTTCATCCGGTGGCAATCGGGCGCTGTCAGGAGCAAAACACCTGGGTCACCAGATTCTCCTCGGTTGGGTTGTAGACGACGGTGAGCCGACCCTTATCCGGGTAGATCTGACCCAGCCCGTCCAGGCTGACGATGATGCGATTCGACGGGAGGTCCGTGACCGCCGTCGGTTTACCTGTCCCGCTGAACGTGTGGTTCTCTGGGTCGAAGTGCGCTCCCGTGAGGTATTTCCACGGACCGGCGTCGCAGCCGAAATCGAACGGCTCCTTCTTCAATTTCGGTTTTGCGGCGCCAGGGGAGACAGGTGCGCCCTCCGACTGCGCACCTGCCCGCGGGGCACCCGACGGCTGCGCGCCCGGATCCGGAGCGGCCGTACCGGCGGCGGCCCCGCCCAGCAGCAGCGCGGCGGACAGGAACGGGACGAGCAGTACTGCACGTGACACGCGAATTCCCTTCTCTACCTGGACAGAGCACCCAGAGCGTAGAGACCAGCAACCTCCGGTAAGGGAAAGAACGACACCTCAGTTCGAGTGTCGGAACATCAATAGCCTGAGACGGGATTCAGCAGGTGGAAACAGGAATCGCGTCGGGTGGTCGGGTCGCGGGATATCGTGGTGGCATGGCATCGCCTCAGCCCACACCAGCGGTCGGTCCCGCGCTGGTCGCGCCGACCACCCCGGCCGCGATCCGCGACGCCCTGGTCGCGGCGGATCGCGGCGAGTTCGAGCGCCAATACCGCGAGGAGATGACCGCGGCCGCCGAGTCGCTGGACCTCACCGGTGTGCTGTCGGTACTGGCCGAGTGGCGTGAGGTCGCTGACCTCACCCAGCGCCAGGGCGTTGCCGCCCACGAGCGGATGCTCGCGGTGGTGGCCGACCTGGAACAGGGCCGCCCGGTGCCGACCACCGGCGCCGCCGAGGTCCGCGCCATGATCGCCGCCCGGCTCGCTCAGTAGCCGCTTGTACTCCTACGAGCAGGCCGACGAGGTCGGCCAGGTACTCGCGGGGATGCCGATCGAGCTGCTGGAGTACTTCGCCGAGCTGATCGCCTTCCTCGAACTCACACCGTGGACCGGTCGGCCCTTCCAGCCACGCAATCCCGAGGGCAACCTGCGCAAGATGGTGTTCGGCCCGAACAGCGAGGCCCTGCTGGTGTATCTGATCCTCGAAGAACAGCGACGTGTCGTCGGGATCAGCCTGATCTGGCTCGACTGACGACGCCGACGGTTCGACCGCGCGCGGTCTTCGAGGTCGATTCCCCCCCCGAGACATGGAACGACCCCTGGGAGGTTCGCGCCCCAGGGGTCGTTCGATATCGCGGGAGTCAGCTCCCTACTCGGTTACCGGATGTCCTCGATCCGGATCTGGCCATCAGCGGAGTGGACAGTCTGTCCGGAACGCCCTGTGCGGGTGATCCAGTCGTTGAGCCGCTGGTAACCGCAGACGCGCAGGAGGTCGTCGACGGCGGTGATGTCGACCAGCGCGCCCGGCTCGGCGGGGGTGATGCCGTCGAAACTCAGCGATTCCCACCAGGACTCGATGGTGCGCCCGACGATTCCGTCTCCGTCGTCGCCTTCCCACGGATCGGACTGGAACAGGTCGACCACCGGGCCGCCGTCAGCGTCCAGGCGAGCACAGATCCACACGTAGACGATGTCGTCGATGGTCACCGCTCGACCTCCGGGGAGTTGCGGCGCATCGAATGCCGTGCTGGGGCGGGGGAGGACGGTTGCGCGGACCGGTCGGCGCGGTGCGCGCGGTTGCGGCCGCTGCTGCGCGGCGCGCGACCGTTGGCGACGGCACGGCGCTGGGCCGCCTGGTCCTCGCGCTGGGCGATGGCCGCATCGGTACGGGTCTTCCACTGGGTCCGGCGCTGCGCCGCGGGGCGGCCGAGCTGTCCGGCTTCGCGGGCGCGGCCGTCGATCACATCGCGAACCTTCAGTTTGGTGTCGCGGTCGACTCCGGCCTTGTCCAACGCTTGCCCGAGGTATCGACGCTTCTCGGCGAATTCCTCGCGTTCGCGCTCGACACCGAGGGGCGCGCCCTCGGCAACGGAGTAGACCGAGTCACTGATCCGCGATACCGCGTGGTCGACGATCCGTCCCTGGTGGCTGTCGGGCTCGACGGCGCCGCTGTCCGCGATCAGTTCCCGCACTTGCTTTCTGGTCGCGGTCGACAGTTCTGCGGCGGGCCGGTTACTGCGCAGCAGGTCGACCTCGGATTTGGTGCGCTCGTCGACCCACATCAGTTCCGGCAGCTGGCTCTCGTGGCCGATGCGCCCGCAATCGATATCGGCCAACACCGCGGTGATCTGATGCCGTTCGGCCGTGGTCAACCCTTTGCCGGTCTCGGCGGCCGCGCGCAGCTGCTCGCGGCGGGTGGCCATGCGTTCGATTTTCAGGAGAGTGTCGTCGGTGACGCCCAACCGTTCGGGGTCTTCCTGGGCGAAGGACGCCGCCTCCTGGACGATGTAGTCGGAGACGCGCAGCAGATCACCCGCGTCCATCGCGTAGAACATCAGTTCCTCGCTGACGTGTTCGCGGTCGACGTAGCCGGGCCAGATATCGGTCTCGACCGGCTGCCCGGCGGTGATAGCGCGTCCGACCTCACGCATGGCGTCCTGGTCGGGCGCGGTCATCACCGAGATCTCCTCGGCCATCCGACCGGGCTGGACCTGGCCGCGTGCGAAGTAGTCGAGCATTTTCGCTGCGCGGCCACGGGCTTCCTCACCGGGATCGACCTGTACCGGGGTATCGAGCAGGTCGACATCGACGGCGTCGCGCAGGTAGTCGACGGTGAATTCGAGCGCGGCACGGTCGGTGTCGGGCATCTTCACTTTGCCCAGCTCGGTGAGCAGCTCCCCGTACCGGTAGGGCTCCTTGTCGACGTAGACCTGCGGGTCCTCGGGTTCGAAGTACTGATCCGACCACGCCGTCATGACCTCACCGACAGCGGCTTTGACGTCCTCGGGCAACGCCAAGCCCGCCACGACGTCGACGGCGGCGAGTTCACGGACCCGCACCGCGCGGGCCTGCGCCTCGACCTGGGCGGTGCGCGCGTCGAACTCGGGATCGATACCGACGCTCAGCTCGTCGATGTCGACGAGCACGCCCCACTGCTGGCGCAGAGCACCCGTGATCTCGGTGACGCGGTCCGCAGCCACCGGGGAGGCTTCCTTCCACGTCAGGGCCTTGCCCAACGCTGCGGCACGGGCGTCGCGGTTGTTGTCGGGCAGCTGCGTGAGTGCGGCCTCGTCGCGTTCGAGGGCGACCTCGATCCGTTCGGCCAGCGCGTCGGCGGCGGCCTGACCGCGGCGTTCGGCGGCCTGCATGTCGACGAACATGCGCTCGCGACGATCGCGGGCCTGGTTGACCGCGACCAGGGCGTGCAGGTGGGCGAGGCGCTGGCCGTGCCCGACCGGCACGGTCTCGGTGGCGGCCGCGGCGAGGTCGGCCTGGATCCACTTGTCGAGGGCGTCGTTACTGGGCGCGTTCATGCCCGGTTCGTCTTCTACCTGGATGTTGTCGATCCATGCGGCTTGATCGGGGCTGATCAGTCCGGAGGCGAGGTCGGCGCGGGTCTCGGCCTGGATCTCGGCGAGTTGTTCGGCGGCGGTTCTGGGCCGGGCGTCTTCGGCACGGCGGGCCTCGATCGCGGCGTCCTGGGCTTCGGACTCGGCGATCCTGGCCCTCGTCGCGCGGAGCCGACGCGCACCCTCGCGCTGCCGGTCCATGCTGTCCGGTGAGAACAGACCGGTCCCGGTCGTGTCCTGGAAGTCGTTGCTGCTCATGTCGTTGTTCTCCTGAGAGTGATTGCGGGATGGTTGGTTTCGGTCCCATTGGGATCCGGGATCGACCTCGGCGGTGAGGTCGGTGCGGGTGTAGCCGTGGCGTTCGGCCGCGCGGGCCTGGTGCTCACGGGTCGCTTTCGCGATGGCGTCGAGCTGCGCGGGCGAAGGCACGCGCTTGGGGCGGGCCAGGGCGATG
Source organism: Nocardia sp. NBC_01377 (assembly GCF_045040005.1). Taxonomy (NCBI): domain Bacteria; kingdom Bacillati; phylum Actinomycetota; class Actinomycetes; order Mycobacteriales; family Nocardiaceae; genus Nocardia; species Nocardia sp. NBC_01377. The sequence continues at coordinate 18,000 of NZ_CP109569.1, forward strand.
TCGTAGAGATGGGCGATCAGTCGGCGGCCGCGTCGTTTGCCGAGCATCAGCGCGGCCACGTCCTGCCCACCCGGACTGAGTCCCGCCGCACGGAGTTGGCGGCGGGTTTTCAGGTGAGACGGAGCAGCCCGCCACGGGTAGGTGTCGGGCTGCTCGTTCTCGTGCACTGCGGTCACGGGTGATTCACTCCGGCAGGGCCGGTGCGAGGGTGGCCAGGAACTCGGCCTCGCGGTGGTAGTCGTCGAGCATGATCGTCAGCGCGTTGAGCCCCAGGGCGGTGATCCCGGCATCGGTGACCGCACGCGAGATCTCGTACTGCGCATCCAGGAATCGGGCGCGGCTGGCCTCGACGTCGTGGTTGTTGGCGATGTTGTTGAGCGCGTAGTTCAGGTCCTGGGCGCGGTGGGTGATACGCCGTTGCAGGCGCTCGTCGAGCAGATCCCGCGGGCCCAGCAGGGCCGCGAGCAGGGTGCCGCGCGAGACGGTCATCCGCATCGCGATCGCGTCGTGCAGATCCGCCGGGGTCGGGTCGAGGATTTCGGTGGTGGACATGGGATTTCCTTCTTCCTGAGGGGTGTTCAGCGGCCCTGGCCGGGTTCGCTGTGCGGGAGGAGGTCGGCCATGTGTTCGGCCTCGCGCAGGAAGTCGTCGAGCATCGCTCGCAGCGTGTTCAGCGACCAGTTGCTCATTTCGGCCTCGGCGACCGCCGCTTCCAGGGCGGTGCGCGATTGCTGATACCGGGCGCGGGCCGCGTCGACAGCGCGGCCGCTGGCGAGTTCGTAGAGAGCGAAATCGAGATCTCGTCCGGCCGCGTCGATGGGATCTTTGAAGTGCGGGGGCAGCGAATCGGTCGGACCCAGCAGCGACGTCAACAACCTGCCGCGCGTCCTCGACATCGAGAGCACGGCGTTGAAATGCCGATCGGCGGGCGAGTCGACTTCGCTGCGGTGAGCGTGGGTTGCGGTGGTGGACATGGGATTTCCCTTCGTGGTGACTACTTCGGTGATCAGCGACCGAGGCCCTTTTCGGGGCCTTTGCCGCGATGCTGGGTGCGGCGCACGCCCGCACCGGGTTTGGTGCTGCGGCCCTTGGCTTTGCCCGCGCTCGGCGCGGCCGAGGCGGGTTTGGCGTGGGCGGCGTCGGCGGCCATGCGCTGGGCGAGGGAGTCCTCGTCGAGTCCGGCCGTCGCGCGCAGGTTCTCCTCCAGGCCCGCGCGCCGCTGCGGGCTGTCGTAGGCGGGGGGTTCCTGGTTGGCCGGGTCGCGGGTGATCACGACCGCTTCGCGCCGCTCACCCCACTGATTCGCGATCCGGGTGGCCTGCTTGCCGACGATCGCGGCTTCCCGTGCGGCCGCGTCGATGTGGTGACGGACCTTGTTACGGACCGGTTCGGACACACCGGCGGCGGTGAGTTTGGCGTCGAGCTGGCGGTCCAGGCCGGTGGCCTCGTAGTCGGGCAGCGTGGCTCGACCGGCGGCGAGTTCGGTTTGCACGTCCATGACGCGGGTGACCGCGTCACGGGTGCGCGCGACCGTGCCCGTCGGTGCGGCGTTGGTTTCGAGGATCTGTTCGAGCTGACGGCGATGGGTGAGGGTGGTGTCCTGCGCGATGCGTGCCGCGCGATCGGCGTCGGCGGCCGCCGCGGAGCGTTCGTCGAGGAACAGCAGTTCCGGAGCGACGGTTTTGCCCGCCTCCACATCCCGCATCACCAGTTCGAGCTGGTCTTTTTCCCACTCGTGCAGGCCCTTGCCGGTCTTGATCGCCGCCGTGATGTCGTCGCGCTGCTTCTTGGCTCGGCCTTGCAGAGCGCGGGCATCGGCGTCGTCGAGATCGGCGGCCTTGCCCGCGGCGAGTTCGGCTTGCGGAGCGAGCACGGCATACACGCGCACGGCGGTGGCCAGCTCGTCACGGTCGACGTGACCGGGCCACAACGGCTGAAACTGCTCGCCGGGGTTGGCGCGAATCGCGGCGCCACGCGCGCGGGCGGCGGCCTGGTCCTCCGGCGTCATGACCGAGATCGCCTCGGAGAGCCGTTCACGCAGCGATCCGGTCGGCCCGCCGAGACGGACCGCGTCCTGATACGAGATCAGCAGTTTGTCGGTGCGGGCCTTGGCTTCCTCGCCCGGATCGACGAACTGGCCCATCTTGCGCAGTTCGCGGCTGGCCGAGGCGGCGTCGACCTCGCCGAGCTGCTCGGTCGGCACCATCTGGCCGGGAGTGCCGAGGTAGGCGGCCACGAGCCGCACCCGGGTACGGACCGGTGCCCCGACGCCTTTCTCCTCCAACTTGCGGCTCAGCGAATCCAGTTGCTTGGCAGTGGGGTTCGCGCGCCATGCCTCGATCTCGGCCAGCAGTTCGGCCTTGCTCGACTCGTCCAGGGTCTCGGCGGCGACGAGTTCGAGCATCCGGTCTTGGGCCTTCTTGAGCCGGAACCCTCCCGCGCGTTCCTGCTCGGCGGCCACCAACGCGGTCGCCAGATGCGGCGGCACCACGACCTCGATATCGGCGGCACCCAGATCGGTGAGGTCGATCTCGACGCCGAATCGGTGGTGCACGTGGCTGGCCAGCGTGCGGGCTGCCTGGGCGGCCACCGTGCTCTCGGGTGCCCATGCGATCGCGTCGGCGACGGCTTCGACGATCTCGGTGCGGGAGGCGTTGTCGAGGCCGGCCTCGGCGAGCTTGCCGAGACGGGCCTCGACCGCGGCTTGTTCGGCGGCGAAGCGCGCCAGCGTCTCGCGGGTCTCCTGGGCCTTGTCCTCGGCGAGCTGTTCCTTGTGGCGGATGCGTTTGGCGGCGGTCTTCTGCGCGGCCGTCGTGTAGTAGGTCATCAGCAGCCGCACGAAGGTCGTCCACTGCGCGGCCAGGTGATCGACCTCGTCGGAATGCGTCGGCGCCGGACCGTCGTGCAGGGAAGGGGCGAGCATGTATTCGGGCACGGAGGTTCCTCCAGGGGTTGGTGCGGGATCAGCAGAGGCCGCCGGGGTTGTGGCGGCGGTGGTGTAGGGGTCCAGGTGCGCAATCGGCACCAGTTCGGCGATCTCGTGACCGCATTCGAGGTGCTCGCTCAAGTCCTTGCCGGTGGCGGCTTGCAGAACGCGTACGCGTCCGACCAGGCCGTCGAGGCTGGCCGTGATGCGTTCGGCGCGGCGGTATCCGGCGGGGTCGCGGTCGGCGACGATGACGACTGTGGCGGCTCCGCGCAGCCACTGCGCGTGTTCGGCGGTCCAGGACGTCGCGCCACCGGCGTTGGTGGTCGCGACCAGCCCGGCGCGTTCGGCGTTGAGCGCGTCTTTCTCGCCTTCGACGATGTAGACCACGCGGCCCTCGGCGACGGCGTCGAGCACCTTGGGGAGTTGGAACGGGATGTTCTCGAATCCGCCGGGCTCCCAACCGGATTCGGTCGACCAGCGGCGTTGCCGGAATTCCTTGTCACGACCACGCGTGAAATCGGCTTCTCTGCGGATGACCTCACCGGCGACGGTGCCGTCGGCGCGGGCGTACGGGTAGGAATCGACCTGCTTCCACGGCGAGACCTGCTCGCCGAGATCGGGTTTGCGGGGTTGGGTCAGCGGCATGCCCGCGGCGTCGAGGGCGCGGTCGGCCGGTGACACCTGGCGCGGGCGGGACCGGTTCGCGTGACGGTCCCGCCCGGGGGTGCGCTCGACATCGCGGTCGAACATGTCGCGGACCTTGAGTCCGAGGGTGTCGAGGACGACTTCGTTGTCGCACCCGGCGAAGCACCGCACGACGGTGCGCTGCTGGCTGGTGTCGTACTTCACGCCCAGCGACGGCCGGTGGCCACGCCCGTCGCCCTCGTGAGCGGGGCAGCAGTACTTGGTCCAGGCCCCGGACGGGCGCCCGGGACCGACAGTGCGGTCCAGGGCGGTGGTGATCACCTCCCACGACCCCTCGTCGTGGGTACGGGCCGGGGCGCTCATTGCCCGAACGCCTTGACCACACGGGATCTACCGACCGACGGGCGGGGGATCACCAGCGTCGAGGAGGACAGCGGCGCGGGCTCGGCGGGGGTGTAGCCGTCGGCGAAGAACCCTTCCGGGGCCTCGACCAGCGCCAGGCGCGGCACCGGTGTTTGGTAGTGGTGACCGTGGCCGACCGAGCAGGCCGAGAAGACGCCATCGGGGTCGAGCAGGCGGTCCATCATCGGGTCGCAGTGGGTGATCCACCACGTCGCCATCTCGTCGCCCTCGCCCTGGCGGGCCTTCTCCCACGCCCGCCACAGGTCCTCCAGGCGGCCATATGCCTCGCCGTGGTCCCACCAGCGCGGGCACCAGCGACGCTGGCCCTCGGTGCTGGGACCGACCTCGCGCCGGTACAGGTTCGCGATCTGCTTGTCGACGAACTCACCGACATCGCGGTAGAACAGCTCCGGTTCTTCCTCGGCCTTCTCCTCTTCCTCGGCCTCGGGCTCGGCTTCGACCTCGATTTCGGGGGGAGGATTCAGTGCGCGTTCGGCCTCCAGGATCGCGGTCTCCCGCATTCCGGCGATGACCTCGGGAGTCAGCATCGCCGCGATCACACCGGCGGCGATGGTCTTGGCCTCGGTGCTGACCTGACCGACCACGGCCTTGCGCACCGCTGTGTTGAGCAGCGACCCGAGGTCCATCTCCGGAATCACCGGCGCGGCAACGGCTTCGGTGGCTTCGCTGGTCTCGGTGGTGGTGTCGCTCATGCGCTCTGGCCTTCCTCGTCGACGGACGGGACGGCGTGCAGGTGCGCCCGCCCGATCGGGTTTCCGGCGGTGATCTGGGCCTGTTCGGCCTCGGTGATCGCTGCGGAGACTTCGGCGGCGTAGGGGCGCACCATCCAGGGCACGGCCTGGCACAAGGTGGCGCGATGCCCGGAGGTGAACACGACCATCCGGCCCTTGGGCAGGCTGGCGAGATCCGAGGCGTGCAGGGTGATTTCGGTGGTGCGAGAGGTGGAGACCGACATCGATCCGGGGCCGGTCTGGTTGTGGGACTTGCTGGTCGAGGTGGCCAGTTCGTAGTGGTGCCCGATCAGTTCGCTACGAGCCCGCAGGAATGCCTCGTCGTCGACACCGCCGCCGAGAACCTTGACGTTGGACGCACCCCACAACATGGTCATTCCGTCGTGGCCCCAGCAGTTCACGCCTTGTGCCCAGGACTGCAGGATCGTCATGACGACGATTCCGCGAGATCCGAAGTGGCTGTACTGCTCGGGCAGGTCGGCCCACTTGACGATGTTGGCGGCCTCGTCGAGCACCAGCAGCAGTGGCACCGGCAGCCGCCCGCGCCGATGCCCGGTCGCCACGTCTGCGGCGGCGTCGTTGACCGCCGCGCACATCGCGGTCACCAACGGTGCCGCCGAACCCTTTTCCTTCTTGCTCAGGGGGTAGAGGGTGTCGCGGCCGCGCCGCACGAATTCCTCGACCTTGAACGAGGTCCGCGCCGCTTCGCCCTTGACCGGCGGGCACACCCACGGGTGGATGTTGAGGTATTTCAGGCAGTTCGCCATCTTCTTCGCGGTGCCGAACACGCCCGCGCGCTGCTTGTCCGGCGCGACGTACTGCGCCGTCAACGACGACGCGGCCTCGCCGTAGCCGTGCGCGCGCAGGATCTGGACCGGGGTCTTGTCGTGGGCGGTGGTCACCCACATGAACGCCTGGGTGATCGGTTTCTTGTCCAACGCGGCGGCCAGGAACAGTCCAGCGAGCAGGTCTTCGCCCTCCGGATCGAAGAACGCGTCCTTCTGGCTGGCCTCACCGGCCACCGAGAAGTGCCCGGCCAGACTCGCCGCACGCTTCTGCGCGCCCGCGCCGCCGTCCTCACCGAGCACCCACTCCAGCGGGTTCCAGTACCAGGTGCACGGTTCGGCCGCGACGCCCTGGGGGTCGAAGACGAACACCTCACCGGTGCGGCTACGCGGGCCACGGGTCGCGTCGACCACGTCGCGTTTGTTGCTGGTGGCCACGACCGCGCCGGGGGCCTCCATCACCGCGGGAATCACGCGGCTGGTGGATTTGCCCGCACGCGGACCCCAGATATCGACGTGGAGGTCTTCGTAGGAGCCGTAGAGTTCCTGGCCGTCGATGACCGTGCGCCCGATCAGAACGCCGGGAGCGTCGCCGTCCTTGAGCTGGACCGCCAAGTCCTGGGCCTTGGCCAGGACCGCGTCACGGCGCAGATCGGCCAACTCACTGCCCATGGCCATCCACTTGGCCTGCTTGTCGACCTTCTCGCGCTTGATCCGAGCCCTGCGCGTGCCCGAACTCTTGCGCAGCTGCACGCATTTGCGGCACGTCGCCTTCCACGCCCACACCGACCCGGCCACCGCCGCACCCATGCCGACCGCGAGAGTGACCGCGCCACCGGTCGCCGCGCCGGTCCAGTCCAGATCACCGGTCGCGAGATTGATGCTCATGATCAGCGGGTTCCAGGACACGTGCTGCTGGGTGTCGGCGTAGAGCGACTCACCGACCCGGATCGACAGCCCCGCCAGCTCACCGAGCCCGATCGCCGCACCAACCCCGATGAACTCGCCCCAACCCGAAAGACTGCTCTGGCCAGGCTGTTTCACACTGCGATCCATCACGCAGCCCCTTCCATACGAGCGCCACGAGCCGCCTCGGCGACCTCGGCGAGTTCGGCAGCGGCGTTCTCGCGCCGCTTCTGACGCGGGGTCTTGCCGTAGAGCTGCGGCATCTGCACCCCAGCCACGAACGACTCGGCCAACCGGCCCGCGAGCACTTCCGAGATCGCCCAGTCCGCGCACTCGGCCAGACGCGGGCAACCGCCGCAGAAGCGGCGCACCATCCGCTTCTGCTCGGCGTCGGACGGGAAGAAGAAGTCCTGATCGACCCCACGGCAGGCCCTGTCCGAGAACGTCACCGGATCCGGCAGGTTCTGATTCGCCATCACCGCTCACCGCCCGGCACAGCCGGAGCGGTGGTGCGCAGTCCGCAGAACGGGGCGCAGTCGCCGATCACGCGAGTCGGCGACGGGGCGCTCGGATCGTGCGACGGGAACGCCAGCGTCACCACGACCAGCACCGCCAGGGCGAAGAGAACGACCCCCGCAAGCAGCAGCGCCATCGACGACACGACACCGATACCGCCACCACCGGAGTCCGGCACGATCGGCACAACAACCTCGACAATGCGTTCGCGGGCCATCACACGACCTCCACCGACAGCGCGGCGAAACCGACAGCCTCAGCCACGGTCAGGCCGAGCGAGCCCGCCCAACGCTCGACCTCCGGGCGGTCCGGAGCGATCGCGATCCGCATACCGGCCAAGGCCTGCGCCCGGGTCAACTGCCGACCGGGCAGGTAATCCAGCACCCACCGGTCCTGACCGACGTAGTCGGCGTGGTGATCGGTCTCCTCGCTCACCAGATGGCCGGCGGCCTCGATCACCGCCGGAATCGTCGGCGTCGCCGCCCGTCGCCATGTCTCTCGCGTCCAAACGTTCGGGATGTTCATCCCGCCCTCCTCGTTTCGTGTGCGCTCTGTGTGCGCGATGCGCACACGATCGAGTATGAACGTGATAGCGACCACGCACAAGAGCGCACACGGACTAAATTCGGGCTGTTGTGCGCTGTCTTGATGCGTACCGCGCACACGCGCACACGACTGCTAGCCTTGGATCGATGAATTCCGAGAGAAGGACCCCCCGATGACCCCACACCTGCAACGACCCGAGCCGATCTATCTCCAGCTCGTTTCCCACTACCGCGACGCGATTACCAGCGGCGATCTGCGCGAGGGCGCTCGACTGCCTACCGTGCGCGAGATCGCCGACCAATGGGAAGTCGCCTACACAACCGCCGCAAAGGCAGTGCGGCAACTGGCCTCCGACGGTCTGGTGTCCACCAGCAAGCAGGGCACGATCGTCTGTTTCCTGGAGGGATCGACCTACTCCCCGGCGGACCGTCTGCGGTCCGTGCACCGTGGTCGGGTGATCTATCCGCATGGAGCTTCACGGATCATCTCCGCCGAGCTCATCGCGGCGCCGCAGCACGTCGCCGATGCGATGGCGATCGAGACTGGTGACCAGGTTGTTCGCCGCGAACGAGTGACCGCGCACGGCGATGTGCCTGTCACCTGGTCAGTGACGTGGATGCCTGCCGGGCTCGTGGAACAGGTGCCGGAGCTGCTGGAGATGGCCCCGATCCCCGGTGGAAAGGGCACGATTGGTCTGGTGCAGGACCGAACCGGGCGCTTCCCGCAGATCGGCATCGACAGCTATCGCCAGTGCGCGTCTCGGGCGTCAGCGCTCATCGCTGAACGGCTCGGCATCGCCGAGGGCGATCCGATCCTGCGCGGCGAGAACACCTGGCCCGAACAAGACGGTGTAGTCCTGGAATTCGGCGAATTCGCCATTCCAGAGGGCCAGTGGGTGACTGTCTCCTGATGCCCACAGAGCCCGAAGAGGAGGACTCCACCGCGGCCGCGCTCGACGCAAACCGCGTGCTCTGGGACGAGTGGGCCGCGATCCACGCCCAGAGCGACTGGTACAACCTCGACGCGGTCCGGGCCGGGGCCGACAAACTGCGCGCATACGAGAAGGCGGAGGTCGGTGATGTCACCGACCTCCGCCTTCTGCATCTCCAATGCCAGATCGGCGCGGACTCCGTGTCATGGGCTCGACATGGCGCGCACGTGACGGGCGTGGACTTCTCCCCCGTCGCAATTCAGATCGCTACCGAGCTGGCCGAATCTCTCGGCGTGAGCGCCGAATTCGTGTGCTCCGACGTCCTCGCACTACCCGAACATCTCACGGGGACCTGGGACATCGTCTACGCCTCGCGCGGCATCCTCGGATGGATCTCCGATCTCGGCCGCTGGGCACGGGTCGCGAGCCACTTCCTACGGCCCGGCGGGACGCTCTACCTCACCGACATGCACCCGATGGCCCGGGCCGTCGACGACACTACCGATACCCTCCAACTGGGCCGCCCGTACTGGGCTCGCACCGACCCGGCGCGACTCGAAGTCCGTGGTTCCTACGCTGATCCCAGCGCCCACGTCGACTCGACGAGCAAGTTCCTATGGACCCACAGCACCGGCGACCTCATCACCGCTGTTGCACAAGCGGGGTTCCGAATTGAGTTCTTCCACGAATTCCCTTGGCTGGACCGATCTTTGCCGTCCCTCACCAAGGTCTCTCCTCGAGAGTTCGTGCCGCCTAACGGGATCGAACTTCCGCTGTACTTCTCACTTCGCGCACACAAGGTGTAGGTGTGATCCGGAGATATGCACAAATTGTGGACATGCTCTCCCGGCGTGTCTGCGCGGATCCCGAGCGATCCACGCGTTATATAGCCGGGTATGAGCGCCGTACGCGGAAAACCCCAGTTGGTCGAGATCGACGAGACGCTGCTGGCCGAGGTCAAGGCCGAGGCGCAACGTCTCGGCATGACGTACCGGGCGTACTTCGAAAGCGCCCTGACCCGCGAGGTACAGGTGTCGAAGAACGTCGCGACACCTGAGCAGCTCAGATTGGCGGGCTAACCCACACAGCCGGTGTGCCTTCGCCAGTCACCGTGTGTGTCATGGCGATAGCGTCCAGTTCGACATCAACGAAGGAGTACGCGACGGGGATCTGATCGGTAGGTAGGGCTCGAAGAGGCCCTGCTCAGAAAACTCCATAAACGCGAGAAAACCCCCGCGACGGACCAGGTCGGGGGGCTCTATTCTCGCCCCTTTGAAAGGGACTGGCGCTGAACCGCAGGTCTCAGGGTAGCTCACGCCCATATGGCGGCGCGCGCGAACACACCCGATCTCACACATATCGTGTGTATAACACCTCTCACCAGGGGAAACACAGTGCTGCCCGGTCACCCCGCAGTCGGGGTGTCGGTGCCTTGGCTCCACTGTTTCCGTTGCCTCCGCTGCGGCTGGAGCTGCCGGAAACCGCCTACTCGGCTGCCCCGGCGTGTTGGTGGTCGCGTGAACGGTGGATCGCGCACCACTTGGCGTTCTATGACCAGTACTACGTGCTACTGCGCCGCAACGGCGTGGTCGAGTCGGTGTCGCGGCGGACCTTCGAGCACTACCTCATCGTCGAATCCAGTGGTGCCGACTACAGCACTGGACGCAACGCCCGGCTGACCATCGGCGCGCTCCAACGGGCCACTCTGCGTAGCGAATCCACCATGCACCGGTGCCGTCGACTCCTGGCTGCGTTCGGCGGCCGCACGGTCGTGTTCCGCGGCCGCCACAGGACCCGCGTCGAGCGGCTGGACTCCTGGCGCCGTGACGACCCGTGCCGCGGCTGGTCGGCAGTCGCCGCACTGCACGAATCGACCACCCTGCCTGTGGATAACTTCCGCGTCGAATCCATCCTCCACCAGGGCTTTGGCACCCCACCGGGGCAAAGCCCCGGTTTGGTTTCTCTCTCACGCCCCAGATCGGTTACTGACCACCAGGACGTGACGAAGGGACGCGCTTCGCGCGGCATCGACAAGGAGGGGGTTCGCCGGAAACCTCGTGCGTACGACCCACGAGCGGTGGTACTGGCCGCCAGAGTGCGCGCTGACGAACGAAACCCGGTCTGGTTGCGTCTACTCGGCCCGCAAGGGCTATCGGCCGTCCTGACCAGCCGAGCTATCGCGGGCTGGCAAGCCGACGACGTGCACGCCGCGCTCGACGAGGTCTACCTGTCCGGGCGGCGGATCTTCGATCGGCCGCGAGATCCGTACGCCTACCTGGCCTATCTGCTGTCCGGAACGCCGGTCGACGAGCCTCCGATGCTGCTGGACCGGGCGCGGGAGGCCGCCGTCGAGCTGGAGCGGCTGGAACGTCAGCGGGTCGAGAACGCCGCCCGGCGGGCCGAAGCGATGGCGCAGATACCCGCCGCGCCGGACTCGGCGGCGATAGCCCAGGCCCGCGAGATCGCGGCCGCCGCCACCCGGCGCGGAATCAGCACTAAAGCCGCAGCCCGCGTGGCTGCGGCGGCCGAGCTGCGCGACCTCGCGCAGCGTGCACGCCAGGAATGACCTCACCAGGTGATTGGTCGAGTGAGGACGCGCACCCACCGGTCGGAGTGAGGGGTGCGTTCGAAGCGCTGTTCGCACCGAACGCGCTGCTAGCTAGTTGTGCTAGCACGCCTATCAGTGCTGGTCAGCAGCCGTTTCGGTCCAGGAACTCGCGCAGGGCCTGGTCGGTGATCGAGGCGATGGAGATACTGCGGTCACCGGATTCGTAGCGCAGTTTGTCGACCGCGCGGCCGAGTCGATCTTTCGTCGACGGCCGGATCCGGACGTTGTGCTGCTCGATGAGCCGTTCCTCGGCAGGCCCGCGCGGCGTCGGTGTGGACGGCGCGACCGGAGCAGCCGGTGACGGCGCGGGCGCGGCCTGGGTGGGGCGGGGCTTGTCGGGCAGGGCGTCGGCGGGGTGCCGACGCCCGATCGCTGGTTGGCGGTCGACGCCGCTCATGCGGTGGCTCCGTTCAGTAGTCCCAGCTCACGGGCGAGATCGGTGTAGGCGACCTGGAGAGACAGTGCCTTTCCACCGCGGAACTGATGCATCGGCAGACGCGCGGAGTGTGCGTCCTGGCGGGCGGCGTATGCGGGCACGACGGTGCGGCACACCTTGCCGTCGCTGCCGTATGTGCCGTACGCGGTGCGCAGCTCGCCCTCGCGGAACTCGTGCTCGCCGATCCCGCGGTGCATCGACACCACGATCCCGCTGAAGTCGAGGCGCGGATTCGGCCGGCGCTGCACCCGCGCGATCGTCTGCTCGATCTTGCCGACAGCCTTGACCGAATCGACCGTGGGCTCGGTGACCACGACGACCTCATCGGATGCCAGCAGCGACGAGAACAGCAGCTTGCCCAAGCTCGGCGGGGTGTCGAACAGCACGACGCGGTAGCCGCTCAGGTCGACACCTTCGAGGGCGGCGTCCAGGCGCCACACCATGTCGGCGTTGCCGGAGTCATCGAGGTCGGCCAGGTCGTCGGTCGCGGGGGCGATATCGACTCTGTCCCAGGCCGAGGCCACGACCACATCGGCGAGAGCGCCGGGGCGTGCCTTGGAGTCGAATACGTCGGCGATCGTGGGCTGGTCGTCGGCGACCTCGATCCCGACACCGTTGGTCGAGTTCCCTTGCGGGTCCAGGTCGACGATCAACACGTTGCCCGCCTCGCCATCGGCGGCGCGGGTAATCGCGCTGGCCAGGCCCAGGACGGTCGCGGTCTTGCCCACGCCGCCCTTCTGGTTGGCCAGCACCACCAGCCGGGGCCGCTGCCTATCGGTGCTCTGTCCGCTCACACAGCGACCGTAGCACCCATAGCAAGTATCTCTAACTAGCCTAGCTATCGTAGCTAGCATTCATTATTACGTTTACGTTCTAACGTAAAAACGAATATGAATTACGTTGAACAATCAACGATAATGCGGTAGACTCGTGGTATGAGCGAACAATCCGATCCAGAGATCCCGGCCGGTCGCGGCGCGGTATCCGCCGATGACGCGCGGGTTTGCGCGTTCCCGGTCGGCTACGACGTGGAAACCGGCGATTTCACCAAGGCGGGGCACCCGTTGCCGCCGGTCGAGGGGCGCGGTCGTCGCGCGGAGTACTGCGGGCAGGACCACGTCGATCCGGACGGCATCGTGCGCGTGCACGACCGGGCCACGGCGTTCCAGCGTCGCCAGGAGTTGAAGGCCGAGGCCGGGGCGGCCGGTGCGCGGCGCGAGAAGCCCGCCGGGCGGCCGGTGACATCGGCGCGCTCGTCGCTGGCAGAGCTGCTGGCCCAGTTCGAGATGGTCGCGACGAACAGTCGCACGGAGATGTCGCGGATCATGGAGGCCGCGCAGCGGATCGTGGCGACCGCGGGGGATCCGGACGCGGCGGCCGCCGAGGTCGGCGCCGCACGCCGGGCCGCCGATGCCGAGATCGCGGCCGCGAACGCGCGCGTCGACGAGGCCGAGACCGACGCGGCGACCGCCCGGCGTGAGCTGGCCCGCGCCCTGGAGGACAAAGCCCTCGCCGAGGGCGCGGCCGAGGACGCCCTGGCCGACCGGGATGCCCGAGCAGCCGAAACCGAGGCCGCGCGTGCGGAATTGGAACAGGTACGCGGCGAGTCGGCGCAGCGGATCGCCGCTGTGGAGGCACAATCGCGAGAGGAGATCGCCGCCGCGCGCCGGGACGCGCAGTATCGCGCCGAGGAGGCCGAGCGTGCGGCCGCCGCGTTGATCACCGAGGCCAACGACGATCGCGACACCGCGCTCACCGCTCAACGTCGCGCCGAATCCGCCCAGGCCGCCGCCGAGCAGGCCGCCACCGATGCCCGCGCGGAAGCCGATCGCCTCCGCGCCGAGCTGGCAGAGACCCGTGACCAGGCCCGTTCCGAGCGTGAGCAGCTGCGCGGGCAGGTCGACACCATCCGTGCCGAGGCCGCGACCCGCGCTACCGCCGACCGTGACGAGATCCGCGCCCTGCGCGCCGAACTCGGCCAGGCCCGCACCGAGGCCCGCGCCGACCGCGAAGCGCTGCGCGCCGATCACACGGCCGAGATCGTCCGCATCCAGGCCGCCCACGAGACCCAGATCGCCACCTTGCAGGCCGCGCTCGACACGGCCCGCCGCACCAATACCCCTGATGAGGAAGGCAACTGATGTTCCGCACGAAGAAGACCGAGCCTGTTCCTGCTCGCCCGCCCGGCGGCGATGTCGCGGCCCTGGCCGAACAGCTCAGTACCGCGCGGGGTCGGCTGGAACTGCTCGGTGGCGACTCTGCCAACGTGTTGACCGAGGTTCCGTCCGAGTCCGAGTTGGCCGAGCAGCGTGGGTTGGCCGAGTGGAAGCGTGGTCAGCTCCGCAGGGCTGATCGTGCGGAGTTGTCCGCGCAACTCGATGCGGCCGAGGCGATCCGGGAGGCCGAGGCCCAGATCCGGGAAGCCGATATCCGCGACGCGATCGATGCACGGAAGGCGTTGGCCGCGCAGCGTCGCGCCGATACCCCGGCCTCGACGATCGCCGAGCTGCACCGCTACAGCCGGTGGACCCGCTACGGGTGCGCGGCGATCATCGCCGCGGGCATGCTCTGGTCGGCGGTCAACGTCCAACACAACATGGCGCCCGGCGGCACCAGCGACCCGATGTTCTGGGTGTCGTTCCTCGTCGAGGGCATGATCTCCGGATTGCTCGTCATCATCGCCGTGGGCACCGCGAAAAACCGCGAGGCCGCCGGTGTGGAGCCGTCCCCAGGGTTGCAGTGGGCCGAGGTCGGCCTGTTCGCGCTGACCCTGGCGCTCAACACCTACCCCTACCTCGCGGCGACGCACTGGTACCAGGCGAGCCTGCACGGCATCGCCCCGTGCCTGATCGGTGGCGCGCTGCTGGTGCTGCATTACCTCGGCAAGGACTACACCAAGGCCCGGGCGGTGGTGGCACAGCGGATCACCTCCGACGTCGCCATGCACCTGCCGGATCTGCGCACACTGCACACCCCGCAGCCCAGCATCATCGGCACCGCCGTAGCGCCGTCGACGGCGCCTGCGGTTGCACAGGAGCAGCCGGTCGAGTCGGCCCGCACTACGGACCCGATCGACGAATTCGAGGCCGAGTTCGACCCCGCACCAGAGCCCGCACTTCCGCCCGCACCGCACTACGTGGATGAGGAAAGTGCGGCCCCGCACCGCACTTCGCCGGAGGTGCACAGCACTGCGATTCTGGACACAAGTGCGGGAAGTGCGGCCGCACCGCACTTCGAAAGTGCGGGGTCCGAGGGCACCGACACGGTCGTGGTCGAGTCCGCACCGCACCAGCCGAGCGAGGAAAGTGCGGACACAAGTGCGGGGGCTGCCGCACCGGTCGCCGAGGAGGCTCCCGAACCGGCCCGCACCGAAACCAGCACCACGTCTACCTCGAACGATGCCCTCGAAGTGACGGCAAGTGCGGGCGAAGTGCGGGAAGAAGTGCGGGCACCCCGGGCACCCCGTTCACGGACTGCGCACCCGTCCCGCACCAGTGGTGCGGGGTCGTCGGCACCGGCAAGTGCGGGGTCGCGGACACAGGCCGCACTTGCGCTGAGCCCGGTGGAAAGTGCGGGGACAAGTGCGGTGGAAAGTGCGGGCACCGACAGCCAAGTGCGGGCTTCGCTGACCGCACTTGCGAACGAAGTGCGGGGGCGTGGTGCGGGCGGACGGCTGCCTGTCGAGACCGTGGTGCGGGTGCTGGAAGCGCTCGATCGTGGCGCGAGTGTCAATGCCGCACATACCGCGACCGGTGTACACCGGCGCACCGTCGAGCGGATCCGCGATACCGCGGCTGTGCTCCTGGCCGAAGCCGTCAGCAGCGGCACCGGTGGCCGTGTGATCGAACTGCGCAAGACCGACCGGACGTAGCAGCGCACCACCCCGAATACGACGAAGACCCCGCCGGGCGCTATCCGGCGGGGTCCTCGTCTATCTGGTGACGCAGGCCCTGGAAGCGCGAACTATCCAGGGACTGCGTCAGCAAGAACTCTACTGACACGGCGCGGAGGCGTGTCATAGCCAGACAGTTGTGGTGCCAGTAGGAGTAGGTGCGAGTGCGTAGGTGAGCGCAAGGATGCTGATGCCGAGGAGTACGCACATCAGTGCGCACTGGACAAAGAGATGTTTTCTCGCTGCGATCTTGCTGATCCGAGACAGCTGTACCGCCAGGACCGGTTCCACGTTGCGCGTGAGAAATTCCGCGATCTTCTCCTCGTCACATGCTTGCAAGTTGCCGAAGAAGATGAAGTTCTTTTCTGCTCTTTTCCTGAGCTTCTTCGCTTTGTACTGCGGGATCCGCTTGTGCCGTGAGAGCCACTTGCAATGCGGGATCCAGAGAACTGTTGCCGCGAATATGGCTCGCCAGTCCAGGCCCGGGAACAGGACGATGAGCGCTGATGCGGCAGAAACGAACAGCAAGATACAGCCAGACCTGAAGAGGAGCGCGTATACGCCACTCAGCTCGTGGAATGGGGTGCCTGGGTCTTTCGACAGCGCGATGCCACCGATGAGTAGCACGCCATCGAGGGTGAGGGTGAACGACGCTTTCGCGTCAATCTTGCTCATCCAATCCAGGATGGCGGCATGGATGCGCCATCCCGTATCGATCTGCGTCGCCCTGTCTGCCATCGCTGTGCGAGCCCGGGCAGTTGCCGCATGAGCTTGGAGCGCGGCGATTCGGGCCTGGTGGGTGGCCGTGCGGGTTTGTCGGACCGCGAGGAAATGGATGGGCAGGCCCCACGCTAATTCTTTCGACTTGGTCACAACGGTCTACTCCTCCGTTCCCGTCGAGGTGGCGGCAGGATGCCGTCGCGTCTCGAGTCGCGGGCCAGTGTCGTCCAGGCCCGCGGTTCCGTGCCGTTCCCGCGCCGGAGTCTTTGCTCTGTGTGGTCTCGGTCAGGAAGGCAACCAGGCATCTCCCGATCCGGTAGTCTCAGGGATTGAAGCGGGAGCGAGCTAGTAGATAGGTGCCCTAACGGGCACTCCCACCGTGAAGGTGGGTCGCTGCGCTGGGCATGGAAGGAGGCGGCCAGGTGGCCGGAGAGTCGACGAATCAGCGGGCGCGCACGCGCCGGAAGCGTCAGGCCAACATCGCTGACGGCCGCCGACACCGCCATGTCGTGAAGCTGTCGGATGCCGAAGAGGAAGACCTCACGCGCCGGGCCGAGGAGGCTGGCGTGTCGGTCGCGCGGCTGCTGGTGGAATCCGCGCAGGATTCCGGCCGTGTCGAGGCCGGTCGCGCGCACGCGGCGATGCAGCTGCTCGAACTCGACACCGAACTGCGCCGCATCGGATCGAATCTGAATCAGTTGGTGCGCTACGCCCATCAACAGCGCGAGATCCCCGAGCACTTGGGCGACGCGTTGCACGCGGTGACGCGGGCCTGCCTGAGCGTGGACGCGACAGCGCGGTGGGTGATGGGTTTGACGCCTGCGGTGACCGCGAAGTCGGTGGATCCGGCTGTCGATCTGCTGGTCGACGAGGAGTGGGCGGCCGCGGTCGATCCGGACGGCGCTGGGGTGTGATGCGCTGATGATGCCGAACATCGTCAAGGGCTCGGATATGGCCGGGTTGCTGCGCTATCTGGCCGGGCCTGGTCGCGCGGAGGAGCACACGAATCCGCGCGTGATCGCGGGTGATGTGGTCTCGATGTCGGTATTCGGTGGCGCGATCGACGTCACCCGCGCCAATGAGCTGGCGAAACTGCTGGATTCGCCGCGTCAGACGGTGTTGCGCGGGCAGCCGGTGATGGCGACGAACTACCGGAAGGCGTACGCGGCGATCGCGGAGGGGACGCCGCGGCGGGAGGCGTTCGACGCCGCGACCCGTGACGAGAACGTTTGGCACTGCGCGTTGTCGCTGGACCCGCGTGAGGGTCAGCTCGACGAGGCGAAGTGGGGTGAGATCTCGCGGCGGTTCATGGCCGAGATGGGTTTCACCGACGCGGTGGATGGTGCGCCGGATGTGCGGTGGGCGACGGTGCATCACGGCCTGACCAAGGCCGGTGGCGATCACGTGCATATCGCGATGTCGGTGGTGCGTCCGGACGGGTCGCTGGCCGATGTGCGTCGGGACTGGCCACGCTCGCAGGCAGCGGCGCGGGTGGTCGAGCAGGAGTTCGGTCTGCGGGTGCTGGCGTCGCGGGAGTTCGGCGGGACCGAGCAGGCGACCCGCCCCGATGAGCGGGCCCGCGCGGAACGGGTCGGCGCTACCGAGACAGACCGTGAAGCGTTGCGGCGGCGGGTCCGTGCGGTCGCGGTGTCGACGGAGTCGGAGGCCGAGTTCGTGCGCGAGCTGCGGTCGGCCGGGGTGATGCTGCGGCCGCGCTACGCCAAGGGCAGCACCGAAGAGGTTGTGGGCTACTCGGTTCGGATGCCCGCACAGCGCAATCAGAAGACCGGGGCCTGGGAAAAGGCGATCTGGTTCGGCGGCGGGCACCTGGCCAAGGACCTGACCCTGTCCGCTATGCGTGGATGGGCTGGGTGGGAGCAGTCCGAGCAGGCCCGCACGGCGGCGTCGGCCGAGTGGGGCCGGTCGAACACGACCCGGTCGGGGCGTTCGGTGCGTCCGGATCTGTTGAGCCAGAAGGACGCGATCGGCCAGCTGGCACGCTGGTCGCAGTACATGCGCACGATCCCGCTCGACGACCGCGACGCCTGGGCGAAAGCCGCGTCACAGACCTCCGGGTTGTTCGCGGCCGCGTCGATGCGCACCGAGACCACACCGGGGCCGCTGGACCGGCTCGCCCGTCAGCTCTCGCGCGCCGCGCAGCTGCCCGCGCATCAGCGTCGCCCGCACCCCGTGCACGGAGTCGGGATGCGCGCGGTCGGGCGGATGCTGTGGGCGACACGCTCTCCCGAGGCGGCCAACCTCGCGCTGGTGACGGCGTTGGCCGACTGCATGGTCACGATCATGGCCGCGATGGACGCGGGCGGTCGCGCTACCCAGGCCGCCGAGATGGCGACCCACGCGCGTGAGGCACTGACCGAGATCCACAAACGCGCCGCCGGGATCGACCCGACGCGCCCGCACGTGCGGGAGCTGGGGTCTCCGGCCTGGGCCGCCGAGCAGCGCACCACCGCTGTGCTGGAGCGCGCCGACCGTGACGTCGTGGAGACCGCGATCGATGAGGCGCACCACGGTTGGACGAACCGGCAGGTGACCGGGGCGTCGCGGCCGGACCATCAACGCGTCGACGACTACGGGCACCCGATCGGGAAGACCCCACGCAAGGGTGCCCGCGCAACCGTCGTGGACCGGGCGAGTGGACCGGGCACGCCGCTGTCCAACGCGAAACGGATCACGATGCGGGCGTTGGAAGAGGCCGCACGCCCGGCCCGGGAAGCAGCCGAACGTCGCCGCCGCGCGATGGAACGTATGCAGCAGAACGATCCTCGACCGGCCAGCCCGGACGGTGGCGACCGCGTGGCCGAGGAACTCTACGACCAGTTCTACGGGACACCGCCCCCGAGCGCGGCACCGACGCAACAGTCGCCGTCGACGAAATCGACGCCGAAACCGTCACGGGCGTCCGAACGGCACCGGCCACCGCCAGGCCGCCGAAACGATCGCGGGCGCGGCGACTTCGAACGCTGAGCGCGCTGTCGGGTTTCACGGTGCTGCCGCACCCTTCCTCAGCGGGGAGAGCTTTGCCATCTCACACGCCGAGTCCGTCAGTACCAGAATCCGAGGTTGGGTAGGGCATCGTTCCGGTAGTCGCTCGCTGGGAGTGGCTTGATCCATGGAATCCGAGAGTTTCTACCGAAATCGGCAGTTTACTACCGAAACCCGGCTTTGGGGGGATATGGCAATTCAGCTGTGACTACGCAGGTGACGCGGTACTGAAGTTTTTGACACATTCGATGTGCGTTTTGCCTGTGTTGGGGTCCACCACGGGGTAGCACGTGGAGTGGTCCATGCCCTCCGCCTTCCCGGTCCACGGGCGGTCACCACCCGACGAACGGGATATACAAATACCAGACGATGGGAGGAGGGATCCTCGAGACCAGTTTCGAGAAACTCGAGTAGTGCACTACTCGTGTGTCAGGCGGCGGCGGATTAAATGATTGACCGACATGATCCTACTAAGTGTCAGGAGAAGCCATGGAAGTCGACGCGGTCAGCCGCAACTCCGATCAACTCGATCTGTATTACACTGATTCAGCCGGTCGGGTTATCTCATCGTGGTGGCATCAGGGCACTTACTGGTCGGAATTATTTTCAGTTGGCGGATTCTTCCCGCCGGGCGCGCCGGTGACCGCTGTCGCTCGAATGCCTAATCACCTCGACCTCTTTGTGACTGGGAACGATGGACGGGTGTATACGTCGTGGTGGCATGAGGGCCAACAATGGTCGGGGATCAATGATAACTGGCGCGCAATAGGAGGATTCTTCCCGCCCGGTGCGCCAGTTTCTGCGGTGGCGCGCACGTCGAACAATCTCGACCTGTTCATCACCGGAAACGACGGGCGTGTTTATACCTCGTGGTGGTTCCAGGGAGTCGATTGGTCGGGGATCAATGATAACTGGCGCGCAATAGGAGGATTTTTCCCGATCGGTGCGCCAGTTTCGGTGACCTCACGTCACGCGGGCAATCTCGACCTGTTCATCACCGGAAACGACGGGCGGGTCTACACCTCGTGGTGGTACGAAGGACAGGATTGGTCGGGGATCAATGATAACTGGCGCGCAATAGGAGGATTTTTCCCGATCGGTGCGCCAGTTTCGGTGACCTCACGTCACGCGGGCAATCTCGACCTGTTCATCACCGGAAACGACGGGCGGGTCTACACCTCGTGGTGGTACGAAGGACAGGATTGGTCGGGGATCAATGATAACTGGCGCGCAATAGGAGGATTTTTCCCGATCGGTGCGCCAGTTTCTGCGGTGGCGCGCACGTCGAACAATCTCGACCTGTTCATCACCGGAAACGACGGGCGTGTTTATACCTCGTGGTGGTTCCAGGGAGTCGATTGGTCGGGGATCAATGATAACTGGCGCGCAATAGGAGGATTTTTCCCGATCGGTGCGCCAGTTTCTGCGGTGGCGCGCACGTCGAACAATCTCGACCTGTTCATCACCGGAAACGACGGGCGTGCTTATACCTCGTGGTGGGTGCATGGAGTCGATTGGTCGGGGGTCAACGACAACTGGATGCTCATTCCCCTGTCGTGGGTGCTCAACTTCACTATGCAGACTCAAACGCAGTCGAACTGGTGCTGGGCCGCAACCTCTGTCAGCATCGCGCAGTTCTACAACCCGAGCACGACCTGGACGCAATGCGCGGTAGCCAATGGAGAACTGGGCAGAACCGACTGTTGCGGTTCGGGTGCTTCTGGACCGTGCAATCAGGTGAATACCCTGGATGCGCCGTTGACTAGAGTAGGCCATTTCAATCGCATGGTGAGTGGGACTATGAGTCGCGACGATATGAAGAACGAGATTGTCGCCGGAAGGCCGGTGTGTGCGCGCACAGCATGGAGCGGCGGCGGGGCGCACTTCGTCGCGATCGCTGGATTCATTGAGGGCGATCTCATCGAGATCCATGACCCAGTCTCGGGTGTTTCAAATGTCGACTATGACACTTTTACAACCGCCTACTTGGGCTCTGGCAGTTGGACCCACTCATACTTCACGAGGAGGTAGAAAGTAAATGCCGATCCAATTCTCTTCACCGCCGACTGAGGTCCTGACAGCTGTCACGAACAGAATTCGAGATGTCGCGGCCGCGCCTGAGTCTAATGCCCGTGGGCTCGGCGGTTCCGCGCCTGCCGAACTTACACCCTCGATGCCGCACGACGTCTACGTCATCGGACTCTACGATGTAATCGCCGGGCGACCGCCTGATAGCGCTAGCCTCACAGGATGGCGATTCATTATGTACAGTAAAGACGGCGCAGTCGCGAGCGCCGAAACACAGATAGCATCCAACGGCCAGCACCGCTTTGCGCTATTCAATAGCGGGCCATTCGTTGCTGCGACTGTCGAAACTGTCAATAGAATGAACAATGTACTACGTATGGCGGAGAAGAATCCACGACTTTCGCTCCTGCGGATCCCTGCATTACATGTCACGGCGTTGTGGCTTCACGACGACAACGAGGATACGTACACGCCTCTGGCACCCGCTCCGGAAGGTCTTGACCCGAATCGCCAATACTCGTCAACAGAACTGTTCGATGTACTTCGACCCGAGGCTCAATCGCAGGCCTCGATTGGTGTCGGTGACGAGACGGGAGGCTGAGAAACGGGAAAATATCGGAAAGGCGTCGCAACTGGATCTACGTATCGCGTAGAATACTTTGCCTTGACCAGCATTTTCGTTATATTTTCCGCTGATACTACGGTGGCCCGTCTTCTCAGCAGGGGGCTTGCTATCGGTCCGTCGGTGCTGCCCTTTCTGGCTCACATGCCGTGGCCGTGGTCGTGTGATGGCCCACTGTCGTGGTGCGGGCCGGAATGATGGCCGCCGCTGGTGGTTGTTCCGATGCTGCGGCGACGTTCGCGGGTGAAGGTGACGGCTTTGCGGGTTTCCTCGGCGCGGCGCGTGCGCGCGGTGGGCCCGCCGGGGGTGTTGGTGGGTATGGGCTGGTCGTCGAGTTCGGCGCGGGCTTGTTCCTCGGCTTCGAGTTCGATGTCGCTGAGGTTGTCGCGTCGTTCGGTTTCGGCTTGGGCGGCGTCGAGTTGTGGCTCGTCGAGTGCGGCGTGCACGGCGTGCTTGAGACGGGCTTGGTCGAGTTCGGTGGTCGCGGCGGTGAGGCGTTCGTCGCGTCCGGTCCGGTCGTCGGCTTCGGTGAGGATCTGTTCCCACGAGGACGGGGACGCGGGTGCGTCGGCGCGTAGGCGGTCGGCCTCTTCCTTGGCTTCGGCGGCCGCTTCGAGGGCTTGTTCGCGTTCCTCGGTGAGTTGTTCGATGCGGGCGCGTAGTTCGGCGCGGTAGCGCCACCAGATCCGGTTGGTGGCTTCGTGGGTTCGTTCGTGGGCCTGGATGTCGCGGTTGTAGGCGTAGTACTGCGCGGCGAGGGTTTTCGCGTTGTCGATGGCTGGTTGTGCCCGGCGGATCGCGGCCGCGTCGGCGTCGAGCTTCTGGTAGTGCTCGCGGAGGTTGGTGAGGGCTTGCTCGGCTTCGCGTACGCGCAGGACCGCGACGACGAGGACACCGCCGCGGTCGTGGGTCGGGATGGAGTGGCGGTCGGTGGTGATCTCGGCCAGGCGGGCGTTGCTCATCCGGCGTGGGTCGTCGGGGCCGAGTCTGCGCAGGTTGGCGCGGGCCCGCGCCAACACCGCTTCTTTCTCGGTCGCGGGTTGTGGCGCTGCGGGTTCGGGCCGCTTGGCCGGGGCATCGAGCTGGGGGAGCGAACCGTCGCCGATCTGACGGACGGGTTCGGGTGCGGGGGTGTCGAGGATTTCGGTCATGCGCCAGCGCAGCGCGGCCGCGGGCTGCTCGGCGGGCAACTGCCGCCCGTCGTGCGCGGCCCGGACCGCTGCGGGGATATCGATTCCGGCGGTGTCGGCGGCGCGGGAGAACTCACGGGCCAGGGTCGGCCAGTACGGATCCGCCGCGATACGGCCATCGACGGTGTCGACGACCGGGCGCCACCGTCTGGCGTAGGCATCCTGGTTGCCGATCCGGTCGGCGACGACCTGGTCCAAGCGCTGCTGTTCGCGCCGCTCGGCCACCGGATACTGTCGCGGCCCGGTCGGGCGACGGTCGAGATCCGGAACGCGGTGCGCCGCACGCCAGATCGCCAGACCAGCGGTCAAGGCCGGATCAGCGTCGTGGAGACCTTGTGCCCACACCGGCACGTCCACGCCGGTGGTGGCGCGGGATTGGTCGGCGATCGCTGCGGCCAGGGCGGTGATCTGTTCGGCACGCGCTACCAGGTGCTGGCGTTCGGTGCTGTCGCGGTCGAGTGCGTCCGGGATGGCGGGCAGCCAGGGCAGCGGCCCGCGCCCGGTCTGGGAGTGGCCTCCGGTGGAATCGATACGCCAGTCGAGCACAGCGGCCGGGTCGGCGGCCGAACCGAGTTCGCGTTTCGCGGCCGCGTCGGTGAGCGTCTGGAGCGGGTCGGCACCGGCGAGTTCGAGCAGCGCCAGGTGAGCGCGCAGCACCGGCCACGCTTGGGCGTCGGTGATATCGGGGACGAGCTGCTCGGCGTGGGCGGCGTACTCGGCCAGACGCCCGGCGCCGACGCGGGTTTCGGCGATCTCGGTCAGCGCGTGATGGTAGGCGTCGGCCGCGTGCGCGAGATGCTGGCGCGGGTCGGCGTCGAGGCGATCTTGGGTGGTGGCCGAGACCTGGGTGCCCTCGCGAGTCAGGATGTCGGTGAGCAGGTCCAGCGCGGTCGGCGGATGGACCGCCTCGTAGGCGTGGGCGGCGTGCTCGTCGACGGCGGTCGCGGTCGCGAGATACATGTAGTTGCCGCCGCGGCCGCGCGTGAGCATGACGTAGAGCTGGGCGCGGGACTCGCGCCCAGTGAGCACACCGTGGCAGCGGTCGACGGTCATGCCCTGAGCGGAGTCGATCGTGGAGGCGTAGCCGAGTCCGACATGGTCGCGGACGTAGTCGGCGGGCAGGGTGACCCGGCGCCGGGATCCGAGGTGGGTGGCGGTGATCGCGCCGTCGTCGTGGACTGCTTGGACGGTCCATCGGTAGCCGTTGCGGACGTAGTCGGTGTCGGAGATCCGCAGGCGGCGGTCGTTTCGGCGGGTCGCGATGACCTCACCGACCGAGGCGCAATGTCCGTCGGCCAGCACGGTTTCCGGGCCGAGGAATTCACCGTGGAGTTCGGCGCGGTGTATTCGTTCGGCGCGCGCGAGCGCGTTCAACTCGCTGACCAGGGCGCGGGTCGGGGCGAGCATCGCGGCGTCGCGTCCTTGGGCGTGATCGGCGCGCCAGGCCCGGAACGCGGCGGCGAGGTTCTCCGACAGCGTGCCGACCTGGACGCGGGAGTGGTCGAAGTAGTACGCCAGACCGGCCGGATCACCGTCGCGGATCGCGAGACCAGCGGCAGCTTCGCCGGGGTCGGCGAAACGGACCACCTTGGTCAGGGTGGGGGAGTCGCTGGTTTCGACGATGTCGCGGATGATCCCGCCCGCGGCGACCGCCGACAGTTGGCGGGTATCGCCGATCGCACGGACCGTCGCGCCACGGCTGGTCAGGTACTCGATCGCGGCGTCGAGTTTGAGGGTCGAGGTCAAACCGGCCTCATCGAGGATGACCAGGGTCCGTGAGTCGATGACCGGGAGACGCTCGGGGCCATGTTCGGCGAGGGTGAGCAGCAAGTCCACGGTCATCGTCGCCTCGACGCCGGTCTCGGCGGCGAAGGTCGCGGCCGCCGACGCGGTCGGCGCGATACCGATCGCGTTGCCGCCCTCGGCGTTCCAGGCGGTGACCAGGACTTTCATACCGGTCGTCTTACCGGTCCCGGCCGGTGCGACCGCGGCCATGAACCGGCGGCCGCTGGTGGCGCAGGCATGGACGAGGGCGCGTTGTCCGGGGTTGAGTCGACGGCCGTTGGCGGCGTACTCGACCTCGGCGAGTTCGATCGCGGCGGCCGGGATGACGTGGCCACCGTCGAGTTGGGCGGTGGCCAGGAGACGCCCTTCGGCGGCCACGATCTGCGGGGAGGTGTACTTCGTCGACTCGGCGCGGGTGTAGACGCTGGTGCCGTCGGAGCGGACCAGGCCCGGCGTCGGCGGGGCCGGATCCACGCGACGGATCGACAAACCGTCGCCCAGTGCGAGTGCGACGACCTCGTGCAGGGTGTCGTCGAACGCGTGCGGTGCGACGCGGCCGCGCAGCTGGCGGACGGCCTCGGCGCGGATGTGGTGGGCCTGCCAGGTCGCGCGCTGCTCGGCGACCACGTCGACGACCTCACCGGCGAGTTGTTCGGTCCACACCGTTGCTCGCACGGGTGGCTCGTGGGACAGCATCGCGGAGACCATGCCGTTCACCCGCGCCGCGGTTCCGAGAACGCGCCGGGCCTCGATCCGCCACTCGGTGCGCTGCTCGGCGCGTGATCGGGCATGGTGTTTGGCACCACGGGTGGACAGCGTCGCCTCCTCGGCCATGCGCCACAGCTCTTTCGGCGACGGTTCGCGGCCGTGACGGTTCTGGAAATCGGTGGTCATGACGGCCAGGCGGGCGTTGATCGCCTCGGCACGGGCCGACCACGCCGCACCCAGGCGAGGATCGAATCCGGCCAACTCCCGGATCGGGCGTTTGTCGGCGTCGCGACCTTCGCGTTCGACGAACGCGACACCGCCCACCATGGTTTCGAGATGGTGCTCGAGGCGGGTGTTGTAGATCTCCGAGGCGGTGACGGCGTGCTGGTAGATCATGCGGCCGTCCAGGGCGCCCCACTGGCCGGTCTTGCGGCGGACCTTGTTCGAGATCACCACGTGGGTATGCAGATCCGGGTCACCGGCGCGCGAATCGCGGTGATCGAACATGGTCGCGATCAACCCGCCCACCTCGACCTGGGCGACGCCGCCGCGCCCGACCCGGGTGTAGGTCGCGTGCAGTTCCAGGAACCGCAACGCGTCGGAGATGGCGGCGTGATGGGCGGCCTCGATCTGGGCGGCCACCTTGGGCGAGGACAACGCCCACAATGCCGACACGGACTTGACCGGGGTGAATGTGAGGTCGAATCCGGCGATGCGCTTGGACTTCGGGCGCGAGGCTTTCGCGACCCAGGTCGACAGTTCGGCCTCGTCGCGGGGGTCGTGGCCGTGCTCGTCGTGGAACATCGCTTGGGCGACCTCGGTGGCGATGTATTCGCGGTCGGTCTCCGGGATCGGTGCGTGCGGGTCGCGGCTGTGTTCGACGTTCCACGCCTGGTAGGCGCGGCGAAGCTCGCCGCGGTAGGAGAACTCGTCGGCCGTGGGCTTGATGAACGGCGACCCGATACGCGCCTTGATCTTGATCGCGTGTGCCTGCGCGGTCCGAGCGGTGAAGCCCTCCGCGCGTTTGGCGGCGACCTCCTCGGCGATCAGGCTCTCGGCGTTGGGGTGCAGGCCGCGCCCGAACAACGCCCACATCTGCGATTCGGTGACCTCGTCCCCAGCGAAGACCGCCGTGACGATGTCCTCGTTCTCGTCGAAAACGGTCAGATCCATCAGCCCAGTGCCCCACCAACGACCAGGGGATTCACCGCGTTCGGAGTAGTAGTCGGCCAACTTCTGCTCGCCGCGCTCGTTCGCGTCGTTCGTGGCGATATGCCGGACGTAATACTCGTAGCCATCGCCACTCGCGATTTTCGCCAGTGACATCACCCCAACCACCATACCCCGCAGTTTGTTTCGCTGATCTGAAGCGAACGTGACCTGGGTGCAAGAGGTTTGAACGGCTGTAGAAAAAATGCAAGGAAAAGGTGAGGTAGAGGGTGTTTGTGTCCGTTACAGTTTTAGTTGGCGAAGTCCAGATGTAGTTGGCGAGTGAGTGGCGAAGTCCAGGTTTTGTTGGCGAGCAGAGTACGCGAAGTGATCGGCTGACCGGTACAGGAGTCGGTGCGATTTTCGGTCCACCGCGTCGCTTCGCTTCGCCGACCGGAGGTCGGCGGTGTTCGGAGGTTCGTGGGCGAGCTGGGTGGTACGCGTTGCGCTGTGCTGCTGGGTGGTTGAGAATCACAGCCCGTGACGTCGGCGGGGCTGAACGTGGTTGAAGGGGGCGCGCGATACGCGCTGTCGGTGTTCGAGTTGTCCTACTCGGCCGATGCGGTCGGCGAGGTGCGGGTTCCGTTGGCGGAGGCGTGGTCGCTGCGGTTGGAATCGCTGCGGCCGGTGCGTCGGTTCCGTTCTTATCGGGGCCAGAGGCATTTATCTGGTCAGTGGTGGTCGGCAACGACGGGGCGGCACGTGGGGTTCGAGTCCTGGCTGGAACGTGACCAGCTGGTGGCGCTGGACTTCGACCCGGCGGTGGTGGGTATTGCCTCGCAACCGTTCTGGCTGTTCTGGTCGGCCGAGGAACCGGCTCCTCGGCCGCGGTCACACGCCCCGGACTATTTTGTCCGCAAGGTCGACGGGACCGGGGTGGTGATCGACTGTCGACCGGTGGATCGGCGCGGGCCGCGTGACTTGGCGGCGTTCGAATCGACTCGCCGTGCTTGCGAGCTCGTCGGGTGGGAGTATCGGCTGTTGGGTGCCCCGGACCCGATCGTCACCGCGAACCTTCGATGGCTGAGCGGGTATCGGCATCCTCGTCATCGGATCTCCGAGATCGCCGAGCGACTTCGTGCTGCGTTCGCTGATCCGCTGACACTGATGGACGGCGCGACGGCGGTGGGGGATCGCATCGCGGTGTTGCCGGTGCTCTTTCATCTGATCTGGCAACACGAACTGAACGCAGACCTTTCCCTGCCGCTGCGCGGGGAGACGATCGTGACGGCGATGCGATGATGGCCCAGAGGGATTCGGTGCTCCGGGTCGGTGACTGGATAGTGTTCGACAACACCGAGCATCAAGTAGTCGCTGTGAGCGGGACCTCGGTCCGGCTGCGGGCCGGTGACGGCGTCGAGACCGTCGTGCTCGCCGCCTATCTGATGGGTTCGGCGGACTTCGAAGTCGTCGGATCCGAACCGCGGCAGCCGATGACACCATTCGGGATCCTGGACTCGCTACCCGAATCGGCCCTGGCTACGGCCCGTGAGTGGGAACAACACATCATCGAGATCACCACCGGCGTCGCGCCGGACGGGGCTCGCCGCGCGACCTACGATCCGCTGACGCGGACACAGCATGAGCGGGACACGGCAAAGGCGGCCGAGCTGACCGACGCGGGTCGGCGGGTCGGTGTCCGGACACTCCAGCGGCTGCGCGCCAACTATGCAGAGCAAGGACTCTGGGGACTGGTCGACCAACGGGTGCTGCGCGAGTCGACGGCGGTCGGTCGGGTCGATGAGCGAGTCGTCACTGCGGTCCGCCGAGAGTTGGACGCGCAGACCGGTGCTTCGACAGGCACGCGGTCGCGGGTGATCCGGCGGGTGAGCAAGGCTCTGGAGGAAGAGCACGGTCCAGACGTGGTCCCGTTGCCGGGCCGCAGCACCTTCTATGCGTTGATCGAGGCGTTATCGACGGGGCGGCACAGCTTCGCCTCGGCGGTGACGCGGCGGCAGGCAGCGAATCGTCCGGCGCGGCCGTTTACTCCGACGTTGGCGGCTCGGCCTGGTGAGCAGATCCAGATCGATTCGACACCGCTGGATGTGATGGTGGTGTTGGAGCCCGGGGTCCTCTCGCGCGCGGACCTGACGATCGCGGTCGACGTCGCGACCCGCACGATCTGCGCGGCGGTGCTGCGACCGGTCGGAACGAAGGCGGTCGATGCGGCGCTGCTGCTGGCGCGGATGCTGGTTCCCGAGCCGATGCGACCGGGATGGTCGGCGACGTTGGCGATGTCGGCGTCACGGCTGCCCCACGATCGGCTGATGTCGGTCGATGAGCGGATGGCGCGCGCGGCAGCCAAGCCGGTGATCGTGGCGGACACGATCACGATCGACGGCGGGAACGTCTTCATCTCCGAGACTTTCACCCGGGCCTGCGAACGCTTGGGCATCTCGATCCAGCGCGCACGCAAACGCACCCCGACCGACAAGGCGATCGTCGAAGCGACGTTCGGATCGATCAACACTCTGTGGTGTCAGCACCTGCCCGGTTATACCGGCGCCAACACCAGCCGCCGCGGGGAACGCGTCGACGAGCAGGCGGTCTGGACGATCCCGGAGTTGCAGGAATTGCTGGACGAATGGGTGATCGCGGGCTGGCAGCCGCGCCCGCACGACAGCCTGCGGGATCCGGACTTCCCGCGCAGAGCGTTGTCGCCCAACGACGCCTATGCGGCGATGGTCGCGGCGGCGGGCTATCTGCCGGTGATGCTGACCGGGCTCGATTACCTCGAGTTGCTGCCGGTGACCTGGCGGGCGATCAACGACTACGGCATCCGCCTCGACTACCGCACCTACGACGCGAAAGCGCTGGAGCCACACCGACGTCAGCCCTCGGGCAACGCCGCGAAGAGGGATCTCTGGGAGGTGCACTACGACCCCTACGATCTGTCGCAGGTGTTCGTCCGCACCCCCAACGGCTGGGTCACCGCCGAGTGGACGCACAAGCCGATGGTGAGTGCACCGTTCGCTGACTTCACCTGGCGCGAAGCTCGCCGACTGCTCGCCCAACGCGGCGTCGACGACACCGACGAGACCAACATCGCTCGCGCCCTCGATGATCTGCTGACCCGCAGCGAGAACGGACCGGTTCGGCCGAACGAGCGCGCCGGCCGCAGAGCCGCTGCCCGCGGCAGGGTCGCTGCCGCGACACATCGCCCACCGACATCCGATGCTGAACCGGTCGAACCGACCTCGATCGAATCTGTTGAGGCGACGGTGATCCCGTTCGGGATTTTCGACGCCGCCACTGAAGCCGAGAAGTGGAGATGACGAGCAGAACCCGCAAACCGGTCCGCCGACGCGAGTCCGCCTACACCCCGGCGTCGTCCGCGAAGACCATCACTGCGATCCCGCCTGACAGCCCGTTGACGACCAAGGAAGGATGGGGCCGTTTCGTCGGGCACACCCCCGCGCCGCCACCGTTGCTCACTGCCGCGCAACTGCTGGGCATGACACCGCAGGATCGCGCCGCACACGAGGACCGATTGTTGGACTACCACGCGGATCTCCCGTTGGTGAACACTCCGACGATCCAGGAAGTGATCTCGGCGGGACGGCTGCTGGTCCAACTCAACCGCCGTCAGATCTCGGCCCGACGCGGGATGGTGATCAGCGGCATGTCGGGAACCGGCAAGACCACCGCGCTCACTCAACTCGGACGCGCACACGAAATCGCGGTCCGCCGACGCTATCCCGGCCAAGGTGAGCGGTTGCCGATCATCTACGTCACCGTTCCACCGGCGGCCACACCGCGGATGCTGGCCGTCGAGTTCGCGCGCTTCCTCGGCCTGGACTTCCCGACCCGCGCCAACGTCACCGACATCACCGATGCCGTCTGCTCGGTCGCCGCGCACACTCACGTCGACCTGGTCCTGGTCGACGAGATCCACAACATCTCCCTGACCAGCCGCTCCGGCGCGGAAGCCTCCGATCAACTCAAATATTTCGCCGAACGACTTCCGGCGACGTTCATCTACGCCGGGGTCGAAGTCGAAGCACAAGGATTGTTCGCCGGTCCCCGCGGCCGTCAGATCGCTGGGCGGTTCACCGTCGTCCCGGCCACGTCGTTCGCCTACGGCACCGCCGAGCAACGCACGCAATGGCAAGCCCTGGTCGCGGCGGTCGAGTCGACGCTGCGGTTGCGCGACCACATCCCGGGAACGCTGGCCTCGATGGCCGAGCAGCTCTACCGCCGCAGCGGTGGCATGATCGGCAGCCTTTCCCAAATCATCCGCGGCGCAGCGATCCTCGCGATCGAGGACGGCACCGAGAAGATCACCAGCAACCTGCTCGACCTGGTCCCGGTCGACTACGCCGCACAACGCAGCAACCTACCGATCGCGGCATCGACATCGAGGACGTCTGCGGCAGCGCCCCGGTGAGGCGCGCGCTTCCGCGGCGCCTGCCGCGCACCGCCGCCCCCGCCCATCATGAGATCGTCGCCTCCTACCTGGCGCGCTTGGCTGCGCTGAACCACCTCGACGGCGACGAACTCTGGAAAAGCGTGAGCGTTCCCGGCCCGACAGCGGCCCGGCGGATCGTGACCGCCGAACGAATGTCGGCACTGACCGGCCGACCAGCCGAGCATCTGGCGGGAGCATTGCCCGAGCTTCGGGCCACCGCGGAGCACTGGCCGCTGTTTCGGCATCGTCCGCAACCGGGCTGCCCACGCTGCGACGCACGCCACCCGGGCGGACCGGTCTGGCGGATCCTGCCGCATCATCGCTACGTCTGCACCCGGCACCACTATTGGATCGGCCCACCCGACAACGACAGTCACGGTCCCTCGCTGCGGGGAAACCGGGAGGTGATCGCGGCCCAGCGCAAACACCTGCGCCTCGTCCAACACTTCGGCCCGGGCGCGACCTACGACGCCGTGCTGACCGCCTTCATGATCTGCGCCCATCGATGGGAAATATTCCGCCCCACCAGCGGACTACACCGGCAACAACAGATCTGGAGAGAACGCAGCTTCCAGTTCATGCCCGCGGGCGCTGAACTGTCGAGTTTCACCGCGTCGAAACTATTCGCCTGCCTCTATCCCGAAGCGGTCGATCTCGCCCCGCTGATCGCCGCGCCCCGCTGGCGACAATTCGCCGCAAGCGGCGGGGACCAACTCACGCGGTTCGTTGCCGAGGTTCGTCGGAGACTGCGTGACCACGACTACCAGCCACAGGCAGAACAAGACGCCATTGCGCACTGGATCGCGACCGACTGCTGGCGACCACCGACCACGCCGCCGAACACCTTCGCCACCGCACGAGGAAACCGCAAACCCAGCCAGGTCGGACGAATGAAACTACCCAGCGCAGAACGGACCATCCGATCCGCGGCATGGTTCGCGCTGAAAGACCGCCGCGGGATGGGTGACGCCGTCCTGCACCACGTCACACTTCGCCCCGTG
Source organism: Nocardia sp. NBC_01377 (assembly GCF_045040005.1). Taxonomy (NCBI): domain Bacteria; kingdom Bacillati; phylum Actinomycetota; class Actinomycetes; order Mycobacteriales; family Nocardiaceae; genus Nocardia; species Nocardia sp. NBC_01377. Next base: position 50,022 of record NZ_CP109569.1, read on the forward strand.
ATCATCCGAGAATGGTCACCCGACATGCAGGAGTTCCGCGGCGCGATTTGGAACAGCCAACGAACTGACAAGCGGTTCAGGCAGCCACAATCCGCCAACTAGACCTGGACACCACCATCAAACATCGTCCAGACCAAGATGGCGAACCGCAGCTCACGAGCAACTCGCACACCAACAAAACTCGGAACGGACAG